>JBATVK010000001.1:0-20704 GCA_049671725.1 Acidobacteriaceae bacterium
CGCGCAAGGTGAGCGACGACGAGCCGCTGTCGCTGTTTGTGTTCAAGACGATGACCGACCCGTTTGCGGGGCGGATCAGCTTTTTCAAGGTATTTTCCGGCTGCCTGAAGAACGATGGCACAGCGCAGAACTATTCGCGGCGAACGGCGGAGAAGTTCTCGCACCTTTCGATCATGCAGGGGCGCACGGCGGTGGCGGTGAACGAGCTGCACGCGGGCGATCTGGGCGCGGTGGCAAAGCTGAAAGAGACGCTGACCGGGGACACGCTCGGCGATAAGGCGCACGAAATTTTCTTTGAGCCGGTGAGCATGCCGGAACCGGCGATGACGTGGGCCATCGAGCCGAAGTCGCGGGCCGACGAGGACAAACTGGCGCCGGCGGTGCACAAGCTGATGGAAGAGGATCTGATGGTGCGGTTCTTCCGCGACGCGCAGACGAACGAGTTTCTGATCGCGGCGGCGGGGCAGCCGCACATCGAAACGCTGGTGAGCAAGCTGCGCAAGCGCTATCACACGGAGGTTACGCTGAAGGCGCCGCGGGTGCCGTACCGGGAGACGATCCGGGGACGGGCCGACGCGCAGGGGCGGCACAAGAAGCAGACGGGCGGTCACGGCCAATACGGCGACTGCAAGATCAAAATGGAGCCGCTGCCGCGCGGGGGCGGGTTCGAGTTTGAGAATGATGTGTTCGGCGGGGCGATTCCGAGGAACTTTATACCCGCAGTGGAGAAAGGCATCCAGGAATCGGCGGCGCGCGGGTATCTGGCTGGGTTTCCGGTAGTGGATTTCAAGGTGATCCTGTACGACGGCAGCTATCACGACGTGGACTCGAATGAATTGTCGTTCAAGATGGCGGGGCGCATCGCCTTCCGCAAGTGCATGGAGCAGGCCAAGCCGGCGCTGCTGGAGCCGATTATGCGGGTGGAGATCGAAGCGCCGCAGGAGTTCGCGGGCACGCTGATGGGCGACCTGAACCAGCGGCGCGGGCGGGTGCAGGGGATGGACGGACTGGGGGCAAACACTGTCGTGCGGGCCGAGGTGCCGATGGCGGAGATGCTGACGTATGGGCAGAGCCTGACGGCGATGACCCAGGGGCGAGGCAGCTTCCACATGGAGATGGATCACTACGACGTGGTGCCGCAGCCGATCGCGGAGAAAATTGTGGCGAATGCGAAGAAGCCGGTGGAGGAAGAAGAGGAGTAGGAGTCCCAGGCGGACGGCCAGACGCCTTCGGCACGCTGACCGAGGATACAGCGCCGAACAGCAACAAGGCCCGCCGGGATGGCGGGCCTTTCGCGTCAACAGGGCGACAGAGGGCTAGGAGAAGGCTCCGGCAATCGTCTTGAGGATCACGATGATGACCCACCATCCCCAGACGGCGGCGGCGGCCTGACCTTTCTTCACTTTGCCGATGATGGCGCAGCCGATGGTGAGCAGAATGAGCGACCAAAGGGTGGTGACGTCAATGGACGTGGCCAGCGCGATGAGCCAGTGCGGCATGTCGGGCGGGAGATAGTAGCCGATGTTGGTGCCCACGAAGTTTTTCAGGTTGAAGGAGTCGGGATCGACGCCGGCGTAGATGGTGACGATGCCCAGCAGTCCCTGAATCGACCAGGGGAGGGTGCCGTAGAACCAGACGGCGAACATCTGGCCGAATTTAGCGCGGCCGCCGAAGCCGAAGTTGATGGTCGCCAGCAGAACGCCGGCGCAGATGAGCGCAATGATGAGCGCCACCGCGGGCGTGGCCCAGAAGATGGACTTCGTTAGGGTGGTCGAGAAGGCCATAGCTTTGGCCTGCTGGTCGGCAGGGAGCTGCTGGATTCGCTGCATCTGCGTCGGGTTCTGACGGATGACGTTTTCCGTGGCCTTTTCCCATCCGATCTTCTGCTGGATGGCGTAACCGAACGCCAGGCTGACAATGACGGCGATGAGCCAGGGCAGCCACCAGCTGGAGCTGCGCAGGACGTCGGTAAAAGTTTTTGAGGGAGCGACAAAGGTGTCGACGACGCGCTGGATTTCGTTGAGCGGCGCGGCGGAAGATTCAGGCTGGGCGACGGCATCGGGCATGGAAGGCCTCCGTGTGGGCAGTAAAAGTTCGGCGCTAGCGGGATTCGCTGGAATTGTACCCCGGATCGTGGGATCAGAGATGACTTTCGGGGCAAGAGGCTGGTGGTTCCAAATTATTGAACGGACCGCGGGGCTGCTGTTCCGGGCTACTCCGGCGATTCATGGAATGCCGCTCCCGGATGGCGGCAATCCAGACGAGAGCCAGCAGGAGTAATTTCCCGGATCGCATCGCTTCCTCGCTGGTTCGCCATTTTCGATCGCGCAGAGCTAGTCTCCTGGTTGCGAAAAGCATTCCACGGGAGGCGAAGATTCTCTGAGCATCGGCGCCTGGCGCGGGGTGACTCGGGCTAAAAAACACCATTACCCTTTCGTTATGGGGGAACCAGGGTCGTTACTTTTCCGATATGGCATTCGTCGGATATTCTGAAAGGGCTCGGTTCGATCTCCGCGGTCTCCCAAAGATGCGACTTTTCAGATTTATTGTTTTCGCGATGGCCCTTGCGCTGGCGTTGCCGGCTTTGTCGTCTACGGTGCGGCGCACCAGAGTGCAGCATCGGCGCGCGCGTTATGAGCACACCGTGTCCTATCGAGCGCGGCAGCGGCGCGCTCATGATGTGCGGACGATCGACTACCGGGCACGGCACAGGGTGCGGTATCGGCGGGCGGCGCTGGTTTCGGCCGAGACTCCGCGGGAGACGCCGATCGCGCTGACGAGGATCCGGTTTGTGCCGCCGCTGCGCGGGTCGCGCGCTTCCCTGCTGCGGCAGAACGAGCGCGACGACGCGGAAGGGCTGGTGCGGATCGCGGACGACGCGCAGCTGGACGAGTTCGAGGAAGAAGGCAAGCTGGTGCCGGTGCCGGCGAGCATGGGACTGCGCGTGAATGCAGCGCTGCCGATGGACCGGCGGTATTGCAGGCCATGGACGGCGCGGTTCCTGGCGGATCTGGCGCGCAGCCACTTTCAGCGGTTTGGCCGTCCCCTGCAGGTGAATTCGGCGGTGCGGACGATCGCGTTCCAGCGCCATCTGGAGCTGATCAACGGCAACGCGGCCCCGGCAGAGGGCGATCTGGCGTCACCGCACCTGACGGGGGCGGCGGTGGACATTGGCAAGAGGGGGATGTCCTTCCAGGAGATCGCGTGGATGCGGGCGTGGCTGCTGCCGCTGGAGATGGCGGGTAAGATCGACGTGGAAGAGGAGTTCGAGCAGGCCTGCTTCCACATCGATGTCTACCAGAACTATGTGCACGCACCGGCGGCCACGCCGCGGCGGCATCGAGCGACTACGACGCTGCTGGCGGCGCAGGTACCGTAAAGGTTTCGACAGAAAAGCCGATTTGCTAGAATGAAGTTGCTCGCGGAAGGATGCATCCCTCCCGCGAGGTTGAGCTACTTCGTAAGAAGCAGCACGAGTACGAGGAACACGACCGCCAGTACCAGCCGCCAGTCCAGCACGACAGTAATGGCGAGGCGTGTCCAGGACGATTTCTCATCCAACGGGCCTCACCTCCTTCCATAGGAACGGCCCGCAGGTCGTTAACGCGGCCTGCGAGCCGTTGGCCCGATCTTCCGGGCCAATTTCAGCGCAGCCGCTGTTGCACTCTGAAAGAAGGCACCCTCAGCGTAATCTCGAACCGGTCAGGCTCGACAGATTACGGAAGATTGTCGGTTACGTTCCCGGCATCGGCGCTGAATCGCAATCGCGGAAAACTCCTGACAACTCCGTGAGCCCAATTTGCGTCTCGATCCTGCATGGAGATGCAACTGGCGAAGTTATTGCGCCGCAGAGTGGTGGTGCTGGGACCGCAGCTGCTCGATGGCGATGCCCTGCACACCGTGACGCTGGTGGGCGTGGATGCGGCGGGAATCTGGGTGGAGAGCGAAGAGGCGGCTAACCGGATTGCGGAACGGTTCCACGTGAAGCCGGCTACGCCTTCGGCGTTCTTTATTCCCTTCGGACAAATCACAACCATCATCGCCAGCGAAGAGGCGTTGCCGGAGGCGGCGGTGGAGGTGCGCGAGGACGCTGCGTAGAGGCTACGGCATTTTCAGGGTTACCGTACCCTTGTCGCTTCTCGCCAGGGTCGCCGCTCCCTGTTGGTCGCGTCGACTCGATATCTCGGCTTCGGTTTACAGTAACCCTGAAAATGCTTTAGCGCGCGTCGAGGTGGTGGCGATGGTGGGCGCGGAAGACATAGCGGCCCACGAGCCATCCGGCCACGCTGCCGGCCAGCACGTCGCCGGGAAAATGCGAGCGGCCGAGAACGCGGGTAAGGCTGACGGCGCCGGCCATGGAATACAGCCCGGCCTGCGCCCAGGGCGAAGGGTATTCGCCGGCGAGTTCGGAGGCCGTGGCCCAGGCAAGCACGGTATGCGAGGACGGGAAGGACGAGTCGATGCCGGCACTGGATTGAAAAAAGCGGCCGCGCGACTGGTCGACGCCGGGGCGCTCGCGCCAGAAGATCAGCTTCATGCCCTGCTCGACAGCCACTCCGTCGAGGAGGGCTTCAGCGCTGAGGATGCCGGCGGTGCGGGCGTGATCGTCCTGCTCGAGGTGCCCATAGCTGAAGATGCCGACGGGCAACGCGATGAGGCCGCCGATCAGCACGTTGGAGACATCCACGTTGTCGTGATTGAAGGTGGGATTGGTCGAGACAACGGTGGACATGGCGCGATGGTCGGTGGCCAGAGCGGCGGCTTCAGCGGCGGCGACAGGCGCGAGCCAGACCAGATCGTGCGCGCGGATGCGGGTGGGACTGGTCCAGATCGCTGCCTGGTCGTGCAGGATGCGTCCCGGCGAGTCGAGCACGGTGACCGCGGGCTGGGGTTGAGGCGCGGGGGCGTTGGGCAGCTCCGATTGTGCGCCGGCGGTCAGACCAGCGGCGATCAACAGGGTGAGAGCAGGCAGACGGTTCACGCGAAAAATGGGGACCTCACGGAGCGGGGAGTGTCTTCCGGGTCAGCAGCCCATCGACTCTAATATCGATGCATTAACGCGCCGCCGTGACGTATCCCTCGTGAGCCATGCGTTTGCCCATGGGCCGATAAGCGGCGGGCTCCTCGGGCTGCCAGGTGGCGAGGCCGTCGACGTAGCGGTTGTACATGCAGAAGGCCGCGGCGATGAGCACCGTGTCGTGGATCTCGAGGTCGGTGGCGCCCTCGGCGCGCGCGGCAGCGATGTCGGCGGCGGTGACGTGTTTGCCTCCCTGCTGAACTTTTCCGGCGATGCGCAGGAGAGCTCTCAGCTTGGGCGAGATGGCGGCGGAGTCAGGGTCGGCCTTGACGGCGTCGACGAGGGCGTAGTGCGCGTCTTGTCCGCCGAGGTGCTCGGCCGCAGCGGCGGAATGGGAGAGCTGGCAGAAGCGGCAGTCGTTGCGCGAGGAGACGTACGCGGCGATGGTTTCGCGCTCGGCGCTGGTGAGCGTGGAGGGTCCGCGCAGCAAGGTTTCAGCAAGCTGGCGCATGGGCGCGGCGGTTTCAGGACGGAACGCGAAGGCGCTGACGATGCCGGGGACACCTTGTTCGAGGGCGATGTGGGGCATGGGGAGTCTCCTTAGGAAGTTTGCGCGACGAGCGCGGGCTCGGGGAGGATTTCCGGCGAGGCTGGCTGGCCGGTAAAGCGATAGGCGGGCAGAGCGAACATGGCGAGGGACGCCGCGAGGGTGACGCCGCAGAAGAGATCGAAGACGCGGGTGTAGGAGCCGGTGACATCCCAGGCATGGCCGAGGATGAGGGGCGCAGCGGCTCCGGCGACAGCGAAGGCGCTGTAGATGAGTCCATAGAGGGTGGAGAAGGAACGCAGGCCGAAGTAGCGGCGCAGCATGTAGGGAATGAGATCGAGCTCGCAGCCGCCTCCAAGTCCGGCGATGAAGGCCGCGGGCGCGGAGGCGGCGAAGGAGCGGGCGTGGCCGAGGAGGAGCATGCCGAGGCCGGCGGCCAGCAGCGAGCCGACGGCGATCCAGGAGCCATGGAGGAAGTCGAGCAGCCAGCCCATGAGAAAGCGTCCGAGCAGCGAGGAGGCGCCGAGGATGGAAGCGGTGAAAGCGACCTGGCGCAGAGGCAGGCCGTGCTGGCTGAGCATGGGCGCCAGGTGAGCGAGCGCGCCATTTTCGCTGAGCGAGAGAGCGCAAACGCCAAGGGCGAGGAGCCAGAAGCTGCGCTGCGCGAGGGCCTGTTGCCAGGAGAGCCCGGCGTGCGACGGCTGCGATTTGGCGACGGCGGGCTGCGCCGAAGCGCGGGTCGTGGGCGCGGCCCGGGCGAAGAGCAGCGTGAGCGGCGCTCCGATGGCGAGGGGCAGCAGGGCCAGCGCCTGGTAGGTGTGCCGCCATCCCCAGGTGGAAATGAGCGACTCGACGATGGGCGGCACGATGAAGGAGCCGACCGCGGAGCCGGCAACCACGATGGAGAGCGCGGCGCCGAGGCGACGCTCGAACCATCCGGTGACGATGCGCGCGTAGCCGAGTTGATAGGTGCCGGTGCCGGCGATGCCGATGAAGACGGCGGTGGCGTAGAGCTGGAGCAGATGCGAGGTGAGGAAGCTGAGCGCGACCAGGCCGAGGCCGAATGCGGCCATGAAGGCGGCGATCAGGCGGCGGGGATCGAAGCGGTCGAAGAGCTTGCCGATGAAGGGCGAGAAGATGGCGACGGAGATGGCAGCGAGCGAGAAGGAGCGGGCGATCTGCTCGCGGTCCCAGCCGAAGGCGTGCTGCAACGGCTGGATCATAAAGCTGAAGCTGTAGATGAAAACCGTGGCGAATCCGGTGAGCACGCCGATGTGGCAGACGGCGGCAACGCGCCAGCCGGGATAGCGCAGGCTGCTCTCGGAGACGCGAACGGATTCTGCCGGCAGCGTGGAAGACATGCGTAAGACTGCGATGGGGACGCAGACGAGCGCAGCCATTATCGGGAGTCCGTGGGAGACGTCGCAACGCCCCGAAGATGGACGGCGATCTCCATCCCAGGGTGGAGGCGCCAAGCAGGAGAAAGCCGCTACGATGCGTATGCGGAATTCCCTGCTCTGCTTCCGCGATTCCAGAGATGAGGAGTGCTGCTATGGCATGGATTGAGCTGCCGATTGCGCCGGAGCTGGGGCGCGAGTTCCCCGGCATCATGGGGCCGATGACCTTTCGACCGGAGACAGCCGCGCCGATCAACGAGCTGGTGAACATTCTGCTGCGCGGCGAGAGCACGCTGACGCCGGGCGAGCGGGAACTGATTGCGACGCATGTCTCGTGGCGGAACGACTGCTTCTTCTGCCAGACGATCCACGGCGCGGTGGCGGCGGCGCAGCTGAATCACGATGAGGCGCTGGTGCAGCGCGTGAAGACGGATTGGCTGCACGCGGAGATTTCTCCAAAGTTAAAGGCGCTGCTGCAGATTGCGGGGAAGGTGCAGGAGGGCGGCAAGAAGGTGACCGCCGAGGACGTTGCGGCGGCACGGGCCGCGGGGGCGACGGACCTGGAGATTCACGACACGGTGCTGATTGCCGCGGTCTTCTGCATGTGCAACCGCTATGTGGACGGGCTGGGAACGTGGGCGCCGCAGGACCCGGCCCTTTACCGCTCGCGCGCGGAGAAGATTGTGGCCGAAGGGTACGGCGCGGCGACCGCGGAAGCGACGGCGCGGGTGCGGGAGATGGCGGCGGCGAAATAGCCGGACGGGAATTTCCGGCCGCGAACACCGGGAAAGAAAAACGCCGGAGTCTGAAGCTCTGGCGTTATCTTGTTCTCTTCCGTCCCTGATGAACGAGCGGAGCCGCACCGAGATGCGGCCCCGTCCGACACAACGACGAGCGGCAGACATCCGTTGCCAGCGGTTCGATGGCCGCCGGCCCGCAGGGCGAAGACAGACTTAATTCGCCAATGCGTATCCCAGCAAACGCTCCTCTGTTCCGTAGCCTTCGCAGCTCGCGTCATTCGAGACGAAATGGGTGGTGCTGCCGGTGGACGGGCTGTTCGGTTTGCAGCGATAGACCGGCACCGTCGAAGAGCCCTGCGACGAGCTATAGAGGTAGCCGGAGGTGCGAAGGAATGCGTAATTGTCGTCGCATCCGCTGTTGCTGGGGTCGCTGCCGGTGGCGTAGGCGGTCATCAGATGGTCCGGATGCGCGGCACTCGGCCAACTGGCGGTGCTGACGCACTCCACCACCGTCATGGAACCCGACGACGGAGGAGTAGTCATCAGATAGCTGGTATCATTGGTGTCCAGCACGTAGCCGGGCGAGACGAATCCGTAAGGAACAGCTTCGACGGTCGAGATTCGCTGGCCAATGCTGGAGCTGTCCCAGCGACTGATGGCGACGCCCACCTGGGGCGACTGGGGGCTGCTCTCCTGGCTCACCGAGACGTTCCGCATCACAATGGTTCGGCCGTGATCCGGGGCGCTCTCCGCGTCGGACTGATTCGGCACCCAGTCATAGGTAAGGATGAAATAGCCGTTCCAGGTGCGGCTGCCGTCGGTTCCGCTGAGCGCGGAGGGATAGGCGATCAGATCAGAGGAAGTGTTGGCGTAGGGAAACACATAAGCATCTTCGTAGATGATCGGATCGGAGATGCGGGTGAAGGTGGTTGGATCGGTCGCGCCGGAGAAGGACATCTGCATGCCGTGCGCGGTGCCGGTACCGCCGAGCTCAACGCGCAGCAGCATGATGTTGCCGTAATTGCCAAAGATCGAGGACGAACTGCCATAGAGCCCAACGGCGTAGTCGTTAGCGTTCCACGCGCCGTTCCAGGCGCCGGGCGCGGTCAGCTTCTTCCAGTTGGACTGGCTGAAGTTGCTGGTGAGGGGAGCGCGAGCGATGGACGTTTGAGTGTCCTGGGTGCGGCGGCAGTAAAGATAGAGGTAGCCGTTGAACGGCACCGGCGTGCAGTCGCCCTCGCCGTACTCGCTCCCGCTTGAGTCGCCGGCGCTGGGATTGGCGATGATCTGCCCCTGCGGAGTCCAGTTGACGCCGTCGGTGGACGTGAGCAGACCCATGGACTTGGTTGTAGGCGGATAATCGCAGACCTTTCCATAGGTGCTGTTGCCGTAGGCTTCGGCGTGGGCGAATCCATAGTAAGTGGATCCGCTCTTATAAACGCCGTTGAGCCAGTAACCGCAGCTGGAAAAGGCCGACGAAGGACTGTTGGGGCTGCCGGAAGCGATCACGCCCGTGGGCGTGGCTCCCATGTTATAGACCTGATTGCCCTGGATCATACAGGTGGAGTAATCGCTGGTGGCTCCGTTGCTGTTCTTGTAGCCATTGGCGGTATAGCCGTAGAAAACGCCGGTGGAAGCTTCGATCTCGGTAAAGACGTTATCCTTGCCATCGTAACAATTGCTGCTCGATGGAGTTGCCGGTTCGATGATACGGTCCGCCTTCTCTACGCGGATTTTGAGATAGGTGGGTTGCAACTGGGCGCTGAGAGTGGCTGCGCCGGCGACGAATGTAAGCAGGCTGACTACGATCCTCTTCCGCATGCCGGTATCCTCACTTCGGATGTGGGTGGCTGGGCGGGTCCCCGGCCGGAAACAAGCGCCCAACAACCCGGCGGGCACGCGAAGGAGGGACTTGGCCCTGATGCTTCCGGCTGCGCTGGAGCGGCCGGTAACGGTATCGGCGCTACGAGTCAGCGCAGCAGCCGGACATTGCGAGCGAATCACAAAACGTCGACTGCCAACCAATGCGACGGAGTATCTGCCGCAAAAGATGCCTGCCCGCGCGAGTATTTCCTGGTTAACACTGGCTTAACTTGTCCGTTAACATATCAACCACAGGTTAAAACAGGATCGAGGGCTTCTGTTATCGGCGAGAAGCAGATGGAATCAACCGCATAACGACAGTCAAAGATAAAAACGCCGGAGGTTTCGCTCCGGCGTTTTCTTCCCTGCTGATGGTTGTCCGCCTGGACCAGCGCGGGGGCGTGGACCTTGTTGTACCAGGAGTGCGCTGCCTTGAGGGCCTTGTTGACGTTCTCGATGTTCTCGACGCCTTTGGTGTTGAGCCAGTCCTCGAAGGCTTTCGCGCCCTGCCTGGCATAGACGGCGATGCCGTCCTTCCAGGTGGCACGGCCGCAGAGGACGCCCAGGCTGGTCAGCTATTCGGCTGACCGGCAGGCGCGGCAGCCGCCGTTTCCACCATGGTGCCGGTGACGACGTGGATGCTGACCTTGTAGCTCTGGCCGTTTTTGGTTGCCGTTGCCTCAAGGGTGTCGCCGTTGCGCGTCCACGCGCCGACATCGACGTTCTGGTAGCCGAGCTTCTGGAAGCGAACCATGGCCACATCTTCCGATATCTCGCCGACCGTGTTCTGTTCCTGCTGCACGGATGCCTGGGCTGGAGCCGATGGCTGCTGGGGGGCGACGAGTTCGGCTGCGCGAAGGCGGGTGCGGCGGTCCCGGTTGCGAGCAGGAAGGCGAGAGCGGTGACGCCTGGGTTCATCATTCGATCCTCCGGCAGTTATGAATTGGGCTTCTCGATATAGTTCGACGCCTGGGTATTGTCGGTCTGGGTCTGGGTGCGGGTGGCGGCGGTGACGCATACGTGGTCTGCGGGCCATGCCTGGCGCCAGACAAAGCCTTCGATACAGGCGTCGGAATTGCTGACGTGGCGCGAGCCGGCGGCGGCGTCGTCGGCCTGGACCTGGGCCTCGGTTGCATAGGAGACGCAGATGTAGTCCTGATCATCGATGTGCCGCCAGACGTAGCCGGTCTTACAGGTGAGGGGGCCGTAGGTGACTTTTGTCTGGTCGACGTGATTGTAGGAGTTCGCGGTGTCGTTCTGGGTTTGCGTGTAGGTGGCGTCGGTGACGCAGACATGGTCGCTGGGATCAGTCTGGCGCCAGACGTAGCCTTGCAGGCAGGTGTCCGAACCGCTGACGTGGCGCGAGCCGGCAGCTGCATTGTCATTGGCGGCCTGGGTGCGCGCGGCGGGGGTGACGCAGGAGCGGTCGACGGATGTTGCGGAGCGCCAGACGTATCCCTGGGCGCAGGGAATCGCGAGCGCGGTGGTGACGTCGACGGTGGCCTGCGTGGAGCCGGTGCTTTTGACGGTGATGGTGACGCCGTTGGCGTTCAGAGTTTGGACGGGCGCGCCGTTGCCGTGGGAGCAGGGGTGGGCAATGGGCGTCTTGCAACTCGAGGGGCAGGTTTTTGAGGTGCCGACAGGGCGGATGAGGAACGTCTGATAGAGGTTGTCGTTGGTGTTGAGTTTGACTTCGTTGATCAGGACGATGTTGGCGGGGATGCCGTTGTCCCAGCTGTCGACGGTGCGGTATTCGACGGTGTAGTAGTGAAACGGGTCGTTACTGTCGAAGGGCACGCGGACGAGCAGGTAGCCGGAAGCCTCAGCGTGGGTGAGGGCGGCGACGGTGACGGTGCCGGTGAGAATGCCGTTGACGCCGAGGGTGAAGATACGCGGCTGGGGCAGCCAGCCCATTTCGTCGATGTGGTAGGCGTTGAGGAAGGGCGGACCGCCTCCCCAGTCGTGGGTGGGGTCGACATAAATATTGGCTGCGCTCATCAGATCCCGCTGGTTGTCGTACTCGCCGATCTGCGACCAGCATGCGTTTTGATATTGGGGATCGTCAGAGAAGGAATGTTCGAGGTCGATGCCGTGACCAAATTCGTGGGCCAGCTCGGGGAGGGCGACATCGTCTCCGTCGAGGGCGCTCTTGTCTTCGAAGCCGACCAGGTCGACACCGGGCGAGGTAACGACATAGATGCGGGCGTTCGCCGGCGGCGTGTAGGGATGACTGGAATCGGCCGCGGCAGCGGCGACGCAGTCCGTCAGGCGCTGGTGGCGGTTGGTGAGGGCCTTCTCGTACGCGATGGTGTGCGACTCGGTGAACCAGCCATGCACCGTGGAGCCGCCGAGATCGGCCGCTCCATAGGATACGGAGCTGACATAGTCGGCAAGCCCTTTGGTGCCGGTGTCGATCATCATCTGCTCGTAATACGAGGGGTCGTGCGGAGGCGTGGGACTGTCGGAAAACTTGCAGAGGAGGACAGCCCAGGGGACGCTGCCGCGATAGGGGCGTTGTGTAAGCTGGGCGCTCCCTGTGGCGGGCGGAAGGATTGTGGCGGCGAAGACAAACACCAGGCATGCATGCAGGGGATGACGATGCATTGGCCGGCACCTCGTGGAAATTGATACTTCCAGGTGCGTGGAACGCCAGGAACTGGCACTCTCACCGGGAGGATGCTGACGGGGTGTTCCTCGCTGAATGTGGGGAGAACTATAGCACGGCTGCTGGATGGCCTGGTGAAATATTTCCGGAGCTCTTTCCCGCGCCGGCAGAGCGGGCCGTCGGCTAAACGGCAAAAAAAACGCCGGAGGTTTCGCTCCGGCGTTTTCTTCCCTGCTGATGGTTTTCCGCCTAGACCAGCGCGGGGGCGTGGACCTTGTCGTACCAGGAGTGCGCTGCCTTGAGGGCCTTGTTGACGTTCTCGATGTTCTCGACGCCTTTGGTGTTGAGCCAGTCCTCGAAGGCCTTCGCGCCCTGTTTCGCGTAGACGGCGATGCCGTCCTTCCAGGTGGCGCGACCGCAGAGGACGCCGTTGAACGGCGCGCCGGATTCGCCGGCCAGCTCGAGGGTCTCAATGAAGACCGGGTTGGAGACGCCGGCGGAGAGATAGATGAAGGGCTTGTGCGTGGACGAGGCGGAGAGGCGGAAGTGCTCGAGGGCCTGCTTGCGCGTGTAGGCTTCCTCACCCTTGAAGGATTTTGTGCCGGAGACGAATTCCATCTGGATGGGCACTTCGACCTTCAGCACGTCGACGCCGTAGCGCTCCTTGCCGAACTCCTCCATGGAGCCGGTCACGACGTCGGGCTTGCGCTTCGCGTAGGCGAGCGACTTCTCGTCTTCGCCGTGGACGGCATAGCCGACCAGCTCCAGGAAGAAGGGGATGTCGTGGGCGCGGCACTCGTCCGCGATGCGCTCGACCCAGGCTTGCTTGTGGTCGTTGATCTGCGACTTCTCATAGGGAGTGTAGTAGAGGAGGATCTTGATGCAGTCGGCGCCGGCTTCCTTGAGGCGGCGAACGCTCCACAGGTCGAGCAGGTCGGGCAGGCGGCCAGGGAGGGCGGCATCGTAGCCGGTCTTCTCATAGGCGAGCAGGAGGCCCTTGCCGTTGCGGCGCTTGGAGGCGGGCAGGCCAAATTCGGGATCGAGAAGGATGGCGGAGGCGTGTTTGGTGAGGATCTCGGTCACGAGTTCCTTGAACTCAATGAGGGCGGAATCGGGGACTTCGGAGACTCCCCGTTCTTTGGCCAGGGACTTCTTCAGCGAGCCGCGCTGGTCCATGGCGGCGGCGGCGATAACGCCGCGGGGGTCGGAAACGGCTTTCAGGCCGGCCAGTTTGCCGGGGGTCAGATTCGTGGACATGATTCCTCTCCTGCTCTCGAAAATAAACGAAGTTCGCTCCATCTACATTTTATCGTGCATGATGCGCCAGTGGCGAGAGGACGGAAGTAACGTGGCGGGGATCAGGACACAGAGCTCAGAGCGCAGAGCGCAGACCTCAGAGCTCAGCGAGCGGTGGGTGGAGTGGAGGTCGATCGCTTGCCCAGAGCTTCAGCCGTTTCGTTCATCAACATGCGCAGCTCCGGATTCCTCGCGGCATTCGTGCCCGCCAGCTGCAGTGCGCGCGCATAACTGGCCTGTGCCGCGGCTTTGTCACCCTTACCCTGGCGGGCCATGGCCAGGAACAGATAATCCGTCGGCTCCTCGCCCCCGTCCTTCGCGGCAGACTCATTCAACGTCGCGATGGCGCTGTCCCACAAGCCATTGCGCACCTGGGCCAGCCCGAGGGTGTTCAGGATCGCGGCATTCCCCGGGGCCGCGGCGATGGCTCTCTGCGCCATCTCCAGACCTTCCTGCGGATTGCGCAGCTTCCGATCCTCGGCCGACAGCAGATACCATGCCAGGCTGTTCAGCAGGGTGGGATTCCTGGGGGCCGTCTGGAGCGCCTTCCGGTAAACGGCGTCCACTTCCGCATACTGACCGAGCGCCGCGTAATCCTGGGCCAGCGCGCTGGTCGACTGCAGTGTTTCACGGTGATCCGCACCCAGCACCTGGGTCCGCAGCGCCAGCGCCTGCCGGTCGAGCGCCGCAGCCTGCGCGTACTGCCGCTCGGCACGCAAATCTCCGGCGAGATTATTCATCGACCACAGGGTGTCGGGATTCTGCGCTCCCAGCACGCGCTGCCGGATGGCCAGCGTCTGCCGATCCAGCGCTTCCGCTTTGGGGGCATCGCCCAGCATCCGCGTATCGGCGGCCAGATTGTGCATCGACCGCAGCGTCGAGGGATGCTCCGGGCCCAGCACCCGCTTGTCGATTTCCAGAAGCTGCACGTCCAGCGCGGCCGCCTGGTCAAACTTCCTTTCTCCCCGGTAGTCGAATCCCAGGTTGCTCATCGCATCCAGAGTGTCGGGATGCTCCGGCCCCAGCACCCGCCGCCGAAGCTCGAGTAACTTTTCATCCAGCGCCTCCTGCTGCGCGTAACGATGCTCGCTTCCGTACACCGCCGCCAGATTGTTCATGGTCGACAGCGTGTCCGGGTGTTCGGGTCCCAGCAACCGCTGCTGCACCGAGAGCAGTTGCCGGTTCAGCGTTTCCGCCTGCTCGTTCTTCCCCTCGTCGAAGTAAACAATCGCCAGGAAGTGCATGGAGGCCAGGGTGCCGCGGCTCTCGTCTCCGGACACGCGCCGGCTGATCGCCACCGCCTGCACCGCCAGCGGCTCCGCTTCGGCATACTTGCCTTCATAGTCCAGCGCGGAAACCAGCCGGTTCATCGCAGTAATGGTCGTCGGATTGTCCTTGCCGAGCGCGCCGCGGCTGGCCGCCAGCGCCTCTCTGGCATGGCCCTCGGCCTGGGCGTACAGCCCCTGCGCCTCTTCCGCGTCCTCCAGGTGCAGCAGCGTCCGGATCGCCGCAGGGCTATCCGGCCCGCTGACCATGCGCTCCAGCCGCACCGCACGCTCCAGTTGCCGGCGCGCCTCCGGATAGAGACCCACATCGGTGTAGGTTTGCCCGATGGTGTCCCGAATCGCGCCCTCAACTTCCGGGTGCTTGTCGAATTTTCCCTGGACACTCTGCGCGGCCCGGTCCAGCACCGTCCGCACCCTGATGTCGGGATCGGCCTTCGACTGGTTGTAGGCGCTGGCCTGTCCCAGCAAATCGTTCTGGAGGAAATCGTTCACCGCCTGGGCGATGGCGGTCTCGCGCCGCGCCTTCACGGCTTCCCATGTGCTCGCGAAGACGCCGACCACCAGGACCACGAACACCGCTGCCACGCCGGTGACGAGGGCCCGATTGCGCCGCGCAAATTTTCGAATCTGGTAGGCGGTGCCGGGGGGCCGCGCCAGGATCGGCTCGTCGTGGAGGTAGCGCCGGATATCCGCCGCGAGCTCCGCGGCCGACCCATAGCGGCGCGTCTTTTCCTTCTCCAGCGCCTTGCTGACGATGGTCTCGATATCGCCGCGGTACGCGCGGTTCACGACGCTCAGAGCACTCGGCTCCTCTTCGCGAATGGTCCGCACCGCCTCATGAATCTGCCGCCCGATCTCATAGGGTGCTTTGCCCGCCAGCAGTTCGTACAAAATCACGCCCAGCGCATACACGTCGCTGCGCGTATCGATCTCGTCCGGATCGCCCAGCACCTGCTCCGGGCTCATGTAGGCGAGGGTGCCGACGATCTGGCCGATATTCGTCTGCCGGGTGGCCTGGGCGTCGGAGTCGGTCAGCCGCGCCACGCCGAAATCCAGGATCTTCGGCTGTCCATCTTCGCCGACCAGGATGTTCGCCGGCTTCAGGTCGCGATGAATCAGGCCACGCTGATGCGCATGCAGTACCGCATCGCAGATCTTCGCCATCAGTTGCAGCCGTTGCCGAACGCTGAGCTTATGCGCATCGCAATAGCGCAGCAGCGTCTCGCCGCGAATGAGCTCCATCGCGAAATAGGGCTGCCGCCCGAACTGAGTCTCGGCTGTCCCCGCCTCGTAAATCTGCGCAATGCCGGGATGCTGCAATCGCCCCAGGGCCTGGGTCTCGTTATCGAACCGCCGCAGCATCTCGCTGTTTGCGTAGCCGGAGCGAATCACCTTCAGCGCAACCGTCCGGTGCGGCGATGCCTGTTCCGCCTCATACACCGCGCCCATGCCGCCCTCGCCGAGCAGGCGCAGTATCCGATACTGCCCAATGGCCGGAGGTAGCGTGTGGACGTCGCTGGAGACCGCAGCCCGCGCTTCGCCGGCCGTCGCGGCCGCGTCTCGATCCGGAAACGATGGATCCGCACCGGCATCGTGACTGAGATCTGGCATGGATGCACTGTCTCTCTCGCACAGCAGCGTCAACGGTGAGGGATAGGGGTGAGCATAGGCACTCAATCCAGACCCGTCAACCACTGACGCGCCGATCGAAGTTCTTTTTGCGTCCAGGGGCCGGGCGTCCAGCCTCATCCTTACTCTTGGCGGCATGGATCGCGGGATGGGTCTGGTATAAAGGGGCGAACTTCGAGGGCCGCTCTATGCTTCGGATCGCCTGTATCTGCCTGCTGCTGGGAACCTCTCCGCTGCTGTTGGCCGCCGACTGCGCGAGTCTCAAAACGATCCAGCTCGCGGACACCAGCATCACCGCGGCCGAGACGGTCACGTCGGGCGCGTTCGAGATTGCCGAGGACGGCGCGACGCTGCACGATCTTCCCGCGTTCTGCCGGGTTGCGGGGGTGTTTCATCCGACGAGCGATTCGAGGATTCGATTCGAGGTGTGGCTGCCGGAGCAGGCGTGGAATGGGCGGCTGCTGGGGGTGGGCAATGGCGGCTTTGCCGGGTCGATTGGCTACGCGCAAATGGCGAGATACCTGAAGCGCGGGTTTGCCGTGGCGGGCAGCGATGCCGGGCATGAGGCTGAGGCGACCGATGCCAGCTGGGCGTGGCAGCATCCGGAGAAGGTGAAGGATTTTGGCTGGCGCGCGGTGCACCTGACGGCGCTGCGGGCGAAAGAGATTGTCGACGCTTACTACGGCAGGCCGGTGGAGAAGGCGTATTTCGACTCGTGCTCCGATGGAGGGCGGGAAGCGCTGATGGAAGCGCAGCGGTTTCCAGCGGATTACGACGGGATCCTGGCGGGCGATCCGGCCAACTCCTGGTCGACGATGCTGGCGTCGGGCGCGATCTTTATGCAGGACCTGATGAGCGATCCGAAGGCGTACATTCCGGATCGCAAGCTGAAGTTCATCGAGCAGGCCGCGCTCGCGAAGTGCGATGCGCTGGACGGCGTGGCGGATCACGTGATTGGGGATCCGAGCCAGTGCCACTTCGATCCGCAGACGCTGCTGTGCAGGGAAGGCGATGCGTCGGACTGCCTGACGCAGCCGCAGATCGATTCTTTGAAGCATCTGTATGACGGGGTGAGGGACAGCCAGGGCAAGCTGATCTTTCCGGGCTTCTCGATGGGGGACGAGATCGGCTGGAGGGACTGGATCATCGGAGAGTCTCCAGGGGCATCGCAGGGCTCGCTCTATGTGCAGAATTACTTTCGCTACATGGCGAGCGGCGATCCCACGTTCAATGTGCTCAAGGCAAGCCCGGAGGAACTGCTGCGCGAGTCGCGAGCGGAAGGCGCGGGCGACCTGGACGCCACCAATCCCGACCTGAGCGGATTTGCGGCGCATGGCGGGAAGCTGATCCTCTATCACGGCTGGAGCGATGCGGCGATTCCGCCTGGAAACACCATCGATTACTACAAGAGCGTGGAGCAGCGGATGGGCGAGGCGAAGACGGCGAGCTTCGTTCAGCTCTATGTGGTTCCCGGCATGGGGCACTGCTACGGTGGTCCGGGAGCGACCGCCTTCGGGCAGCTGGGGATCGCGACGGTCCAGGGGCCTAAGTATGGGCTCTTCGACTCGCTGGAGAACTGGGTCGAAAAGGGGTCGCCGGATGCGACCGTGATTGCGACGAAGTATGTCATGGGGAAGGATGGCGCGATGGAGACGGTGTTCACGCGGCCGCTGTGCGCCTGGCCGAAGGTTGCGCAGTATTCGGGATCGGGGGACCCGAACGACGCGAAGAACTTCGCGTGCGTGGAGAGGTGACGAGGAAGACTCCGTACGCTGTCGCCAACGATGGCGATACGTGAAGCCGCTCCGAGTCCCGGTTAGACAACGACGGGATTCGTTGATCTATCCTGGGTAACCATATCCTTCGTACTATTGTGGCGCTGATTTATCTTTCCTATCTTCACGGGATATCTCTAGGGTAAGTGCCTCAGGGAAGGAAAGCCCTGTTCCTGAGCGGAGGAGCATTTGGGTTCTTGTCCGGCTCCGGCCGCGCGATCGTTCTTGAGAACCAGGGGCGTTGCCGCGCCGGAATCCGCGAGGCCAGGAGTCCGCCGGCTAGCGGCTGCCGTCGGCGATGGCGGCGCGCTGCAGGTCGAGCAACTGGCGGATGCCGGATTCGGCGAGATCCATCATCTCGATCAGGCGCGCGCGCGGGAAGGCCTGGCGCTCGGCGGTGGCCTGGACTTCGACGAGGCCGCCGTCTTCGGTCATGACCACGTTGCTGTCCACTTCGGCCTGGGAGTCTTCCTCGTAGGCGAGATCGAGCAGGATGGCGCCTTCGACGATGCCCACGCTGGTGGCGGCGACCAGCTGCCGGAGCGGCGAGGCTTTGAGGGCCCCGGTGCCCACCATGCGGTTGAAGGCAATAGCCAGCGCCACGCAGGCGCCGGTGATGGCCGCGGTACGCGTGCCGCCGTCGGCCTGGAGCACATCGCAGTCGAGGACCACGGTGCGCTCGCCGAGGGCCTTCATGTCGACGACGGCGCGGAGGGAGCGGCCGATGAGGCGCTGGATCTCATGGGTGCGGCCGCCGATTTTGCCGCGTTCGGACTCGCGCGGGGTGCGCGTGAGGGTGGCGCGCGGGAGCATGCCGTATTCGGCGGTGACCCAGCCCCGGCCGCTGTTGCGCAGCCATGCGGGGACGCCCTGCTCGACGGTGGCGTTGCAGAGGACGCGGGTGTGGCCGGCTTCGATGAGCACCGAACCTTCGGGGACCTGGACGTATCCGGGGGTGAGGCGCACGGGGCGAAGCTGGCCGGGGGCGCGGCCTTCGGCGCGGAAAAAGGAATCGGGCATGGGGCCATTGTACGGGTTCGGTTTTGGGAAACGCTGCTGGGTGGGACCGAAACGGGAAAAGCGAGGCAAGTGCCGCAGGCAACAGGGGTTGGGGTGTGTGAATCGGCGCAGCGGTTCCCGGAACGGGAAGGATTCCCGCAATGGCAGCAGGAGGCGGCGCGGGTTGGTATTCGCGGAAATGGCTGCAGTCGCGGGAGTTGCGCGGGGCGGCCGGATTTGGCCCGCAACGTGTTCTATTTGAGGACAAGTTGCACAGGGTGGAAGGCCGCCAACCAGCAGCTTCCGCCCCGGAGAGAAGGGGCCATGGGAGAAACAGCGGTGGTGGTGGCGGAGCAGACGGCCGGACCGGCAAAGGAATGGGGCGGCCTGGCGCAACCGGCACAGAGCGAGCGGGACGCTATCGAAGGGGTCGCGCACGATGCCCGGAATGTGGTGACGGCGCTGCGGCTGTGCTCGGAGCTGATCGGGGAGCCGGGAGTGCTGGCGGCGGGACACGGACACTACGCGGCGGAAATCGGGTCGATTGCGGCGGCCTCGGAGCGGCTGGTGGGGCGTCTGACGGACATGGCGCGGACGGCGCGGGCGCGCGAGGCTCCGGTAGTGGAGACGCCGGTGACCGATCTGGCCGATGCGGTGCGGGCGGTAGGAGGGCTGCTGTCGGCGATCGCCGGGCCGAACGTGGTGCTGCAGACAGCGTGCCTGCCATGCGCGGGGGAACTGCGGCTTTCCGAAGAGAGCCTGACACGGATTCTGCTGAACCTGGTGCGCAACGCGGCGGACGCGATGCCGGAGGGCGGGCGGATCCGGATTACCGCGCAGCGGGGCGGAGGAGAGAGCTTCCGCTGGACGCTGCCGGAAGAGATGCGGAAAGCGGGCGAGCTGTGGGGCGAGTCCGGCCGGGCGGCGACGGCGGTGCTGACGGTGGAAGACAACGGGCCGGGGATTGCGCCCCAGGCGATGGGCAGAATCTTCGATCCGGGATTTTCGACGAAGCGCAAGGCGGGACCGTGGCCGGAGGCGGCGCACCAGGGGCTGGGGCTGAGCATCGTGCGGGAACTGGTGGAGGCCGCGGGCGGGACGATTCGAGCGTTTTCACCGTGGCGGGAGGGCGCACGCTTCGAGATCGAGCTACCCCTGACCAACGTAACCCCCTGTAACCTTTCGGAACCAGGGATTTGCCACAAAGGTACCGCGCAATGATGCAAAGATGGGAAGCAGGAACTCAATCCATCCCGGGCCCGTTCATGTCACTCCCCCACGACGCTGCACCTCTCCACATCCTGATAGCCGATGAGGATCCCTCCATCCGCCGCGCCTGCTGCGAGATTGCGCGCCTGGAGGGGATGGTGGCGCACGAAGGCGAAGTGTCGGCGCGGACACGCGAGCTGCTGCTGGCGCGGGGCGCGGACATCGTGCTGGTGGACGAGGCAATCGCGACCGGGGCCGGCTCCGCGATGCTGGAGGAACTGCGCGAGCTGCGGCCGGACGTGGCGATCGTGTGGATGACGCCGGCGTCGACGGTGCAGAAG
>JBATVK010000002.1:0-1993 GCA_049671725.1 Acidobacteriaceae bacterium
GCTGGCCGCCGGCTGCCGCGCGGTTCATTCGCTGATAGGCGATCACCAGCACGCATTGGATGACGCCCATGACCACCGCCATCGCGCTTGCACCGTTCCAGTCAAGGAAAACGGTCGCGACCGTATAGATGCGCACCGCGATCGGCTGGTGATCGCCGCCCGCGATCAGCGGCACGCTGAAGGCGCCAAAGCACTGGAGAAATATCATGATCGCCCCGGCAAGCAGGCTCGGACGCAGTAGCGGCAGCAGCACGCGGCGGAACATCAGAAGAGGCCGCGCCCCCATTACCGCGCCCGCCTCTTCGAGCGCAGGATCGATCGAACTCGCGCCCGAGAGGATTACGAGCGCACCGTAGGGAAAGAACATCCAGAGATAGAAGATGACGAGGCCCGGGATAGTGTAATCGACGAGCAGGGGCTGCTTCAGGACATGCAGCACCCGGACGAGGAAGAAATTGATCCAGCCGGCGCGGTCATAGAGGATGAGCAGCCCGAGCGCACCGACGAGCGTGGGAATGATGATCGGCAGCATCATCAGGAAGAGGATCGTCCCCTTGCCCCGGAAGGGACGGCGGAGCGCAAGCGCGAGCGGCAAGCTGAGCCCGACCGCGAGCACCGTCGCCGCGAGCGAGAGGAGAAGGGTCAACGCCAGGGTTTCGAGACCGGCATGGCTGCCAAGGAACTTTCCGTAGTTGGCAAAGCCGAACGCCCCACCCGCCTGGACGTGGAGGCTTCCGGCGATCGTGCTGGCGAGGGGAAAGTAGAAGGCCGCGGCGAGGAATGCGAGCAGCGGCGTCACGCCGAGCGCACCGTGGAGCGAGGTCGCATGTCCGCGCCGGGTGCGCATCGGCCTCTCCGCTGTAGGCCCGCCGAGTGGGCTCGCTTTCGCCGCCGGCACCTCTTCCTCTCCGGGCCGAGCTTAGCCGGCGATGTGGTCCATGCCTTTTTGCTGGATGTAGGTGATCGCCGCGAGGTTGGTCATGCGAATGCCCCCCGCTTCCGCCACGTCCACCGGAGGAATCTTCTCCCAGGCGGAAGCCGGGGCCTTCTTCCAGGCGTTCGTGCCGGGGTATTGGTACATCGTCTCCAGCATGTGGAGCTGTACCTCGTCGGAAATCAGCGTGTTGATCACCTTGCAAGCAAGCGCCTTCTGTTCATCACTCGCGGCCGCCGGCACGGCCAGCCAGGCGTTCGAGGCACCGATAATGTTCTTGTCGAGCGCTGCCGCCTTGGTGGTGGGCGGCAGTTGGCCCTGCGCGGCGCTCCAGAGCGAATAATCCTGGGCGTAGTCGCTGATCCAGACCTGCTCGGTCTGGAACTGGTGGAACATCACCGGCGGCGAGGGCGCCACTGGCTGGGCCAGGTACTTGCTGAATTCCGTGAACCGTTCCCAGGCCGACTTCCAGGACGCCGACTTCCGCAGTTGCGCGAAAGGCTGGCTGAAATCGACGCCGAACGCCGCGAGAAAACTGTAGATGAACGCCCGGCCGCCGCCTGAGCCGGCATCAGGCCGGATTAGCCCGATATGGCCGGCGAATTCCTTGCGCCGGTCGAAGAACTCCTTCCAGGTCTTCGGCGGCGTCGGGATGAATTTCGAGTTGTAAACGAGGTCGAACTGCGCGCGCCAAAACAGTACGCCCTTGCCCTCAAGCAGCACACCATTATTGCTGACGAGGAAGGGAGCCGGTTCATTGGCAAGATTGGGGATCACCACCTTCTCGTCCGACACGATCGGTGCGAGCGGAATTCCCGCCGCGACCATGTTGGAAAGATCGAGGCCTTTGATGAAGAGGAGCGTGAACTCAGGCGCCCCCTTTCGCCAGCTTTTCATCTGCAACTCGAGCGTTGGCCCGCTGCCAAGCGCGTAGCGGACGTCGACCCCGAGATCTCTGCGGATTGTGGGGATCAGGTAGGTCATCCAGAACGCCTGGAAGTTCGGCCCGGACACCGTGTCGACCACCGCCACTGTGGGCGCAGCGGCACGGACGGGCTC
>JBATVK010000003.1:0-17278 GCA_049671725.1 Acidobacteriaceae bacterium
GCTTCGCACCGCCCGTCACCAGCGCCACCTGCCCCTGCAATGGCTTCATGGCTCGATTTTATGGCCCCGGGGTGTATCGACATATAGGAATGGCCGGCGACGGGAGTCATTTTTTCTCAGATCGAGAAGCGAGGAGCGACAGATACCGGGTGTATCTTAGCGAGGAGCGGCGAAGAGCTGGGAAAAAATGACCCCGTCCCTGCGGGTTGCGGGAAAAATCCGGCCATACTTCATTATCGGCCTCGAATGTGGGCCCGCCACACCCTTCGGCCTCCGCTTCGTCTGGCCGGATTTTTCCTGCGCAACGCCGACGATCCCTATATGTCGATACACCCCAGGCAACCTTCCGCACGCCGCGTGCAACTGCGCTGCGGCGCGGAGCCATCCAATTCAACGAACGCAAAAAGGAAAATTCCCGTGGCAAGCCGTTCGCTGTTCGTTGTCCTCGCCACATCCGTCCTGCTGGCGCTGTGTGCCGGTTGCGCGGCCTCGCACCCGGCCATTGCCTCGAATGCGCTCGCCCCTGGCTCCGCACCGCAGCAGGCGAACCCCAATGCGCCGTACATAGTGCCTGCGGCCAGGCCGCAGCCGAATGCGAGCCCCACGGCGGCTGAGGTTGCCAACGCGCCTCCCTGCGACCCCAGAGCGCTCTCGGTCGAAGAGATTTCAGGCAACGCCAACGGCATCTTCCGTTCCGTCAAACTCGCCTTCCGCAATCGCGGCTCGATGCCCTGCCGCCTCAGCGGCTATCCCACCGTCGCGCTGCTCGGCACCCAGGGGGAGACCCTGGGCAGCATCGCCATGGAGAAAATCAGTTCCGCCGAAGTGAGGGCGGAACTCGCCGAGAGCCATGCTGTGGTGGCCGCCGGCCCGGTGCCGCCGGTCACGCTCATGCCGCACTCAGTCGCGGCCTTTCAGGTGGTGTGGACCACCGGAGCCGGCTGTCCCGGCGTCTCGCGACTCCTGGTCAGCGCACCGGGCACGGAGCGGACCTTTGCTGTGATCCAGCCCATGCAGGTCTGCTCGGGCCGCGTGCAGGTGACGGAGCTTGAGCCCGATCAGGGCGACGTCTGAGCGGATTCGCCGGGATTGCGTCCGGCAAACGCGATCGCCGCCAGCGCGATCAGCGGCGGAAAGAACTCCAGCGTATAGCGCGGCTCCGGTGCTTCCAGGGTCAGCAGCAACGCGCAACGCAGCAGCACAAAGGCCAGGATCGCGCCGCGTAATGGAGGCCGCCGCAGGAATCCGATCAGCGCAGCCACCAGATACGCCAGATTCAGCAGCGCGTAGGCCAGCGCGAATTCCGTCTCCGCCTCGTGGCGCTGGAACTGCCACCAGCGCAGCTCGATCCACAGCATCTCTGTACGCGGGCGCAAAGCCATGTCGGCCAGCCGGGCCACCGGCAGTTCGACATAATAGCGCCATGGATGCGCGCGAATCCGCTGCGCGGCGATCGCGCCGAATTCCGCGTCGATCTGCGGCGTGATGGTCGTGATCTTGTTGTAGGCGTCCAGCAACTGCTTCGTCTGCTGGTACTGCTGCGGAGAATCGAAGGCCCGCGAAGGCAGATCCTTCAGATTGATCACGTCGTCGTTCGCGTTCCAGTAGATTTCCCAGGTGCAGGTCAGGTCCACGCAGACGGTTTTAGTCCAGCGGTTGAATCCCGGATCGGTGCTCTCGCCGGGATCGACCGCGTAGCGCGGCGCCAGCGGCTCAAAGACATGAAAGGTGCGCCAGTTGCGGATGGTCCAGGGGATGAAGGGCAGAATGGAGATCGCTACGCAGACCAGGGCCCAGCGCGCCATGCGCATCACTCCCCAGCGCCGGCGTCCGTACCAGACCATCGCCGGACACAGCGCCACGGCGAGCAGCGGGCCATCCGGCCGCAGCAGCGCCGCGTAGCTCCACGCCGCGGCCAGGATCAGCGCCCATTTCCAGCGCGGGGATTCGAGAAAGCGCTGCAGCGCATAGAACGCCAGCGCGATGCAGAACAGCTCCAGGGTCTCCGTCAGCGGAGTCGCCGTGAAGTTCGCGGTGAAGGGGCAAAGCGCGCTGAGCCATAGCGCCCACCATCCGGCGCGCGCATTCCAGATGCGCCGCGCGAAGGCGGCGATCAGCAGGCACGTGCCCAGATCGAACCCCACCTGCGCGAACATGACCGCGTTGTAGTGCTCCATGCCGAAGAGGCGGAAGCACAGCATGAGAAACAGCGGATAGCCGGGGAGCCGGATCAGCGTGGGGTGAATGCCCTGTGAGGTTGAAAGCCCGTAGACGCCGTGCAGCATCCAGTTCTTCGCGATGTCGCCGTAGATCAGCGGGTCGCCCTGCACCACGGGATAGAAGCGGATGAACCAGAGCCGCAGAGCCGCGCCGGCGGCCAGCGCCAGCGCCGCGAACCATTCCTTTCTGGACCGCTGAGAGAACACTGGCACTATTAAAACAGTTGCGAGAGCTATGTTGAGCCCGCGCAACGATATCGTACGATTGATTTTGTACCCAGCCAACGATGAAGCAGGTCTTCTACGATCCCGGGCAACGACGCAGGCGGATTCTCCGCCGCCTCACCGATGTGCTGGTGGTGGCGTTTACTGTCGTGCTCGCCGTCTTCATTTTCAGCGTGATCTCGCGGCAAAGGCTTCCCGAGCTGCTGCTGCCCACCCAGAAGCCCAATTTTAAGGCGCTCAAAGAGCGCCAGTCGGAACTGAACCGCAGGACGGCCCTTGCGCGGCCCGTCCACAAACGGCTGCGCCGGCGCGCATCGGAGATCGTTCTGAACCAGGATGAGGGCGTGCGCGCCGCGTTTTACGAGAACGATGAGGCGGACTACTCCTCGCTCAAGGCGCACATCCACCAGATCGACATGCTCTTTCCCGACTGGCTGCATGTCATTTCGCCGGACGGCAACCTGGTCGCGGCCACGCCCTTCTTTCCGGTGCATTTTTACAGCGTCGTCGATGCCCACGGCGTCCACGGCGTCGATCCCAACAATCAGGTGAAAGGCGTGATCGACGCCGCCCACGAAGATACGGAAATTTATCCCATGCTCAACGATTACGACACTCTCACCGAGGACTGGGGTGGCGACGTAATCGGCAAGATGCTGCACAGCCGGGCGGCTCGCGAGCGCCTGCATATCCAGCTGGATAAGTTCCTCTATGCGAATCCTTCGTATAAGGGGATTTGCCTCGATTTCGAGCAGGTTCCCGACGAGGACGATCAGCTTTACGCCGACTGGATCAGCGAGCTGCACGATGACTTTCGCGCCAAACACCTCAAGGTTTACGTGAATATTCAGGTCTCCGCCGATCCGGCCTATATCCGCCGCATGGCGCAGAGCAGCGACGGCATCATCCTGATGAACTACGACGAGCACGAGGTGACCAGCGATCCCGGACCTGTGGCCAGCGAGCCGTGGTTTGAGGCCAACCTGGCCCGCGTGCTCAAAATTGTGCCCCGGCAGAAGATCATCTGCGGCATCGGCAATTACGGCTATGACTGGGCGCTGCCTCTGCCGGAGAAGGGAAAAAAGGTTTCCGACCAGGTCGTCGATGTCGACGATCTCTCGGTGCAGGAGGCGTGGCAGCGCGCCGCGGATTCCGAGGCCGATGTGCATCTGGAAGGCGACGAGCTGAACCCGCACTTCGTCTATGACGACGAGGATAAGCACCTGCGCCATCAGGTCTGGTTCCTCGACGGAGTGACCGCGCTTAACGAAATGCGCGCCGGACGGCAGATGGGCGTGCGCACCTTCGCGTTATGGCGGCTGGGCGAAGAGGATCCTTCGCTGTGGCAGGTGTGGGGCGATCCCGCCGCGAAGAATGCCCCCGACGAGCTGCGCACCGTTCCCCCCGGCGAAGATGTGGACACCGAGGGCGAGGGCGACATCCTGCGCATTACGGGAACGCCCGAGATGGGCGAGCGGACCATCCAGATGGATGCCGACGACTTCACCATCATCGACGAGGATATGGTGCGGCTGCCGCGTTCCTACACCATCGAGCAGTACGGCTACAATCCGCACGAGGTGGCGCTCACCTTTGACGACGGCCCCGACCCGGTCTGGACGCCGAAGATCCTCGACGTCCTCAACCAGTACCACGTCCACGGCACCTTCATGGTCATTGGCGCGGAGGCGCTGGACAACGTCGGCCTGCTCAAGCGCTACATCGCCGACGGCGAGGAAATCGGCAATCACACCTTCACCCATCCCGACATCAGCGAAATCTCACCGCAGCAGCTGGAACTGCAGCTGAACTGGACCGAACGCCTCTTTGCCGCTGAGCTCGGCATCCAGCCGCTGTACTTCCGTCCGCCCTACTCCATCGATCAGGAGCCGGACACCAACGACGAAGCCGCGCCCGCCTACCGCATCCAGCAGATGGGTTACACCATCATCGGCGACAAAATCGACACCGACGACTGGAACGAGCACCCGCACAAATCTCCCCAGGAAATTACCGACAGCGTGCTGCAGCAGTTGCAGGAGATGAAGACTCTGACGTGGATGCGCGGCAGCATCATCCTCATGCACGACGGCGGCGGCAACCGCTCCGCGACTGTGGCTGCGCTGCCCCTGCTCATCACCACGCTGCGCGCCAAAGGCTACAAATTCGTCCAGGTCTCCGACCTCATGGGCAAGACCCGCGCCGAGGTTATGCCCGCCCTTTCGCCGAAGCTGCGCTGGCAGGCCCGCATCGACTGGGTCGCGTTCTTCTTCTTCTCGTTCTTTGCGCATTTCGTCGTCGACATCTTCTTCGTGGGCGACGTGCTCATGAGCGCCCGCCTGCTGCTCATCGGCATCTTCGCGCTCATCGATCGCCTGCGCCACCGCCACATTCCCCCCGGCGTCTATCGCCCCCGCGTGGCCGTGCTCATCCCCGCCTACAACGAAGAAGTGGTCATCGTGCGCACCATCCGCTCGGTGCTCAAATCCGACTACGAGAACATTCGCGTCATCGTGATCGACGATGGTTCGCTGGACCGCACCTTCGACGCCGCGCGCGATGCCTATCCCGAGGAGATTGCCGCGGGCCGCCTGCTGGTGCTCACCAAGCCGAACTCCGGTAAGGCCGAGGCGCTGAACTTCGGCCTGAATCATGTCGAGGAGGAGGTCTACATCGGCATCGATGCCGACACCGTGATCGCACCCGATGCCATCAGCAAACTGGTCCGCTGGTTCGCCGATCCCCGCGTGGGCGCTGTCGCCGGAAACGCCAAAGTCGGCAACCGCATCAACCTGTGGACCCAGTGGCAGGCCCTCGAATACATCACCAGCCAGAACTTCGAGCGCCGCGGCATGGATCTTTTCAACGTGGTCACCGTCGTGCCCGGCGCCATCGGCGCGTGGCGAACCAGCGCCGTCAAGCAGGGCGGCTGCTATCCGGTGAACACCGTCGCCGAGGACGCCGACCTCACCATGAATCTGCTGGAGCAGCGCTACAAGGTCATTTACGACGATCGTGCGCTGGCCTTCACCGAGGCGCCGGCCAACGCGCGCAGCCTCATGCAGCAGCGCTTCCGCTGGTCCTTCGGCATTCTCCAGGCGGTCTTCAAGCATCGCGCCGCGGCCCGCACCAACCGCGCCATGGGCTTCTTTGCGCTGCCGAACATTCTCGTCTTCCAGATCCTGTTGCCCCTGGTGTCGCCCTTCATCGACCTCATGTTCGCGGCCGGCGTGGTGCAGTACCTCATCGATCGCCACTTCCACCCCGAAACCGCCAGCGCCGCCAGCTTCGAGAAGCTGCTCGCCTACTTCCTCATCTTTATCCTGATCGACTTCGTCACCTCCGCGCTGGCCTTCGCTCTGGAGCCGCGCCTGCCATCCAACAAGGGCGACGGATGGCTGCTCTTCCACATCTGGCTGCAGCGCTTCAGCTATCGCCAGATTTTCTCCATCGTGCTCTTCCGCACCCTCAAGCGCGCCATCGAGGGCCGCCCCTTTAACTGGGAAAAGATCGAGCGCACCGCGCGGCTCTCGCGCCAGACCGAAGAGATCGCCGCCGAACGCTGAGCCCTGGACATTCTTATGGAGAGCGCGCCAACACGGATTCGGAAGCGTCCCGCCGTTGCCCTGGTGCTCGCGCTTGGCTTCGCGTATCGCCTCTTTTTTCTCTTCCTGCCCGTTTCCGTCGACGACGACGCCGCGGTCTACGCGCAGCTTGCCCGCAACTGGTTCCACCACGGCGTCTACGGATTCCTCCGCGACGGTCACCTTGCGCCCACACTGGTTCGCCTGCCAGGTTATCCATTCTTTCTGGGGATCATCTTTTCCGTATTCGGCGCGCATCACGAGCGTCCGGTCTTCGTCCTGCAGGCTCTCATCGAACTGGCCGCCTGCTGGCTGCTTTATGACGTCGTCCGCACCGAAGTTTCCCGGCGCGCCGGCTGGGCCGCGCTGCTGCTCGCGGTCTTTTGCCCCTTTACCGCTGCGTACACCGCCAGCGGCATGACCGAGAGCCTCTCCGTGTCCTGCGTGGCCCTTGCCCTCTGGTCGCTGGCTCGCGTGGTGCGCGCCGCGCAAAGCGGACAACTCGCAACGGGCGCTTTGCTGGCCCTGGCGTTTGCAGTCGGCTACGCTACGTTGCTCCGCCCCGACGGCGGTCTGCTGGCCGCGGTCTTCTGCGTGGCGCTCTTCTGGTACACACGGCATTCGCTCGGCGCCGGCCGCGCCCTGCGAACGGCAGCCGTCGTTGCTCTTCTCGCCGCGCTGCCCTTCGTTCCCTGGACCATTCGCAACGCCCGCACCTTTCACGTCTTTCAACCGTTCGCGCCGCGCAACGCGAACAACCCGGGCGAATTCGTCCCCTACGGTTTTCAGCGCTGGCTGCGCACGTGGTCCCTCGACTATGTCGACACCGGCACCATCGCCTGGAATCAATCGAACTATATCGACCCCACCGACGTTGCCGCGCGCGCCTGCGACAGCCCGAGTGAATGCGAGACGACCCAGGCGCTGATTGCCGAGCATAATCAGCTCGACGCCGTCACTCCGCAGCTCGACGCCCGGTTTGCCGCCCTGGCCGCACAGCGCGTGCACGATCACCCACTGGATTTCTACGTCCTCTACCCCGCCATCCGCGTCGTGGATATGTGGCTTCGGCCGCGCACCGAGCTCTTTAACATCGGCCCCTGGTGGTGGGCCGTCCGCTACCACCCCATCGCCAACTCGATCGCCATTGTCCTGGGCCTGGTGAACCTCGCCTATGTCGTGCTCGCCGTCATCGGATTCGTAGAGCGCCGCGTTCCCCTGGCCGGCGCGCTGCTCGCGTATCTGGTGCTGCGCAGCCTGCTGCTCGCCACGCTCGACAGTCCGGAGCAGCGCTACACCATGGAGTTTTTCCCCATCCTCTTTGTTGCCGCCGCCTGCGTCTTCGCCCGCGAGCGCGCCGCCTCGCGTCAGCTGAAAATCGACGCCCCGCAGACCTCCACTTCAGCCGCCGTCCTCTGAGCCCTCCAGCAGCTTCACTACGCGCTTGCGTAATTGCTGCGCGTCAAACGGCGCCCGCACCTTGGCGTCATTGTCGAAATAGACATACACGTCACGTTTCGCTCGCTTCGGCGGTCGCGCGTCCGACGCATAGTCTCCCGGTGGCACACCCGCCGGCCGCTGCAATGCCTCGCGCGGCTCGCGGCCCCGCGCCCACGCCGCGATCCGCTCGGCCCACACGTCGAGCGCCGCCCCGTTGTAACCGCTGGCATAGAGTTGCTCCGATCCGTGCAGGCGCAGATAGAGAAAATCCGCCGTGACATCCAGCAGCCGCGGCCACTCCACCGTATCCGCGCACACCAGGGCCACGCGATGCCGCCGCAGCAGGCGGACAAATTCCGGCGTCACGAAGCTCGCGTGCCGGATTTCCATCGCATGCCGCAGCGGCCGGCGCTTCTCCGGTTCCAGATAAGTGCGCCCCTTCATCCACGGTTCGTGTTTGCCGGCCAATTCCGCGGCCGCCTCCGTGTCGCGCGGCAAAAGCGAGAAGAATTCTTCCAGCGGCTCGGGCTCGAACCGGAAATTCGGTGGAAATTGCCACAGGAACGGCCCCAGCTTTTCTTCCAGCCTCAGAATCCCCGAGGCAAAGAAATTCGCCAGCGCGGTCCTGACCTCGCGCAGCCGCCGCAGATGCGTGATGTAGCGCGATCCCTTGATGGCGAAGACGAATCCCTCCGGCGTTCCCGCGGCCCACTTCTGGTAGCTGGAGGGCCGCTGCAGCGAATAAAAGGTCCCGTTGATCTCGATCGTTCCGAACTCGCGGGCCGCAAACTCGAGTTCCCGCCTGTGCGGCAGCTTTTCCGGATAGAAGACTCCACGCCAGCCCTGGTACGTCCAGCCGGAGATCCCGATGCGAACCATTCCGTGCGCGCTCACGCTCCAATGGACTCCAACCGGCCCGCGGCGGTTGCATCCCGACGCCGGCAGTTGATGCGCCGAAGCCGCGCTGCCGATAAAATCGTTAGAGCTTCTTCAATCAACTGCCAGGTGTCTCGTTTTGACTGCATCCGCTGCGGCCCTCACCTTTCAGGAACTGCTGCTTCGCCTCCAGAGTTTCTGGGCGGAACGAGGCTGCGTTCTTGCTCAGCCCTTCGACGTCGAAGTTGGCGCAGGCACCATGTCCCCCGACACCTTTCTGCGCGTGCTCGGTCCAGACCCCATCGCCATTGCGTACACCCAGCCCTCGCGGCGCCCCGCCGACGGCCGCTATGGCGAGAACCCGAATCGCCTCTACAAGCACACGCAGCTCCAGGTGATCCTGAAGCCGCCGCCGGCCGATATCCAGGAGGTTTACCTCGATTCCCTTGAGGCCATCGGCATTCGCCTCCGCGAGCACGACATCAAGTTCGAAGAGGACAACTGGGAGTGGCCGGTGGGCGGCGCGTGGGGCGTGGGCTGGCAGGTGATGCTCGACGGCCTCGAAATCACGCAGTTCACCTATTTCCAGCAGTGCGGCGGCATGGATCTCGACCCCATCTCCGGCGAGATCACCTACGGACTCGAGCGCATCGCGGCCTTTCTGCAGGATGTGAATTCGCTCTACGACGTGGTCTGGGCGCGCGATCCAAAAACCGGCCGCACCGTCACCTATGGCGACATTCGCCTGCAGGAAGAGCTGCAGCTCTCCGTGTACAACTTCGAGGCCGCCGACGTCAGCAGGCTGTGGGAGCACCTGCGCCTCTATGAAGCCGAGTGCCAGGCGCTGCTCGACGAGTTCCGCACCCGCTTCAGCCCCAGAGCGGAGAAGGCCGCCGAGCGCCACGAGAAGATTCACGACCGCCTGGTCCACCAGGAATCCCCGCCGCCTCCCGACGAGGATTTGCGCATCGCCCTCAGGCGATTCCCGGTCCTCGCCGCCTACGAGCTATGCCTCAAGTGCTCGCATCTCTTCAATCTGCTCGACGCGCGTGGCGCCATCTCGGTCACTGAGCGGGTCGCGGTGATGGCGCGGATTCGCACCATGGTCGTCGGCGTGGCGAAGGCTTACGCGGCACAAAAGCTGGGATTGGGGGCCGCGTAGCCATGCCTGAGTTGCTTTTCGAAGCAGGACTGGAAGAAGTTCCGGCGCGCATGATCGCCGCCGCCGAAGAGGAGCTGACCCAGCGTATCGTCGCACTGCTGCGCCGTGAGCGTTTGCTGGGCGAGCAGCACGAAGTTCACAGCTACTCCACGCCGCGCCGTCTCGCTGTGCAGGTGAGCGGAGTGCTGGGCCGCCAGCCCGATGCCGCCGAGCAGATGACCGGTCCTTCCTGGAACGTCGCCTTTAAGGATGGCCAGCCCACCGCCGCCGCCCAGGCCTTCGCGAAGAAGGCCGGAGTCGGTGTTGCGGCGCTCGAAAAGATTTCCACGCCAAAGGGCGAATATGTATCCGCCACGGTGACGCATAAGGGCCGGGCCGCTGCCGAGGTTCTGGGACCGCCGCTCGCCGCCGAACTGGCCGCGCTCTACTGGCCGAAGACTATGTACTGGCGGCCGGGCAAACCGGAGCGCTTCGTGCGCCCGGTGCGCTGGATCCTCGCGCTGCTCGACCACGAGATCCTGCCTGTCGAATTTGCCGGCGTCCGTGCCTCGAACCAGAGTTTCGGGCACCGGATCCTGCACGGCAGCGATCCCGTGATCGTCGATCATCCCGAGGACTACGTGGGCATGCTCGAATCCGCGAAGGTCACGGCCGACGTCGCGCTCCGCCGCCATCGGATTCGCAAGGCGCTGGACCGCGAAGTCCGCGACGTGCCCGGAGCCCGCTGGCGCGAGGATGCGGCGCTCGTTGAGACTGTCACCCATCTGACGGAATGGCCTTCCGTCGTGCTCGGCAACTTCGACCGCGAATACCTCGCGCTGCCCGACGAAGTGCTCGTCACCGTGATGCGCGACCACCAGAAATATTTCGCGGTCGAAAACGCCAAGGGCAAACTGGAGCCGTATTTCCTCGCCGTGCTCAACACCCATCCGGAAGAGAGCGGCATCGAGACCATCCGCCACGGCAACGAGCGCGTCCTGCGCGCCCGCTTCAACGACGCGCGCTTCTTCTGGAACGTCGATCAGAAAATCCGGCTCGAAGATCGCGTGGAAATGCTGAAGTCCGTCACCTTCCACAAGGAGCTGGGCAGCTACTGGGACAAGACCGAGGCGAATCTTCGCGTGGCTGAGTCGCTGGCCGACCTGCTGCAACAGCGCGGTGTGAAACTCGATCGCGAAGCGCTGCTTCACGCCGTCCGCCTCGCCAGAACCGACCTCACCACCGAACTGGTGAAGGAGTTTACCGAGCTGCAGGGCATCGTCGGCGGCCTGTATGCGCGTGCGCAGGGTCTCGGCGAGACCGTCGCCCAGGCGATCTACTGGCAATACACGCCCGCCGCGGTGGAAGATCCGATTCCGCCCACCGTCGAAGGTCAGGTCCTGGGTCTCGCCGATCGCATCCAGACCATCACGACCATGTTCGGCATTGGATTGGAGCCGACCGGATCAAAGGATCCCTATGCGCTGCGCCGCGCCGCGAGCGCGATCGTCAAGATTCTGGCTGAGTCGGGCCTACAGCTAACGATAAGCGAGGTCGTCAACGCTGGCGTGCAGGAGTTCAACGACCTGGGTCGTGTAGGTGGTGCGCCTGACCTGAGTAGGCCCGGAGGGGCTGCGATCGGATTTGACTTCGATGGCTCTGCAGCTACGAGCTTCCTGCACGAGCGGCTGCAGTTCTACCTCAAAGATGTGCGCGGATTTGCCTACGACGTGGTGAACGCGGTGCTGGCGGCTGGCGGCCAGCTCGATGTTCGCGATGCCGTCGCCCGCGCCGAAGCGCTCGCCTCCGTTCGCGGCTCCGATGACCTCGCCGCCATCGCCGCTGCGTTCAAACGAATCAAAAACATCCTTCGTCAGGCGCAGGAGAAAGGGATTCTGAGCACCGGCCGTGACTTCGGCTTCGCCACGATGGGAGACCACCTCCAGGAGCCCGCCGAGCGTGCGCTCTTCGAAGAGGCCAGCAAGCTCATTCCCAAAGTTGAGGAACTCCGCAGCCGCCGCGAATACCGGCAGGCCCTCGAGCAGATCGCCACACTTCGTCCCCATGTCGATCTTTTCTTCGACAAAGTCATGGTGATGGTCGACGATGTATCGCTCCGCGATGTTCGTTTGAATCTGATCGGATGGATACTCCAGGCATTCTCACGCATCGCAGACTTCTCCGAGCTGGTCTCGGCATAATCAAGGTCGACAACCAACCATGCCATCGCGCGGTAACACCAAACGCAAACCCGAGCAGACCTGGACCGACGTCGAGCGCTACCTCGACGCTCTGCTGATCCCGCTCGACCCCGGGCTCGATGCAGCGCGCCAGGCCAGCGCCGCCGCCGGTTTGCCCGACATTGCCGTCTCTCCCAGCCAGGGCAAGTTCCTGCACCTGCTGGCCCGCATCCGCGGCGCGCGCAACATCCTCGAAATCGGAGCGCTCGGCGGCTACAGCACCATCTGGCTGGCCCGCGCGCTGCCTCACGGCGGCCGCCTTATCAGCATCGAAGCCGATCCGAAACACTGCGACGTCACTCGCGCCAACGTCGCCCGCGCCGGCCTCAGCGGCGTGGTGGATCTGCGCCTCGGCCTCGCCCTCGAGCTGCTTCCCGAACTCGCCGCCGAGGGCCTCGAGCCCTTCGACTTCGTCTTCCTCGACGCCGACAAGGAGAACAACGCGCCCTACTTCGACTGGGCGCTGCGCCTCTCGCGCCCCGGCAGCGTGATCGTCGTCGACAACGTCATCCGCGACGGCGAAGTGGCCGACCCAAAGTCCGCCGATTCCCGCGTCCAGGGGATTCGCCGCCTCAATGAGATGATTGCCGCGGAACCGCGCGTCTCTGCCACCACGCTGCAGACCGTCGGCAGCAAGGGCTACGACGGATTTACGCTGGCCCTCGTCCTCAACTAAGGAACGACCACCGCAGCCCCGTCGATGCGGTCCTCGGCAACAGCTGTCAGCGCCTCGTTGACTTCCTCCAGCCGAAACACCGTTGTCCGCGGCCGGATCCCGATCTTCGCCGCGAGCGCCACAAAATCCCGCGCATCTTCCCGCGTCATGTTCGCCACGCTGCGCAGTTGGCGCTCGCCCCACAGCAGACTGTCGTAGTCAAACTGCGGCATACGGTCCAGATGGATCGCATTGATCGCCACGATGCCGCCTTTGCGCAGCGAGGCCAGCGCTGCCAGCACCACATCGCCGCTGGGCGCAAAGGTGACGGCGCAATCCAGCGGCGCCGGCGGCCGATCCGTTGCATCACCCACCCAGGTCGCGCCCAGGCTGCGCGCCAGTTGCTGATGCGACGCGCCGCGCGTCGAGACATACACCTCGCAATGCCAGGATTTGAGCACCTCGATCGCCAGGTGAGCCGACGCTCCGAAGCCAAACAGCCCCACGCGATCGCCCGGCTTTGCCTCGGCCACGCGCAGGCTGCGGAATCCGATGATCCCCGCGCAGAGCAGCGGCGCCAACTCGGTTGCAGAAGGTTTTTCGGGCAAGGGAATCAGAAAATCCGCTCGCGCCGTCGCGAACTCCGCGTAGCCGCCATTCACCGAATAACCGGTAAACGTGGGGTGGTCGCAGAGATTCTCGCGGCCCTTGCGGCACAGCGGACAGGTCCCGTCCACGCCGCCCAGCCACGAAACGCCGACGCGCTCCCCCACGCGCCGCCCTGTCACTCCGGCCCCCAGGTTCTCAATGCGTCCGACAATCTGATGTCCTGGCGTCACCGCTTTGCGCAGCGGGGGCAGCTCGCCCGTGGTAATGTGCAGGTCGGTACGGCAGACGCCGCAGGCCTCCACCCTGAGCAGAACCTCACCCGCTCCGGGCTCGGGGACGGGCACTTCCTCGATGGCCAGCGGCCGGCTGGCCATGGGTGCGGGTTGGTGCAGGACGGCGGCGCGCATCTCTTTCAGCTTAGCTCTGCGCGCGGCTTTGGCTCTACGACCGTCCCGGCTTCAGCTCTTTCGCCAGAAACGCCCGCGACCGCCCCTGCGCGTCGGCCGCATCCTCCGCTTTGTACCCCGCCGTGTTGTTCGGATTCTCAAACGCGTGCCCGGCGTCCGGATAAATCTTCACATCCACGCTCTTGCCCTGCGACTGCATCGCCGCTTCGAAGGCGTGCACGTCATCCGGCGTGATGCCGCGATCGAGCCCGCCAAAATTCCCCAGCACCGCCGCGTGGATCTTCTTGAGAGCCGCCGGGTCGGTGGGCAGCGATCCATAATTGATGACCACCGCCTTCAAATTTGGATCCGCCTCTGCCAGCAGCGCAGCATAGCCGCCGCCCATGCACCACCCAATGGCGCCGATGCGTCTCGGATCGACGTCCTTCCGCCGTGACAGAAACGCGACCGCGGAGGTCAGGTCCCGCACCCCGCGATCCTGCGGCAGCCCGCGCATCAGCTCATGCGCCGTCTCCGCGTCCGTTGCCACCTGTCCGCGATAGAGATCCACGGCCAGGGTTACGTATCCCTGCTGCGCGAAGCCCGCCGCCTGCTGCTTGATCCAGTCATTCAGCCCCCACCATTCGTGAATGACCACCAGCGCCGGGTGCACACCGCCGCCGGGCGGCAGATACAGCAGCCCGTGCACTGTTTCCGCGCCGCTGGCATATGCGATATCCTGGGGGGCCTGCGCCTGGGCCTTCGAGCCGGCCAGGATCATCGCGCCAAAAATCAGCAGTGCAGGGAAGAGAATCTTGCGTCGCATGGTTCGCTCCTTACCGGAAATCCTTCCATGTATCGCAGAAACCCGGTACAGAGAGCAAGTGGGGCCCTCCCGCGCATCCGCTGCGCCGATTTGCACATCGCATTCAGGAGATCGTTGGTTTCGGAGCCCACGTTGCCTGGCGACAACCTATCCTCGGAAGCGCGTGCCGTAGTCTCGCCGGGGAAGGCTCCACGCCGCCGCAAGAGCCTTCGCCGCTGGTGGCAGCGCCTGCGCCGGCGCTGGCAGGAGACCAGGGGGCTGGCCCGCATCGTCGTCCGCGAGCTGATCCGCACCAAAGTTTTTGACGTGGCGGCCGGCCTGGCCTTCTGGTCGATGATGTCCATGGTGCCGCTGGTGATGGCGGTGGTCGCCCTGCTCTCGCTGCTGCGGATTCCCAGCCTCGTTCCCCAGATGCTCGGCGAAGTCGCCCTGCTGGTTCCCGCCAATGCGCTCGCGCTGGTCGAGAAAATGATCGGCAACATTCTCCGTCCGCACGGCGTTGTGGTGGTCTTCGGCCTGGCCAGCTACATCTGGTCGTCGACCAGCGGATTTACCTCGATGATCACCGCGCTCAACATCGCCTACGACGTTACCCACGAGCGCTCGTGGCTGCGCGATCGTATCCAGGCTCTGCTGCTCACCTTCACCAGCGGCTGCCTGCTTACCCTATCGCTGCTGGCCATCATCGCCGGCCCCCATTTCGGCCATCTGCTCGGAGAATTCGTCGCTCTGCCGCGCTTTATGGAGAAGATGTGGCCGCTGCTCCGCCTGGCGGCGCTCCTCATCTGCTTTGTTCTCGGACTGGAACTGGTCTACTTCCTCGCCCCCAACATGCGCCAGCGTTTCCGCTCCACCATTCCTGGCGCGCTCTTCGCCACCGCCCTGTGGTTTTCCGGCTCCTTCTGCCTGGATTTTTACCTGAACCACATGGCGCACTACTCGCGTCTCTACGGCGGCATGGGCGCGCTTTTTGGGCTGATGTTCTGGTTCTATCTCACCGCGCTGGCCATTCTCATTGGCGGCGAGATGAACGCGGAGATCGCCAAGCGCCGCGACTCGCTCTTCCGCGGACACCTGCAGTCGACTCAGGGCCGCCGCGGATCGCCGCCACAAAAAACTTCGCCGGACGGGTCCTTCCGTCCGGCGGCGTAGTTGATGGCTACGATTCGTCTATTGCGGTTCGCCCGCCGCGCTGTCGCCCACCTGCGACTCCACCGGCTGTTTCGCGGCGAAGTAACTCTGATTCCACAGGTCGCGGTAAAAGACCCCACTCAGCTCGGCAGCTTTGGGACCGAAGGTCGCCCGTCCGCCCTCGAGGAAGAAGACCGTGACGATGCGCCCGTACTGGGTGTCGGCGTACGATGCGAACCATCCAAAGCGGGTGCCGTCGTCCGAGCAGGTGCCCGTCTTGCCCAGCACCGGGAACTGGCTGAAGTTCACGCGCAGCGAGCGCGCGGTGCCGTAGCGCACCACCGCCGCCATCCCGTCCTGCAGCGCCGGCAGGATCCGCGAAATATCCAGTGTCCGCTTGATGCGCGGCTGGAAGTCCAGCACCTGTTCCGGCGTGGTGGGGTGCTGCAGATAGTAGAGCGTGCCGCCGTTGGCGATGGCCGCCACCAGCGCGCCCAGTTGCAGCGGCGTCATGGAAACGCCTTCGCCGAAGGAGCACATGCGGCCAACCCCGCCTTCGCTCTCCGGAATCGCCTGATCCGGATAAATCCCCGGATGCTCGCCGGGAATGTCGTAGCCGGCCAGTTCGCCCAGCCCGAACTCCATCGCGTAGTGATGCACGCGCTCAAAGCCCAGCCGGCGTCCCAGCGTCTCGAAGTACAGATTGTTGGAGTGCGCCAGCGCCTCGGTCAGATCCAGATGATAATTTCCACCCAGGTTCACCGGCGTGTCTTCGGTGATGATGCCTTCTTCGAGCGCGGCCAGCGCTACCGTCAGCTTGATGGTCGAGCAGGGTTCGGCGCCCGAGGAGAGCGCCAGCTTCTGGTTCACCATGGCGAGAATGCGCCCGTTCGACGGATCGATCGCCACGACGGTCCCGTTCATGTTGCCCAGCGCATCGATGGCCGCCTGGCGGACCACCGGATCTTCTCCGCCGGTGATGTCGCCTGCCTCAGGATCGCCGGTTACGAAGGAATCGGCCGTGAAGCGCTCGTAATACCGGTGCCGGATATAACGATGACGATAGCTGGTCCGGGTCAGAACCGCGGATCGCAGATGCCCCCGAGGTGTTGCGTGAACGCCGTAGTGCCGAGTTGCCACGCGCCGGTGCACCGTCGAAACCTCATGCAGGCGGGCATGGGTGTGGCGCACAGGCCTCCGCGTGGTGGTGGTGGTCGCCGCAAACAGCAGCGCCGGGGTCATCAACGCGGCCAGCATCAGAGAAAGAACAACACGCTTCATCGGGAAACTCGTCTTCAAAAAATTCAGGCCCCTCTGCTTTATCGTGCGCACAGAACTGCCTGTGTAGCCCCTTTTTCTACCCACCCGCCCCATTGCCATTCCAACCCGGAACCACCGTTCCGAATCGGAGTAGACGGATCGAGTCCCGGTTCCTCTTTACTAACACCAAAAACGGCCCAGTGTCGCCATCTCGAAGGCCTGGCATATACAACTGCTTGGATGGTCAACAGGAACTCTGGGTTCACTATAACCGGAAACTGTTGGCTGTCGAGTACATTCTTGTATTCCCAAGGTAACCCTTCCGGGTCATAAGCCGCCCTTCCGCAAAAAGGCCGGGATATCCAGGTTCTCGCCGGTTTCCTCCTCGAAACTCGCGTGCGGCGACACAATCGTCCGCGGCTCCATCGCCCCTTCGGCGAGGCGGACAGAAAGCGAAACCGGCTCCATCTTCGGCTCTTCCTGAACCGTCAGAGGTTCTGCGGCAGCCGCGGCAATCACCGGCTCTTCCGGCTCGCGGAAAACCGAGATCACCTCCCGCGCCGTTACCGGAACGAAGACCGGCGGTTCCGCGCGCGTGGCGGCTGGCGCAGCAGGGAACTCGTCGTCCTCCTCGCTGGCGAAGCGGGGCGTAACCGGCCGCGCCTCAATGCGCGCCGGACCCTGGG
>JBATVK010000004.1:0-13644 GCA_049671725.1 Acidobacteriaceae bacterium
GGCCTCGCCTTCCTGCCGCATCAGCTCCAGCTCGCGCTCGGCGGCTTCGATCTCCGCGTGTACTTCCTGCTGCACGCGAGCCGCGGCCTCTTCGAGCTCCGGCGAGAGCTGTACGTTGCGGTAGTACTCGAGGCCCGTGCCCGCGGGAATCAAACGACCCACGATCACGTTCTCCTTCAAGCCGCGCAGATTGTCAATCGCGCCGTTGATGCTGGCTTCGGTGAGCACGCGTGTCGTCTCCTGGAAGCTGGACGCCGAGATGAAGCTGTCGGTCGAAAGCGACGCCTTGGTGATGCCCAGCAGCAGGGGACGTCCAATTGCCGGACGGCCGCCGTTCTGCAGCACGCGCTCGTTCTCTTCCGAGAAGCGGAACCGGTCCACCTGCTGTTCGAGCAGGAATCCCGTGTCGCCCACTTCGTCGATCCTCACCCAGCGCAGCATCTGCCGGACAATCACTTCGATGTGCTTGTCCGAGATGGCTACGCCCTGCAGCCGGTAGACTTCCTGAATTTCGTTCACCAGGTAAGCCTGCAGCTCCTTCTCGCCGAGGACGGCGAGAATGTCGTGGGGGTTCAGCGGCCCGTCCATGAGCGGCTCGCCGGCGCGGACGCGCTCGCCTTCCTGGACGTTGATGTGGACGCCGCGCGGCACGGAGTATTCCTTCTCCTCGCCGTTGTCCGCGGTGACGTAGACGCGGCGCTGGCCCTTGGAGACCTCGCCGAAGCGAACCACGCCGTCGATCTCGGAGATGATGGCGGTTTCGCGCGGCTTGCGGGCCTCGAAGAGTTCGACGACGCGAGGCAGACCGCCGGTGATGTCCTTGGTGCGCGTGGTTTCGCGCGGGATCTTGGCAAGGATGTCGCCGGGGAAGACCTCGTCTCCGTCCTGGACCATGAGGTGAGCGCGGCTGGGCATCAGATAGCGCTTGTTGCCCTTGGCGCCCTTGATGACGATCGTGGGCTGCCGCTTCTCGTCGGGCGATTCCGCGACGACCAGGCGCGACAGGCCGGTAACCTCGTCCACTTCCTCGTGCAGGGTGATGCCTTCCTGCAGGTCCTTGAACTGGACGGCGCCGCCGATTTCCGTGAGGATGGCGAAGGTGTAGGGATCCCACTCGACCATGACCTGGCCGAGAGTGACCGCCTGACCTTCTTCCACCTTGAGGCGGGCGCCATAGACGACCTGGTAGCGCTCCTTTTCGCGGCCGCGTTCGTCCACCACGGCGATGGAGCCGGAACGGTTCATGGCGACCAGATCACCCTGACGCGAACGGACCGTAGCCAGGTTGATGAAGCGGACGGAGCCGTGGTTCTTGGCTTCAAGGCGCGACTGCTCGTTGACACGCGAGGCCGTTCCACCGATATGGAACGTACGCATGGTGAGCTGGGTGCCCGGCTCGCCGATGGACTGCGCGGCGATGACGCCGACCGCTTCGCCGAGCTCGACCAAACGGCCGGAGCCGAGGTTGCGGCCGTAGCAGAGGACGCAGACGCCGCGGCGGGATTCGCAGGTGAGCACGGAGCGAATCTTGACGCGTTCGATGCCGGCAGCCTGGATCGCCGAGGCGAGATCCTCGGTGATTTCCTGGTTGACGTCAACGATCACGCTGCCCTCGTAGTCCTTGATCTTCTCGAGTGAGACGCGGCCGACAATGCGGTCGCGCAGCGGCTCGATGATCTCGCCGGACTCAACGATGGGGGTGACGTAGATGCCTTCAACGGTTCCGCAGTCGCGCTCGCTGACGATGACGTCCTGCGCCACGTCGACGAGACGGCGGGTGAGGTAACCGGAGTCGGCGGTCTTGAGGGCGGTGTCGGCGAGGCCCTTGCGTGCGCCGTGCGTGGAGATGAAGTATTCGAGCACGGTAAGCCCTTCACGGAAGTTCGCCGTGATGGGAGTCTCGATGATTTCGCCCGACGGCTTGGCCATGAGGCCGCGCATGCCGGAGAGCTGACGGATCTGCTGTTTGGATCCGCGAGCGCCGGAGTCGGCCATGATGTAAATCGGGTTCATGGCGCCCTCTTTGTCGGCGCGCTTCATGTTGTCGAACATCTCATCGGCGACTTTTTCGGTGACCGCCGACCAGATCTGAATGACCTTGTTGTTGCGCTCGCCGTTGGTGATGGCGCCGTCGAGGTACTGCTGCTGGACGCCGATGGCCTGCTTTTCCGCGTCGCGCACCGTAGTGTACTTCGAGTCGGGAATGACCATGTCATCCAGGCCCACCGAAAGACCACTGCGCGTGGCGTACTGGAAGCCGAGTTCCTTGATCCGGTCGAGCATTTTTACGGTCTGCTCGAGGCCGAGGTTCAGGTAGCAGTAGTTCACAAGCTGGCCGATGCCCTTCTTCTTGAGCAGGCCGTTGACGTACGGCATATCCGCGGGCAGCGCGTCGTTCAGAATTGCGCGGCCGACCGTGGTCGAGACGTACTGGCGGTCGTACTGCACCGGTTCGGTGTGGGTCAGGTCCTGATCGTCGTACGCGGTCGCCATATCCAGCACGGGACCGGTATAGCGCAGACGGATGGGCGAGAGCGTCTCGACTTCCTTCACTTCGAGCGCCATCAGGACTTCCTCAATGTTCGCGAAGACACGGCCTTCGCCCTTGGCGCCTTTCTTTGCCTTGGTCAGGTAATAGAGACCGAGGACCATGTCCTGGGTGGGCACGGTAATGGGCTGGCCCGAGGCCGGCGAGAGGATGTTGTGCGACGACAGCATCAGCACGCTGGCTTCCACCTGCGCTTCGGGCGACAGCGGAATGTGCACGGCCATCTGGTCGCCGTCGAAATCAGCGTTGAAGGCGGTGCAGACCAGGGGGTGAATCTTGATGGCCTTGCCTTCCACCAGCACCGGCTCAAACGCCTGGATACCGAGGCGATGGAGCGTAGGCGCGCGGTTCAGCAGCACCGGATGGTCGCGGATAACTTCCTCGAGGATATCCCACACAATGGGCTCCTGGAGCTCGACCATCTCCTTGGCCTGCTTGATGGTGGTGCAGTGGCCGGTCTGCTCCAGCCGGTGATAGATGAACGGCTTGAAGAGCTCGAGCGCCATCTTCTTGGGCAGACCACACTGGTGCAGCTTAAGCTCGGGACCGACCACGATGACCGAACGGCCGGAGTAGTCCACGCGCTTGCCGAGCAGGTTCTGGCGGAAACGGCCCTGCTTGCCCTTCAGCGTGTCAGACAGCGACTTGAGCGGACGATTGTTGGCGCCGCGCAGCACGCGGCCGCGGCGGCCGTTGTCAAACAGCGCGTCGACGGCTTCCTGCAGCATGCGCTTTTCGTTGCGGACGATCACTTCCGGCGCGTGCAGGTCCATCAGCTTCTTCAACCGGTTATTGCGGTTGATGACGCGGCGGTAGAGATCGTTCAGATCGGAGGTAGCAAAGCGACCGCCGTCCAGAGGCACCAGCGGGCGCAGTTCCGGAGGAATGACCGGAATCACGTCGAGGATCATCCACTGCGGCTTGTTGCCGGACTTGCGGAAGGCCTCAACCACCTTGAGGCGCTTGGCGTACTTCAGGCGCTTCTGGAGCGAGGTCTCGGCTTTCATGCGCTCGCGCAGTTCGACAGCAAGCTCCTCGATGTTGACACGCTTGAGAAGTTCCTTGATGGCCTCGGCGCCCATCATGCCGCGGAAGCCGGTGGGGCGGTACTGCTGGTCGAGCTCGCGGAACTTCGTCTCGTCCTTGATGATTTCGCGCTCGCGGATGCCCGGGGCGTCACCCGGATCGACGACGACGTAGCTTTCGAAATAGAGAACGCTCTCCAGATCGCGCAGCGAAATGTCGAGCAGGTGTCCGATGCGCGAGGGCAAGCCCTTGAAGAACCACACGTGCGAGCAGGGCGAGGCCAGCTCAATGTGGCCGAGGCGCTCGCGGCGAACCTTGGAGACGGTGACTTCCACGCCGCACTTGTCGCAGATGACGCCGCGGTGCTTCATGCGCTTGTACTTGCCGCACAGGCACTCCCAGTCCGTGACCGGGCCAAAGATGCGCGCACAGAACAGGCCGTCGCGCTCCGGTTTGAAGGTGCGGTAGTTGATGGTTTCCGGTTTGGTGACTTCGCCATGCGACCAGCTGCGAATCTTCTCGGGCGAGGCCAGAGAGATGCGAATCGCATCGAAGTCGGTAATGGGGCTGGTCATTTCGAACGGGCTGGAACGGTACAAGGTCAACCTCCCTGCGGTTGCGTTCCCGGATATCCTGCGGGGAACCTGTCCATTTCCGGGAGCGCTTGCTCAGTGGACAGGTTCCGTAACTTCAAAATCTCGTTCCGAGGGTTGAATCCCCGGAACCGGCTAGTCGGCGGCCAGCGCCGGCGCGGGTAACTTCTTCGCGTCGTTCGAGCTCGGCGCGCCGAGGCTGGACAGCTTGATCAGTTCCACGTCCAGACACAGCGACTGGAGCTCGCGGATGAGCACGTTGAACGATTCCGGAACGCCTGGCTCGATCGCCGCCTCGCCCTTCACGATGGCTTCGTAGATCCGCGTCCGCCCGTAAACGTCGTCGGACTTGGCGGTGAGCAGCTCCTGGAGGATGTAGGCTGCGCCGTAGGCTTCCAGCGCCCACACTTCCATTTCGCCGAAGCGCTGTCCGCCGAACTGCGCCTTGCCGCCCAGAGGTTGCTGGGTGATGAGCGAGTACGGCCCGATGGAGCGCGCGTGAATCTTGTCGTCGACGAGATGCGAGAGCTTGAGCATGTAGATATAGCCCACCGTTGCCGGCTGTTCGAAGGCTTCGCCGCTCATGCCGTCGAAGAGAGCGGTCTTGCCGGAGGTCGGCAGTCCGGCGGCCGCCAGCAGGGCCTTCACTTCACCCTCGCGCGCGCCGTCAAAGACCGCGGTCCCGAACCAGATGCCTTTCTCCATACCGGCGCAGACGCGCACCAGCTGCTCGTCGTCCAGCTCCAGCAGTTGCCGCAGCAGAGCTGTGTTAGCGAAGCGTTCCTGCACCAGAGCGCGCAACGCGTTCGCGTCCTGATTCTGCTTCACGATCGCGGCCACCTGATGGCCGAGTTCGTGCGCAGCCCAGCCGAGGTGGGTTTCCAGAATCTGGCCCACATTCATACGGGACGGCACACCGAGAGGATTCAGCACGATCTCCACCGGCGTTCCGTTGGGCAGATACGGCATATCCTCTTCAGGAAGAATGCGCGCGATCACGCCCTTGTTGCCGTGGCGGCCGGCCATCTTGTCGCCGACCGAGAGCTTGCGCTTCATGGCGATGTACACCTTCACCAGCTTGATTACCCCCGGCGCCAGCTCGTCGCCCTTCTGCAGCTTGCCGATCTTCTCATTGGTGATCTTGCGCAACACGTCGATCTGCCGCGAGGTCATCTCCTCGATCTCATCGATCTGCTCGTTGACGCGGGGATCCTTGTCGTTGTAGCGGATGCGCTTGAGGTTGCGGGTGGAGATGCGCTCGATGGCGTCGCGGTCGAGGATCGCGCCCTTGGCGAGCAGACGCTTGTTGGTGCGCTCGTCGTGCAGGTCGGCCAGCACTTCCTTGCCGCCGAGGATGCCTTCGAGACGCTTCAGCCGCTCGTCGGTGAGAATACGGATCTCGTCGGACAGGTTCTTTTCGAGCTGTGCCACCTGTTCGGCTTCGATCTGCTTGGCGCGCTCGTCCTTCTCCTGTCCTTTGCGCGAGAAGATGCGTACGTCCACCACCGTGCCCTCGATTCCGGGAGGGCAGGTGAGGGAAGCGTCGCGCACGTCGCCGGCCTTTTCGCCGAAGATGGCGCGCAGCAGCTTCTCTTCCGGCGTGAGCTGCGTCTCGCCTTTCGGCGTCACCTTGCCCACAAGAATGTCGTTGTGGTGCACTTTAGCGCCGATGCGGATAATGCCGCTCTCATCCAGATCGCGCAGCGCGTGCTCGCTGACGTTGGGGATGTCGCGGGTGATTTCTTCGGGGCCGAGCTTCGTGTCGCGCGCCTCAATCTCGAACTCCTCAATGTGCACCGAGGTGTAGTAGTCGTCGCGCACCAGTTTTTCCGAGATCAGGATCGCGTCCTCGAAGTTGTAACCGCGCCACGGCATGAAGGCCACCAGCACGTTGCGGCCGAGTCCGAGCTCGCCCTGCTCCGTGCACGGTCCGTCGGCGATCACCTGCCCCTTCAGCACGCGGTCGCCCTGGTGGACGATCGGCTTCTGGTTGATGCAGGTGTTCTGGTTGGAACGCTTGAATTTGATGAGCTGATAGATGTCAGAACCAACCTCGCGGGAGAGCTGTGTCGGATGATGCTCGCCTTCCACGCGGACGATGATGCGCTCGGAGTCGACCGAGTCCACCACGCCGTTGCGGCGCGCCAGAATCACGGCGCCCGAGTCGCGCGCGGTCACGCCCTCCATGCCGGTGCCCACCAGCGGAGCCTCGGAAACCAGCAGAGGCACCGACTGGCGCTGCATGTTTGCGCCCATCAGCGCGCGGTTGGCATCGTCGTGTTCGAGGAAGGGCACCAGCGATGCGGCAACGGAAACGAGCTGCTTGGGGCTAACGTCGATGTAATCGACTTCGCTGCGGTTTACCAGGACAAAGTTGCCCTGGCGCCGCGCGTTTACCAGTTCTTCGACGATGTTGCCGTTCTGGTCCAGCTCGACGTTCGCCTGAGCGATGGTATGCCGGTCTTCTTCCCACGCGGAGAGGTAGAAGGAGTAAGGCTCGTACTCGATGGAGCGTTTCTTGTCCTTCTTCAGCTTCTCGTTCAGCTTGATCGCTTCGGTCTTCTCCAGGTGATCGCCGACACGCATACCGCTCTCGCCGGCGTTGGTGATCTGCACATAGTCCAGCATGCGGCTCTCGCGCACCTTGCGGTACGGGGACTCGATAAAGCCGTACTCGTTGATGCGGGCAAAGCACGACAGCGAGCTGATCAGGCCGATGTTCGGACCTTCCGGCGTCTCAATCGGGCAGATGCGGCCGTAGTGCGTGGGGTGCACGTCGCGGACTTCGAAGCCTGCCCGCTCGCGCGACAAGCCGCCCGGCCCCAGCGCCGAGAGACGGCGCTTGTGGGTGATCTCCGACAGCGGATTGGTCTGGTCCATGAACTGCGAGAGCTGCGAGGAGCCGAAGAACTCGCGGATGGCCGCCATCACCGGCTTGGCGTTGATCAGGTCGTGCGGCATAGCCGTCGACATCTCCTGATACACGCTCATCTTTTCCTTGATGGCGCGCTCCATGCGGACCAGGCCGATGCGGAACTGGTTCTCCATCAACTCGCCCACCGCGCGCACGCGCCGGTTTCCGAGGTGATCGATGTCGTCCACGACGCCGATGTTGCGGCGCAGCTTCAGCAGGTAGCGGATGGTGGCGTAAAAGTCCTCAGGCGTCAGGGTGCGGTGATCGAGCGAGGTGGCGTCCTGGTTCTCATAGAGCTTGATGTTGAACTTCAGCCGGCCCACGCGGGAGAAGTCGTACTTGCGCGGATCGAAGAACATGCCTTCGAAGAGCGCAGTTGCGGTGTCGAGCGTCGGCGGATCGCCCGGGCGCAGCTTGCGGTAGATCTCGATCAGCGCTTCTTCCGGCTTGCGCACGGAGTCGCGGCGCAGCGTGTTGGTGATCACGTTGCCCACATCATCGCGTTCCGGGAAAAAGACATCGAAGGAAGTAATGCCGGCTTCGACGATCTTGTGCAGCTTGTCGGAGGTCAGCTCCTGATTCGCCTCCATGAAGATTTCGCCCGTGGAGGTGTCGACCACGTCGGCAGCGGTCATGGCGCCGTCCAGTTCGGCCTGCTCCACTTCCACTTCAGGCAGTTTCGCGGCGCGCAGCGCCTTCAGGATCGAGGCCGTGATCTTGCGGCCGGAGTGCGCGATCTCCTCGCCCTTCGCCACGATGGCGTGCGCCGGCTTGGCGCCCAGCAGGTGCGTCGGCTTATCGCTGCCTTCGTCAAGGGTCCAGAAGATCTTGCCATCCTTCACGCGGATCCTGTCGACGGTGTAGAAGGTGCGAAGGATCTCCTCGTCGGACTTGAGGCCCAGCGCGCGCAGGAAGATGGTGCCGAGGAATTTGCGCTTGCGGTCGATGCGCACATACAGCGTGTTCTTCTGGTCGTACTCGAATTCCACCCAGGAGCCGCGGTAGGGAATGATCTTGCCCAGGAAGTAGGTGCGGTTGTTCGCCGTCTCAAAGAAGACGCCGGGCGAACGATGCAGCTGCGAGACGATGACGCGCTCGGTGCCGTTCACGATGAACGTGCCGTTCTGCGTCATCAGCGGAATGTCGCCAAAGAAGACTTCCTGCTCCTTGATGTCGCGGATCGTTTTTGCGCCCGTCTCCGGGTCCTTGTCGTAAATGGTGAGGCGCACTGTGACCTTGAGCGGTGCGGAGTAGGTCATGCCCCGCTCCTCGCACTCCGCCTGGTCGTACTTCAGCTGCAGTCCCACCGGGTCGCCGCACTTGTTGCAGAAGTCGGGCGTGTTCTTGTTGTAGGTGCCGCACTTCTGGCAGAGCACATCGCCGGGATGGAAGGGATCGGTGATGACCATGGCGCCGCAGTGCACGCAGGTGGTGCGCAGGTGGTGCAACCCCTTCAAATGGCCGCACTTACACTCCCAGTTGCCGATGGAGAAATCCACAAAGTCCAGCTGCGATATATTCCGAAAGTCGGTAATCGGAAAGACCGACGTGAAGACCGACTGCAAACCGGAATCGTCGCGCTCCGAAGGCAGCTTGTCCATCTGCAGGAAGCGCTCGTACGAGCGGCGCTGCACCTCGATCAGGTTAGGAATCCGAATGGCCGTGGGGATCTTGGAAAAGTCGAGTCGGCTGCGAACGGCGCGGTTCTCGTTGGGCATGCTTTACTCCTCAGAACCCGGAGTGCGAGGGGGAAAAAAGCGGCCGTCCGGGACTTGCGGCTCGCCTTCGTTTGTAGGTGCCTGCTGCGCTCGGCGCCGCCCGCCTCGTCCGGGAAGCGTCTCACGTTACGGCTGCACGAAAGATTCAGTGCAATGCCGGTTTTCTCTTGCGCGGAAGCTGCAAACGGGACTACGCTTCCGCTTTACTCGAGCAGTTGTGCGGAAATTTCCCGCTCAGCCGCGCGAAAACCAGTTGCGCGCCCGGTCAACGACCGGTACGCGGACATCGCGGCGGAGGGTTGCTGGCGGATATGCAGGGAAAAGTCGGGGAAAAATGAACATGCCCGCGGAGACAAGACGTCCCGTGAGCGCCACAACCGGATTGTGCACTGAACTGTGACAGAATGTTCGTATTCCCGCCGCTTTCAAGCCCTGCGTCCGCGCCGCCCTGATTCCGATCCAATTCGTACCCGCCGACCCGCCGCCTGATCTGCGTTTACGCCGGCCATACGATTCGGCCGGAGAATGCCTGCGTCACCCATTCCCGCGCATGCAAAAAATTCGGCTTACCTGCCGTGCCAAAGACTGTTCGCGGGTTTTATCGTTGTTTGGGAAGACAGAAACGCGCCCCAGATCCGGCAAACAGGAGTGCAGCCGAGCGGAACGCACAAGACCCATCATAGCGCGTTCCGCTTTGGCACGCAAGTTGCTAGCCGGAAGCTGAAAACTACTTGACTTCGACGGTGGCGACGCCTTCGAACTTCTTCCTGATCGCCTCGGCGTCTTCCTTGCTGGCGTTCTCCTTCAGCGTCTTGGGAGCGCCATCAACGAGGTCCTTGGCTTCCTTCAGGCCGAGCGAGGTGACCTCGCGTACTGCCTTGATGGTGTTGATCTTATTCGCGCCGGCATCCTTCAGGATGACGGTGAACTCGGTCTGCTCCACCGCCGCCGGAGCCGCTGCGCCCGCACCCGCGCCTGCGCCGGCAACCATCACAGGTGCCGCCGCTGCCGCCGAAACGCCGAGACGCTCTTCCAGCTTCTTCACCAGAGCCGCCGCATCGAGCAGCGTCAGCCCCACAATCTGATCTTCCAACTGCTGCAAATCCGCCATTGTATTCTCCACTTGAATCTGAATTTTTGCCCGCCGGAAGGCTTGCGCCCGCCGGTTGCCGTCCATCCCACTCGCGGTTTCCGATGTGCCCCAGACCAGGCACCCCTCGCGCGGGAGAAAACGGCTGAATCCCGAAAATCCGAACTACCCTGCGGCTGCTTCGCCGCCGGCAAACTTGCTTTTCTGGACGCCCTGATCGATGACTACGGCCAGATCGCGTCCCGTCGCGTTGATCACCGTCGCCAGACGTTGCGCCGGAGCGTTGATGAGGAAGAGCAGCTTCGAGAAGATCTCTTCCTTGCCCGGCATGGTAGCCAGCGCCTTCACTTCCTCGACGTTGATGACTTTGCCGTCGACAATGCCCAGCTTGAAGGTGAACTCCGCATTCTCCGCGACCCAGTTGGACAGCGCCTTCGCCAATGTCACCGGATCGCCGCTGGTGTACGCCACAGAGGAAACGCCCTTCAGCCCCTGCAGCGCCGCCTCGATCTGCGAACCCTTCGCCGCCCGCGCCGCCAGCTTGTTCTTCAGTACGCGATAACGGCCGCCAGCCGCGCGTACCGTCCTGCGCAGCTCAAAATCCTGGGCCACGGTCAGCTTCGAAAACGTGCCGACGATGGCGCTGGTCGACTTCTCCAGCTCTTTTGCGAGCTCGCCGACCTTTTCCGCCTTTTTCTGTCTGCTCAATGCCATTTCAATAAGCCTCTAGCTTTTAGCTTCTAGCCTTCAGCCGATTCCGTGCGGCATTCCGCCACGGTTTCGATCCGATCAAGCTTGCTAGCGGCTAGAGGCTAGAAGCTAATAGCTGAATCCCTACGCCTTGGCAGCCGACTCAGCCACCGCGTTGTCCAGCGCAATCCCGGGGCCCATCGTCGAGCTGATGGTGATGCCCTTGATGTACTTGCCCTTCGCCGCCGAAGGCTTGGCGCGCACCACGCTGGTGATCACCGTGATCGCATTCTCCACCAGCTTCTCGGGAGGGAAGGAAATCTTGCCCACCGGCACGTGCACCAGCGCCGTCTTGTCGGTGCGGAACTCCACCTTGCCGGCTTTGATCTCGCGAATCGCCGCTGTGACGTCGTTGGTCACCGTACCCGTCTTGGGGTTCGGCATCAGGCCGCGCGGTCCAAGCACCTTGCCGAGGCGTCCGACGGATTTCATCATGTCCGGAGTGGCGATCAGTGCGTCGAAATCGGTCCAGCTTTCCTTCTGAATCTTCTCCACCAGCTCGTCGCCGCCGACGATGTCCGCGCCGGCCGCTTCGGCCTCGCGCTGCTTGTCGCCGGAGGTGATAACTGCGACCTTCTTCGTCTTGCCCAGCCCGTGGGGCAGAACGACCGTGCCGCGCACCATCTGGTCGGCGTGGCGCGGATCGACGCCCAGACGCAGGGTCAGGTCGACAGTCTCGTCAAATTTCGCGAATTTCACTTTTTGCAGAAGCGGGACCGCTTCCTGCAGGGGGTAAGAGCGCTTTTCCACCTGGGCGCGCGCCTTCCCGATGTTCTTACCTTCTTTGGCCATACATCCTCGTCTCCCACCGCGCGGACGCTCAAGCTTGCCGGCCGTGGTGCTGGTGACAGCGCCCGAAGCGGGCGCATCATTCAATTATCCACAGGAACAGAGCCCGCGGCAAGAACAAAACCTTACGCGACGACTTCGATACCCATCGAGCGTGCCGTGCCCTTGATGCTCTTCACGGCGGCTTCCACGGAGGCGGCGTTCAGGTCGGGCATCTTCTGCTTCGCGATTTCGAGCACCTGAGCTTCGGAAACCTTGCCCACCTTGTCCTTGTTCGGCGTGCCCGAGCCCTTGGCCAGGTTGGCGGCCTTCTTCAGCAGTACCGACGCCGGTGGCGTTTTGGTGATGAAGGTGAAGGTGCGGTCGGTGTAGACGGTGATGACCACGGGGATAATGAGGCCGGCCATCTCCTTGTTCTGCGTGCGCGCGTTGAACTGCTTGCAGAACTCCATGATGTTGACCTGCGCCTGACCCAGCGCGGGGCCTACGGGTGGCGCCGGGGTCGCCTTGGCGGCCTCGATCTGGAGCTTCACCTGAGTTGCGACTTTCTTTGTTGGAGGCATTTACTTTTCCCTTAGCTGCTAGCCAAATTCTCTTCATCCGCAGGGCCGCTGTGATGCGCCCCTCGACCGCTCTTGCTAAAAGCTGACGGCTAATAGCCGAGAGCTGCTCTTACGCGATCTTTTCCACTTTGCCGAAGTCCAGCTCCACCGGCGTCGACCGCCCGAAGATCGTTACCATCACCTTCAGCGTCTCTCGATCCTCGTTCACGTCGTCGACCACACCGTTGAAGTTGGCAAAGGGACCTTCGGTAATACGTACCGACTCGTTCTTCTCGAACTTCACCTTGAGCCGCGGCTTATCCTTCGAAACGTCGCTGCGGAAAAGGATCGACCCGACTTCGCCTTCGGTCAGCGCAACCGGCTTGTCGCCGGTGCCCAGAAAGCCCGTCACCCGCGGCGTGTTCTTGATCACGTGCCACAGGTCGTTGTCCAGATCCATCTCCACCAGCACATAGCCGGGAAGAAAGACACGCTCCACCGTGCGCTTCTTGCCGTTCACGATCTCGGTAACCGCCTCGGTGGGGATCATGACGCGACCGATGCGGTTCTGCAGCCCGAAAGCCTGCACGCGGGTTTCAATCGACTCGCGCACCTTGCGCTCGAAGCCCGAGTAAGCGTGGATGATGTACCACCGGAAGCGCTCGTTGGCCGGCGGTTCCAGATGCGGCTGCGCCGCCTCTTCACCTTCCGTCGCGCCTGTGGTAACGTTCTCTGTTTCTTCCGCCATCAAAGTCATTCCTTTCGAAGCGTCCCTTACTGGACTGCTCCGAGCCAGTGGTACAGGTACTTGACTGCATTACCCAGCACCGCGTCAACGCCCCAGAAGAATCCGGCAAAAGCGAAGACCGATATGATCACCACGACGGTCGTCGACTGCACCTGCTTCGCGGAAGGCGCCACCACTTTGCGCATCTCCGCGCGCACATCCTTCAGGAAGTCCACGCTGCGGGTGAAAAAGCCTAAGGCGCGGTTGGAAACGCCATCCTCGGAGTTCACTGCTGCTGCCTTGGCCATAAATCTCTTCTTTTCCGCGCTCTTTTCTGCTACGGGCATAAAATCGAGCCCTGTTCCTTCGGTTGCGTGTTGACCTGGCAGGGGCGGAGGGATTCGAACCCCCAAGTCCGGTTTTGGAGACCGGCAGTTTAACCGTTGAGCTTACGCCCCTGTAAAACAGGGGATACGGCTTACGGGTTACGGTTTAGAAGGCGTCCTTTGTCAGTGCGCCCGCGAAGCTAAACCCTGAACCGTAATCCCTAATCCCTGCTGTTACTTCGTTTCCTTGTGCGGCGTGTGCTTGCGGCAGCGATTACAGAACTTCTTGAACTCGAGACGGCCCGTGGTCGTCTTCTTGTTCTTCGTCGTCGAGTAGTTGCGCTCCTTGCACTCCCCGCACTGCAATGTCACGATTTCCCGCATCTTCTTATCCTACCTGATTTCCAGCGGTTTCCCGTCAGGAAACCCCTTCCAGATCGTCTTACCGGCAGGCCGCCTCAGGCGGCCTGCCGCATTCCCCTGAACCTTCTTCAGCCAGTCCTACGCGATAATCTCGGAGATGGTACCGGCGCCGACCGTGCGTCCGCCTTCGCGGATGGCAAAGCGCAGGCCCTTCTCCATGGCCACCGGCGTGATCAGCTCCACTTCCAGCTCCACGTT
>JBATVK010000005.1:0-7865 GCA_049671725.1 Acidobacteriaceae bacterium
AGACACCATCCCTTGCGCTGACGCGCAAGCGGGGCCGGTGCGCGGCCCCTCGTCGAACCGGAATCGAATGCAACCCGGACGCTGTGCGGCTCTGTGCAGTGTCCGTTCGAGCCGGGTCCGGCCATCGTGCGGCCCTATCCGGCGGCGCTGTTGAGGAAGTGGTCGATGGTCATGAGAATGGCGTCCTGCTTGCGGCGGGGCAGGCTCTCGATCCGCTCCAGCCGCTCCAGCACCTTGCGGGTGGGCTTGGGCTGCTGGACGATTACGGGCGGGGTGTTGGTGTGCAGTAAATCCTGAATGGGCACATCGAGGGCAGCGGCCAAGCGGAGGGCGACTTCGGCGGTGATGCGGAGCTTGCCCACTTCGTAGTTGGAGACGACAACCTGGACGACGCCGACGCGTTCGGCGAGCTCGCGCTGGCTGAGGCCGCGCAGTGTGCGGAGTTGCGCCAGGCGCTTGCCGAGGGCCAGGTTGACGGCCTTGCGGGAGTCTGCGGGTGTCTTTTTCCGTGGAGCCATGACGAGGGTGAGTGTAAGGTCCATGCCGGAATCTCCTTGACTGTTAGAGTAATTTACTCTAACTTCTTGTACATCTGTTCAGGGCAAAAAAATGCTTGACAGGTTTTTGCAGAGGAGGCCCGATGGCGCGAATCCCGGAGCATGAGGTCGAGCGGCTGAAGCGGGAGGTGTCGGTCGAGCGGCTGGCCGAGGCGCGGGGCATCAAGCTGCACCGGCACGGGGCGGACTTGCTGGGCCTCTGCCCGTTCCATGACGACCGCAACCCATCGCTGGTCATCACTCCGGGGAAGAACCTCTGGCACTGCCTGGGGGCGTGCAACGCGGGCGGAACGGTGATCGACTGGGTGATGAAAGCCAACGGCATCAGCTTCCGCCATGCGGTGGAGCTTCTGAGGGCGGACCATCTCCCTTTAGCCGCCGAGCCGATCAGACCTGTCAAACAGAGCACGGTGCGCAAGCTGCCCGCGCCTGTAGCGCGGGAGGCGGACGACCGCGTGCTGCTGTCACAGGTCGTGGACTATTACCACGAGACGCTGAAGCAGTCGCCGGAGGCGCTGAAGTATCTCCAGTCGCGCGGCCTGCAATCGGCGGAGATGATCGACCACTTCAAACTCGGCTTCGCCAATCGCACGCTGGGGTACCGGCTTCCGGCGAAGACTCGCGCCGCCGGCGCCGAGATGCGCGGGCGGCTGCAGAAGCTGGGCATCCTGCGCGAGAGCGGACACGAGCACTTCAACGGCTCCGTAGTCTTCCCCATCTTCGACTCGACGGGCGAGGTGGTCGAGATGTACGGGCGCAAGATCACGCCGAACCTGCGCGAGGGCACGCCGGAGCATCTCTACCTGCCCGGTGCGCACCGGGGCGTATGGAACGAGGAGGCGCTGATCGCATCGAAGGAAATCATCCTGTGCGAGGCGCTGATCGATGCCTTGACCTTTTGGTGCGCGGGCTTCCGCAATGTAACTGCGAGCTACGGGGTGAACGGGTTCACGGCCGATCATCGCGCGGCCTTCGAGAAGCACGGCACCGGGCGGGTGTACATCGCCTACGACCGTGACGAGGCGGGCGAAAAAGCCGCCGCTGCGCTGGCCGAAGAACTGATGGAGATGGGCATCGAGTGTTTCCGGGTGCAGTTCCCGAAAGGCATGGACGCCAACGAATACGCGCGCAAGGTGACGCCCGCGGCGAAGAGCCTGGGGGTGCTCGTGAACAAGGCCGAGTGGCTGGGCAAAGGCCAGCGGCCAGAGCCGCACGTGGTTGTGCCGGTGATCGTGGCTAAGCCGCCAGTCGTGGCGATGCCAGCAGCCGAAGAACCGGCAGCTAAAGAAAAAATCATCGCAATGGAAACCACAGAGCCAATCGCAGAGACAGAGCCAGGCCCAGCAACGGAATCGGAGCCACAACCGCAACCGGAGCCGGAACCGCAGCCAGTCGCAACAGAAAGTGTTCCTTCCTTAGCCGCTCCGTCTCTTCCCCATCCTCCCATCCCCGAAGTTCCCATCGATGTTGAGCCGGTTGCGCATGAGGAGCCAGCGGCAGCGCCCGCGCCGACTATCAATGTTCCCGTGGAGATGCGCGGTGAAGACATCTTCATCGAGCAAGGTGACCGGCGCTACCGCGTGCGCGGGTTGAGTAAAAACATGAGCTACGAGTTGCTGCGCGTCAATGTCCTTGTCTCGGGCACGACGCCGCGCGGGGAGCAGGCGTTCCACGTGGACACGCTGGACCTTTACTCGGCGCGGCAGCGCAGCATGTTCACGAAACAGGCATCGGAGGAACTGGGCATCAAGGAAGACGTGATCCGGCGCGACCTGGGCCGCGTGCTCCTGAAGTTGGAAGAGTTGCAGGACGAGCAGATCAAAAAGGCGCTGGAGCCGGAAGAGAAAGAGATCCAGCTTGGCCCGGAGGAGCGCGCGGCGGCGATGGAGCTGCTGTGCGATCCGAAGCTGCTGGAGCGCATCGTCGAGGCCTTCGCGCGATGCGGCGTGGTGGGCGAGGAGACCAACAAGCTCGCAGGCTATCTCGGCGTCGTGTCGCGTCACCTGGATGCGCCGCTGGCGGTGATCGTGCAGTCCTCATCGGCAGCGGGCAAGAGTTCGCTGATGGAGGCGGTGCTGGCCTTCGTGCCCGAGGAACAGCGCGTGCAATACTCGGCGATGACCGGCCAGTCGCTCTTCTACATGGGCGAACAGGACCTGAAACACAAGGTTCTCGCCATCGTGGAGGAAGAGGGCGCGAGCCGCGCTTCGTACGCGTTGAAGCTGTTGCAATCCGAAGGCGTGCTGACGATAGCCTCGACAGGCAAGGACCCGGCCACGGGGCGCTTGCTCACACATCAGTACCGCGTGGAAGGCCCGGTGATGATCTTCCTCACGACGACGGCGATCCATCTGGATGAGGAGCTTCTGAACCGGTGTCTGGTTCTATCCGTCAACGAAGAGCGCGAGCAGACGCAGGCCATCCATCGGGTGCAGCGCGAGGCGCAGACGCTGGAAGGGCTGCTCCAGCGGCGGGACCGCGACGCCATCCTGGCCGTGCATCGCAACGCGCAGCGGCTGTTGAAGCCCGTCTTCGTCGCCAATCCCTACGCGCGGGAGCTGACCTTCCTGGACTCGCAGACGCGTACGCGGCGCGACCACATGAAGTATCTGACGCTGATCCGCGCGATCGCGCTTCTCCATCAGTACCAGCGCCCGCACAAAACCATCGAACACCGGGGCCGCGCGGTCGAGTACATCGAAGTGGCGCTCGACGACATCGCCACAGCCAACCGGCTGGCGCATGAAGTGCTGGGCCGTTCGCTCGACGAGCTGCCGCCGCAGACACGGCGCTTGCTCGTGGCCGTCGATGAGATGGTTGCGGCGGCGTGCCAGCGGGCTGCGATGGAACGCACCGATTACCGCTTCTCCCGGCGCGATGTGCGCGAGGCGACGGGCTGGGGCGACACGCAGTTGAAGGTCCATCTGCATCGCCTGGAAGAGATGGAGTATCTGATCGTGCATCGCGGCGGGCGTGGGCAGAGCTTCGTCTACGAGCTTGCGTTCGCGCGCCAGGCCGACAGCGCCAAGCCCGTGCTACCCGGCCTGATCGAGATCGAAAAGCTGAGGGTCAACTCACTCGGAAAACACAACTACGACGAAAAGAAGTCGGGGCCGGAGGCCGGGTTGTCGGCCTCAAGTCGGGGCCAAGTCGGCGGGGTGTCGGGTTCACTCAAAGATGCCTCCGGGCCAATAGCCATGCGGGTTCCAGAGGGTGACGAGTTCGAGATCGAGGAAAACACATATAAGGGCGTACAGCCAAACGGGCGCTACGTCCTAACCATGGCGGGAGGTAAACAACGATGAGCCGCGTTGTGAAGCCGCGCAAGCAGCGTCCCCAGCCCAGCACGCCGTTACAGGCGCTGCTGGAGGAGTACATCCGGCATCTTGAAGTGATCGGCTTCACGGCGGATACGCGCTCGGTGCGCCGTGTGCACCTGAATATGTTCGAGCGATGGGCGGCAGAGCGCGGCCTGGTTGAGCCGGTGGAGGTCACGCGGCCAGTGCTCGAACGCTATCAACGGTACTTGTTCCACTACCGCAAGAAGGACGGCAGGCCGCTCAGCTTCTCGAGCCAGCACTCGCGGCTGTCGCCCTTGCGGATGTGGTTCCGCTGGATGACGCGGCAGAACTATCTCCTGCACAACCCGGCCTCGGAACTGGAGCTGCCGCGCCTCTCGAAGCCCCTGCCGCGCGTGCTGACGGCATCGGAGGCCGAGACGATCCTGCAACAGCCCAATGTCGCCGATCCGGTGGGGCTGCGCGACCGCGCCATGCTGGAGATGTTTTACTCGACCGGAATGCGGCGCACCGAACTGCTCCGGCTTCGGCTCTACGATGTGGACCGGGACGCCGGCATCGTCACCATCCGCGAGGGCAAGGGCAAGAAGGACCGGGTGATCCCTATCGGCGAGCGCGCTGTCGCGTGGCTAGACAAATATCTCGACGAGGCGCGGCCCAGGCTCGCGGTCGAGCCGGACGACATGACCGTATTCCTCACCGTGCAGGGTGAGCCGTTCAGCCCCAATACCCTCAGCCTCATCATCCGCGAATACGTGGAAGGGGCGAAGATCGGCAAGCGCGGGGCCTGCCATCTGTTCCGCCACACCATGGCGACGTTGATGCACGAAGGCGGCGCCGACATCCGCTTCATCCAGGAGATGCTCGGTCACGCGCGGCTGGATACGACGCAGATTTACACGCACGTCTCGATACGGATGCTCAAGCAAATCCACTCGGCCACGCACCCGGCAGCAGCTCTCAAGCGCGATCCCAAGGACGCCCAGCACGCCATGCTTGTGCAGACGCAGATGTGGCCAGGCGTGCCCGCCCCGGCCGCTGAGGAACTGTTCGCGGCTCTCGACGAGGAAGCGGAGGAGGAAGACCGGGACTGATGGTCTTCTTTTAGCTGCTGTTTTTAGCGACTAAAGAAAAAATGGGAATGAGGGTATCATCATGAGTATGGCCGTGATCCACATCTCGGAGGCCGATGCCGCCCGCGACTTCGCGGGCCTCTTGGCCCGTGTGCGCGCAGGAGCGGAGATCGTCATCGAGAGCGAGACGCATCCGGCAGCGGTCCTGCGCGCGGCGGAGCCGCCGCGCCGGTCCATCTCCGAGTGCATCGCACTGGCGAAGAAGCATGAAGAGGAAACCGGCGAAGCTCCGGTCCTCGATCCCGACTTCGCTGCCGATGTGGAGGAGATCATCCGCAATCGCAAGCCATGGAATCCTCCGGCGTGGGACTGATCCTCGACTCCAGCGTCGTGATCGCCGCCGAACGGCGAGGCCACACGGTCCGGCAAATCCTCGAACAGATCAAGGCTACGCACGGAGAAATCGACATCGGCCTCTCGGTCGTGACCATCGCCGAACTGATGCACGGCGCGTACCGTGCAAAAGCCGACGCCGACAAGCGCCGGAGGCTGGCCTTCATCGACCGGCTGTGCAGCGATGTTCCCGTGCATCCCGTGACCGTCGAGATCGCCCGGAGAGCCGGGCGCATCGAGGGCGAGCAGGCCGCCCAGGGAATCGTGATCGCCTTCGAGGACCTGGCTATCGGAGTCACGGCCCTACATCTCGGCTTCGATGTCGCCACGCTCAACGTGCGCCACTTCCAGCGCGTCCCCGGCCTCAATGTGGTCACGCTGTGAGCTGAGAATCTTCCTTCCTTAGCCGCTGTTTTTAGCTGCCAATCCGCTCGGCTTCCAGCCCGGAGTCGCCACCGAATCCCACTCAAAATATGCGCGGCTTCCCGGCCCTGAAAGCCGTACAATCAGTGCAAACATGCAACCAGCCCTGAGCACGCCGATTGCACAGCCGCTTATCCCTGCGATGTGGCTGCTAAGCGAAAACTCGTCTCTGGGCTTCGCGAGCAAAAATCCGGCCTGGAATCCGGGTCCCAATGTCGTTAACTCCACAACCGCAATAGGGATGCGAGCGAGCTTGGTTCTGGAAGCCCTCAGACAAACTGACCGCGCCAGATACTACAACCCGCAGACAGGAAGGTTCATCTCTGAGGACCCCATCGGGCTTGCAGCCGGAACCAATGAATATGCCTACGCCGGGAACGATCCAATCGACTTCATCGATCCGCTGGGCATGGATAGGGGACCGGGCGGATCCGGACCCGGCACAGCCCCAAATAACGGGAGGCAACCGAATAAGATCACATGCGGCACAGTTCTTCCGAATGGGCAAACTGTCGGAAGCTATGTGAATCAACTCTCGAACCAGATCAATAATTCAGGCAGCCAGACTATATCGACTCCCTACGGTCCGGCACCGGTGTATACACCCGGCCTGAGTCCCCTTTCAATTCCCGGTGCGGTGTACTCGGGAACGAACTTTCGGCAAATGTTTGGCGGGCCAGGCGCAAACTACGCCTTTCTCGGCGACGCTGGAAACTTCGCATACGCGGCAGTCTCCGCGAACATAGGGGTGCCTCTTTGGGCGACAGAGGCTGTTGCGGGTGGGTACTCGATATACGCTCATCCTAGTTCAGATTGGGTCGGGCCTTGGGGTATGGACCCAAGCGCAACAGTTCAAGTTCCAGCAGGGTATGGTGCGGGATGCAAAGGATATTGATTTGTCTTTTGTGCTCTCTGTTGATCTTTTTGCAAGGATGCAAAAGGGTCACCGAGAATGCTGTGTCGGAAGTCAAGAATGGAAATTTCTCCGTCCTCATCCGCTCACAAGAATTCAACAACTCAGGAATTCAAAACGTGGATATGTGTGTGGCCCAGGCCGCGGACCATCAGTTTCCACAAAACAAACGGCAATGCTTTCTACATGGTTTTGATTTCACAGGATTGTCTGTTAAGTGGCAGTCTCAACACGTCATCGAAGTCTCTTTTGATTGCGGGAGGGTCGACCAGTTCAGGAATTCTGCGTTCGTTTATCCGAAGGGCCCTGTCCCAGAGGAGTTTTATGTAACTCTGCATGACTCCTGCAACGCAGCGAACGACGGTCCGCCAATTGGCAAGAAATGATGAAAACGCCAAGCACGTGCTGTCCGAGACCTCACCAGTCCAACAATCGTTACGTCGCTGCAAAAGTAGAGCTGCAGGCCGCTCTTCGGGGCGGCCTTGCTGTCTGCGGCAGCCCTGAAATCCTCGTCTCAGCCAGCATCCCGAAGAACGCGCTGCCTACGGCATCGGGTGTGCGCTGCGACACGTCATCCCCAGTTGGGTAACTGTGGAGCGCCGTGGGGCGCTCCGGCGTTAACGTGAGCAGCGCCAAGGGGATACGTCCCGCGACCGCGCAAACACTGGCGTTTTCGTGTTTACGCGCGTCAACGCGAGTGGAATCAGGCAGCTAAAAGAAAAATGGGCGGTACGCGGTTCCTGCGAGAGTAACCCTGGTTGCTGCGGCGTAAACGTGTTGAAAGCAAAGGATCGAGGCGGAAACGGGCATCCCGGCGCGCTGCCGCGCGTAGCCTCCGCTGCGGTGGCCGTCAAGGGTCTCCGCTGCGCTCCGATGAACGGGCAAAGAACGCCCGCCCTTGACCGCCATCCTCGCTGCGGCTGATATGCCAACTATGAGAAAAATGTCTTTTTCTCATGTTACCCATGACCAGGGCCACGGCTCCCGGCCATCGGCGGCGCGGTGAGGTCCGGCAGCGAAGCACGCAGCTTCGGGGTGCTGATGGGGCTGCGTGGCGCTTCCGGCGGTGTGTTGGAGCCAAGACACCATCCCTTGCGCTGACGCGCAAGCGGGGCCGGTGCGCGGCCCCTCGTCGAACCGGAATCGAATGCAACCCGGACGCTGTGCGGCTCTGTGCAGTGTCCGTTCGAGCCGGGTCCGGCCATCG
>JBATVK010000006.1:0-44365 GCA_049671725.1 Acidobacteriaceae bacterium
CTGGTCGCCCGAGGAGCTTGAGTGGCTGATCGCCACGGCTCATGCCGCAGGGCTATTGGCTGTCGTTGCCGGCGGACTGACGCTCCCCACAATCGAGCGTGTCCTCACGTCCGCGCCCGACTACGTGGCCGTACGCGGCGCCGGCCTGCGGAGACGATGGGGCGTTCGGCGCGGCAGGCGCACTGGGCGCGGCGGATGGCGTGGGAGACGGCGAGGCGCAGACGGCCTGGCCGCCGGCGTTGAGGACGATATCGCCCATGAGGGTCTTCATGGGCTCGCCCAGATTCCAGCGCACGAGAGAGAGGTGCTCGCCGGGACGGAAGCCGGAGCCGGTGATCTTATAGGTGAGCTCGGTCGCCCCCTCGGGAGTTTTGGCGCGGCCGGTTTCGGCCAGGGCAATGGCGACGCCGGGGGTGGAAATCTGCGGACCCCAGCGAGCCTCGAGAGCGGCCAGACGGAGGGCATTCTCGTAGGCGCGCTGGCGCTGCTGCTCAGCTGCCTCAGCCGGGGTGGGAGTGTGTTCGTCGGGCGGAAGATCCTGGAGCTGCAGCGGTGGAGCGCCGGGGGCGAGACCTCCCTGAGGCGTTTGCCGGGGTGCGGTCCCGGTGGGGGCGGCCTGTTGTGTTGGCGCCGGAGTGGCGGGGGTGCCGGACGACTGAGCGGAAGCACTGAGAGCAAGACAGAGGACGGCCGCAAGACTGCCGGCGGCCAGGACGTATCGGGAGACCATACGTTTGAGGATATCGAAAAAAGCAGGCGATGGAACAGGAGCGGGGCGGGTGGGTGACGGATCGCGGCGGGGACGTATCTAATGGATGCGATGCGGACGAGTCGACTGATCCCGGTGGCGCTGACGGCACTCCTGCTGGCGTGGCTGCCCCTGCTCTTTGCGCAGGCGGCGGGAGGCAAGCGGCTGATCCTGAAAGACGGCACGTATCAGATTGTGGCGAAGTATGAGGTCATCGGGAACCGGGTTCGGTACCTGAGCGCGGAACGGGACGACTGGGAGGAGCTGCCTTATTCGCTGGTGGACTGGCCGGCGACGAACCAATGGAACAAGGAGCACGCGCCGGGCGCGAAAGCGGAAAGCCCGGCGGCGAGCGGGAGCACGGGCGCGGCGAATCCGGGAGAAAACGAGGCGGCAGCGATCGATCGCGCGGCAGCGGCGGAGCGCGCGGACCAACGGGCACGCATGCCGACGGTGGCGCCGGGGCTGCAGTTGCCGGATGAGGATGGGGTATTCGTGCTGGACAATTTTCAGAACATCCCGGAGCTGGTGGTGCTGCAGCAGAGCAGCGGGGATGTGAACCAGGGGGGGACGCACAGCGTGCTGCGGGCGGCGATCGATTCGTTTCGCGGAGCGCAGGAGCCGGTGCGGATCAACGGACAGGCGGCGCGGGTGCGAGTACACGTGGACGACCCCACGCTGTATGTGAGCCTCGATACGGGCGGGCAGCAGATCGCACCGGAGTCGGCGTTTGTGGTGGACACGCACGGCGACGACAACGTGACGGACAAAAACTCGTACAGCTCGCCGGAGAGCCGTTACGCGATTGTGCGGGTGCAGGTGATGCCGGGCGAGCGGGTGATCGGGGCGCTGCGGCTGCGGCGGCTGAACGGGCAGATCACGCAGTCGGAAGATATTGTGCCGACGACGGCGACCATCGTTCCCGGCCGGCACTGGATGAAGCTGACGCCGAAGGAGCCGCTGACGGTTGGGGAATACGCGCTGATGGAGATCCTGGGGCCGGGCGAGATCAACCTGGATGTGTGGGATTTCGGGGTGAATCCGGATGCGCCGGAGAATCAGCATCCGATTACGCCGGTGAAGAGCGCGCAGTAGCGCGCTCTTCAGGGTATAGCGGATAGGGGATAGGGGATAGGGGCAGGGTCAGAGCTTCCGGAGCATCACGGTAAGGATTTTGCCGACTTCAGCCGAGAGACCCGCTGCTGCCTCAATTTCCTGCTGGCAGGCAAAGCCCAGACGTGAGGCGATTTCGAGCTGAGTTTGCAACTCGAGATTGGAGCCCTGCGCAATGCCAAGGAAATGCCGGTACTGCTCGCGGGAGAGCCGGCCGTATCCCTCTGCGATGTTGCTGGGAACCGAGACGGCGGCGCGGCGAAGCTGCTGAGCCAGTCCGAAGGTTTCTTCGCGAGGGAAAGACTGCGCCAAACGATAAACGGCGACGCACAAATCCATTGCGCGCCGCCAGAGACTGAGATCGCGGAAGGAGCGAGCTGAAGTTTTAGGCACACCCCTGTTGTACACACTTGCGAAAGACAAGACAGCATGCCTTCCGTAACGAAGAATTGCTAAGCGCCCAGTTCCTAAACGCTAAACCCTAACCCCTAAACCCCAGCTTCTGGTTCAGCCCTTGTGCTCGAGATCTTTGAGGGCGGCGATGACCGCGGCGCTGTGGGTGTTGGGATCGACGCCGGTCCAAACCTGAACAACGTGCCCTTTGGGGTTGATCAGGAAGGTGTTCCGTTTCGCGATCTGCATGGGACCGAAATTGCCCAGCGAACCATATTCCTTCACGACATTCTTGCTGGGGTCGGCGAGCAGCGTAAAGGTGAGAGAGTCTTTCGCGCAGAACTGCTTGTGGCTGTCGACGGTGTCGACGCTGACGCCAAGGATGACGGCGTTGAGGGCCTTGTACTGATCCAGATCGCGCTGGAAGTTGTGGGCCTCAATGGTGCAGCCGGTGGTCATGTCCTTGGGGTAGAAGTAGAGGACGACCCAGTGGCCGCGGTACTGGTGGAGGGAAACCTGCTGGTTCTCCTCATTGGGGAGGGTGAAGTTGGGGGCGCTGTCGCCCACCTGAGGCATGGAGGAACTATCATCGGCGGCGAATCCACGGACTGCGGCAAATCCGGCGATGACGAGGACGGCGGCCACTGCAACAGCAAGCACAGAAGATTTCGACATTCTGCTTCTCCTTGGGTTGGCGCGGAGGTTGCCGTCGTCCTCGCAGGTCGAAGGAGCAGGAGAACGACGGGGTCCTCGCTTTGGATAAGACGCCCAACCCGAAAGAAAGACTCATTTCCCCGATGCGCGAATCATGAGCCGTACTCGCTGACGACAACGGCGATGCCGGCGGCGTCGGCCTCCTGACAAACGGCATCGCGGTCGAAGATGAGGGTGCGGTGGGCTTCCAGAGCGAGGCAGGTGGCGCCGGCGGCGCGCATGGTGCGGATGGTGGCAACGCCAACAACGGGGACGTCGAAGCGCATGTCCTGTTTGGGTTTAGCGGCTTTGACGACGGTCAGCGAGCGGTCGAGCGTGGAGGCGGGATCGCCGAGGGAGCGCATGAGGGCTCCGGCGCGCTCGATGGCGGCGTCGGTGCCTTCCATGGCCTCGATGGCCACGCAGGCCTGGGCGGCGATGACGACGGTCTGGCCGAGGTCGAAGGCGGCGAGGGCGTTGGCGACGTGGCGGCCGTAGTCGATGTCGCGCTGCTCCTGCTCGCTGGGGGCGCGCGCGGTGAGGATGCCGGGTTGCGCGAGCAAAGGCTCGAGGTAGGCGGTGGAGGGGATGAGCTCGATGCCCTCGTCGGCCAGGACTTTGGCCACCGCGCCGAGGAGCATGTCGGTGTTGCGGGTGCGCAGGTTGAGGAGGAGCTTGGCGAGACGCCAGTCAGGGCGGATGCTGGAAAAAATCTGCTTGTGCTTCACCTGGCCGGCCATGACGGCCTGGGTGACGCCTTCGCGATGGAAGGTGTCGATGAGGCGGGAGAGCTCGCCGAGGGAGAGCCAGTGGACGCGCACGCCGGGATCGGCCGCGGCGCGGGCATCGATCTCGGGATCGGTTTCCTCTTTGATGGCGGCGACGACGACTTCCCTGCCGTGAGCGCGTGCGGCGTCCAACAGGAGAAAGGGAAAGCGGCCGTTGCCGGCGATGAGGCCGAGAGGATTCATACAGAGACAGGGTATAGGGGTTAGGGTTTAGCGGGTAGCGTTTAGCGCCATCCTGTCGCCGCTTTTGGCGACAGGGGTGGGCACCCGATCATTACCCGCTGCGTTAATTCGAGGCGGGGCGGGCGAGGTGGTCGTAGTTCAGGATTGCGTTGAAGACGAGCGGGTAGCTGCCGATCGTTTCGCCGCGGTAGACGGGGTTGTTTGCGAAGAGCAGGACGTTGCCGGCGCCGTAATGGGCGTCGACGACGATGGGCTTCTCCGCGATTGAGCCGCCGTTTTCGAGAAGGCCGGAGAGGAGCAGGTCTTTCGATTCCACGAAACGCAGGATGACGTCGGGACGGTCCTGGACGGGGATGAGCCAGGGATTGTTGCGAGCCTCGTCCTGATTGAGCGGCGTGGCCTGCCATGGTTTGGGCGAAGGCAGCGGTTCGGGCTGGACCTGAGCACGGCCCTGGGGGATGTCTTCGTCCTGCGGGCCGCCGCGGCCGGTGGGGCGCTGGTAATCCTCGGCGGTGAGGCCGCGGCGCGCGTAAGTGGTGTCAGCAATGGTGAAGGCCATGCCGCTGGCGGAGTAGACCGCAAGATCGGAACCGTAGCCGAAGGCAACGGGGCTGGCGCGGTCGACGAAGGTCGCGCCCAGAACGCTGCCGACCACGTTGACATTGCCGCCGCGATTGACGAAGACGCCGGGCGCGAGGCCTTCGTCGATGGCAAAGGCCGCGGTGTCTTCAGCGGTGATGAGCAGGCCGCCCTGGGCGACAAAATCCTTCAGGTGCTGGAGGCCGTCGAGACCGAGGCCGGGACGCGTATCGGGCGTGGAGTCGATGCGGCCGAGATTGGGAGTGAGCGCGGTCTTCTGCCACGGCAGCGGGTTTCCATACATGGGCATGCCGTCGACGATCAACTGCGGCGTGGTGCCGCCGATGGGAGCGAAGACGATGACGTCGTACCTGGAGCGCAGATCGCCTTCATGCGAGACGGTCTGGGTGCTGATGTAGTCGTAGGGGACGTGGAGCTTGTCGAAGGCCTCGCGCCACCAGCCTTCGGTTTGGGTATCGAGCCAGGTGTGCATGATGGCAACGCGCGGCACAGGAGCATCGTGCATGGCGACCGAGGGCGCAGCGGCGAGGCTGACCGCTTCCACATCGGCATCTTTGATGGCTGAGGCGAGGGCGTCCGCGGAAGCGTTCTGAACGATGAGCGAGCCAGCCGCGAAGTGATGACCGCCAGCGTCGAACGGCTGCTCGGCGACGGAAACCTTCGCGTCTTTGAGCGCGCAGCGCAGGCCGAGGAGGGTGATGCCGCCGGAATTGTCGATGGCGTAGACGGAGCCTGAGCCGCTGACGGAGCCGTCGGGCAATCCGGGATCGGCGACGCGATCCATGGGGGCTTTGAGAATGGAGACGTCGGTGACGCGAACGGTGGGCACGGCGAAGAGATCGGGGAAGGACCAGCCGGTGTCGTCGTACGGATGCTTCTGCGGATCGTCGGGCGACCAGTACTGGCGATCGAGGAGAGCGTCCGCGATGCGGGAGTACGGCTGATCCATGCGAATGACGTAGCTGCCGGCGGGGAAGGTTTCGGATTTGGCTTTGTCGCCGGATTTCGTGTCGGCGGGGATGGTGACGGTGGCGGGCGCGGTGAGGCGGCTGACCTCAACGTGCTGGAGAGCCATGACGCGGAGCAGCTGGGCGCGGCGGCTCGGCGACTGGCCGGCGGGCGCGATGACGTAGGCCGCGGGGCCGGCGTGCTCGGGTTTCTCGATGGAGCGCTTCGCCTTGAGGTAGTAGTTCTGCAGCCACTGCTGGCTGTTGTGGGCGAAGAACGAGATCGTGGTGAGCAGCGCGGTCTCTTCGTAATTATTGTTGTCGCGCTGGGACCATTCGACGACGGGCAGCGGGGGATTCTGTTTGTACCAGGTGCGGGCGTACTCGTCGGGCTCGAGGATGCGCTTTTCGGTGTCGGCGCCGTCGTTGCCGAAGGTTTCGTAGAGGCGGCTGATGCCGTTGTGCATGGCGGCCAGGAACATGAGGTAGCCGGGACTCCAGGTGTCGAAATCGCCGTGGGTGAAGACGCCGGGCATGCCGAGGTCGGTCATCTGGGAGACGTTGTTCCAGCCGATCTCGGCCCACTCGCCGGAGAGGATGGGATCGATCCACGCGTTGTAGGGGCCGTCGCCGACGGTGTTGTCGTAGAGGAAGGGGACGGACTCATGCAGATCGTGGAGGACCAGGGCGTGCCAGCCGAGGTAAGTGTTGAGGACGTTGCGGGTGAGGTCGAGGGTGATGGCCATGGCGTCGCGGTTGTTGTCGTGGGCGACGTAGTGGCCCCAGTACATGAGGTCGGGCCGATTCTCGCCGAGATGGGCGCGGTGCCAGTTGTAGATGTCGACCATGCGGTCGCGGCCATCGACCTCGACCACCGGGGTGATGAGCACGATCATGTGGGTGCGGATGTACTGGATGTAGGGCGAGTCGTCGACGGCGAGGCGATAGGCCAGCTCCATCAGCGCGGTGGGCGCGCCGGTTTCCGTGGAATGGATGGTGCCGGTGATGTAGTAGACGGGGAACGACTGCTTCGCCAGCGTGGCGGCTTCCGCGTCGTTCATGCCGATGGTGCGCGGATCGGCGAGTTTGGCGAGGCGGGCGTCGTTGGCGGGTTGCTGGTCGAGAAGGGACTGATCGGCGACGGCGACGGCGATCATCTCGCGGCCCTCTTCGGTGTGGCCGATGGTGTAGACGCGCACGCGCGGGGTGCTGGCGGCGAGGAGGCGGAAGTATTTGTAGACGTCCTCTGCGTAGGGGAGCATGTTGGGCGCGCCGGAGACGTCGCCGAGGACTTTGGCGGGGGTGGGAACGGTCTTCGAGGCGGGCAGGTAGTCGGTGAGCGGCGAATTGAAATACGGCTCAGTGGTGTATTGGAGGATGTGGGCGGTGTATTCCCGATCGATGGGCTGCTGCGGGTCGCGGGCGTAGGCGGCAGCTACGCCGATGGCGGGCTGCGGCGGGACGGCGGGAGTGGATTGCGCGAGGGCAGGGACGGCGAGGGCGGGCGCGAGGACGAGCAGAAAGAGACGCAGGTTCATGGAAGGCGGGGCCTCCGGGCTGGAAATGTCGCGAAGGAGGAAGGATAGCAGGGGATTGGCTGTCCCGGGATTCAGCGGGCCACGAGGTTCAGGTTGGCGGTCTCGGCGAATACCCGAAAGTCGCGATCACGCGTGATGAGAAGAACGCCATGGTCGATGCAGCTCTGCGCGATCAAGGCATCTCCGAGGCGCGCTTTGCGCTGCTTTGCCAGGACGCGTGCACGGAGGCGACCGGCTCTTTCCCAGTATCCGGATTCGATGCCGATGAGGGGAATTTCTGAAAGAAGCCGCGCGGCCGAGGATGGCAATCCGGGATCGCTGAGGAGTTCAGTCAGGACAGCGGGAACCATCACGACCTGGCGCTGCTGAAGGGCGTGGCCGAGCAGATCAACATCGTCGCCGCTGGTTCCCTCAAGGAAGGCAATCCAGGTGCTGGTGTCGGCGGCGATCACCGGTCGGTCTTCAACTCTTCGACGCTGCGGGTAAAGCGCACCTTACCCCGGAGTCGAAGCAGGCGAGCGTATGCCTGCGAAGCCGCTACGAGCTGGAGGCCGCTGCGCACCGTCTGTGTGACACCAGCGCCGCTGGCCTCCTGCGCTTTTTTCAGGAGTTCCGCCGGCACCTCAACGGTAATCTTTCGGGCGGTTTCCATGGTCCCTCTTACCATATCGTATACCAGCATTGAGTATGGTATTTCGGGAAAACGGAGAGCCAATGGACCAGACAGGGTTTAGCGGTTAGGGTTTAGCGGTTAGGGTTTAGCGGTTAGGAACTGGTCCGAGAGTAGTTTTCGGCGGCGAAGGCGCGTGTGCCCGGACGGCCAGTCCCGCCGATGGCGCGGGGGAGGGGCCAGTCCTATTCCCACTCGATGGTGCCGGGGGGTTTGGAGGTGATGTCGTAGACGACGCGGTTGATGCCGCGGACTTCGTTGACGATTCGCGACGAGATGGTCTTGAGGACGTCCCAGGGGAGGGGGACCCAGTCGGCGGTCATGCCGTCTTCGGAATGGACGGCGCGGATGGCGCAGGTGTAGGCGTAGGTGCGCTGATCACCCATGACGCCGACGCTTTTGACGGGCAGCAGGACGGCGAAGGATTGCCAGATCTTCTGGTAGAGGCCGGCGTTTTTGATCTCCGCAACGACGACGTCGTCGGCTTCCTGGAGCAGGGCAACGCGCTCGGCGGTAACTTCGCCGAGGATGCGCACGGCAAGGCCGGGACCGGGGAAGGGCTGGCGCTGGAGGATGTCGTCGGGCATGCCGAGATCGCGGCCGATGCGTCGCACCTCGTCCTTGAAGAGGTCGCGCAGCGGCTCGATCAGCTTCAGTTTCATCGTTTCCGGCAGGCCGCCGACGTTGTGGTGCGACTTGATGGTTTGCGAGGGACCTTTGACGGAGGATGACTCGATGACGTCGGGATAGAGCGTGCCCTGGACGAGGAAATCGACTCCGCCGGTTTGCTGGGCGATGCGGTGGGCCTCGTCGTCGAAGACGGCGATGAATTCGTTGCCGATGATCTTGCGCTTGGCTTCAGGGTCGGTGATGCCGGAGAGACGGGAGAGGAAGCGTTTGGTGGCGTCGACAGCGACGAGTTTGAGGCCAAGCTTGTCGCGCAGGTTCTGCTGAACCTTTTCGAATTCGTTTTTGCGCAGGACGCCGTTGTTGACGAAGACGCAGGTGAGGCGTTCGCCGATGGCGCGATGGACGAGAACGGCGGCAACCGAGGAGTCGACGCCGCCGGAGAGCGCGCAGATGGCGTGGCCGTCGCCCACCCTGGCGCGTATGGCGGCGACGGTGGACTGGATGAAGTGCTCGGGGGTCCAGTCAGGCTGAGCGGCGCAGATGTTGAAGAGGAAATTGCGCAGCAGCGCGGTTCCCTGCTTCGTGTGGTGGACTTCCGGGTGGAACTGCACGGCAAAGATGCGGCGCTCAGGGTTGGCGATGCCGGCGACGGCGCTGGCGGTCTTCGCGGTGAGGTGGAAGCCGGGCGGCAGGTCGAGAGCTTCGTCGCCGTGGGACATCCAGACATGGAGCGAGGCGGGCAGTTCGGCAAAGAGGGGGTTGTGCGTGTCGACGATTTCGACTTCGGCGTGGCCGTATTCGCGCTTCTCCGCGGATCGGACGCGGCCGCCGAGGTGATGGGTGATGAACTGGAGTCCGTAGCAGATGCCGAGCACGGGCAGGCCGAGCGAGAGGACGGCAGGATCGGCGGGCGGCGCGTCGGCGTCGTAGACGGAGCATGGTCCGCCGGAGAGGACGATGCCGAGGGGGTGGTGAGCCTCGATGTCGGCGAGCGGCGCGGTGCAGGGCAGGACGACGGAGAAGACATTCTGCTCGCGGATGCGGCGCGCGATGAGCTGGGTGTACTGCGAGCCGAAGTCGAGGATAACGATGGAGCGGGTGGTGGTGGGCGTGGCGGCGGGGCTGGTCACAGGTTAGTTTGGCAGGGAAAGTTTTGCGTGTAAAGAATGGCGTCGTGGCGAGCAAGTGGCGAGGCCGTAGACTTGAGGCGCAGTTTTGGAGAGCGGCGATGAATCGCAGGAAATTTTTGAGCGGGGCGGCTACGGCGGCGGTTGCCGGAGCGCTGCCCGCGGTGAGCGAAGCGAGGGAAAATGCGGAATCGGTGCTGAAGCGCGGGAATACAGCGCCAGACACGGCTCAGGGCAGTGGCGTGAAGCATCCGCGGGCGATCACCATGTGGGAGTTTTCGTGGATCGAGCGGCGCTGGCCGGGAGCGGGGTTCGAGGACTGGGACCGGGCGCTGGATGAGCTGTGCGAGCGCGGCTACAACGCGGTGCGCATCGATCCCTTTCCGCATCTGCTGGCCGCCGATGCGCACAAGACGTGGCTGCTGCTGCCGGAGTGGAGCGTGCAGGATTGGGGATCGCCGGACGTGAACCGGATCGTGCTGCTGCCCGCGCTGTTCGAGTTTCTGGGGAAGTGCAAAGAGCGCGGGGTGATGGTGGGGCTCTCGACGTGGTATCGCAAGGACGAGGCCGACACGCGGATGACGATCACCGGGCCGGAGGCGATGGCGGCGAACTGGATCCGCACGCTGGAGCTGATCGAGCAGGCAGGATTTCTGGATTCGATCCTGTACACGGACTTGTGCAACGAGTGGCCGGGCATCGACTGGGCGCCGTTCGTCAAGCCGCCGCTGAACTACGGGGAGTGGGACCATCCGGCGTCGCTCGCGTGGATGCAGAAGGCGATTGCGCTGGTGCGGGAGCGATATCCGCAGGTGCCGCTGTTCTTTTCCGTCGCCACGGGCAGCATGGCGGCGTTCGGCCAGCACAACCTGAGCTACTTCGACCTGCTCGATCCGCACATCTGGATGGCGCAGACACGCGACGGCGAGTTTTACCAGCTGACGGGATACAACTACGAACACTTCGATGGGAAGGGGTACACGAATCTGAGTTTGAAGGCGGCAGAGGTGTACCGGGCGCGTCCGGAGTACTGGCAGGAGGGGCTGACGCAGACGATCGAGGCGTTTGCGGGGGTATCGCGACAGATCGGGATGCCGCTGATCACAACGGAGTGCTGGGGCGTGGTGGACTACAAGGACTGGCCGCTGCTCCAGTGGGATTGGGTGAAGGAGCTGTGCGTGCTGGGCGCGCAGACGGCGGCTGGGAGCGGGCGCTGGCTGGCCATGGCGAGCAGCAACTTCTGCGAGCCGCAGTTTGTGGGGATGTGGCGGGACAAGCTGTGGCACCAGCGGGTGACGGGGACGATCCGGTCGGCGGAGATCGCGCCGGAGCTGCGGCAGGGGCGGTTTTACGAGCGGCTGTGAAAGGCCGCGTCGAATCCTCCGGAACGGGGTTGGAGATTCATGCGTACTAACAACGCACGGAGGCCGATGGCATGTCCCGACGGTCATTTCGATGGTTTGTGTTCCTCGCTGTCACAAGCGCATTCCTGGCGGTGACGGCATTGCCGGCGCGCGGCTGGCAGGCGGATTCAGGCGGCATGGCGGGGATGTCCGGGCATATGTATCTGACGGCGCTGCGTCCGCCGCAGCGGGGCGACCGGCAGAAGGCCGACGCGATTGTGGCGGCGGCGAAGCAGGCGATGGCGCCGTATCAGGATTACCGCCAGGCGCTGGCAGACGGATACCGCATCTTCGCGCCGAATGTGAAGCAGCCGCTGTATCACTTTACGAACTACGCGCACATGCGCGAGGCGAACTGGCGCTTCGATCCGCTGAAGCCGACTTCCCTGCTCTACAGGAAGAACGCCGATGGCGGTTACACGCTGGTGGGCGTGATGTATACGGACCGGGTGACGGCGAGCGAGGAGGAGCTGAACGAGCGGATTCCGCTGAGCGTGGCGCGCTGGCACCAGCATGTGAACTTCTGCAAAGCGCCGTTTGGACAGTGGGCGGGATACTACGGGCCGGATGCAAAGTTCGGGCTGATGGGATCGATCCACACGCGAGCGGCGTGCGAGGCGGCGGGCGGGTTGTTCCTGCCCCACGTGCTGGGGTGGATGGTGCACGTGTATCCGTATGAGACGGACCCGGCGAAGGTGTGGTCGACCGCGGACGATCCGGATCACGACAACATGGATCACATGGCGATGCCGGGGATGAAGATGTGAAGGGGCCAGCGGCTAGCGGTTAGCGTTTAGGGGTTAGGGATTAGGCAGGGGTGCTGCGCCCGAAAGATTTTCCTGAAATCAAATTGTGGAGCCTCCTTTCTCCGGGCTGCGCTCGGTGTAGGTCTTCCACAAATCCACGAAGGCTACTACGCGCGTGACCTGGAAGAAGTCCGAGGCGAGGAGGTAGAGGACGCTGACGAAGACCCACCAGGCGTAGAGGGCGTTGCCGGTGACCTGGGCTTCAAAGGGGAGCGGAATCGCAGAGAAGACCATGGCGAGGACGAGCAGGCCCAGCTTGACGATGCCCATGACGAGGTTGATTTCGGCGAGCTTGCCGCGCAGCGGGCCGAGATGCAGGCTGCGGGCGAGGCTGTGGCCGATGCTGCCGCGCTCGAGGAGCGCGAGGAGCGGCGCGATGGAGAAGATCCAGCTCAGCAGGAGCCAGAGGACGAAAATCCCAACCGAGATGGCGATGACCAGCGCGCAGTACAGGACGAGATGAGGCTCGGCAGCCGTCTCGGAGGTTGCGGAGATGCCGGCGAGGCTGTACTCCGCGGCCCAGCGGATGGCGGCGAACCATACGGCGAAGGTGGCGCAGAGGGCGGCGATGCGCAGCAACTGCAGGACGACGCCGGCCACCGGGCGCCACGGCAGCGCGGGATCGTAGCGGCGCAGGACGAGATTGCGTCCGAGGCCGGAGGCCAGCGCCCACGCAAGCATGGCGAACGGGAGCAGCCATAGAAGCGTGTGCAGCACCGGCGGCCACAGGATGAACCAGGCTTCAGCGATGGAAACCGCTCCCGCCAGGGGAAGCTGGAGCGAGAACTGTGTAACGCCGGTGGAGATGACGGCGGCGGCGGCGTGCGTCCAGATACGCCGGCCCTGCCAGGCGAGCACGGCCAGCATGGGAATGCCGAAGAGCCAGCGCCAGAACAGTTCCAGCGCGAGCAGCGAGGGGCGGCGCCAGCAGGCGCCGATGATGTGGACGAAGGACTGGGTGCCGCGGGGCGCCGCAGGCACGGCGGCAGGTTCGGCTTGGGTGGCGTCCTGGAGCAAAGGGGTGTCCGGTTCCAGATTAGTGGATGACGGGGGGCTGGAAGAGAGAATGGCGAGAAGGAAGAGAATTTCGGAGTGAACGAATGGAGTCCCACATCCGGCAACACCGGCCAGATGTGGGGCACCCGCACCCGTGTCACTTCACCACGATGTTGACCAGTTTGCGCGGGACGAGGATGATGCGGGCGACTTCCCTGCCCTGCAGCAGGGCCGCAATTTTCTCGTCGGCGAGAGCGGCATCGCGCACCGCGTCCTCGCCTGCGCCGGCGTCGACGCGGACGACAGAGCGGAGCTTGCCGTTGATCTGAACGGGGATCTCGATCTGCTCTTCTTTGGCGAGCTGCTCGTCGAATTTCGGCCACGGGGCGCGCAGCAGATCGTCCTTTTCGCCGAGGCGCTCCCAGAGCTCGAAGGCGAGATAGGGCGCGAAGGGCGCGAGCAGCAGGGTGAGGGTGCGGAGGATTTCCGCGAGGACCGCATCGGGGACTTCGCCCGCCGCGATCTGCGGCTCGGCCGCGGTGAGGGTGTTGACCAGCTCCATGATGGCGGCGATGCAGGTGTTGAAGTGCCAGCGGCCGGAAAAATCCTGGGTAATTTTGCGAATGGTCTGGTGGAGCTTGCGCAGGAGGGCCTGGGAAGCGGGCGCCAGCTCCGCCGGTTGTGCCGTCCCTGCCTGCTTTGCGCGCTCGCCATATTTCATCGCGAAGCGATACACCTTGCCGAGGAAACGGCTGACGCCGGCGACCCCATCCTCCTGCCAGTCCAGATCGCGGTCGGGCGGCGCGGCAAAGAGCGAGTACATGCGGGTGGCGTCGGCGCCGTAGCGGGCGATCATGTCGTCGGGGGAGACGACGTTGCCCTTCGACTTGGACATCTTCGCGCCGTTCCTGATGACCATGCCCTGGGTGAAGAGGCGCGCGACCGGCTCATCGTTGCGGACGAGGCCGAGGTCGCGCATGACCTTGGTCCAGAAGCGCGAATAGATGAGGTGCAGGATGGCGTGCTCGACGCCGCCGATGTACTGGTCGATGGGGAACCAGTAGGCAACAGTTGCGGAGTCAAAGGGAGCCTTCGCATTGCGCGCGTCGGTGTAGCGATAGAAATACCAGGAGGAGTCGACGAAGGTGTCCATGGTGTCGGTCTCGCGGCGCGCGGGGCCTCCACACTTCGGGCAGGTGGCGTTGACGAACTCCGGCACGCGGGCGAGCGGGGAGCCGCCCTGCTGGGTGATCTCGACATTATCGGGCAGGAGCACGGGCAGTTCGCTGTCGGGAACCGGGACGATGCCGCATTTTTCGCAGTAGAGAACGGGAATGGGCGTGCCCCAGTAGCGCTGGCGGCTGATGCCCCAGTCCTTGAGGCGGAAGGTCACGGTGGGCTTGCCGAATCCGTGCTGCTGGGCGAAGGCGGCCATGCGGTGCTGCGCTTCCTGGCAGCCGAGAGAGCTGAACTCGCCGGAGTTGATGAGCAGCGAGTCTTCTTCCGTGAACGGCAGCAGCGTCTCGGGACTGCTGGAACTGGCGGCGTCGCCGTTGCGGCGGGGAAGGATGACGATCCTGATCTCGAGGCCGTATTTTTTGGCGAAGTCGTAGTCGCGGTCGTCGTGCGCCGGAACGGACATGATGGCGCCGGTGCCGTAGTCGAGCAGGATGTAGTTGCCGACCCAGACCGGCAGACGCTCGCCGCTGAAGGGATTGATGGCGTAGTGGCCGGTGAAGACGCCATGCTTTTCGATCGCGCCCACATCTCCGGCATCGCGCGCCTGGCGCTGCTGGTCCAGCAGGGCGGCGACGGATTCGCTGAGGGCGGGATCGCCGGCGCACATTTCTTTGACGAGCGGATGCTCGGGCGCGAGCTGGAGGCTGGTGGCGCCGTAGATGGTGTCGACGCGGGTGGTGAAGACGGCGACCTTTTTGCGGGAACCGGTGACGCCTTCGCGGGCGGGCAGAATGGCGGTGCCGCCGCGGCGGGCTTTCTCCTCTTCGGGAGGGAGAAAGGTTGCGTCTTCCAGTTCGAATTCAACCTCCGCGCCTTCGCTGCGGCCGATCCAGTTGCGCTGCATGGTGCGGACTTTTTCGGGCCAGCCATCGAGTTTGGAGAGATCGTCGAGAAGCTCCTGGGCGTACCTGGTGATGCGCAGGAACCATTGCTCGAGATCGCGCTGCTCAACGGGCTGCTCCTCGTGGCGCCAGCAGCAGCCGTTGACGACCTGCTCGTTGGCGAGAACGGTGGCGCACTGCGGGCACCAGTTGACCTTGCTCTTCCTGCGGTACGCGAGGCCGCGCTCGAACATGCGCAGGAAGAACCACTGGTTCCAGCGGTAGTAGTCGGGCAGGCAGGTGGTGATTTCGGTCTTCCAGTCGTAGCTGAGGCCGAGGCGGTTCATCTGCCGCTTCATGGCGGCAATGTTGCCGAGGGTCCAGGCGCGCGGCGGGGTATTGCTGCGGAGCGCGGCATTTTCGGCGGGCAGGCCGAAGGCGTCCCAGCCCATGGGGTGGAGGACGTTGTATCCCTGCATCCACATATAGCGAGCGAGAGCGTCGCCGATGGAGTAGTTGCGGACGTGGCCCATGTGCAGCGCGCCGGAGGGGTAGGGCAGCATCTCGAGCACGTAGTATTTGGGCCTGGACGAGGAGGGGGGCTCAGCAGCGTAGAGCTCAGGCTGCGCGGCCCAGCGCTCGGCCCAGCGAGGTTCGATCTCGGCGGGATTGTAGCGGAGGGCGAGATCGCCGGAATCGGAGGCGGGGCGCGGGGCCTGCGCTGAAGGCGCAGTTTCCGGAGCGGCCGCACTCGCGGCGTTTTGCTGCTTTCTGCCTGCAGTCATGGTCAGTTTTGATTTTAACGGCGGTTTCGCGCCAGGTGCGAGCGCGGCGGCCGCATCCGGGCGGCGAGGCGGCTTCGGAACCGTATTGCCGGTGCAATAATGGGTCCCGGACGCGCTCCGGCACGTCCTTCAGGTGGAAGGGGGAACTCTATGAACCGTGGCAGGTGGCTGTGGGTGGTTCTGGCGTGTTCCGGAATAAGCCTTTGGGCGCAGCAGCCGGCGACGGTGCCCACCGGGAAACCTGTTTCGCAAGCGACGCAGATAAGGTTCGACGTGGTGGTGACGGACAAGGCGGGTCATCCGATCACGGGTTTGCAGCAAAGCGACTTCACCCTGCTGGACGACAAGCATCCGGCGACGATCCAGGCGTTCATGGCGCACACCGAGGGTTCCCAGGACAGCCTGGAAGGCGCGGTGATCGTGATCGACACGGTGAACGTGGGATTCTCAGCGGTGAGCGTGGCGCGGGGTCAGCTGGAGAATCTTCTGCGGCGCTACGGCAACCATTTGCCCTTTCCGATGGTGATGACTTTGCTGACCGACACCGGGCTGCAGACGGTGGGGCCCGGTTCGGCCGACGGCACGGTGCTGCTGGCGCAACTGAGCCAGCAGAGGGGCCTGCTGCGCGAGCTGAACCGCTCGTCGGGATTCTGGGGCGCGACAGAGCTGTTGAGCACATCCATCAACGGATTGGAGCAGATCGCGCAGTTTGAGGCGAACACGCCGGGGCGCAAGCTGGTGATCTGGGTCAGCCCGGGGTGGCCTATTTTCGACTCTCCGAACCTGATCGTGACCGACCAGCAGCATCACGCGATCTTTGGAGAAATCGTGAAGCTGTCAGACGATCTGCGCGCCGGCCAGGCGACGGTGTATGACGTCGATCCGCTGGGAACGGCAGATGCGGGGAGCTACCGGACGTTCCTGTGGGAGAGTTTTGTGAAGCCCCCGACGAAATGGGACCAGGCCAACCCGGGCAATCTGGCATTGCAGGCGCTGGCCATACAGAGCGGCGGGCAGGTGCTGAACAGCAGCAACGACGTGGCCGGCGAAGTGGATAAGTGCATGCAGGATGGGAAAGCCTGGTACACGGTGACATTTGACGCGGAAACGGCAGAGAAACCGGAGACGTGGCACAGCGTCCAGATCAAGGTGGACAAGCCTGGGATGACTGTGCGGACACGCAACGGCTACTACGCTCAGCCGTAATGGCGGGAGATTGATGCACCCCCAAGCGGATGGCGCGGCGGGCATGGCGACTGCTGTGCGCCAGGCTGTAACGCGTATTCTCTCCAGGTCCGGCAATTTCGGGCAATCCCAGGGAACCCTCCCGGTCTCTCGCGCGTACTACGCGTTCATCGGGGGAAACCTGCATGGACGCCTTGCGTCGCGACCTCGTGACCACTTTTCGGCGCCTGTCCAAGTCGCCGACCGTTGTTCTGAGCGTAGTTCTGTCCATTGGACTGGGCATCGGGGCCAACGCCACCATCTTCTCCATGGTCAGCCGCTTCGTCCTGAGACCCGCGCCGGTTGGGGAACCGGGCACCCTGCTGGCGTTGAACACCACCGAGGCCGGGGAGCGATGCTGCAACGAGTTTCCATGGCCCGTCTACACGGATGTGCGCGACGGGGCAAAGTCCTTTAGCGGTGTGGCCGCTTATTACGATCTGTTGCCCGCGTCGATGGGGGGCTCGGGCGAGCCTGCACGGGTGTGGGGGCAAGCGGCGACGGCCAATTATTTCGACGTCGCGCAAATTCCTCTGACCCTCGGCCGGGGATTCCTCCCCGGCGAAGAAAAGCAACGCGTCATCGTGCTGGGTTACCGGCTATGGCGCCGCCGATTTGCCTCCGATCCGGCCATCGTTGGGAAAGACGTAACTCTCTCCGGGAAGCCATTCACCGTGGTCGGGGTAGCGCCGCCGGCCTTCCATGGCATCGACCAGATCCTCGACCCGCAATTCTGGATCCCGCTGGGCATCGTGGAGCAATTTGCGCCCGGCCTTCCCGACCGGAATCTGCGATCGCAGCACTGGCTGTCTGTGATCGCGCGGCTAAAGCCGGGCCTGACCGAGGGACAGGCGAAAGCGGAACTCGCTACGCTCGCGAAGCACTATGCGGCTGCTTATCCGGCTACCGACAAGGACATCGGATTCCGGCTTGAGCAGGCAGGATCGCTGCCTCCGCGCGACCGAGCGACCGTGCTCCTCTTCCTGTCGGCGCTGTCGGTGGTAGTCCTGCTGGTGCTGGGAATTGCCTGCGCCAACGTTTCGAATCTTCTGCTGGCCTGGGCAGCGGCTCGGAAGCGCGAGATGGCGGTGCGTCTGGCGCTCGGAGCCGGACGAGCGGTGCTTCTGCGCCAAATGCTGCTGGAGAGTGTCGTCCTCGCTCTGGGGGGCGGACTGGTGGGTGCGGCGCTGTCCCTGTGGGCCACTTCGGCGCTGGGCGCGTTTCATGTTCCCGCGCCCGTGCCGCTCGACCTGAGCCTGAGGCTCGACTGGCGCGTGTTGCTTTACACCCTGGCTCTGAGCATCGGCGCCGGGCTGTTCTTCGCGGCTGTTCCCGCGTGGATCGCCACCCACCCGCGTTTGACCGACGCACTGCGGGGCGAGGATGCGCTGGCGCGGCCCGGGCGCCGCCTGACGCTGCGCAACCTGCTGGTGGTTTCCCAGATTGCGATGTGCGTCGTGCTGCTGTGCGCCGCCGGATTGTTTCTGAGAAGTTTGAGCAGCGCAACGAATATCGACATCGGCTTTCGCTCGCGCGGCGTGGTCATGCTTTCCGTCGATCCGCGCATTCACGGTTACACGCCCGCGGCAACCACGCGGTTCCTCGAGGACGTGCGGGAACGCATCGGCGCCATCCCGGGAGTCACGGCAGCGGCGGTCACCGACGTTGTGCCGCTTTCCGGAGGCAATCGCAGCGATGGATTCACCGTTGAGGGGAGAAAATCCACATCCGAACCGCCCATCGTCGATGAGTACATGGCGGGGCCCGGTTATTTCGCAGCTTTGGGAATTCCACGCATCGCGGGCCGCGATTTTTCGCATGAGGCTGCGGGCGATCCCAAAGCAGCCATTGTCAGCGAGTCGTTTGCAACGCGCCTGTTCGGCCGGGAGAACCCGATCGGCCAGCGGGTCTCCGGTGGCGGCGCTACCTACGAGATTATCGGCGTGGTGGGCGATATCAAATCGCGCACGCTGGGCGAGGATACTCGTCCGGTGCTCTTCCGATCGCTGGCGCAGAACGTCGGGAGCGACCCGTCCTTTCTGGGCTACACGATCGTCGTTCGGTCGGCGGGCGACACCGCGGCAATCGTCGGCGCGGCGCGCCAGGCCATCCACGCTATCGACCCGGCCATGGCCGTCTATAACGTGGAAACCATCGAGGAGCATCTGCGCAGCGCGCTGTTTCTGCCGAGTCTTGCCGGAACCCTGTTCGGAATCTTCGGAGGGATCGGGCTCGCGCTGGCGGGCATCGGTCTTTACGGCGTGATGAGCTACACCGTCAGCCGGCGGCGGCGCGAAATCGGCATTCGCATCGCCCTGGGCGCGCAGCGCACAGCGATACAAAGGCTCATGCTCGGCCAGGGATTGCGGTTGATGCTGATCGCTCTGGCCGTCGGCCTCCCTGTCGCGTGGATGCTGGCGAAGTTCTCGGGAAGCTTCCTCTATGGAATCCGCCCGCACGACGCCTTTACCTTCACCGCGGTTCCAGTATTCCTTGCCGGGATCGGGATGCTGGCTTGCTGGATTCCGAGCCGACGCGCCGCCGAGGTCGACCCGCAAACCACATTGCGCAGCGAGTGAGCGCGAACGGGACCCGCCGCGCGCAGATTCCTACATATTGGTGTGGCCGGCGCGCATCTCTTCGTTGAAGGTGGGGCGGGTGACGGCGAGGGCGGCATCGAGCTTCGCGCGATACTCGTCGGCGCGGGCCATCAGCGTCGGGGTTGAGGATGCGTATTCGCCATCGAGGGCGAGCAGGCCCTGGCGGGACAGATCGGCAGCCATGCGGGAGAGCTCTTCGACGGTGGTGTTGAGATACTGCGCGTCGCGGGGATCGGCAATCCAGACGGGGCGGCCGGCGCCGAGAACGCCGGAGAGCCAGTAGGTTTTCAGGGAGAGGAATTCCATGCGGCTGGTGTCGTCAGTGTCGGTGAAAAAGAATTTCTTCTGCCAGCGGCTGTAGTAGCGGGTGGTGACGGGGACGGGCTGGCGGTTGCCGCTCTTGAGCATCTCAAGCTGGCCGCGGTCGAGGGTCTTGCGGACGGCGTTGTAGATGAAGGTCTCCGCGTAAGGCTGCTCGGGCGCGGGCACGATTTCGGCGAAGGTGACGGTCATGCTGGCCGAGACCAGCGTGTGCAGCGGCGAGCCGGTACCGTCTTCCAGATGCACGGTGCCGTGAACGATGTAGGTGTCGGCGCCGGACGTGGAGCGATGAAAGGGCCAGGCGAAACTGGCGAAGCGAACGGGCAGGCCGGCGAGGGTGACATAGGCATCGGGCCGGGGATTGCGCAGGCGATGGGCGGCCTCGCGCAGATGGGTGGTCATCTCGGGGAGCAGCTCGGGCTTGTGAAAGTCGAAGGCCTCGCTCAGCTCGAGCAGGAGGGAGCTCTCGGCGGGCGCGTCCGGCGCAGAGGCGAGACGGAAACGAGTGGTGGGATGGCCGTTGAAGTCGGCGCCGGTATCGACGGAGAGAACGGAAAGGCCGGCGGTGCGTGCGGCGGAGCGGATGTTGGCGACGAGCGTGGTATCAAGGTTGGCGGGCATAGGGTTCCAGAAGAGATTGTAGCGGCTTGGCAAGGATGGACGGAAGGCAAAGGCGGGCGCGGGCGTGGCGGCGCGGAGTTTGAGGGCCGCATGGGCAACGGTGCCTGTGTATCATGAACGTATCAACGAACTCCGGTTCTGATGTGGTCCCTGAGCTGGTCTTCAGGCGCGTTCCGGGTTGACGCCGAAATTGGGTTGTTTTCGAGAAGTGTCGTTGCTCCCCAACAGCCGCAACTTATTCGGCCGCGACCCGTCTGGAGAAGAATGTGACCAATCCAGGACAGGAAAGGCAGGATTCCCCGTGCAGATTTTCCGTCGCAGTACCCTGATTTTGCTGGCATCCGTCGAACTGCTGGTTTTGCTGGCCGCATTCTCGAAGCCGGCGTGGGGGTACGTCGATCCAGGCTCGGGACTGCTGGCGGTGCAGGTAGGCGGATCGATGCTGGCGGGGGGATTGTTCATCCTGCGGACGAAGATCCGGAAGCTGCTGGGGCTCTCCACACCGGAAAAAGAGAAGGTGGAGGGCGAAGCGACCGCGGCCCCTGAATCCGACGAGTAAATGGCGACCGCCGAAATTCAGATAGAAACCTTTCGCGATCCCGCCGGCTCCCTGCGCATCGCGGGGGACCGCGTGCTGCGCCGAGTGCGACGCGAGCATGCGGGGGCGGCGCTCGACTTTCTGCAGTCGGAAGCGGCGCTGGAGTGGGTGAAACAGGGGAAGCTGATCGAGACACAGTTCGTGGCGGAGGCGGATGGCGAGCTGACGCTGGAACATCCGCGGGTATTTTTCCCGTCGTATCCGTGGGAATGGACGCCGAGCGCGTGGATGGCGGCGGCGGAGCTGACGCTGGAATTGTGCGAAGGGCTGCTGGAGCGGGGACTGATCCTGAAAGACGCGACGCCGCTGAACGTGCTGTTTCGGGGCGCGGAGCCGGTGTTTGTGGACGTGCTGTCGGTGGACGCGCGCGATCCGCAGAGCCCGGTGTGGCTGGCGTACGGGCAGTTTGTGCGAACCTTTCTGCTGCCGCTGGCGGCGTACAAGTATCTGGGATGGCCGCTGGCGGCGACGATACAGAAGCGCGACGGGTATGAGCCGGCGGATCTGGCGGCGCATCTGGGGCGATGGCAGCGATGGCGGGAGCCGTTCCGGTCGCTGGTGACGATGCCGCTGGCGCTGGAGCGCAGCACCGGGAACAGCGGAGCGGCCAGGGCGGCGCAGACGCGCCAGCAGCCGGAGGCGGCGCTGGCGGTGCTGCGGCGGAATCTGCAATCGCTGCGGCAGCAGCTGGCGCTGCTGGCTCCGCAGGAGAGCGACACGCGCTGGAGCCGCTACACGCAGACGGCCGACCACTACAGCGCGGAAGATCAGACGAAGAAGAAGCAGTTTGTGCGCGAGGCGCTGGAAGCGGCGCAGCCGAAATACCTGCTGGACCTGGGAGCGAATACCGGGGTGTACTCGCGGATTGCGGCGAAGTGCGGCGCGGAAGTGGTGGCGTGGGACACGGACGCGCAGGCCAGCGAGCTGAACCGGCGCGAGGCGGAGAAGAAAAAGCTGGCGGTTACCGCGCTGGTGGCGAATCCGGCGCGGCCGACGCCGGCGGTGGGCTGGCGCAATGCGGAGAGCCTGAGCCTGCTACAGCGGGCGCGGGGGCGATTCGACTGCGTGATGATGCTGGGGCTGATCCACCATCTGCTGCTGTCGGAGCAGATACCGCTGGCGGAGGTAGTGGCGCTGGCGCGGGAGCTGACCACGCGCTGGGCGATTGTGGAGTGGGTGCCGGCGAAGGATCCGCGCTTCCAGGATCTGATGCGTGGGCGCGACGAATTGTACGGGCACCTGGATGAAGCGGGTTTGCTCGATGCCTTCGCAAAGTATTTCACTGTAGTGCGGCGCGACGCGCTGCCCAACGGGAGGGTGCTATTCCTGCTGCAGGCCAGATAACGGGAAATACGATGCGCGAGACGGCTGCGCCGCGGCGGCCGACGTCCTGGGCACGGTGCTGGCTGGAAGGCGCGGGAGCCGGCATCATCGTCATGATGCCGCTGCTGTGGCTCAACCTCACCCCTTCCCGGGAAACGCACTATCACGAACTGTTGCCGATGAACTCCGTCTATCAGGGACTGCTCATCGACTTCGTGGTTGTTCTCTCGGTCTGCATTCCGCTCATCTGGCTGTTGGACCGCTGGGATTCCCGGTGCCGAACCCTGCTTTGGCTGCCGGCGATGGCCATGCTGGCCACCCGCGTTGAGCGGGTGCTGGTGATCGCCACCGACCGCGCTTCGCTCATGACCACACCCGGCCGCATCTTCCTCGGCGTGGCCGTGCCAGGGCTGCTGCTCTGGTTCCTGCGCCGCCGCTGGTACAGGGGAGCCATGCGGGGCCTGCGCGTCGGGGTCCTGCTGGTCGGCTTCTGCGTTTTCTGGATCCTGCCCGAGCTCGCCGTCATGGCTTTTCACCCTGAGCCGCATGACACCGCCGGATTCTCGCGTCCCGTGGCCGCCCCGGTGCAGCGGCGCATCGTCTGGATCCTCTTCGACGAAGCGTCGTACGACCAGCTCTTCGACCATCCCCAGCCGGGGATGAGCTACCCCAATTTCGACCGCCTCGCGACCGACAGTGTCCTCTTCTCCGATGTCCGCCCCGGCGGCAATTTCACGGAGCTGGTCATTCCTTCCCTGCTGAGCGGCCATTACATTACCAGCGTCAAAAGCGATCTCGACGGACAGCTCCTCATCCGCACCGAGGACAATTCCCACTGGCGCCCTTATCCCGACCGCGACAGTCTCTTTGGGGAAGCACAGCATCTCGGCTGGTCGACCGGCGCCATTGGCTGGTACAACCCTTACTGCCGTCTCTTCGCGTCGGAACTCAACGACTGCTACTGGACCTTCACCACGCGCCTGTACGGCCACTATTCGCCAACCCGTTCGGCGGTGGAGAACGCGATCGCACCGCTCGGGAAGTCCGCCCTCCACGCCCTGGGCCAGCCGATTCTCTACACCACCGACTGGCAGGTGCACGCCGACGACTACCAGCGGCTGATGGAACGCTCGGTGGAGGAGATCGCGTCGAACCGGGTCGGATTTCTCTTTCTGCACCTGCCGCTGCCGCATCCTGGAGGGTTTTATAACCGGCACACGGGGCAGATCGGCGTGCCTGGCAGCTACCTCGACAACCTGGCGCTGACCGACGTGACTCTCGGGGAACTGATGCGCGATATCGACAACTCTGCGCTCGGGCCGAAGACGACGGTGATCGTTTCTTCAGACCACTCCTGGCGGACGTGGCTGTGGCGCCCTCTCCCCGGCTGGGCTGCGGAGGACGCACGCGCCAGCCGCGGAGGCTTCGATCCCCGCCCGCTGCTTATGGTCCATTTCCCGGGCGAGACGGAAGCGACAACGGTGGCGAGGCCGGTGCCGCTGCTCTCCATGCACGGATTGCTACTGGAGATGATGGCGGGGCGGATTGAGAGTCCGCAGCAGCTGGAGGCGTGGGCGGCACAGCAGTAAAGGCCGGCGTGGCTTCAATGCTTATGGGTGTTGGAGCACGTCTTCGCCCGCGGGAACCGTCCAGTGCGCCGAGGGGCGAGCGACGGCGTACATCTGGGCGGCGATTTCGTCGAAGAGGGCGTAGCGGTCGCCATTCTCCTCGTACAGGTTCATGTGGGTGCGATCGGGGCGATAGGTGAAGTGCGGGTCGGCGTTCAGACTCTTCAGGACGGCTTCAAATTTGTGCGCGGAACCGTCGAGGTAGAACGTGTCCGCAGTGCCGACGATCAGGTGGATCTTTCCTTTCAGGTACGGGCCGCGCGTGGACCAGTTGGTCGCGACCACGTTGGAGAGATCGTAGCGATCGTGCCAGTATGCGACAACGTCGGGGTTCACGTCGCCGGTTTTGCGGTCGAACATCTGGAGCGGCTTGCCGTCGGCGCCGCGGGGTGAGAAGACCCACTCGAAAGAAGCCATCTGGCCGCCGTAGCTGCCGAGCACCACTTCCTGTTTCGCGAACTCCTCGTAGGTTGCGATGACGTGCGCGTGGTCGCGGACCAGCGGATAGAGCGTGCCGTCGGGCCGATGGTAAACGTTGGCATGCGGTGCGTAGAGATCGACGCCGGTGAAGTCGTGGAAGTCGCTGGGATCCGGCGATGTGGACCACGTACCGCCGAAGATTTTGGGATAGTTCACCTGAAGCTGCAGCGTGGCCCAGCCGCCGGATGAGTGCCCGTTGAGAAAGCGGCCGCGGGCGCGCGCGTCCATGCGGTATTTCGCTTCGATCCAGGGAATGAATTCGGTGGTGAGCGCGGCGCCCCAGGGGCCGTTGTTCACCGAGTCGGCGAATTCGTGCGTGCCAGTGGGCAGCGACTCATCGAGCATGAGCCAGATCATGGGCGGCATCTTGCCGGCGGCCATGCGGCTGTAGATCATCAGGCCGTTGTCGCGGATGTACGCGAGCTTTGCGCCGAAGCCGTGGGTCCAGTAAACGGTGGGATAGCGCTGGTGCGGGTGGTCCGCGTAGCCGGGCGGCAGGACCACCCAGGCGCGGATGTGGGTGGGGCGGCCGGAGAAGGCGGTGAGCACGGGGCTGGTGAAGTCGGCGAACTGAATGGATTTTTCGGCGGCGGCAAGGACGCCGGGACTGAGCGGCAGGGGGCGGGGTGGGCGCTGCGGAGCGACCTCGTCGAGAGTGAAGGCCGGCTCGTCGCCGGTGCCGGGCGTCCAGTTGGGCAGGGCGAGAACAGAGCTTTCCAGATCGCCGGCTTCGAGGCCGTCGTAGGCGTAGGTGTGGTTCACGTCGAGGACGGCCTGCGCTTCATAGGTCCCCGGCTGGAGCGAGGAAAAGGGCGCGGGGAAGGCGATCGAGTCCACGTCGATGTCGATGGACTCGCCGGGATGCAGGTCGGTGATCTCTTTGGCGGCGATGGAGGTGGAAGAAGGATGAAATTCGTTGGCCTGGACCTGCTTCGCGCCGCTGCCCGCTTCGAGAAAGATGAGGACGCGTCCTGAAGCGACGGGCTGCATGCCGGAGGCGAGGGTGACGCGGAAGAAGAGGTGCGGAGCGGCGGTGGTCTGGGCTGCGGCGAGCGAGACGGCCAGCGACAGAAGGAGCGGCAGCAGGAAGAGCCGTGCGAACCTGTGGGCGATCATCTGCGAGAGTGTACCAGCGGTGGTGCGACAGGGGGTAGGGTTTAGCGTCTAGCGTTTAGCGTTTAATTTGCCGTCTCCCGCTTGTGCCACAGAGCGGCTGACGTGGGGCGCCCGGCGGGGCTGCCGCGGATCGGTACTTACGGGTGCAGGACGCGGGCCTGACCGCCATCGGGGCCGAGGACTTTGATTCGTTTGGCGAGGCCGAGAAAGCCGAGGAGACGAATGCCCCAGTAGTTGAAGTCGACCTCGTACCACGCCATGCCGTGGCTGGCGGAGACGGGATGGGCGTGGTGGTTGTTGTGCCAGCCCTCGCCGCCGGTGAGCAGGGCGACCCACCAGTTGTTGGTGGAGTCGTCGCGGGTCTCAAATCGGCGCGAGCCCCACAGATGGGTGGCGGAGTTGACCAGCCAGGTGGTGTGCAGGCCGAGAGTGACGCGCAGGAAGATGCCCCACAGGAACCAGGACCATCCGCCGATGAGGAAGAGGGCAATGCCGACGACGGTGACGGGCACCCAGTGCCAGCGGCTGAGCCAGACGTAGAAGGGATCGGAGGCGAGATCGGGGACGTAACGATTGAGCAGCGGATTGCGATTGCGCAGCGAGCCGTGCAGGATCCAGCCCATGTGGGACCACCATTTGCCGTCGCGCGGGGAGTGCGGATCGCCGGGGCGGTCGGTGAGCTGATGATGCATGCGATGGACGGCGACCCAGTAGATGGGGCCTCCCTGGAGGGCGAGGGTAGCGCAGAGGGCCAGCGCGTACTCCACCCATTTGGGGGTGGTGTAGCCGCGATGGGTGAGCAGGCGGTGGTAGGCCATGGCGATGCCGACATTCTGGCCGAGCACCCAGAGCACGGCGAAGACAGCGAGCGCGCTCCAACTGAAGAAGAAGAGCGCGGCGATGGCGCCGATGTGAAAGACGGTGAGGGTGACGGCAAAGATCAGGTTCAGCCTGGGGGAGCGAGCCTGAGCGAGCGCCTCGGAGTCGGCGCGAACCACAGCGGCGGGGACTTCGACGAGCATGGACATGCGGACTGGACTCCAGTTTCGACCATAAAGGGGGGTGGGGCCTGGCGATTGTAAGAGTTGCGTAATCCTGGCGCAGGAAAGAGCGGATCTTACCGGGGCACCCATTCGCCGCTTTCCTGGATCGCTTTGTACATAGCGTCAGGAGCCAAGTCGAGTTCGCCGGGCCAGGTAACCGCTCCGTAAACCACGGCCGCCTGGGAGAAAAGAGCCGGATCGGCCAATCGAGAAAAGACGCCGGCGGTGGGGGAGTGCACCAGGGCCGACATCCTCACGACGCCTTCCAGCCCGTCGAGGAAACGGACGCGCAGAGAGTAGTCTTCGAGCGCCTGCACCTCGGCGACGCGCCATGGCATGCGCGGATTCGGCGCCGGCACTACGGAAGCGGCCGGATCTTCCTGGGTTGTTGATTGCGCGTGCATAAATTCCAGTCCTCCATCAATTCTGTCCGATGCTCCTGCGCCCATTCAAGGACCAAAGCCAGCGCGCGCCGCGGAAACTCACCCTGTGTCACTTCGAGCGTGCGGATATCGATCAGGACTTCAAATTCCGCATAGAGCGCGTGGAAGTGCGGCGGCGGATGGTCATTCCAGAATATCTGAATGATGATGCCGTAAAACGTGCTGATGGTTGGCATGGTCGCACTGGTGATGGATCAGGAGGCCGTCAGGAAACTTCCACGGAGCCCCGGACGGGCTCGGATTTCTGCGTCTCGTCGACTTTGCCGAAGATCATCTTGCCGGAAGCGGTTTGCAGCACGGAGGTGACGGCTATTTCGACGGAGCGGCCGATGAGGCGGCGGGCGTGATCGACGACGACCATGGTGCCGTCGTCGAGATAACCGACGCCCTGGTCGTACTCCTTGCCTTCCTTCATGACCAGGATGCGCATTTTTTCGCCGGGAAGGACGACGGGGCGCAGGGAGTTGGCGAGGTCGTTGATGTTCAGCACGGGGACGCCGCGCACCTGCGCGACCTTGTTCAGGTTGAAGTCGTTGGTGACGATTTTGGCTTCGTGCTGGCGGGCCAGCTCGATGAGCTTGAGGTCCACTTCGCGGATGTTGGGGTAATCCTCTTCGACGATCTGAATGCTGAGCTGCGTATCGGCGCGCATCTGCTGGAGGACGTCGAGGCCGCGGCGGCCGCGCTGGCGCTTGGAAGAGTCGGAGGAGTCGGCGACCATCTGCAGCTCGCGCAGGACGAACTCGGGGACCAGCAGGACGCCTTCGAGGAAGCCGGTCTCGGCGATGTCGGCGATGCGGCCGTCGATGATGGCGCTGGTGTCGAGGACCTTGATGTTCCGCCTGCCGGCGCGCTCGGAGGAAAAGAGGCCGCCGAGGGCAGCGAGATTGAGCAGATCGCCCTTGCTGGCGCCGACCACCAGGCCGATGTAGGTCATCAGGAGGAGGACGCCGACCTGGAGCAGGCTGCGCGTGTGGCCCTGGGGCAGGCTGTCGCGCAAGACAAGAGAAAACAGGAACGCCCCGATAATGCCGAGCAGGCTGCCGATGACGGCACCGAAGAGGCGGCGGAGGGTGAGGGCGCGGACGCGCAGCTCAAAAAAGATGATGAGCGCGGCGGCGGCGGCTCCGGTGAGGGCGGCAAGCCACGGCTGCAGGCCAAAGGGCTGAAAGAACCAGCTAAGCGCGGCAAGGATGAGGATGAAAAGAAGACGAAGTGCGAATAAGTCCATAGAGGCCCCCGAAAGACGTCCTCCCGGCCAGGCGGCGAGCAGTCGCCTGGAAAGCAGAAATAAGAGCGGAATGCCGGGCACACGGAGTATAGCCCAGGAGTGCGGGAGGGGGTGAGGAGAATTAGCGGGCGGCGTTTAGCGTTTAGCTGATGTCCATGCTGACTAGTACTTGCGCACGCTGGGGTCGATCTCGTTTGCCCAGGCGGTGATGCCTCCGGCGAGGTTGTGGACGTTCGTGAAGCCGTTCTTTGCCAGGAACTCCGCGGCGCGCTGGCTGCGTCCGCCGGATTTGCACTGAACGACGATTTCCTTTTCCGGGCTCAGCTCATCCACGCGGTCGGGCAGCTCGTTGAGCGGGATCAGGTGGCCGCCGATCTGGGCGATCTGGTATTCGAAGGGCTCGCGCACGTCGAGGAGAAAGACGTCGTCGCCGGCATCGCGACGGTGTTTGAATTCCTGCACGGACATCTGCGGGATTCCATTGACGACAGAGGTGGGCGTTTTCGGTTCAGGCATAATTCCGCAGAACTGCTGATAGTCGATCAGTTTAGTCACGGTTGGGTGCGTGCCGCAAACCGGGCAGTCTGGATTTTTGCGCAGCTTCAGCTCGCGGAAGCGCATGTCGAGCGCGTTGACCAGCAGCAGGCGACCGATGAGCGGCTCGCCCTTGCCGAGGATCAGCTTGATGACCTCGGTGGCCTGGATGACGCCGACGAGCCCGGGGAGAATGCCGAGGACGCCGCCCTCCGCGCAGGAGGGGACCAGACCCGGCGGCGGCGGCTCGGGATAAAGGCAGCGGTAGCAGGGACCCTGCTCGGTGGCAAAGACGCTGGCCTGACCCTCGAAACGGAAGATCGATCCGTAGGCGTTGGGCTTGCCGGTGAGCACGCAGGCGTCGTTGACGAGGTAACGGGTGGGGAAGTTGTCGGTGCCGTCGGCAACAATGTCGTATTGCGAGATAATTTCGAGCGCGTTCTGGCTGGTGAGCATGGCCTCATGCTTGACCACGTTCAGAAAGGGGTTCAGGGCCTGGAGCTTCTCGGTGGCGGAATCGATCTTGGGGCGGCCGACGTCTTTTGTGCTGTGGATGATCTGGCGCTGGAGATTGCTGGAGTCCACCACGTCGAAATCGACCAGCCCCAGCGTTCCGATGCCGGCTGCAGCCAGATAGAGCGCGAGCGGCGAACCGAGCCCGCCGGTGCCGACGCAGAGAACTTTGGCGGCCTTGAGCTTTTGCTGGCCCTCCATGCCGACCTCGGGCAGGATGAGGTGCCGGGAGTAGCGGGCAATCTCATCGTTGGAGAGCTGGGGGAGGGTAACGGGTTCGGTGGTGGTGGCCATGTCGTTCTTTTAAGGATGCGGCTGAAGTAACCTCCGGTGCAAGAGTTCCAGGCCGAATCTGCGCAATTCAGACTTAAAGTGGATGCAATCGCCCTTTCGAACGGCGAAACACCGTAATTCGGTCCATCTGCGCTGTATTTGGAATTCCTAATCCATGAACTGGGAAGACGAGGACGAAGTTGAACAACCCGAGGGAGAACCGGGCCCCGCCGATGATCCAGCAGTTCAGGAAATCGAGCCGCTCCTCCTGGAAATGTTTGATCAGCAGCCGGAAGCAGTTTTCTTTGAGGGTCAGCTCGCAATCCGATTTGAGGATCGGTTCTTTCACTGGGTCACAGTTCGAGCTCTGAAGGAACTCAGAGAGGCTGGCCGAGTCGGAAGCGAACTCCAGAAGTTGACTCAAGAGACTCACCTGCGGTTCTATTTCAACCGCCGCAACCGGTACTGGCGACGCAGGGCCGTCGAAGTACGCAAACTCGTCCTGCTGTATTCCGATCCTGCTTTCACACCTGTTCTCGGAGCCCAGGGTGAACTACTTGTAGACGCGGGTCTCCCGCGTTTCGGATTCATGCCTGTCGCGGAAGAGGTACGGGCCTGGCAAGGTAAGAGGTGGGATCAGTCCGGGCACGACCTCGACCGAATATTTGTCAGAGATGGAATCTACTACGGCGTGGAAATCAAAAACCGCCTCTCTTACATCGATCGAAACGAATTCCGCTCCAAGCTGGCAATGTGCCACGTGCTGGGGTTGAGACCGCTGTTTGTCGCTCGCATGATGCCGCGGACCTATATCAATGAGGTGAGGCGATGGGGTGGCTATTCGATGATCATGAAGTTCCAGTTCTACCCCGTCTCTCACCGAGAACTGGCCTTGCGAGTTCGGAGTGAGCTGGGCCTCCCAGTCGACTGCCCACGCAGACTCCAGGATTCGACTCTGCAACGCTTCCTGAGTTGGCATGAGCGTCACCTCGAACCGCCCGCGAGCCTTCCGATCGCTTGACGGATACACAATTTGTATTCATAGGGCCGACCCGAGCAGCGTTTCTTTTCAGCAGCTTACAGCAACGACGCTGCGAATTGGCCAGCCAATTCACAAACAAAGCGAACAACTTACGAAGATTCCTCCGATGAGGAACTCCCCCCAATTCGAGGAGATTCTCCCGCTTCCGATCATGTCACCGGCGCCAGCAGCCGCCGGCGATGGAGGGGATGATGGACAGGGTGTCGGACTCCTTGACGGCCGTGTCCTCGCGCTGGGGCAGATAGCGAACGTCTTCGTCGTTGAGATAGAGGTTGACGAAGGAGCGCAGCTTGCCGTCGGGGGTGTAGAGATGGCGTTGGAAATCCGGATAGCGGGTGGTGAGGCCGGAAACAGCCTCGGCTACGGTGGCCGCGTCCACATCGACGGCCGACTGGTTGGAGGTATAGGTGCGCAGGGGCGTGGGGATCTCGATCTTCATGGCGATGGTTTTCCTCGGAACGGGCTGAAAGCGTGATGGGTGGGGAAACCGGATGGGCTTCCGCTCAGCGGGACGGGAGGGTCAACAACAACATCGCGCGCTGGTGGACAGCGCGTTGGGCCGCTCGAGGATGGGGGTGCAGGCCATATCCGCTGCTTCTATTGTGCAGCAAAGGGTCATGATTGCGCCAGTTCCCTGCCCGGCTCCGGTTCCAAACCCGGGTCGAGCTGGCCGGTGACTTCGATGGCTTCGTCCTCAAAGGCTTTGTCTTCCTCGCGGACTCCGGCCAGGCGAAAGGAGTTGGTCTGGCGCGCGGCACCGTGCTCGACCGCGGTAATGACGTAGCTGCAGCCCAGCCAGTGGGCTTCGGCGAAATCGGTGGGCGACCAGCGGGCGGGATGGTCCGGATGGGAGTGGTAGAAGCCAACGATGTCGAGGCCGCGCCCGCGTCCCTGGCGCTGAATCCGCACCAGCTCCTGCGGAGCGATGTGATAGCGGTTGTGGGCCGAGTCGGTGCGGGTATTGCCGGCACGGATGGCGTCTTCGACCTCGTTGACCGGGCGGCCCTCTTCGGTGAGGAAACGGCCGAGCAGGACGCCGCAGCACTCGTGCGGGTAGGTCTGCTCGCCGTGCTGGCGAAGCGCGTCGTAAATCTGCAGGCTCAGGCGCAGCACGGTCATTCCTCCCAGAAACGCTCGCTCAGGTATTTGTCGGCTGCATCGGGCAGCACGGTGACGATGGTCGCTTCCCTGCCCTGCGCGGCTTCCTCTTCGGCAATGGCGAGCGCGGCGACAACGGCGGCGGCGGCGGAGATGCCGACCAGCAGACCTTCAGTGCGCGCGAGGCGGCGAGCCATGACGTAGGCGGATTCGGTCTCGACCTCGAGATTGCGGTCGGCGAGCGCCGGATCGTAGATCGCAGGAACGATGGAGGTGGGCATATGCTTCAGACCTTCGAGGCCGTGAAAGGGCGAATCGGGCTGCATGGAGATGCACTGGATGGCCGGGTTTGTCTCCCTGAGCCTGCGCGCCACGCCCATGAAGGTGCCGCTGGTGCCGAGGCCGGCGACGAAGTGGGTGATGCGGCCGTGGGTCTGCTCCAGGATCTCGATGCCGGTGCCGTTGTAGTGGGCGCGCCAGTTGGCCGGATTGCTGTACTGGTCGGCGTAGAAGTACCGCGGGGCGGAATCCGAACTGTGGGCGAGCTCCCGCGCTTTGCGGATGGCGCCGTCGGAGCTTTCCGTGGGATCGGTCCAGAGGACCTCCGCTCCGTAGGCCTGGAGGATGCGCTTGCGCTCCGGGGAAACGTTGGACGGCATGCAGAGCGTGACAGGAAACGCCAGGGCCGCACCCAGCATGGCGTAGGCGATGCCGGTGTTGCCGCTGGTGGCGTCGAGCAGGCGGCGGCCGGGGCAGAGATCCTCGCGACGCAGGGCTTCGAGCACGATGGCCGAGGCGGCGCGGTCCTTCACGGAGCCGCCGGGATTGGTCCACTCGGCTTTGCCGAGGATCTGAATGCCGGGAAGATTGGCGGTGAGGCGCTCCAGACGCACCAGGGGCGTGTTGCCGATGCGATCCAGAACGGTCGAGCCGGGCAGACCGGCTTTTTGCTGGGCGAGCGTAGCCATCTGGTGCCTTTGGTTCCCTGGAAAGCTGAGGTCAAAATTGCAGCGCGCGTCGCGTTATGCGACCCTGAAAACAGGGGAAACAGCTACGCATCAGTGTAGCGTTCGCCGGAAATCCGGGGAAATGCCGATATGCTGAGAAAGCCGCGCACACGCACCTTTGACGAAGTGCTGAGCGAACTTCGCCGTCTTCAATTCGATGTAGAGAACGTGCCGGGGGTCGCAAACCAGGTGCGCATCTCGAAACACGGCTGCTCGATTGTGCTGGAGCGGGCGCAAAATGTGGCGGGACTGCGCATGGTGGTGCGGCCCGGGCCGGTTCTTGGCGGAGAAATTGCGCAGCTGGTCGATCACGGGTTCCAGAAGTTCTTCACGACCAGCAAGACGGAGCTGCCGGCTACGGCGGAACGGCTGCAGACGCTGCACCGCTTTGTGGAGGAACTGAAGGAAGTCACCGGCTCGGTGACGCTCTACAACGAGGCCCTGGGCACGGTGAGCGACGCGTATCTGTACGACCGGGTGAAGGGGCGGGACCTGCCTGTGGCGGAGCGGCCGGTGCCTGCGTGGAAGCAGCCGGAGCGGCAGTAAACGGCCTACGGAAAAGGCCTTCCGATGCAGGCCTATCTTCCGCCAGGGACTCACGACGTGTTCCGTTTGCGGCAGTTACGGCGGTAGTAGATACGTTGGCTAACCCAACATAGATGCGACGCGGTGGGGTAGGGCAGAATCTAATGTGCTTATGACGTTGGTGATGCTCGTCACCCTTTCCGGGGAGAGAGACGGGCTACGATGGTCATTGACAGAGCTGTGGGGCCAGTCTAAGGTTGATGCCCATACCCGAACATGGACATCCAGAGAGTCGCCTATTGGGGTGCGTTCGCTATTCCGCTGGCGTTGATCGGCCTCGGTATTTTTATCCGAAGCGTCGTTGATGGCGGAAAATTCAAGCGAGAGCACTTTTATATCGGGTTGGATTTAACGGTGTATTTCATGGCAGCGGTGATGACGAATTTTCTCGATATTGCCAAAGCTGATCCGGTGGTCCCGTCAGAGATCATCTACTCGGTTCTGCTGTTGCTTGGAGGTCTTTTCATCCTGTTCGCACAAGTTCGCCTGCACCAGATTTGGCATCCCAGCGTAAGGCAGGGAAAAATGCAGCTCGCGGCTCTCGGCTTTTTCTCCAATATTCTTGGGGTCATTTTGCTGTATACGTTCGTCAGATTGAAAGCGAGGGGATTGGTATGATTGGAACTGCCGCGCGGCCCCCGGCGACCTTGGAGCCAACCCCGAAGGCTCCGCGCCCATCTAGACCACCGATAGGGCGCATAATGCGCAGAGTCGCAGAACTCGGACCCCGAATGATCATCGGGCTGGCAACTGCCTTGCTTGCTGTGTGCCTGCTCTTCGCTGCTCCCGACGTGGGTGTGGCTGGCACCGTCGGAGGAGTAGTGTGCGCCGGCATTTCTGCGCTCCTTATGCGGCCCCACTCGCCGCGAACGTCTACTACTCGTTCCGTTCGCTGATCGCCTGGGATTAAGCCGTGTTTCCTTGCTACGTTACGGCACGGCTGAAAGCCGTGCCCCTTCAAGAACCCTGAGGACAGCATTATTGCCGCAAGCTGCAACGGCGATCGCGAATGGAACGTGCGGGCGGTCGATACGGGGATTGACCTGAAAGAGCTCGGCGGCCAATGGGTGCGGCGCTCGGGGATGGTTGTGCCTGGAGCGTGATTGGCTACGGGGACGTGCTCGACGCGGCGGCAGGCGCCGACTGGGACTGGCCGAGCGCCTCAAAGGCGTTCACGAGTTCGGTGAGCGCATCGTCGAAATTGTGGTCGTGGGTCTTCTGCAGGATCGCCCAGCGGATGGACTGAGTCAGCGTCCAGAGGACATAGTGCGTGCGGCGGTCGTAGATTTCCAGGCGAAACTGCGGCTCGGGATCGGGGGCGCCCTGCGCCTTGTTGGGATTGGATGGGCCGAGGGGCGCGAGCAGGCGCAGCTCCAGAACCAGGTCGGCCTGTCCGGGATCGGAGACGAGCTGATAATGCGAGTCCGCCGAGAGCGCCTTGTAGAACTGGTTGTAGGGGCGATCCTGATCGCCGCTGAAGGGGCTGGGAAAAAGGCCGGAGTCGGAACCTCCGTTGGAAATGAAGATGGTTTTTGCGGAGACGATTGCGGCCGGAATGGGACCGGTGACGCCGGGCGGAATCTGCTGTGCGAATGCGGCTGATGAGAGCAGAAGCGTGGCGGCAAAAGACGTGCGGATGAGAAGCCTGGTCATCGAAGTTCTCCGTGAATGCTTCATCCGCTGATTGAGGACGGCTTCCTGAGGGAAATGGTTTCAGGAAAGGCCGGTTCAGCGGCCGCGCGAGCGCTCTCGCTGCAGCTCGCGCCATAATTCGCTCTTGGCCACGCCGCGCTCGCGGGCGATGCGCTTGAGGGCGTCCTTCTCGGTGAGCCCTTCGGCGGCTTCGAGCTCCCTGAGGCGCTGAATGACGCTCCCTGTGAGAGACACGGAGCCATCGGCGTGCGGCTGGGCGGCGACCAACAGGACCATCTCGCCGCGGATGCTGTCGCGAGAGGCCAGGCCGGCACGAACTTCACGGACCGCTCCGCGCAGGAACTCCTCGTGGATCCTGGTGAGCTCGCGGGCCAGCGCCACGCGGCAATCGTCGCCCCAGACGGCGGCGATGTCGGCGAGGGTTTCGAGAATGCGATGCGGGGCTTCGTAGAAGATCAGCGTGATCGGCCCGGCGAGCGATGCGGCCAGATCTTCGAGGGCGGTGCGGCGCGCGCCTGATTTGGAGGGGAGAAATCCGAGGAAGAGGAAACGCTCGCTATCCAGACCCGAGGCGATGAGGGCGGAGAGAGCAGCGCTGGCTCCGGGGATGGGATAGACGGGAATTCCGGCTTCGATAGCGCCGCGGGCGAGAACCATTCCCGGGTCGGAGATGCCTGGCGTGCCGGCGTCGGTGACCACGGCGATGCGCGCGCCGTTGCGCAGCTCGGCGAGCAACTGGCGGCTGCGCTCAGCCTCGTTGTGCTCATGGCTGCTGATCATGGGGGTGACAATGCCGTAGCGGTCGAGGAGCTTGCGGGTCTGGCGCGTGTCCTCGCAGGCGATGCGGTCGGCGGAACGCAGGACGCGCAGCGCGCGGAGGGTGATGTCCTCAAGATTGCCGATGGGGGTAGCGACGAGATAGAGGCCGGACGCGAGCGGCGGCTCAGTCTCGCTCATTGCCGGTGCGCTCCAGCCGGCGGTACTCGGCCAGCAGGCCCATGCTGCTGCTCAGATTCTGCCAGGTGACGATGCCGACCACACGCCCGCTCTCGGCGACGGGAATGAGCGAGAGGCGGCCGCTGCCGATGCGGCGAATGAGGACGCCGAGGGAGTCGTCGGGCTGTGCGACCTGGAAAGCACGCGACATGATGGACTGGATGTAGCCATTGCCTTCCTGGCGGAGGGCCTGCACGATTCCCTGGCGGGAGACAACGCCGACCAGGTTCGGCCCGCGCACCACGGGGAAATCGTCCTGGAGGCTGTGAATGGCTTTGTAGAGCGCGTCGGAGAGGGTGTCGGAGGGCGACATCGTGTCGAAATCGGTGAGCATGACGTCGCGCATGCGCACGGTTTCGACGACAGACTGGAAGAGAACGCCCTGGTCTTCCAGCTGCGCGCCGATGAAGACGAAGAATCCGCCCATGATCAGCCACGGGCTGAGGCCGTAGGCGGAACGGGTGCTGGGGAGCGTGAGCAGAGCGAGTCCGGCGACCACGGCGGCGATGCCGATCATCTGCCCCATGCCCGAGGCGGAGCGCGTTGCCTGGGCGGCGCCACGGGAGCGGGCGAACGCGCCGCGCATCAGGCGCCCGGCGTCCAGTGGATACGCGGGGATGAAATGGATGGCGGCGAGCACGACATTCAGCCACACGGTGGAGCGCATCAGGTGGGAGGGCGTGACCAGCGGCAAGCGCGCGATGGGGACCTGAGCGCTGGCTCCAGCGATGAGCGCGGCGACGAGCGCGGCGAAACCGAGATTCGCGAGGGGGCCGGTCAGGGTCATCGCGATCTGCGGCCAGCCGGTTACGGCCTGCTCGGCCATCTCCGGACTGGCGTAGGAGAAGAGTCCACCGATGGGCAGCAGCAGGATGCTGCGCACGGCGAGGCCGTGGTAGGCGGCGGTAATCGCGCGGGCGGCTTCGCGGCCGAGGACCGCTCCCAGCAGGAGGAACCACAGCATGACGCCGCGCCACGCGGATACGCCGGAAAGATTGGTGGAGAAGACGCAGAAGAAGAGCAGAAGCAGGAAGAAGTAGTGGATGCGCAGATGCACACCAAACCAGCGTCCTAACGGCAACGACCACGCGCGCATCTCGATCTCCGAAGCTCTTCCCGATATTGTAGAGGGTCAGCCGCTTTGGGCGGCGCAGGGAGGGAATGTTGCGGGTGATTGCGGGGCAGTACCGGTCGCGGATCGTGCAGGCGCCACGCGGCATGGACACGCGGCCCACCAGCGACCGCCTGCGCGAAACGCTGTTCAATGTGCTGGCGCCGCGCATTGCGGATGCGGTTTTCCTGGATCTTTATGCGGGCTCGGGCGCGGTGGGCATCGAAGCGCTGAGCCGCGGCGCGCGCGAAGCCATCTTTGTCGAACCGGCGGAGGCCGCATTGCGCGTGATTCGCAGCAACCTGGCATCGCTGGGCATCCGCGGCGGTTATGCTCTGGAAGCGCGGAACGCCGCTGCCGCACTCAGGAGCCTGGCAGGGCGGAACCGGCAGGCGGACATTGTTTTTCTCGATCCGCCGTGGGACGCCGAGGAGCAGTACGCGGTCGCGCTGGGCCTGCTGGGCGGAGAATGCCGCGGGCTGCTGGCGGCCAACGCGATCGTGATTGCCGAGCATCGGAAGCGCCAGCCGCTGGACGAACGATTCGGGGCGCTGCAGCGAACGCGGGTTCTGACGCAGGGTGATGCGGCGCTGAGCTTCTACCGAGTGGAATCGGAGTGAGGGCCGGAGTGGCGGCCGGTCTTCAGGTCGACTACAAAGGGGACTTCGCGGTCGGTGAGCAGGTCCCATCCGAAACCGAACAACTCGTGGCCTCGAATTTCCGCGATGCGAAGACCTTCGGAGGATAAGCGCTCCGTCTGCCAGGCGAGGCCGGACGCGCCCCACGCCAGCAGCGCGTAATGCCCGGTGAAGAGGAGCAGGTTGTGGCTGGGCAGCGGGCGGACTTCGAGCACGGGACGGAAAGCGATCTGGGTGAAGCGGCCGGGATCGAGGGTGCTGACGACGAAGGCGTATCCACCGGAAACGGCGCAGAGTTCGTCGGGATGGGGACAGCTCCAGAGGCCCGTGGGCACGGCGGGATCGGCAAAACCGAGGGCAAAGGTGGCCAGAAACGGCGCACCGATCGCGGGCTTCACCATGGCATGGAGAGCGCCGCGCTCGACTTCTTCCGCCTCGTGCGGATAAGTAAAGCTGCGCGGCGGCAGGATCAGAGGGCGGTGGGCGAGGATTTCCGCCTGCCAGGAGTGGAGAAAGTCGAAATGGAGGGCAGCGGTCAAAGTTAATTTTCAATCTTATGCGCCGCGTCCCGGCGGGGCATTTTGGGCGTCCCTACACTTTAGAATGGCAGGCGGCGCATGAAAAAGACTCGAGTGGGCATCCTGTTTGGAGGGCGCAGCGGCGAACATGAGGTGTCGCTGCTCTCGGCGGCGTCCGTGCTGAAAGCCATCGACCGCGAGAAGTACGAGGTGGTCCCGATTGGGATCACGAAGGCGGGGCGCTGGGTGACGGCGGCTCATGCGGAGCGTTTGCTGTATCCCGTGGAGGCTACGGGCGGCACGCAGCTCCGCGCCGGCGATCCGGCGGCCACCGCTGCCGCCGCGGTGTTGCGCAAGGGCGAGTCGGTCATTGTGCCGCCCATGCCCAGCGAGGCGATGGCGCCGTTCCAGAGCGACGCGGGCGCGCTGGCGCATAACAACTCCGATCACGTGCTCAGCGTCGATGTGATCTTCCCGGTGCTGCACGGAACCTTCGGCGAAGACGGGACCATCCAGGGGCTGTTTGAGCTGGCGGGGATCGCCTACGTGGGCTCCGGAGTGCTGGGGTCCGCCACCGGCATGGATAAAGACGCGATGAAGCGGCTGTTCGGGTCGGCGAAGCTGCCCATCGTGAAGTGGGTGACGTTTCTGCGCGCGGAGTGGGAGAAGAATCCGAAGACGATTCGGGCGCGCATCGAAGGGGCACTGAATTATCCGGTTTTCGTGAAGCCGGCCAATCTGGGATCGTCGGTGGGCATCAGCAAGGCGCATAACCACCTGGAGCTGGGGCCGGCGATCGAGCTGGCGGCGCAGTTCGATCGCAAGATCGTCGTCGAGCAGGCGGTGGGCGGCAAGAGCAGAAAAGCGCGCGAGCTGGAGGTTGCGGTGCTGGGCAACGACGAGCCGGAAGCCTCGGTGGTAGGGGAAGTGGTGCCGGTGAAGGAGTTTTACGACTACGAGGCGAAGTATCTCAGCGAAGGCTCGGACCTGATTGTGCCGGCGAAACTGACGCGGCGGCAGACCAAACAGGTGCGGGAGATGGCCATCGCGGCCTTCCGCTCCTGCGACTGCGCGGGGCTGGCGCGGGTGGATTTTCTGATGGAGCCGGGGAAGACGGGACGCATTTATGTGAACGAAATCAACACGCTGCCGGGATTCACCTCGATCAGCATGTATCCGCGGCTGTGGGCTGCGTCGGGGGTGGAGTATCCGCATCTGATCGACCGGCTGATCCAACTGGCGATCGAGCGGCGCGCAGACCAGGACCGCAATCGCTACTCGCTGTGAGGAGGGTTTTCAACCCCATCGGCCCGAACAGTTTTGAATCCCAGCGTAATCCGCGACACCACCTGGGCGGGTTCGCCGTTCTGCAAAAATGGCCGGAAGTGCATGCTCTCGATGTACTGGCGAGCGGTATCGATCAGCGCATTGTTCTGGGTCACAATTGTGGTCACTTCGCGCACATTTCCCTGGCGGTCGACAACCACTTCCGTGGTGGCGGCGCCTTCGAGCGGACCGTCTTTCACGGGCGGCCATTGCACGGGAGCGATCGGCTCGAGATTCTTCCTCAGCGTCAGCTCGTCGAGAAACACCGTTCTGATGGGGTGTGGATCGCCCCCGGCGGCTGACGCGTCCAACAGTCCCGGCGTCTCCTGCAAATCCTCGAGCGTCATCACCTTCGCCGTTACTTCGGGATCGCCGACGCCGACCGTCATCGGCACCATGCGGCGGTTGAATTTCCGATAGTCATGGAAGATCGCTCCCCATGCAAATCCTTCTCCATAAAACAGCAGGCCAGTGCTGTCGGTTAGCGCGACCGCGGCGCCCGTCCACGATTTCACCTGCCCATCCGTGGAGGGAATCATCCACTCGATATAGGTTGAGCCGAACATGTCCTTTACCTCTCCGGTGTCCATCTGCACGAGCACATCCTGGAGGTTCGGGACCGGATCGATAAGCTCCGTGGCGGTCTGCCGCAGCCAGTCGGGAAAATAGTCTCCGTCATTCTTTTGCCAGAGTTGGTCGCCATTGACTACCTGCACCTGATGGAAAATGGGGCAGGTCACCTCGCGCCGCCATTGCGTGGGCGATTTCCACCAGATTTCGACGGTGCCCGTGCGCCCGGATCCATTGTCGCGCGGCCGGCTGGGCGCCAGCGCAGCCTTCAAGTGGAAAGGTTTTGTGCCTGGCTGGTCGAGAGTGCTCTCCGCAACGGCCTTCTTCACCCTCTTCGCTACGTCGTCGGCGTGAAGCGGGCGAACCAGCAGCCCGCAAAGACAAACTCCAACAACTCCCCACCCCATGATTCTGCGCATTCTTCTCTCCCGGGCCCGGTGCAACCTGGACTGTTTGTCTGCGGCCCAAATTGTTCCATAAATGAGAGCTCCCGCGCACGAGGAAACTACAGGGGCCTCTCCGGTGTCAGAATAGGAGGGGAAGTTTGTCTCGCCATTCTCGGGTCTCGACAGACGAAAGGAGTCGCGCGGAATGACCCTGCTGGATGCTCCTGCCTACAATGCGCGCCGGGCGCGCCTGCTGCACAATCTTTCCGTGGCCGGCATTGTGCTTGTCATCGTTGCCGGAATCGGCACGTGGCTGTGGTTCCTGCAGGTGCCGTGGCAGCTGTGGCACTGGCCTGCGGATCACCACATCAACCGCTTTCTCGACACGGTCGAGAGCGGCGACCTGCAGAAAGCCTTCGGCATCTGGAACAACGATCCCAACTGGCAGCAGCACCCGCAGCAGTACCAGCCGTACAACTTCCAGGAGTTCCAGAAGGACTGGGGCGCGGCGAGCGACTACGGCGTGATCAAGAGCCACAAGATCATCGTGGCGCGGCATGTCGGGAACGGGGTGGTGGTCGGCGTCGACATCAACGGCGGAACGACGCCGATTTTTCTGCGTGTGGACGACGCCACAAAGACGATTGGGTTCTCGCCGGTGGAGTTGTATTCCGGGCCGTCGTGAGGAAGAAGAACAGGGGTTAGCGGTTAGCGTTTAGGGTTTAGCGTTTAGGGTTTAGCGGTTAGCGGTTAGCGGTTAGCGTTTGGGACAGCGCGGCGAGGGTTTTTTCGAGGCTCGCCGCATCTTCAACGTTCATGCAGGTCTGGCTGCGGTCGATCTGGCGCATGAGGCCGCTGAGCACCTTGCCGGGGCCGACTTCCACAAAGCATGCCGGCTGCTCCGCGATGAGCAGGCGAACCGACTCCACCCAGCGCACCGTTCCGGTGACCTGGCGGATGAGAGCCTCGCGCAACGGACCGGGTTCGGACACGAGGGCTGCGTCAACATTCACAGCGACGGGCAGGCGCGGCGCGGAAAAGTCCAGCGCACGCAGCAGGTCTGCGAGACGATCCTGGGCCGGCTGCATCAGGGCGCAATGGAAGGGAGCGCTGACCTGCAGCATGACGACGCGTTTGGCGCCGCGATCTTTGCACAACTGCGCGGCGCGCTCCACCGCGGGCGCCTCGCCGGAGATTACGGTCTGCTCGGGGGAATTGAAGTTGGCCGCTGAGACGATGAGCTGCGTTTCCGCCGCCGCGTCGTTGCAGGCGCGCGCCGTTTCTTCGGAGCTGAGGCCGAGGACGGCGGCCATGGCTCCCTGGCCCGCGGGCACGGCTTCCTGCATGAAGCGGCCGCGCTGGCGCACGGTTCTGACCGCGTCGGCAAAGGCGAGCGAACCGGCAGCGACGTTCGCGGCGTACTCACCGAGCGAATGACCAGCGACGAGGGCGGGAGCGATTCCCTTCTCCGCCAGCACGCGCAGCGCAGCGACGGAGACGGCGCAGATGGCCGGCTGCTGGAATTCGGTGAGCTTGAGCTGGTCTTCGGGGCCCTCGAAGCAAAGCTTCGAGATGGAAAAGCCGAGCGCTTCGTCGGCTTCTTCAAAGGTCTGGCGGGCCACCGCGAAATTTCCACAGAGATCGCGGCCCATGCCGGTGTATTGAGAATTCTGTCCAGGGAAAAGGAAGGCGAGCTTCGTCATGTCCTTGCCATGATAAACGCCGCGTCTGCAATGGCCGAGGCGAGCACGGCGAGGGGTCTCGCGCAGGAGGGATCAGAGGGCCCAGGGCCGCTCGGAATCCACAGTGCGGGCTCAAACCTTCCGCAGGCGGCTGCGTCTATTACGCAGAGGCGCGCGGGGCGCGCGCTACCGCTGACGCCCCTTGCAGCCCTCCATGAAAGCCCCGGTGGTTCGTGGGTCCGCCGGGGCTTTTCTTTGTTTCATGCGGTGGGATGCTACGCGGATGCAGCCAGGTTCGCCGCGGGCCGCAGCGCTCCGGCGGCCGCGGAAGCTGCCGTGGAGTGATGGGTGAGACGGTGAACGAAGTGGTACGGCGGCCAGGGGCCGGAAAGCTGCATCTGGCAGTCCTTCATCAGCACGGATGCGCTCGAGTACTTATTCTGATAGCGCTCCACGCTGCCGGAGTCGATGAGATGCGCGATGTCCAGCAGCATCTTGCCTGAATCCATGCGCCGGCAGCTGACTTCCTCGGCCAGCGGCACGAACATGCGGTGCATCTGCACGGTAACGGCGCGGGCCTTGGTCTGTCGCTCGCGCTGCATGGCAGCGTTTTCGCGCAGATTGGAAAGGTACGCGCGTCCCACAGTGGCCGCGGGCTCGGGGCTGTAGCGGCGAACCTGTTCGCGGCAGCAGTCGTCGAGCATCACTTTCAGATGCATCTCGGCTTTACCGCGCAGGCGCTCGATGTTGGTGACAAATTGCCTCTGATTGGAGCGGATCGAACGGCGCAGAGCGTCGTCGTCGGCGAAAACAGTTCCAAAGCGGAAGGGCAGGACGGTGGAGGTTTTGAAGCAATCCGAGATCACGCGAGCATGTTCGACGCCGGCGTGCTGGGTGAGGGTTTCCGAGGAGGAATATTCGCTGACGATAACGGCGAGATCACTGGCTGGGTAGAGGAAAACCTGATTTCCCTGGACTCCCGTAACTGCTTCCATCGGAATCGGTTTCCGGTGGCGAAGCAGTTCAGGAAAGGCTTGTCTTTCGGTTATGCAGTAGGCATACCACGCCATATAGGGTCACTCCGCGTGCTGGTGAGATGGGTTAGGAACAGCAGCTTCTGAGGGAAGTACATGGCTACGGCTCGGGTGGGTACCCCAACAGCGAGAACCTCACTGAACTGGCTGGTATGGTAGCCCGCGTGGTAAACACCTTGCAACATGTGTTTGAGCTCAGAAAGGAAGGTTATCTGCGAAATCTCAAATCGATTTCTCTAGGTGAACAAATTATTCACTGTATCAATAATGACCAAAAGATAGGATGTTCGGGCTTCAAATTGCCGCTATTTCTGCGGAAGCTTCGCCAGGTCCTGCGGGCGATCCAGGTCCAGTTCACCCTCCGGCCAGGGAATCCTCTGAACGCGGTCTGCGTGGCTGCGAATGAGGTCCCGGGCGCCTCGGTCCGCTGAGCAGGCGAGCAGATCGGGAAAGAGGGAGGCGGCGAGCACCGCCGGGACGCCGTCACGCTGTGCATAGAAGGACGCCGTAATGGGCGCGTTGCCAGTTTTGTGGCGATGCAGCAGGGTTTGCAGGTGTTCGACCGTCAGGCGCGGTTGATCGCAGACCAGCAGCAGGACTGCCTGGGGCGAAGGCTGACTGCGCGTGACAGCAGCCATGCCGCAACGCAGCGAGGAGCCCATGCCTTCGGTCCAGTTCTCGTTGATGAGGGCGGTCGCGGGCAGGCCGTTCAGCTCCGCCTGCATCTGCTGCGCGGCGTAACCGAGCACGACGAAGACCGGAGCACAGCCAGAGTCGATGGCAACGCGCGCGGTGCGGCGCAGGAGGGATTCGCCGTCCAGGCGGAGGAGCTGTTTGGGCTGGCCGAGGCGCGTGGAGGCTCCGGCGGCGAGGATGAGAGCGGCGATGCGGCGGGTGGAATCGTCTCCATCCGCGGCATCAGACATGGACGGGATCCCGCGGGGCGATCGAAGGCGCGGCGCGGCCGGAGAAGACGGCCTGCAATTCCGCGGCGATGGAGAGGGCAATGGTCGCGGGGGAGTGGGCGCCAATGTCGAGCCCGACAGGAGTGTGCAGCCGCTCCAGGCAGGATTCGGGGGAGAGGTCCAGCTCCGGCGCCAGCGCGTCGACCAGGTGCTGGGTACGGCGGCGGGGACCGAGAATGCCGAGGTAGCGCAGAGGACGAGGCAAGAGGGCGCGAAGAATCTCGCGATCCTGCTCGTAGCTGTGGGTCATGACGACTGCGGCGTCGCGAGGACCGGGCGCGTCGAGGAGCTCGCGCAGGGAGCCGACGCGCGCCGCCTGCCGAAAG
>JBATVK010000007.1:0-4946 GCA_049671725.1 Acidobacteriaceae bacterium
GCTCACCCATCACGTGCACATCCTGGAGATGAACGGCGACAGCTATCGTCTCAGGCAGAGCCGCCGCAAACGAACACCTTCTTCCGATCACTGAACTCTCCCCCGACGATCCCGCCTCGTGGGAGAATGGCCTCTTCCGCTACGCTCCAGAGCCCTCCTCCCACGTAATCCCAACCACTTCATGCCCCGTTGTGGCCTGATTTTGCTCCGCCACACTGGCCTGGTTTTACTCCGCCCTTGACAGGAGTCTACGCCATGTGGTACAGCCCATCACTGCAACAGCTTCTCTTCCTCGAAGCTGTTCTCGAAGAAGGGAGTTTTGTCAGGGCCGCAGACCGTCTACACACAAGCCACTCCACGATCTCACGAAGCCTGAAGGCACTGAGCAGCGGGCTGGAGATCAGCCTATTTGACAGAACTCCACATGGGTTGAAGCCGAGCAGCATTGGGCGGATTTATGGTGCCCAAATCCGCAAAAGCCTGGAGGAAGCAAAGCTGGCCTTCGATCTTGCGTACTATGAAGCCAGCCTGCATCGTCGCCCCTTCTATGTAGGCCACTCCCCATACATCCACGGCGGCATCTTGCCCCTGCTCGAACAGCTCACTTTGCCGGGAAGCGAGGCGCCGCCCATCGTTCTCAGGAGCGCAACAACGATGCGGCTGGTGTGGCGAGTGAGGCGCGGAGAACTCCATGCAGGTTTTGGCATATTGCCCATCATGGACAAGAGCCTCTGGATCGAGCGGGTAGCGCATGAACCGTTTTGTGTCTGCATTGCAGAAAATCACCGCCTGGCAACCCACTCCAGGCTGGCGGCGCGAGAGTTATTCAATGAAAATCACGTATGGATTCCGCGAAGCGTTCACCCGCTGTTTTACGACCAGATCATGAACTACCTACTCACGCTGAAATTCAATCCCAGGCGTTTTCTGGAAGCCCACACGATTACGCAGGCCCTCGACTTCGCCGCCCACGGCGCAGGAGTTGCGCTCATCCCGCAATCCGCATCTCGTTTTCAGCGCCCGGGCGTGCTTTTCAAGCCTCTGACAGATAGCCTGCTCCGCATTGAGACAGCTCTGTTTGTGCGGAAAGATCAGATGCGTTCTTCTGTGAAGGATTTTATTGCGGTCGCAATATCTGCTATCCAAGAACTTAGGCTTAATCCTCTGGAGAAACGATGACGCCGACGATTCTCATTTTCGTCGCAGTGCATCTTCTTCCAGCAACGATCGGATCAATTCCGAAGCAACATAGAAATTCGTTTGCTGCAATTTGGAAAGAGCCTCCGGCAGCGATAAAAGGTTGGCGCGGGCTGCGTTGCGCAATACGCCCAGCGTACCGATTACAGAAACATTCCTTCGTTTCGCCTCATCCCGCGCGAGAGTCTCGTCCGCAATCAGGCGGTCCGCTCCAACTTCAAGCGCCAGCGTAATCGCCTCCCGCTCTCCACGATCCAGAAAATTCAGCGACGCATCAGGAAGGTCCCGCAGCGAGTGTTGTTCCAGCCATGCCGGGTTTCGCTCTGCCCACGCCCGGACCATATCCGGCGTGTTCACGTCCTGCAGCTCGTCCCAGACAAAGGGTGGAATCAGAACCCGCTGATAGAAGTATGGAAGGACTTCAACATGCCCGATCAGCACCAGGTAGTTGAGCGGCGAGGTGTCCGCAACTACGATCACGCCGGGCGAGGACTACCGGAGACCTTCTCTTCCAGTTCCCGCGAGGTTTCACGGTCCTGTTCCAAATCTCCCAGGGAGTAGTGCAGGTGGACGCCATGTTCCTTCAGGAACGCATGTACCTGCATCCGCGACGAGAACCCAAGCATCTGCCGCAACTGCCCCTCGGAAAACCGCTTCGAGCGGTATCCCTCCAGCGCCAGAGCCTCGACCGCTGCGCGCGGCAGGTCTGCATACTCGCTTGTGAGCAGGTGCGCGACATCTTCCGGGATTTGCAGCTCAAGATTCATAACAGTCTCTCTTCATCTTAGAGCCGATATTGGGATTCGGAGAAACGAAATTCCGATTTTGGAATCAATCCCCGGCGAAATGGTTCAACCCACCGCAGCCAATGACCTTTGGGATAGCACGCCAAAGAGCTGGCAATCCAACGACCTTTGGGGTGGCCGACCCAACTCCAACCCACCGAAAAATTTCTGCCAACGTATTTTCAATAACTTAGTGCTCTTTGAGACTACCGACTACACCGTGCAACTCGTTGAAAATACAAATGTTACGTCACTCATAACCCAAAGGTCGGTGGTTCAAATCCACCCCCCGCAACCATCCGAATTTGCTATCGATCCCCTTCAGAAGACCCCTGATCGAGTCTGCGGCGTAAGCCTATGGATTCTCAGGGGGTTATCATGTCGGGGCCGCCAGTCGATGAACCGCCCGGCTCAAAAGATAATCCGCTGTCGGAAGCCAAAATCACTGGATATCGGAGTCATTAAAAATGCCGTCGATGGTCTCGATAAGATTCTCTCTGTTGGTCGGGGATGCCCTTTGGGAAATCAGCCGGGAAATGTATGCCAGCGACAACAATGACGATCCATTTGGTGGGTTGCCCTAACTAGAGAGGCGTCTAGTCTGCTACCCCGAGGTCTCCGTATCTGAATCGTCCAAGTCCAGTACATTGAAATCATGGCTCATACCGCAAAGCCAGACGCTTCGACCCGAGGCAAGAACAGACCAGCTTACGCGCTAATCGGAGTAACGAAGTCGTCGCGCATTCGAAATGCTGCCGATGATCCGAGGTCAATCAGAGCGTCCAGCAACATCAGAACGGCTTCTCGAAGCGCTGCCTGCTCTTTCAGCAAAAGCGGCTTCGAATAGACGTAGCGCTGAAGTAAGACTTCCAGCCGGTATCTCGTATTGCTATTCCCGAGTAACTGCTTGGGGTCACCTTCGATTGCTTTCTTGCGAATCTGAACAAATACCTGTGGCAGCGATTGTTCACCTACATGATAGAGAAAGCGTACATAAGCATCCATTACGCAAGAAGATGGTCCAAGACTTCCGAACAGGTTATGGATGTGCTGTACATAGCCCTCTAGAGAACGCCAATGTTTCGTCGTTTCTTTCCAACGTGTTCCCAAGAACAGAGCATGAATCATTTCCGCGCCGCTGGAATGTCGATCATCAATCCCTCCTATCCAGAGAGCAGACAACGTACGGTCTGCAAAGAGTTTCCAGATCGTCCAAAATTGTGCGGTGTTCGGTTCAACATCTTCGACATGCAGAATGCCAATGACAATTTTTTCAACATCTCCCGGATGTTGATCGACGGCTCGTAGGATGGGTTCAAGAACTCGCAATGCGGTGTCAATAGGCGCACGCAACACAAACTGCTCGATCAAAGTTGCAAGGCTGATATCGGCTTCGACATTTCTGTCTTGCCGAGAATCACGGTCATACCTGTGGCCCCAGATGCTTACCAAGCGCTCAGCAGCACGAAGGAAAGCCTTGCTTGCCAAAGGTTGTTTCGGGGCTTTCTTAAGGATGGTGAGGATTTTGTTCTGAGCCTCCGCACAGTGCCATTCATCCAGTTGCAGTTCGTCGTAGGCCTTTTCCTGCAAGGCCTCCGCCTGCCAGAAGGTCGATCGCACTTTATCAGCAGCTTCGCGCGCCATGTCGTCGTATGATCTCCGACTGTCATAGCGCTTCTTCTTTTCACTCGAATGGAGATCTGCAGTGAGCACAGCTTCTGCAGCGATCGCGAAAATGCAACGCAACGCCATGTCTGGACGATCAGGCCACAGCTCGGACGCTGCATGAGCCGCGTACCAACGTACCTCTCCTACCGGATGTGTGACAGCTAAAGGGAGAATTCGATCCACGATCGTCTTTTGTTGTGGCGTCAACGGCTTTGCGGATAGAGCGACGGCAGCAAAGGCGCAGCTACGATCTGGAGCCATCTCGTACCGTTGCATACCCGCCAAGTGATTCCAGTTGTCCGCTTGCGACTCAACCGCGTCGGAGATCTGCTCTAGACTCCAATCTCGTTCCTCGCTCGAAAGTTCATCCCAATGATCGCGAGCGACAAAGGCAGCCATAATAGCTGGCCCCCCTGCAGCCCAATGATCTAAAGGCTCCCCCGTGACCGAGCTCCCTTGGTTGCGCGCTCTTGCGAGTTGCTCTTTCCAGGAGTCGAGCTCTGTTTCAGACAATTCTCTCTTGAAGGCTTTAAACGCCCACATCAGAATCCCCATACTCTGTTGCTGCTTCTGCATCGGTGGATTCGTGCGATCCAGAAACTCTTGTATGTCGGGGTCTGGCGCTTCGGCATGCATGAGCACGATTCCATCCTTGCGTAACGCTTCAGGCGTCTCAGCGTCGCTTGCCACCCGGTATCCACGAATGTCCATACGGTGGAGAGCAAGTCGCCATACTCGATCTTCATCATTCTGTGAGTCAATTGGACCAAGTGCAGCTCGAAGTTCGTCAAGACGGCTCTGTACGCGAGGTGCAGCTGCGGTCAGACGCATCGCTTTGACATGGATTACATTGTCCTGGTTCTGGAGTGGGCCTTCAACAAGGAGAAACTTGCTGCGTGTGACCACCAGCCGGTCGCGGTCATAGAGGCCGGGCGTGACGATGACGTTGGCGATGCCCGTCTCGTCCTCCATTGAGATGAAGATGAAACCCTTGGCAGTACCCGGCCTCTGACGCGCGATGATGCAGCCGGCCACGCGGACATACTCCCCGTCCCGGCGCAGGCGGAGTTCCTGGGCGGACAGAATATTGCTGCGGCGCAGCTCCGCGCGCCGGTAGTGCATAGGGTGCTTGCCGACCGTCATGCCGGTTCCGGCATAATCGGCCACCAGTGTTAGCGTCGTCTGAATAATCCCCGATAGTGGCGTTTGAAAAATCCCCAGATGGGCCGAGCGGCGGCATTCTGATCCGGGAGGGTCAAGGATGCTGCGACTGGAGGACTTCATGGAGATACAGAA
>JBATVK010000008.1:0-63622 GCA_049671725.1 Acidobacteriaceae bacterium
GCCAGGGCTGCCCCGCCTGTGGCCAGCGCTGTGCGCGTTCCGCGTCTGCAGCGCAAGTGCTCCTGCGGCGGCGAGTGCGAGAGCTGCCAGAAGAAGAGCCCGAAGGAGATGCTGCAGCGCAAGGCAATGCCCGGCGCGCCCGCGCCGAAAGCTGCCATGCCGCCGCCGAAGGCTCCTGCCGCTCCCGCACACACGGCGAGCGTTACGCAGCCTGCTGCGCGGGCAGGGAAGACTCCGGCTCCGCCCAAAGGCGCGGCCACGGGTAGCGCGCCGCCAAAAGAGGCCGAGCCGCCCGCGCCCGGAACCCACGCGAAATCGAAGGCGGGCGAGAAATCTGCAACGCCGGCTGTTACAGAAAAGCAAAGAGCAGCCGAAGTACCATCCGACGTGCCGCCGATCGTCCGCCGCGTGCTCCAGACGCCCGGTGAGCCCCTCGATTTTGCGACACGCACGTCCATGGAGGCGCGTTTCGGCCACAGCTTCGGCGACGTCAGGGTTCACACGGACACGCTGGCCGCCGAATCTGCCCGCGCTGTCTACGCACACGCTTACACGGTCGGGCAGGACATCGTCTTCGACTCAGGCCAGTATCAGCCGCAGACGACGGAGGGCCGTCATTTGCTGGCTCATGAGCTCGCGCACACCATCCAGCAGCACGGCCTGCAGAAATCCGGGGGCCCGATTGCCGGCGACAACTCGGGTGACTACCAGCATCTGGAGCGGGAAGCCGAGGCCGCCGCTCGCACCGTCATGCAGCGTCCTCCCGCGGCCGGCGCGCCTGTATCCCCCGCACGCGCCGCGCAGCCTCGGCTCTCCCGTGCCGATGGCATCCAATCCACCAGCTCGGCCTCGCAAACCGCGAACAAGGAAGACCAGGAGAGCTGGATACCGGTGTCCAAAGGCAAGCACCCATTGCTCGCCGATGCCGGGGTTCGCGCAATCGCGCGCCTCAAATCCGATCCCGATCTTGTTGCCGTCCAGATGGGATCGGCGTTCGAACTTCCAAGGCAAAAGGGACCGACCGCGAAGCCCTTGTGGGATGCCCAGGCGAGAGCCGGCGCGCTGGAAGCCATCATGGAGCCCGGCGCCACCGAGCCGAAAACCAAAGTAGGTCTCAAGCAGGAGCGCCCCGACACCGACGACCTGCGCGATCTGTGGCTGCTCAAAGTGGGTTGGCCGGATGGAGGCGCGCGAGCGGCCTGGAAGGAGGCCGCGAACCAAGCGAAGACTCCGAATGCCGCGAGGAGCACCTTCCGACCCAGTACCAAAGCCGGCAGCAAACGATGCGATGTCGATCACATCCTGGAGCTGCAATTTGGCGGCAATAACGTCGCGCAGAACGTGCAGATGCTCGACCGCAGCCCCAACCGCTCCAGCGGGGCGCTGATCAGCAGCAAGCTCCGCTCGCAGGCGTCGAAGATTCGGAACGCGCTGCGGAAAAACGATCCCACCAGTCCGAAAGACCGAACAAAAACCACCGCCATCCGTATGCAGTTCGACTCGGTAAAGTTCTCCGACGACACGCTGGACCATTGCCAGTGCTGCGATATCGAGGCGCATGCCAAAGACCCTCAGGTGTTGAAGGCAGCCAACGAGTCGCAGTCCGGGAAGAAAGGTGAAGCACGCACCGGCCCCGGCTACCCCATGCGCTGGGGCGCGTTCCACCCGTGCGTGTTCATCGACGATGACAAGAATGTCGACCTGCTCCACTCCGGCATTCCGGAAAACAAGGCGGCCTCAACGCTGATCCGCGGCCTGCTGCTCGACGTGTGGACGCTGCCGGCAAAGAAGTCCGGCATGAAGACCTGCCCCGACCACGAAGAGGCCAAGAAAGAGACGCCCGACGCGGACGCCTCAGGTTCGGCAACGGGGAAAACCAGCAAGGAGAAAGCCGCACAGAAAGCGCCCAGCCAGGCGGGCGGAACGGTCAGCGCAAAAATCGATCCCAAATCGCGCATCGTGGACCGCCTGAAGATCAAAGGCGATCAGGAGTTGAAGCTGTTCCGCGATGCCGATGGCAACCTGAAAGCTCCCCGCACAGGATCGCGCCTCGACTTTGTCCTCCGGGGTCTGAGCGAAGGCTATTTCACGCGCCTCGATGTCGACGCGGAAGGGAACTTGACCGGCGCCGGCAAGGTGATCCCATCCGCGCGCTTCCTCCCCCGACCCATCGACGTTGAGTTCGACAAAGATCGCTTCGTGATGACGACCCAGGTGAAGAAGCCGACGCTGCCCATTCCGGGTGTCGAAATCACGGACTGCAGCATCGGCTTGCAGATTGCCCCGGAATTCAAGCCCGAAGGCAAGGTCGGCTTCCGCGTCGCGCCCGGCGGCAAGCAGATCATGCATGGCTTGCTCACCGTCTCCGCCGACGAGAACGGCCTGGTTGTCAACGGCGAAGTCTACGCCTCCATCCCCGGCGTGGATGAAACCAAGGGCACGCTGACCCTGAAGAACAACCAGTGGTCCGGCGGAATCGAGATTAAAGCCGGCGGCGACGGCAAGATCAGGTACGTCAAGAGTGTCGATGTCTCGATTGGCTTCGCGCAGCAGCGCATGACGGCCTCCGGTACTGCCGAGCTCACAGTTCCCGGCGTCACCGAGCCCGTGAAGGCGGAAGTCTCCTACGATGAGTACGGATGGGCATTCAGCGGATTGGCAAAGTTTCACCCTCCGCGCCTCAAAGAAGTTGCCATCCATCTCCGATATGCTCGTGGCCGCCTGTCCGGCGAGGGCGACACCGAGTTCGAGTTCCACCATCAAAAAGGAAAAGTCCACGTCAGTTACGACGAAGGGATGTTCTCGGGCAAGGGTTCCCTCGCCATCAGCACCAAACGCGCTGAGGGCTCTATCGACGTAGAAATGCATCATCGCCCCAGTGGGGCCCTGTACTTCACCGGCGAAGGCCACGTCACCTTCAGAATCCGCGACGATCTGGAGGCGGGTGCGGGCGTCAAAATCGATGATCAGGAGAAGGTCACTGTCACCGGCGAGCTGGCCTTTACCAAGCCCATTACGCTGTTCCGTGGCTTCAGCGGCGATTACACCTTCTTCTCGATTCAGGACGACATCCCGCTCCCACCCCCGCTCTCCATCGCCGGGGTCGGCCTCGAGGTCAACATCGGTGGCTCACTCTCCGCGCACTACGAGGTTGGTCCCGTCACTCTGGAAGACGTGAAAGCCACTGCTGACTTCCAGCCTCTCGAGGAAGATCCCGCCATCAAACTCGATCTCTCGAGCCACCTCGTCATCAAGGCCATGGGGAGCATCACCGGGGAGATCGAGGGCGGTCTCAAGATCAACGCCTACATTGCCTATGTTCGCGGCGATCTCGGAATTAAGGCTACGGGCGCCCTGAAAGGCCTGATGGACATACCGTTCCACGCTCACTACGAAGACGGCAAGATTACCGCCGACGTTGAATTCAAAGCCGACCTCACGTTTGCGCTGGTTCTGGCGCTGGTCGCCAGCGTCGAGGCCCACGCGGGATTCAAATGGTTCAGCGTCAGCACCGGCAAGGAGTGGACTCTGGGCAGTTATACCTACGCCCCCAACCTCGCGCTGCACGCCGCGCTGAAGAAACCGATCCATTACGAAAGCCCCGATCAGTTCACCTTACCCAGTGTGGATGACATTACCTGGACTGATCCACCCATCAACGGCAGAAATGCCATCGAAAGCACGGCTGGTGCGAGCCGTGCCGGCGAGGAACACGATGTCTGACTTTCTGTTGCAAGTAACGGCTGGCCGCGGCGCTCCGGTTCCGTCGCCGAAGGTTCCGGCATGAGCTCCATTCCCGCCATCGGGTTCCCCGGCTCGCCCAGCGTAAAGCGTGCCGGCATCGTCGTGGCCGATCCCACCACCCTGGCCATCCAGCGCGTCATCACGCTGCAGTACAACCCCGACTCGCTGAGCCGCTCTCTGCAGATTCGCGCCACCACCACCGAGGCCGGCGACCGCCTGGATGCGCTGCGCCTGACCGGGCCTCCGGTGGAGACCATCAAGCTTGACGCTGAGCTCGATCTTACCGACCAGCTTGAATTCCCCAACCAGAACCCAAACGCCGTGCTGTACGGGCTCTATCCGCAGCTGGCCGCGCTGGAGACCCTCATCTATCCCTCCAGCGCGCAGATACAAAGCGACAACACGCTCGCCGCGGGAGGCAGCATCGAAGTCGCGCCCATGGAAGCGCCGCTCACCCTCTTCGTGTGGAGCGCCAATCGCATCCTCCCCGTGCGCCTGACTGAATTCAGCGTGACGGAGGAAGCCTTCGACACCAGCCTGAATCCCATCCGCGCCAAAGTCAGCCTGGGCATGCGCGTGCTCAGCGTCAACGATCTCGATTTCGACGAGAAGGGCAACAGCATTTATCTCGCTTACCAGCAGAGAAAGGAAACGCTGGCAGGCAAAGTGGGGTCGGTCGGCCTGGCCGCTCTGGGCATCACCAGCATCGCGTGAGGAGACTATGTTCGCCGCAACCAGCCGTTACGGAAGCTTGCCGGTTTCCAGTTACATTACGCCGAGCAACAACCAGATCGCCTATGTTACACGGCGCTTTCTGCCGCAGCTGGACAGCTTCACGCTGTTGCTGCAGCACACCGTGACCGACAGCGACCGCCTCGACAACATTGCGGCCGAGTATCTCGACGATCCTCAGCAGTTCTGGCGCATCTGCGACGGGAACGACGAGTTATCGCCCTTCGACCTCACGGCTACGCCGGGAGAAACTATCGACATCACACTGCCCCAGGGCATCGCAGGATCGCCCAATGCTTAAGGGAATCTATCTGTCGCTGTTCATCGGACCCATGGTCCCCATACCGGCGCCCAAAGAGGTGACGGATGCGATGATCAGCGCCCAGGTCAACACCGGGGGGGAACGCAGCGGCTTCCAGCTGGTCTTCAGCATGAACAAAAAGTCCACCATCTACAGGACGCTGCTGCCCAGCGGTTATTTCGATCCCGGCACCACCCGCGTCATCCTGTCGTGCACCGTGGGCGGCATTCCCAACGTGCTCGTCGACGGCGTGGTGACCCGCCACGAAGTCTCGCCCAGCAACGAAGCCGGTCAGTCTACGCTCACACTCACCGGAGAGGACCTGACGGTTCTGATGGACGTGATCGAGCTCCCCATCATGCGCTACCCCTGCATGCCCATTGTGGCCCGGCTCAACTTATTGCTGGTCAAATACGCGGTCTTCGGAGTCATTCCGCTGGTCACTCCGCCGATCTTTACCGACGTTCCGATTCCTACGGACCAGATACCGTCGCAGACCGGCTCGGACCTCGCGTATATCAGGAAAATGGCCGAGCAAACCGGTTATATCTTCTATCTTGAGCCAGGACCCGCTCCTGGCGCGAGCGTCTTCTATTTCGGTCCGGATATCCGGATTCCCATCCCCCAGCCCGCGCTCACCACCAACATGGACGCGAACACGAACGTCGAATCCCTCAGCTTCAGCCTCGACGGTCTGGCCAAGAAGGTCGTGGTCATGACCATCATGGACCCCGTCACCGGCAAGATTCCCATCCCCATCCCCGTGCCCAATATCAGCCTGCTTCGGCCGCCGCTCGGCGCGGTGCCGACGCCGCCGATGAAGATTACGTTTCCGCCGGACGGCGGCAATCTCAACTCGATTCAGGCGATCGGTCTGGCGCTGGCTAAGACAGGAGAGACCAGCGAGGCCATCAGTGGCTCGGGAACGCTCAACGTTCTTCGTTATGGTTCGGTGCTCCGCGCCAATCAGTTGGTCGGGGTGCGGGGCGCGGGAACCGCCTACGACGGGCTTTATTACGTTCGCACGGTAACTCATAACCTCAAGCGGGGCGAATTCAAGCAGAGCTTCACGCTGTCCCGCGATGGATTGGTCTCTGCCACTCAGGTGGTGCCCGTATGAGCCCGCAACCCAACAAATACTACGGGAAATACCGCGGGACGGTAACGAATAACATCGATCCGCTGGGCATCGGGCGCCTGCTGTGCGAAGTGCCCGACGTGTTGTCTCTCGCGCCATCGAGCTGGGCCGTGCCGTGTGTGCCGCTGGCCGGTCCTACCGGGACGCCCATGGGCGCTTATATGGTGCCGCCGATCGGCGCGGGCGTATGGATCGAATTCGAGAAGGGTGATCCCGACTATCCCATCTGGGTCGGCTGCCGCTGGGGCTCCATGGCGGATGTGCCCCCGCTCGTGCTGCTGGGACTGCCCATCTCCCCCAGCATCGTCTTCCAGACCGCCGGGCAGAATTCGATCGCCATCAGCGACCTGCCCGGGCCCACGGGCGGCATCATGCTCAAGAGCCAGACGGGCGCGATGATCCTCGTCAACGATATCGGAATCACCATCACCAACGGCCAGGGGGCGACGCTGATGATGACCGGGCCGACCGTAACTGTGAATGAAGGCGCATTAGTGATTACTTAGCGACAAAGGAGGAGTTATGCCGGGATTCATTCTGCATCAGGGAGCAACAGTCTTGTGCTCCCATGCCGGTCAGGCGCAGCCGACGATGGTCAATCCGCGCGTCACCGTCTCGGGTATGCCGACGATCCCGCTCACGTCGCCTCAGGTCGTCGCCGGGTGCGCATTGCCGCCTCCGCCGGCCGCCAACGGACCGTGTTTGACGGCGCAGTATGTTGTCGGTTCGGTGCGCGTTACCTCGATGGGACAGCCATTGGTCCTGTTTGACAGCACGTCTCTCTGCGCGCCAACAGCCACGCCTTTGCTGCCTGCCGTCGCCTGTCAGGCTCGCGTCACCGCGATGTGAGGAAGCCATGAACGTCCAGTTCCCCTACAGCTTCGACCAGCGCGGCAGAACGGCTGACGCCGATCAGGACCCAGATCCGCAGAATCGGCATATCCGCGACCTGATCGAGCAGGTGCTGTTTACCGCGCCTGGAGAGCGTGTCAATCAGCCATCCTTCGGCTGCGGCCTGTTACAGCTGGTCTTCGATCCCAACAGCGCCGAAATCGCGACGGCGACACAGTATCTGGTGCAGGGAGCTTTGCAAAACAGTCTCGGTGACCTGATTTCGCTGAACGGTGTGAGTGTTTCCGCTCAGGACAACCAACTGACCGTCGTCGTGCAATACACGGTTCGCAGCAGCCAGCAACAGCAGGTCGCTCAGTTCAGCAGCGGAGGTACATCCTCATGATCTACCAATGCTGCGACTCCAGCCGCCGCGCCGTGCTTCTGGCGCAGAACGTGTATAACGGCATCGACTATCTCGAGGTAGCCGATGGTCCGCTGGGGCCCCAGACCGTTCTCTATCTGTACTTTCTCCACTCTCTCGTTCCCGGCCAGATCCAGGCAGATAACATCCTGATCTGTGGCGGCGAACGTATCACCAATATTCAGGTCGCCAGCGCCGTCGAAGGCTCTTCGCTCTCTCCGCCGCCGGTCGATACGGAGTGCTCGGCAGGCTCGCCCCCGGACGGGTCGAATCTGCTGGTGATCACAGTAACGCAGGCTGGAGATTTCTCCACGTATAAGTTGCGGCTGGTAGCCAGCACTTCGGCGCCTGCCGGATCGATGCAGCCTCCGCCCTATTTCGATCCCGTCTATTCCGAGATCAGTTTTTCGTTCAAAGTAGGCTGCCCGTCATGGTTCGATTGCCGGCAGAGCACGGTCTGTCCGCCCCAGGTCACTGCGCCACCGATGTTCTCCTATCTGGCAAAGGATTTCAGCAGCTTCCGCAGCCTCATGCTCGACCGCGTGTCGACCATTCTGCCTGCGTGGACGGAGCGGCATGCCGCCGACCTGGGCATTGTCCTCGTCGAGTTACTCGCCTTTGTCGGCGACTACCTCAGTTATCAGCAGGATGCCGTGGCCACGGAAGCGTATCTGGCGACCGCGCGCCGCCGCACCTCGGTGCGCCGCCATGTCAAGCTGGTCGACTATCCCATGCTCGACGGTCGCAACGCCCGCGCGTGGATCCACTTCGAGGTGGCCGCGGACTTCGTTCTGAACAAGACCACCCCCACCGGCCTGCAGCAGCAGATCCTCACCCACGGCAGCTTCCCGGGGCCGATCATCCCCGTGCCGTCAGACACGTACAGTCAGGCGCTCAACGAGAATCCGCAGGTCTTCGAGATGATGGAGAGCGTCTCGCTGTTCGTCGCGCACAATCAAATGCCGCTCTACACCTGGGGCGATCAACAATGCTGCCTGTCTGCTGGAGCAACGCACGCGTGGCTGAATGGCTCATATCCCAACCTTCTGCCAGGGATGGTGCTCATCTTCCAGGAGGCCAGGGGGCCGCAGACCGGAGCGCCCGAAGACGCCGATCCCGCGCATCGCTGCGCCGTACGCCTGACCTCAGTTACTCCCGATGAGGATCCTATCGGCAACCTCTTTCTGAGTCCTCCCGGCACGGCGCCGTTGCCTGTGACTCGCATCGCCTGGTCCTCTGCCGATGCTTTGCCGTTCGCGGTCTGCGTATCGAGCGAGGTGCAGGGCGACACTCCGGCTTACTACGACAACGTCACAATTGTGCTCGGCAACAATGCGCTCGCTGATTGCGGACGAACCATCTCCGGCGAAACACTGCCCATGGTTCCGGCGTTGAATCCGGCGCTGGTAAGCTCCTCCTCCGGCGGATGCGATCGCTGTTCGGCCGCGCAAAGCACAGCCAGCCCTCCAATCCGCTATAACCCACAGCTGGCGTCCGGCCCGCTGACGTTTGCGGACGCGTACTCCGCCACGGATTCCAGCGGGAATCCAGCTGCCGCGGTGAACGCGATCAATTCGCGAATTACGGTTGGGTTACTGCCCTCCATCACGCTGCAGACGCAGGACAGCCCCGACGTTTGGACAGCCGTGCTCGATCTGCTGGAGAGCCAGCCCGACTCGAAGGATTTCGTCGCCGAGACTGAAGACGACGGCACCGCCAGCCTGCGTTTCGGCGATGGCACGTTCGGCATGCAGGTGATCCCCGGCGACATCTTCACCGCGCGGTACCGTGTGGGCGGGGGAACGGTGGGCAACGTCGGCCTGAACTCTTTAGCCCGCATCGCGAGCGACGACGGCGTTCTAGCCGGAAATGTCCTATCCATCACGAATCCACTGCCCGCCAGCGGAGGCCTCGACCCGGAAACCCTCGACTCGGTCCGCGCCAGCGCTCCTTACGCGTTCAATGTTCAGAACCGCGCTGTTACCGCCGCGGATTACGGAGCGATGGCCGTGCGGGTCGACCCGGCGCTCGAGCAGGCGGTCGGCACCTTTCGCTGGACAGGCAGTTGGTACACCGTCTTCATCTCTGTGGACCCGGAGGGAACGGAAGCCGTCAGCGATACGACCAGGACAACGATCGTCGCGGGCATGGAAAACTATCGCATGGCCGGACACGACGTAGACGTCGATGCGCCGGTCTACGTTTCGCTGGAACTAACGATTAATGTATGCGCGGCTCCAGGTTATCTCGCGCCGGATGTACAACAAGCACTGTTGCAGTTACTGGGCACCGGGACGCTGCCCAATGGTTCCACCGCCCTTTTCAATCCGGATAACTTCACCTTCGGACAGCCCGTCTATCTGAGCCCTATCGTTGCCGCGGTGCAGCAGACGGACGGCGTCGCCTCGGTTACTGTCTCCACATTCCGGCGCCAGGGCCAGCCGGCCACCAGCGGCCTTGCGTCTGGTGTAATCCCGCTGCAGTCGCTGGAAATCGCGCGCCTCGATAACGACCCGAACTACCCCGAACACGGAATCCTCACCATCTACGTCTGCGGAGGCGACTGAGATGGCCACCGGGTGCACCTGCGCCAACCTGACCTGCTGCGGATGCTGCGAGGGGATCACCCAGGAAACGCCGCAGACGATCCAGAACCGCCCCGGGCTGAGCGCCATAGCGTACCGCGTCGGCACTTATACGCAGTTTTACCAGACGCTGCTGGCGCGCATCTCGGAGTCGCGACAGCCCAGCCTGCGCCAGTTACGTTCCCGCGAGCCCGACGATTTCACCATCGCGCTGCTCGACGCTTTTTCCGTGATGGGAGATGTGCTCACCTTCTACAGCGAGCGGATTGCGAACGAAGCGTATTTGGGTACCGCGACGGAGACGCGCTCGGTCGCATGGCTCGCCAACCTGGTTGGCTATCGCATGTCGCCCGGCGTCGCAGCGGACGCATATCTCGCGTTCACCATCGATCCCTCCGCTGGCGCCTATGGAGCCGTGATCAATACGCCGGCGAACCCGATGCTGGCTCAGGCGTTCACGGCGGCCCAGCCGGCCTCGGCTGGCCCGCAATCGATGCCGGAGCAGATTCCATCGACCATCATTCCGGTCGGCACTCAGGTGCAGAGCATTCCCGGCCCAGGCCAGACGCCGCAGACCTTCGAGACCGTTGAGCAGATCAATGCGCGCCCGGAGTGGAACTCCATTGCGCCTCAGTTGGTGCAAGCCCAGTCGATTACACCTGCGATCCTGACCACAGCCAACGCGATTCTTCTCTCCGGCTCAGTCACGACTCTGAAGAACGGCGACTGGCTGCTGCTGGTTCCTCCGGGCGGGCCGCCTCTGCCTCCGGTAGCCGTGCTGGCTGTCAGCGTGTCCTCTAATGGCCAGACGACGGAAGTGGATCTCGCTATCTCCAGTTCTTCGCTTCCCAATGCGCCGCCGCCAACCTATTCCTCAGCCAGTTTCTCTGACACTCCGTCGGCGCCGCCGGGCGCTGAAAGTACTCTACAGGCGGCGGCAGATATTCCCAGTGCCGCGGTGTTGCTGGCCGGCACGAGCGGCACGCCCAGCGCGCCCAGTGCGTGGGATGCGGGCGATATTGTTGCCGCGGCAACAGCGAATCAGTGGCCGCTCGATCAGCTCGGAACGCTCGTCAATCAGTTAGTCGCCGCGCAGCCCAATGCGAGCGGGAACGTCTACGCATTCCGCCAGCAGGCCGCGCCCTTTGGGTATAACGCGCCGAACTACTTTTCGTTGCCTGCCTCGCTGCGTTATCCCAGTGTCTTTGTCGAATCGACTGCTTCCAGCCCATCCACGCAAAATATTGAAGCGGCCTATCCGCCTCCTGGCTGGGACAACGATCCCACGAGCGGCGCTGGCGAGTTTCAGCTCAATGACAGCCGTTGGAACGGCTATCTCTATCTCGACAGCGTCTATTCGCAGATTGTTCCCGGCAGTTACATCGCCCTGATCTCCTCGCTCTCCGGCGTGCAGCCTGCCGTCTTCCAGGTGACTGTCAACGTCGCCGCGACGCACAAGGACTTTACGCTGAGCGCCAAGGTCTCGCAACTCTCAGTCACTCACATCAGCGGGCCGCCGCTCAGCAGTTTCTACCTCCGCTCCACCGTCATCCTCTGTCAGGCGGAAGCGCTGCCGCTCGCCCAGGTTCCCATTACTCAGTCGAACATCGGCGGCGGCTGCTCGTCGAATGGCGTCATCACGCTGGGCGGAGCCTATCTGGGGCTGATCGCGGGCCAGCAGGTTCTGGTGAGCGGCACCACCCTCTCGCAGCAAACCAGTAGTCCTCCTGCGCCGCCGGCTGTCGGACCGCCTGCCGCCGAGGTCGGTACGCTGCAGGCAGTAACGATCGTCAGAGGATTCACCGTCATCACCCTGGCGGCGCCTCTCAACAACCTCTATCTGCGCTCCAGCGTCAGCATCAACGCCAACGTGGCCAGCGCCACGCACGGGCAGACCGTCTCCGAGACCCTCGGCAGCGGCGATGGCGCCCAGCAATTTCAAAGCTTCATCCTGCATCAGTCGCCTCTCACCTACATTCAGGCCGATACGGCCACGGGCAGTGCCAGCACGCTTAAGGTCTATGTCGACGGCGTGCAGTGGACTGAGGTCCCGTACTTCTACGGCCACGGCCCCAGCGAACATATCTTCATTACCTCGCAGGACGACAATGGCGTCACTACCATTACGTTCGGCGATGGCAACACCGGCTCGTGCCTGCCCACCGGAACCGCGAACGTCACCGCCAGTTATCGCTTTGGTATGGGCACGGCCGGCCTGGTGAACGCAAACCAGCTCTCCCAGCTGATGAGCCGCCCGCTCGGCGTGCGCAGCGTCAACAATCCGCTGCCTTCCACAGGCGCCGCTGACCCCGAGGATCTGGACACCGGCCGCGGGAACGCTACCCTCGCCATCATGACGCTGGGGCGCGTCGTCTCTCTTGAGGATTACCAGGATTTTGCGCTCGCCTTCCCCGGCATTGGCAAAGCTCTCGCCACCTGGACATGGGATGGCCAGATGCGCGTCATCGTGCTCACCGTCGCCGGTGCAAGCGGCCCCATCGATCAAACCGACTCAACCATCACCACGCTGCAGGGCTCCATCGCCAGTTGCTCAGAGCCAGGCGTCGAGGTTTTCGTGCAGGCGTACACACCCATCTTTTTCAACCTCAACGCGACGGTCCAGATATCGCCCAGTTACCAGGTTGCTCTCGTGCAACCTGCGATCGAGGCCGCGCTGCGGCAGACCTTCTCGTTCCAGGCGCGCGGCTTTGGCCAGCCCGTTTACCTGAGCGAGGTTATCGCCGCCATTCAGGACGTCGACGGTGTGGTGGACGTCGTTGTGAGCATGTACAACACCAACGATCCGCTCCAGACGCCCCAGCAGCAGATTGCCGCCACCGTTCCGCAAAACGGCGGCCGCAACCAAATTACTCCGGCACAACTGCTTACCATCGACCCCGGCCAGCTCGGGCTGCTGGTCACCACGGTGAATTCATGACTCTCGACCTGACTCAGATCTACAACCTGCTGCCGGCGGTCTATCGTATCCGCGACGCGCAGCTCGCGCTGCAGTCAGGCAGCGGCCTGGACCCTTCCGATTTCGCGACGCTGCAGCAGTTACTCACCGCTCCGCAGCCGCTGACCCCACTCCAGCAGCAGACCCTCACCGCGCTGCAAAGCAAGCAGCAGCGTGGGCCGCTGCAGTCGCTGATCGAGATTCTTGCCGAACAGATTGAGGTCCTGCAGGACAGCCTGTTACAGTCGTACGACGACCTGTTCATCGAAACCTGCGCGGACTGGGTGGTGCCGTATATCGCGGAGATCGTCGGGCTCAAGGGTCTCACTGATGTTCCCTCGGCCGGATACACAATGCGCGCAGCGGTCGCCGACACGATCCAGAACCGCCGCGCCAAAGGCACTGTTCCCGCGCTGGAGGCCATTGCGCGCGAAGTCACCGACTGGGGCGCCAACGTCGTCGAGTATTTTCAGGTGCTCGCCACCACGCAGTTCATGAACCACATTCGTCCCACGAACCTCTCCGTGTCCGATATCCGCTGCGCCGATCACGCGCTGCTTAATACGCCCTTCGACAGCTATGCGCGCACCGCTGAGATGCGCAACATCGAATCGCGCCTCGGCAAATACAACATTCCCAACATCGGTATCTTCCTGTGGCGTCTGCAACAGCAAAAGATCGAAGCCCAGCCGGCCTTTGTGGTGGATAACTACCGCTTCTGTTTCGATCCGCTCGGGAAAACCGTTCCGCTCTTCACCTTTCCCGCGCCGGAAGGGCAGGCTCCGGTGCGCGCGACGCCGTTGAACGTCGCCATGCCGATCAGCCGCTGGATGTTTGCCGACGACCTCAAGGCAGCCTCGAACTACTACAACAGCACGGCAGGCGCGAGTATTAGCCTCGCGTGGCAAGGAGGGCCTGCCGCAAACACGAAGGTCTGCTCCTGCAATCTGAGTGACGTGCTCGACGCTTCGGGTCACGTTGTTAGCTGGGCGCATCAGCCACAAGACGTCATCGGCATCGATCCCCAGCTTGGCCGCATCGCCTTTCCTTCGACGCAGCCCGCGCCCACCAGCGTGATGACCGACTGGTGCTACGCCTTCAGCTCGCCGATCGGCGGTGGCCCCTACGCGCGCACCTTTGCCTCCACGGCCAGCGTCAGCGTGCCCGCCGATGCTCCGACCATTGGAGCCGCCCTCGCGCTGGCGCTCCCCATGCTTTCGTCGTCGAACACCTCGGTTGTCGTGGAGATTGCCGACAATCGCTGTTACATCGAAACTCCTTCGTTCACGGTCCCCGATAACTGCTCGGTGCAGATTCGCGCCGCCGACGGCAATCGCCCCACCGTGATTCTTTCCGGCGACTGGGTCATCACCGCGGGGCAGGACACCACCATCAGCTTGAACGGCCTGCTGATTGCCGGGGGCAGCATCGCCATCCGGCAGGACACTCCCGCCGATATCGTGACGCTGCAAATTTCCCACTGCACGCTGAACCCGGCGATGACTCCGGCGTTTCCTGCCACGTCGTCGCAGTCGGGCACAGCGCAGCAGCCGCCGCTGCCCGCGCTGTGGATCGACTCCGAAAACACCGCCATCCAGATCGATCACTCCATCCTTGGCGCGATTCGCATCGGCTCCGGCAACACCGTCTCCCTCACCACCTGCATTGTCGATGCGCTCAGCCCATCGGACGTCGCGTACGCGTGTCATCTCGATGCGATGGCCGCCGGCTCGCCGCTGACTGTCGTCAACAGCACCGTCATCGGCAAGGTGCACACCGAGCTGATGACCCTCGCCTCCGACTCCATCTTCTATGCCGAGCTGGCTCCGCTCGATCTGTGGACTGCCCCCGTCATTGCCGATCAGCTCCAGCAGGGCTGCGTCCGCTTCTGCTACGTTCCGTCCGGCTCGCGGGTGCCGCGTCTTTTTCATTGCTACCCGGTCAGCGGCCAGGTGTCCACGCCGGATTTCACCTCGCTGCGCTTTGGCGATCCTGGCTATTGCCAGCTCACCGACCGCTCCGGGCTCATTCTCACCGGCGCCGACGATCAGTCCGAGATCGGCGTCTTCCACGATGTCTACGCGCCGCAGCGCATCGCCAATCTCAACGTGATGCTCACGGACTATCTCCGCTTCGGTATGGAAGCGGGCGTTTTCTTCGCTACGTAAGGCACATCTGGCAGGGAGGATTGCCATGGCAGGCGATTTCAGCCGTTCGACCATCAACCCCGTGAAGCACTACGCCGGCGTTCTCATGCAACAAGGCCGCGTCCAGGTGGATGCGGACTGGAACGAGCAGCTCGCGCTGCAGCTCTATCGCACGTGGACCGAGACCCGCGACCTGATTGGCCTGTGCGGAACCCCGAAAGCCGGCACTGGCTTCGCAATTTCGAGCTTCGCGAAGGGCGTCGATCTCCGCATCGGCAACGGCCGCTATTACGTTAATGGCCTGCTGTGCGAAATCAATCCGCAAAGTATCCCCGCCTGGCTGCCGCCTGCGTCCAGTCCGCCGTCCTCTCCGAGCAACGTCGTCTATCAGATGACGTCCGGCGAGTCGCTCTCCACGGTCATGCGCAAGATCGAGCTCTCCGCTTCAGGAAGCTCCGGACTGAGAACGCTGGTGGCGCAATTCGACCGCCAGATTTATGTTCCTTCGCTCACCATCGACGACCGAACCCTCGCCGTGGGGGACTGGGTCGAGATTTCCGCCGCCGGGGGCGCTTCTGTCATCGCCATGGTGACAGAAATTGGTAAGAGTGCCGCTCCCAGCGATGCTAACTCCATCGTCCCGAGTTATTACCCCATTACCATCGACGCTTCGCTCAACAAGCTCACCAACGCCGGCCGGATCTCGCTGCGCCGCGTCGTCACTTTCACCACGCAGCCGTTTCTCACCAACCAGTGGGACGCTTCCGTGGAAACTTCGCCGCCCCGTGGCCCTGCGCAGGCCGTGCTCAGTCTTCCCGACGGCGATTACCTCGTGGCGCTCGAGGCGTGGCAGCGCGAAATCGATGCCCTCGAGGATTCCCACATTCGCGAAGTGGCCCTCGGTGGCCCGGATACCTGCGAGCGCCTGCAGACGGTGTGGCAGGTACACATTCTTCCCTGGTCGGGTGAATCGAGCCCTCCCGGATCGCCGCTCCCATCGCCCTTGCCCTCGCCGCCGTCGCCGCCCGACTGCTGCAGCGATTTCCCCGCATGGGATGCCTACAAAGCAACCACCCGCACGACCGGCCTGATGAACGCCCAGGCGCCACCGCCCGGCAACAACCTGTCCCCTTGCCAGCTTCCGCCGTCGGCGGGCTACCTCGGACTGGCTAACCAGCTCTATCGTGTCGAAATTTTTCAGTCAGGAGAGTTCGACGGAACGGCTGCCGGAAATGCCACGTTCGTGTGGTCGCGCGACAACGCCATGGTGGAGACGCCGATCGTCGCCGTCGACTCGCTCGGCAATGTCTACGTCAGCAGTCTGGGCACCGACGATCTGCACAGCTTCGAGCTGAACGACTGGGTGGAGATTGTCGACGACGACGCCGACCTCGCGGGGCAACCCCGCTTTCTGGCTCAGATTTCTCAGCCGCCACCCCCGGCCGCGCAGCCTCCCTGCGCCTCCTCCGCCGCAGCCGGAGTTCAGGGTTACTGCCTGAATCTGCAGCCCGGCGCTCCCGCGCGCTTCCAGAACCAGACCAATCTCCGCCTGCGCCGCTGGGATATGCCCAGCAGCGGCATGGGGGTGGACGGCGGTACTGGCAACCCCATCGGCATCCCGATCACACCCGGCTGGCTCCAGCTCGAAAACAATATCCAGGTCAATTTCAGTCCCGGCTATTACGCCACCCGCAGTTACTGGCAGATTCCTGCCCGCACGGCGACGGGCGATATCGAATGGCCGCCGTTCCAGGTGCCGAATTCCAACCCCATTCCGCAGCCGCCGCTCGGTCCCGATCATTTCTTCTGCCGTCTCGCACTGCTCTCTGTTCGAGACGGAAAGATCGACGTCACCGACTGCCGCTGCACCTTTCCCAGCCTCACCAGTATCTGCGCCGACGACATCTGCTATCAGGGATCCGGTTGCGAGTTATCGCCCGTCGGCACCGTCGCCCAGGCCCTTGACGAGCTCGAGGCCAAACATCGAATGCATAACCGCACCCTGCACGGCTCCGGCGTTGTCTGCGGGCTCGCCGTTAGCTGTACGGGCGAGAGCCAGGCCCGCGTCCGCGTCTCCGACGGCTACGCGATCGACTGCAACGGCTACGATCTCATCCTCGACGCGCCGGAAACGGTCGATCTCTCGTCGCTCATAACGCTTTCACCGCAGCAGAGCACCATTCCCGACGGCGAGTACGAGCTGTTCCTGGAGCGGACCGTGCTTGTGCCGGTAGCCGAAAGCAATGGCTCGTCCGATCCCTGCTGTTCGAAGACCGTGCCCGCCACCAATCCCTCCAACGAATGCGTGCAGTTCCGTGCGATCCAGTGCGCCAGCGAGACCCTGGCCGACGAAATCCTCACCGGCACGCTGGCCATGGATTTTTACACCAAATGCCTGCAGCCATGGGTCAATGCCTTCAAGGCGGAGTATCAGCAGCGCTACATTTCCTCCGACAAGCAGGTCACCGATGCCCAGGCGCTGTTTTCGGCGCTCACGAATTTGGTCATTCAGTATGTCCAGCCGTTGTTGACTCGCGACGTCTACATTTCGCGCAGGGAAGCGGCGCTTCTGGAAGACTTCTATCGCTTCGTCCTCGATCGTCTGAGCGACAGCACGTACTGCTCGCTGCGCGCCGGTATGCGTCCCTTCCCGGAGTATTCGCTCGACGCCCCAATCGATACCATTTTCGGCAAAGGGCTGATGACCCGGATGCGCGTCCTGCCCGCCGGTCACTGGGCTTTCGCGTGCGGCGCAGGCCCAGGTCTCGACATCTACGATCTCGCCACCGGTCAGCTTGCTGCCACGGTCACACCGCCTATCCCCGGCGATGCCACCAACTGGACCCTGCAGGACGTCGCCGTCTCCGCCGACGGCAGATCCATCTACGTCATCGCCACCGGGACCAATACACAGACCAATGCCAGCGATTCGTTCTTTGCCGTGGGTGAGCTGAACGGCGCATCCATCAGCTGGGGCATTCAGGGCAGCGCCGGCGCCCATGCTTTTGTAACTCTCACCACAGCGACCCAGGACGAAGCCGTATTCGCATCGGTGCAGGGAAGCGGTATCTGGGCGATCGGCTTTGCCGATCACGTCAGCGTTACGCAAATAGCCGAATGCAATGCCATCGGACAGTTGGTCAGCCTCGAGAGAACGCTTTACGTCACGGTGAACAGCGAGGCTTCATCCGGCGGCACCTTCAACGAAGTGCAAAGTTACATAGGAGAAATCAATCCCACCGGCGGCCTTGCGAAACCAGCGAACACTTGGCCGCTCGCTGGAGTTACCGGCGATCTTACCGACGATCTCGTCGTAGGCACTTATGCGGGAGTCGCCGGGGCCGAGTTACCAGCGATCTTTGTCAGCGGCCTCGCGGCATCCACCTCCAACAAACAAGTAACCGTCTTCGATGCTCTGCAGGGCAGTAAGCAGATCGGACAGGTCGATCTCGGCGTGAACACAACGGTAAGGATGGCCTTGCAGCCCTCCGGCGCGTCGGTCCTCGTCTCCTGCGAATCCATCTCAAGCCTCGTCAGCGTCTCTGGCGCCGCGACTGCGCTCACCCAGTCCACCTATGCACCCGTCGAGCTCCATCCCACGGCTCTGGCCTTTGCTGAATCCTCGCCCAGCGTCAACGCCCTTTACGTGTTGAACAGCACCGCCAACACTATCTCCGAGATGCCTGCCACGATGGCCGCCTTCGATGCCTACCCGGCTCTGGAGAAATACCGGATCGACGCGCTGAACGCCCTCATCGACCTTGCCGGAGTCCTCCTCGAGAACCTCAAGGATTGCTTCTGCAACCTTCTGCTGCCCACCTGCGCCTCCTGCGACCGCTCCGCGCCCGAAGGCACGGGAGTCGGTCTGGCCTGCATCACGATTCAGAATGGTGTGGTCGCGCAGATTTGTAACCTTGAAAAGCGCAAAGTCGTGAAGTCCTTCTCTACCGTCGGCTATTGGCTCTCGCTGATCCCCGTGATCCCGCTGGTGAAAGTCATGATGGAAAAGTTCTGCTGCCTCACACTGCCCGCGATCTTCAGCAAGTGGGCCGTTTCGGAGCCGGCGTTCACGAAGCAGCCGGTGCCCGGCGCACCCACCAATCTCAACGCCGCGGTTAGCGGTGAGAACCTCCGCTACACCATGGCACAGGCGAGCAAGTTCAATCTGTCGTCCGCCTACTCCGCGGTGCTGCAAAAGTCCACGCCGGTCGGCAAGCTCACGCTCGATTCTTTCGTCAGTCAGTTCAGCCGTCCTGCCGCGGCAGCCGCTGCTGTTTCCGTCTCCCAGGTCAACGGCATGACGGTCGATCAGGCAAAGACCGCCCTGCAGAATGCCAACGTTCAGGTTGCCGCCACCGAGACGTACAATCCCTCCACCTTCGCGCAGAATCTCGGCGACTACGTCACCGCGCCATCGTCTGTGCCGCCCGGGTCGTCGGTAACGCTGGTCGTCGACTCCAGCAACACCGTTCGCTACTATATCCCCACGCCGCCGGCGGTCGATCACCTGAACGCGACGGTTCAGACCAACCAGTCTGCGGTTGAAACGCAGATCAACGCCGCGAACCAGGCCGCGGACCAGCTTCAGACGCGCGTGGCAACTATCGAGACTGCCGAGCAGCCCGCGCTCCAGAACATTCAGTCTCTCCAAACCCTGGTGGGCACGCTGCAAAATCAGTTCACCACGATGCAGACCTCGCAGGCCAGCGAGCTGGCGCTGCGGGATCAGCAGATCGCTGAGCTCACGACCACCACGCAGCAATTGCAAACCCAGCTCAGCACGGTCACCGATCTCGCTAACCAGGTGAAGAGCATTGAAACCCGTCTGCCTCCGGCTGCCGGGTAGGGCCAGCGAGTCGCTATGAGTCAGGAGGTCTCCATCGCGATCGGCATTCCCGTGCAGGGAGATCCCACTCTGCTGGCGCGCACGCTCGCCGCGCTGCGTTCGACCGCGGCTGAGGCGCGTCTTGTACTTCTGCGCAGCGGTTGGTCGTCGGAGGAAGAAGCGGCGCTCCCGGACGATGGCGGATTGACCGCAATTCATTGCGAGCGTGCAGGCAATGCAGCCTGCTTCAATCGCCTCACGCGCTCCATCCACGCGGATGTTTATATCCTCCTGGAATGCGGAGCCGTGCCGGCGGCAGGCTGGCTCGGCCGGCTGCTGGCCACCTTCACGCGCGTCCCGAGCTGTGGGCTCACCGGCCCCTCCACCAATCGCTGCTGGAACGAGCAGTGCGTGATGCCTAACCCCGATCCGCACGCTGCGCATCTTGAATCCGATCTCGCCCCGGCCGCCCGAGCGATCGAGCGCCGCTATGGCGCCGCGCGCCGCAGCCTGCGCCCGCTGCACAGCCTCGCCGATTTCTGCTACGCCGTGCGCCGCGAGGTGGTCGAGGCCATCGGCCTGGCCGATGAAGGTTATTCCTTCGGCGTCTGCTGGGAGATGGATTACAACATCCGCGCACACCGCGCCGGTTTCCTCGGCGTGTGGACTTGCGGCGCTTACGTCGAGCGCGCTCCCGAGCCGCCTGCTTCCGCATGGACTGCCGAGGCCGCCGGCGCATTCGAGGCCGGCAAGTCCCGCTACCAGGACAAGTTCTGCGGACGCCGTCTCAGGGGAGGGAAGTCGGCCTACCGCGAGCATTGCCGCGGAGACGCCTGCCCTAACTTCGCGCCTCCCGGTCTCATTCAGATCCGTCTCGAGACGCAGCAGCCCGAACCAGCCGTAGCTGTGTGCGAAGCTCGCGTCCTCGATGCGCCGAAGCTTCAGCCTGAACCCGAGCTGGTGAGCTGCATCATGCCCACCTGCAATCGGCGCGGGTTTATCCCCGCGGCTCTGGCCTGCTTCGCCGCGCAGGATTACCCCCACCTCGAGTTAATCGTTGTGGACGACGGCCCCGATCCCGTCGCGGATCTCATCCCGCCCGACCCTCGCATCCGCTACTTCCGCCTCGAGGGCAAGTCAACGGTCGGCGTCAAGCGCAACTTCGCCTGCGAGCAGTCCCGCGGCGCCTGGATCGCGCACTGGGACGACGATGACTGGTATGCTCCCGGCCGTATCCGCACCCAGCTCGAGGCCATGCGCGGCACGCACTTCCAGGCCTGCGGCACCACGACCATGTACTATCTCCATCGCGAGCGCGAGCAGGCCTTCCGCTATACCTATCGCGCCCCGGGCCGGGCGTGGCTGGGCGCGCTCTTCTACACGCGCGCCGCCTGGGAGCGCTGCCGCTTCGAACCCTCCCAGATTGGCGAGGACGTCCGCTTCATCGCGCGCATTCCCGTCGCCGACCGCCTCGACCTGAGCGATCCCGCGCTGACCATCGGCTCCATCCACGCGGCCAATACCAGCCCCAAGACAATCTCTGGTCCATATTGGTCGCCGGAACCGGTGGAGAAAATCCGCGCGCTCCTCTCGCCCCTCCCAGCCGCGCCTGTGGCCGATCCATCGCCGCCGCAGCCGCTCATCTCCTGCATCATGCCCACGCACAACCGCCGCGCCTTCCTCCGTCTCACTCTCGCGTGCTTCGACGCGCAGACGTATCCCAGCAGGGAACTGGTGGTCATCGACGACGGATCCGACCCGGTCGGCGACCTCCTCGAACACCGCCCCGGCGTCCGCTACGCGCGCGTTTCCAGCCGCATGACCATCGGAGCCAAACGCAACCTGGCCTGCGACCTGGCCCAGGGCGAGCTGATCGCTCACTGGGACGACGACGACTGGTATGGGCCGCGCCGCCTTGCCGAGCAGGCCGCGCCACTCATCGCGGGGAGCTGCGACGTCACCGGCCTCGTCAACACGCATGTGCTGGAAATGCCCGCGGCGCGTTTCTGGACTCTCACCGGCGATCTGCACCATCGCATGTTCGTCGGCGATATTCACGGCGGCACGCTCATGTTTCGCAAATCGCTCCTGCGCGAGGGCGTCCGCTATCCGGAGGCCAACCTCGCCGAGGACGCAGCGCTCATCCGCCAGTTCACGCAGCGCCGTCACCGCGTGCAGCGCGTCGCCGATCCGGGCCTCTTTGTCTATGTCCGCCACGGCCACAATACGTGGCGTTTCGATCCGGGCCGCTTCGTCGATCCACAAGGCTGGCGGGCAACGGCCCCCCCGCCAGAGTTCTCCGCGTTGGCGCTCGAATCCTACCGCACCGCCTGCCGCGCTGGCGCCTGAGAGAAACCTCGCGGATCAGCCGCCTATTGCTCCACGTCGAAGGTGTAAGTGCCGCTGGGCGGCGTGATCGCTCTGGAGGTGTTATTGCAGAAGTTCAGCGAGACCGTATTGCTTCCGGTGACGAGAACCCCATCGAGGGCGAGACCTGCCAGGAAGCGGGGAACCACGTCGCGATTGATGACATGGTCGCCGGAAGCGAGACCGCGAACGGTCGCGCTCTGAGGTGCGCAGGTGTTTGCAGCCACACTGTCTGGCTGGAGCAACGCAGTCACGATCGTATGCCGCGAGTAGGTGTGCCCACCCAAAAGCGACAGCCCGGACCTGGTCAGCACTTCGGCGGGCGTCCATGCCGATCCGTTCCAGGTATCCCATTCAAGTTTGGCGGGATTTGCGGGGCCTCCAAGGAGGCAGAAGCGCATGGTGGCGTGGGCGCCGGAGGTTGCGCCCGTATCGTAGGAGCAGTAGCTGCTGACAAACTGCTGGTTATAGGATCCCAGAGCGGCGCCGGTATCGGCGTCGGGGGTCAGCGGCGCGAAGGTTTTGATGCCCCATCCGTTGCAGGAGCCGGTAGCGTTATTCCAGGAGATGTTCTCGTCCAGGTTGCGGTATTGGCTGGGGGGGCAGGTTCCGTCCGCCGCGCGGACATTAACGAAGCCATCCTGCAAAAGTTCCCCGGCCTGAAACGACTGGTCGTAACTGTTCCAGCCGGGGATGACTCCGCTGAGAACCGTGATGTTCCCGCTGCGCCCCACCACCTTGATGTAGGAGTTGCCGAGCGGCTCGTTGCCCGCGCTGAACGGGGTCCCCCAGATTTCGTTGTCCAGGGAGGTAATGTTCGCGCCCACTCCGGCTGACGATCCCCGCTGCCCGTAGGTGAAGGTGGTCATGTCGTTGGGGATGGTGCCGGCGAGGATGGAGGCGCACGGATTCCGACTGTTGTCCACGCAGTTATACCACCAGCCGTTTCCCGGGCCATCGATGGCCGAGCCGTGGTTGTCGGCGTAGAGCAGGGAGCCCATGTTCGCTCCGGTGCTTTCCTGGGGGTCCAGCACAACCAGGCTGCCGCTCGGCCATGACGTGCCGGAGGGGGCGGTCGAGGTGCTGAGGTTACGCGCGACGACATACATCTTACCGTCGCCGGCAAAGATGGCACTCACGTCTTCCCATTGTCCCTTCCGGACTCCGTTGCCGACTACTGAGGCCGCGGTGCTGCCATAGATGTAATCCGGCGGCAGCAGCCGAATCGTAGCCGCCCCCGCGCTGTTGAGGGTGAAGCCAATAATGTCCATCGGGTCGTTCACGTAGTTATAGAACCAGAGCGTCGAAGCGACCGGCACCGGGCAAATATTGGACTGGCTGTTGCAGCTCGTCTGGGACAGCGTTCCCGTCAGCGTGGTTTCAGGAGGCAGGTTCCCCTCACGCAGGGAACTGTTCAGGGTAGGCATTCCATTCACCGGATAGCCTTCCAGATAGAAACTCTGAATGCGGCTGCCGAATACGCCTTCCACGTCGAAAGCCCCCGCGTACCAGAGGGACTTGATCGACCCGTCCTCGACAACCACATCGGCGCCGTGCAGGAACACCGCCGCGTTATTGGTGGAGAGCAGCGTCGGCCACCATCCGGCAGCCACCGCGACCGTCTCCTCACTCTCACTCGCGGTGAAAGCCTGATCGACGGTAATGGTCACACCCCTGGCCGCGACCACGCGCGTCATCGCCGGTATGCCCGCGCCTCGGATGAACGCACCTGGGTCAAAACCGGTCGCTGAAGCAACGGTCATGACGTACGCGCCGCGGGCAAAAGTCGCCGTCGTGCTGACTCCCAGAGTGGCATCACCCCTGACTGCGGAAGCCGCCTGCACCTCAAAACACTCGTGCGATGGCGTGCAGTTTCCTGAGGGATCGCGAGCTACATTGTTCCTCACCGCGGTCACTGTGTAGGTTCCGTCGAGGTTGCTGGTCCCCCCAACCGTGAACGTGTGACCGGCCACCAGTGGCGATGTGGATGGCGAATCGCCGCTGCCGCCGGCATACTTGCCGATCACGTAGAAACTGGCCCTGGTCCCATTGCCGCTCGCGGATACCAGCTTTCCGTCCGTCCACCGATAGTTAGGGTAAACGCCGTTCACGCAGTCCGCGACCGACCAGCAATAGTTATCCGAAGACATGCCCGGAGCGGCGATGTTCAGTTTGCGCAGGTGATTTTCATTGCCGGCCCACAGCAGCGGCCAGCGTACCGCGTCGATTTCGATGTTACTGGCTTCCTGGCGTTCCGCTCCGGCCCCAAATGTCTCCATCCCGCGTCCGCCGCCTCCATAGATGCGCACATGATCGTATTGATCGGCGCCGCAACTCTGCAGCTCCAGTTCCGTTGCCTGATATCTGTGCCCGCCGATCGCGCCGATCGACAGGTCCGTCAGCGAGCCGCTGTAAACCCAGTTGTCCCTGGCATTGATCACGCCCGGATAGAACGTCAGTGCGTTCTCGCTATCGGTCGCCGGCTCCAGAATGGTGGCGTTTTCGCCGTCGCCCGCCACATGTAAGTCGCAGGGAACACGCACCGTGTCCAGCAGCTTGTAGGTGCCTTTCGGGATGTAGACCAGCGGTGTCGCTCCCGGCTCGGTGCCCCCGCGCCGGTTGGCCGCCCCGTAGGTCTGCGCGTAGTCCACCGCGTTCAGAATGGCCGAGGAGGAATCGTTCGTACCGGTGGGATCGGCCTGACCCGCCGCGCCCACCAGCACCACCGTCCCCGCCGCTCCGCTGGTGCCCCCGCCGGTAATGGTCACCGTGGCCGCCGACGTATACCCCCCGCCGGGAAAACGGATGAAGGGCTTCAGCGTCCCATTCACGCAGTAGCCCACGGCGATAGCCTGCGTGCCATCCTGCGAATAAGCCGGCGCCGAGACGGTGATCGTCGCATTGCTCGTGCACGAACCGTTGCCCACTGCAATCCCCTTGATCGGCTGCCCGAAGGAAAAGTCGGGATAAGCCACATCGACCCTGGGTAGTTTGGTTATCTGCCGCGCCACGATCCCCGATCCCGGGACACCGGATCCGGTTCGGTAGTCCTGCCAGATGCACCGTGCACACTTCTCGGGCATCGACCCCGCCGGAGAGGGAACCAGCGATGGATCGAAGACGACGGTACAGACCGTGGACGGATCGCACGTGGCCTGCGCCGCAGTCACTGCCTGGCCGACGGTGCCGTTCGGCGCGAGAAATTTCCTTACGTAGACGGTGTTATTCGCCTGTGCCAGGGCGAAAGTGGCGGAACAGGCGAGCAGGAGAGCCCACAGCGTCCTCGTCATAGCGACCTCTTCACGCATTATGGCCCGCACGCAGGCCGAACATCCGCCCGTCTGCCCAGGAGCGCTAATTAGCTTCATGGGCGCCGCATGCGGGGCGTTCTACAACACGAACGGATGTGGGAACGACGGGTCAGAGATCGTACGTCCGATAACGGATCTTCTGTTTACTCGAACATTGACCCCTCCAGCGCGCCGCCATTCCCCCGGACCTGCCCCAGACGCAATGCTTCCCTGTACTGGCGATCCCGGAAACGACCCCGCCTTAGCCCTCTGACTCTTTTGTGAATGCCTCGCCGCCGTCGGCCACGCGCAGCGAGAGCGCGATTCGATTGTCGACTCCGACCTTCCGCATCATCCGCGCGATGTACGACTTCACGGTCTGCTCCCGAATGCTGAGAGCCTGCGCGATCTCACGGTTGGACCGCGCCAGCACCAGCTGCCGCAGGACGTCCTGTTCGCGCTCCGTAAACCGCGTCCGCGGTCCGAAGGCCGGACGCGTGCCATCCACCACCCGGTTGACCACCATGCAGAGGATCCGCCGCGGCGCCCAAATGGATCCCCGCAGAACCGTGCTCACCGCCTGCAGCACCTGGTCCGGGGTCGCCGCATCGTCCAGCCAGCCCTTGGCGCCGCCGGAAATCATGCACAGGATGGTTTCGTCGTCCGTTTGTGGGCTCACGACCATCACGCGCACCCGCGGCTGCCAGCTTTTGAGGTTCGTCAGCAGTTCGCGCGTCAGCTCCCGATCGCGCAGGGCGACCATCAGCAGGTCAAACTCCGCCTCTTTGAGGAGGTTCGGCAGTTGGCCCGCGGCGACCGCATAGTTTCCGCGCTCCAGAATCTCGCGAAAACCAGCGACGCGTATCGGCTCAAAGTTCAGCAGCCCGATCCGTCCCTGCCGTGTTGCCCCGTCGTCGTCCATACGGCCTTACAGTTTCGGCAGCACAATTCCCTGCTGCTTCTGGTATTTGCCCTTCCGGTCAGCATAGCTGATCTGGCACGGTTCGTCCGACTGGAAGAACAGAATCTGACACAATCCCTCGTTCGCGTATACACGCGCCGGCAGCGGCGTCGTGTTCGAGATCTCAAGAGTCACGAAGCCTTCCCACTCCGGCTCGAACGGGGTCACGTTCACGATGATGCCGCACCGCGCATAGGTGGATTTTCCCACGCAAATGGTCAAAACGTCCCGCGGAATCCGGAAATATTCGACGGAACGCGCCAGAGCGAAGCTGTTGGGCGGGACCAGAATGCTCTCGCCCCGCACCTCGACGAAGGACCGCTCGTCGAACTTCTTGGGATCGACGACGGCGCTGTTCACGTTGGTAAAGATGCGAAACTCGTCGGAAACCCGCAGATCGTAGCCGTAGGACGACAGCCCGTAGGAGACGACTCCCTCGCGCACCTGCTTCTCGCTGAATGGCTCAATCATCCCCTTCAGGGCCTGTTCGCGGATCCAGCGATCGCTTTTAATCGACATCGTTCTCCTCGTGGGTGCGGCATCATTGGACTACAGACCGGCGCAGCCCGCCGCTCTTCGCCGCGCCTCTGTCCGCCAGATCAGACTATCCGAGTATGAATTGCATCTTACGGGAGGCTCCCTCGCATTGACAATGAGGGAAAAGCTTCTTACGATCAGCTTTAGATTGAACACTCTGCGCGACGAGGGAAAACCTTGATAAAACAGGACATCATTCACCACGTGATTGAGCGTACCGGCCTCCAGCGCAACAAGGCAGAGGCTGCTGTCGACACCGTCTTCGAGACCCTCAAGCGGGCTCTCGCCGAAGGCCAGCGCATCGAGCTCCGCGGCTTTGGAGTCTTCAACGTCCGCCCGCGTAAGACCGGCATCGGCCGCAATCCCCGCACCGGCGCCGAGGTCAGCATCGCCCCCGGCAAAGCCGTACGCTTCAAACCGGGCAAAGAACTGCACGTCCTCGACAAGTAAGTCCTCACGATTCACCCCCGCCCGTTCGCGTCATCTCTTCCCTTCACGCGCGGGCTCCAGTCCCCGGCCACGGTGTTGCGCCCCGTCAGCCCGGTCGGGACTGGGCGGCAAACTCGCTCTTGCCCGCAGCCGATCTGCGATTCCTGTATAGTCATCCACGCCCGCCAGACGAACTCCCCCCAGACGAGCTAACGGAATCTTGAAAGCCGAGGGAGGATCCAAATGACGACCATGTGTCGTATTGCCTGGGGCGCGGCGTTGGCCGCGGCGCTCTCCGTCACGCTTGCTGCCCAGCAGGCGCCCACCGGTTACCACTCCATATCCTGCGTGAAGGTGAAGCCCGGAAAGAACGCCGACTTCGCCACTCTGATCAACGGCGATGTGCGCAAGCTGGAGCAGTCGCGCGTGGACTCGGGGGCCATTGCGGGCTGGATTACCCTGCGGACGATCATGCCCGCGGGATCGGACGCGCCCTGCGATTACGCTGTCGTGACGTTCTACAACGGGCTGCCCAACGCGCCGCTTACGGGAGACGAGCTCGCCGCAGCCTTGAAAAAGGCGGGCGTCACCTCGACCCTCGACGAGTGGCGGGAGGAACACGCGGCCGCCGGCACCCTGGTCTACGACAACATCACTCAATACCAGACCCTGGTCGGAGAGGCCAAAGAGGGCGACTACCTCGTCTTCAACTCCATGAGCGTCCCCGACGTCGACGCGTGGATCGCCTACGAGAATAAAGTATGGAAGCCGCTGGCGGAGGCGATGGTCAAGGATGGCGTCGAGGACGGCTGGGCGTTGAACGTTCAGATCTTTCCCACCGGTGCAAAGGATCGCTCCCTGGAGAGCACAGTCGATATCTTCCCTTCCTGGGATGCTTTCCTGCAGGCGGACCAGCACTACATGGAGCACTGGAAGACGGTTCATCCCGATCTGGCCGCGGATGACGCGCTTGCGCAGTTCAACAAGCTTTGCACCATTGAATCCACAGTGTTGTACAAGGTGGAAATCGTCATCACAAGCATGCACCAGTAGGGGTGCCCACAAAGCCGAAAGGCCGCTCCCCTGGGTGCGGCCTTTTGCTGTGCGACCCTCGGTCGATCAGTCGCCTGAGGTGGGATGATGATGAAAAACGTGGCTATTGATATCGGGCCAGAACTCGCGGAAAACGTTGGTCAGCGCGTCGCGGCCTAGGGCGTAGGCGAACTTTGACGAGAATCCGCTCACCGTCTGCGTCGCACTGGGATAGTAGGCCAGTGAGATCCCCTGCGAGACGCCGCGCCCGAGAATTTCCGCCCCGTTGAATCCGTTCCGCCCGTTGTCATGCGGGGTGATCACGATGCGAGTCGCCGCGTAGACGCCGCGGTTCCAGAAGCCGCCCACCCCTTTGGCGTAATAACGTTCGTCTTCGTGCAGGAGCGAGGGAAAAACGAAGTCGACCATGTAGTTGCCGTCCGTCTTGTCCAGGTAGCCGCGCCAGTAATAGGCCCAGAATCCGCCTACGCCCTTGCCCAGCTGCGCGTGGGAGTCGTCGCCCTCCGCCAGCAGCGAGGTGACCCCGACAAAGACAAACGCCGAATAGTCGAAGCTGTTTTCGGTCGCGACCTTGAACAGCACACGGGGTGTGGGCGGCGGTGCCTTCACGCCCGCGCTCACGGCCCGGTAGTTCGGCATGATGCCCAGGATGCGTTTCGGCTGAGGGGGCGGCTTGGGGGGCGCGGTCTGCGGCGCCGGAGCCTCAGGGAGTTTGGCGCTGGCCGGTTGGGTGGCGCCTGACGGGGTTTGTTGCGAGGCCGGGGCTGTTTGCGCAGCGGGCGCGGGAGCTGAGCTCTGCTGAGCCCAACAGCCAGCGGATAGGGATAGAGCCAGTGCAGCAACGAGATAACTGCGAAACAATCAGCCTCCGAGGTGTGGAAGGGTGTGCGGAACTGTTGGTGGTTGGACGTACTCCCGCGACAGAAAGACACAGATTCTGCCGGATGAGGAGATCATTTCGCCCAAATGACGAAACGGAAAGACTTGCAGCAGAGTGCTGCGCGATTTGGCAGCCTGCGGTGCGAGCGAACTCGCCTCCTGATGCAAACCGCGTTCAGCCCTCCAGCGATTCCGGCTGGATGGCGATGTCCTTCTCGCCGGCAGCCTTCTTCTCCCAGTACTTTCGCACCCACGCGTCGAAAGTCCTGCCTGCGGCGTTGTCGCGGCCGGTGAACGCCAGCGCGGCAATTTCAGCGTAGGGGATGGCGAGCCTGGTTCGCTCACCGGTTGGGATGATGCGGACTGCCGATTCGGCCAGCGTCGCGCCCGGCCGCCGATCGAAGACGTAGCCATGCACCACCCGCCCATCCTTCAGCGTCAGCGTCACGTCGCCGCGATAATCGAAGGCCTTCTCCAACGCCTCGCGAATTTCCGCTTCGCTGGCCAGCGAGGGAATCCAGCCCTCGAGCTGTTCCCTCTCGCGGCCGTCCATCACTTCCACGCTGTTCGGATCGAAGGCCGCGGACTGCTTGTGCGTTTCCGGAGTGGCGGAATGGCTCATACGCGCGTCTCCTCTTCCACCGTCACATGCGTCTCGATCTGCACCAGTGGATTGAAGCTGTGCGCCGGGCGAACCGGTTCATTCAGGAGATCGAGCGCGCCCTTATCCGGATAGAGCTTGCTCATCGCCTTCGCCGTCTCCCACAGCCCTTTCAGCGAGCCGAACGTGTAGTTGACTGCGGTGCCCTCGTAGCCGGAGTGCACCATGCAGTTCGCGCACTTCGGGTTGCCGCTCTCGGTCCCGTAATTGTCCCAGTCGGTCGAGTCCAGCAGTTCCTGGAAGGTGTCCGCGTAGCCATCCTGCAGCAGGTAGCACGGCTTCTGCCACCCGAAGATGCTGAAGGCCGGCATCGCCCACGGCGTGCAGCGGAAGTCCCGCTTACCCATGATGAATTCCAGATACAGGTAGTTCGAGTTGAACTTCCAGCTCTTCTTCCGATTCGACAAAATCGCGCGGAAGAGGCGCTTGGAGCGTGCGCGCCCCAGGAAGTGCTTCTGATCCGGCGCCTTCTCATAGGTGTAGCCCGGCGCCACCATCATCGCCTCCACGCCCACGGTCATCAGATCGTCGAAGTGCGCGCGCACCGAGTTCGGATCGGCGCCGTCAAACAGCGTCGTGTTGGTGGTCACGCGGAAGCCCGCGGCCACTGCGGCCTTAATCCCCTCCATCGCGACGTCGTATCCGCCCTCGCGGCACACAGAGAAATCGTGGTGCTCGCGCTGCCCGTCCAGGTGCACGGAGAACGACAGATACTTGCTGGGCTTAAACAGGTGAAGTTTTTCTTTAAGAAGCAGCGCGTTCGTGCACATGTAGACGTACTTCTTCCGCGCCACCAGCCCTTCGACAATCTTGTCGATCTGCGGGTGCAGCAGCGGCTCGCCGCCGGGGATGGATACCATCGGCGTGCCTGACTCCTCCACCGCGCGGAAGCACTCCTCCGGCGTCAGCTCCTGCTTCAGAATGTGCGGCGGATACTGGATCTTCCCGCATCCGGCGCAGGCCAGGTTACAGCGGAACAGCGGCTCCAGCATGGTGACCAGCGGAAACCGCTTGCGGCCTTTCAGCTTCTGCTTCAGGACGTACGTGGCCACCGTCCAGGCCTGGGATATAGGGACTGCCATTCGGTCTCGTCCTCCGTGTCAAAACTGCGAGTGATGCCGGCTTATGCTCCGGCCTGAGCTTCCTTATCCATCGTGCGCTTGTAGTTCGTCAGCGCCAGCAGCGGGAAGTAATCGCGATACAACTGGTACGCCAGGTAAAACACCCGCGGGAACCCGGTGCCGGTATAGAGCGCCTGCCGGGTTCTTCCCTCGCCCATGCTCTCGTCCCAGTGGCCCAGTCCCTGCGCGTCAACAATTTGATGCTCCAGCAGCCAGCGAATACCCTTGGCTACCGAATCGCTCCGTGTATCCCCGGCCGCCAGCAGCCCCAAAATCGCCCATGCCGTCTGCGAAGGCGTGCTCGGCCCGATACCGCGGGTTACCGGGTCGTCGTAGCTCCCGCACGTTTCGCCCCAGCCCCCGTCCGCGTTCTGCACGCTGCGTATCCATTCCGCCGCCTGCTGGATCTGCGGCTCGTGGTTCCACACCCCGATAGCCTCCAGCCCGCGCAGCACCAGGAACGTTCCGTACAGGTAGTTCACGCCCCAGCGCCCGAACCAGCTCCCGTCCGGCTCCTGCTCGGCGTAGATGAACTTGATCGCCTTCTCCACGCGCCGGTCCTTGCGCGTATAGCCGTAGGTCGCCAGCGTCTCCAGGATTCGCCCCGTAATATCGACCGTCGGCGGATCCAGCATCGCGTTATGGTCCGCGAAGGGAATGTGCTGGAAGATCATCTTCGTATTGTCTTTGTCGAAGCTGGCCCAGCCCCCGTTCCGGCACTGCATGGAGAAGATCCACTCGATGGCGCGCTGGCATACGTCGTACTGATAGCGCTCACGGGGATTATCGACCTTATTCAGCGCAAGCAGAACCTGCCCTGAATCATCGACATCCGGATAAAACTCATTGTTAAACTCGAAGTACCATCCGCCCGGCTGCGCTCTGCGGTTTTTCACCGCCCAGTCGCCCTTGTGCCGCACTTCTTTCGCCAGCATCCAGTCGGCGGCCTTTAGCAGCCGTGGATCGTTCCGCGGCACACCGGCCTCGCCCAGCACGTAAACCGCCTGCGCCGTATCCCATACCGGAGACATGCACGGCTGCATGCGGAACGTCGGCTCCGGGTAGTGCTCGGTCCCGCTCGGGGAGTCGATCCCCAGCTTCTCGAACTCGTCCATCGCGCGGATCACCTGCGGATCGTCGAGCGAGTACCCAAGGCAGCGCAGCGCGATGATCGAATTCAGGATGGCGGGGTAAATGGCGCCCAGGCCGTCGGACATTTCCAGCCGCTCCAGCATCCACTTCTCCGCCTTCCTGAGCGCGATCGAGCGCAGCGGCCGGATGTGAATTCGCTCCAGCCAGTGCGTCATGCGGTCCAGCAGCAGGAAGAAATTGCGCCAGCCGGCGATCTTCTCGCGGTCCCAGCGCAGGTGCAGATTGGCCTTCTCGCGGCCACCCACAAAAAGCTCGCTGATTCCCTGCTCCGGCGCGATCTTTTTGAACGGCTTTTTGGCGTAAGCGATGGAGAGCGGCACCAGAATGGCCCGCGACCACGAGGAGATCTCGTAGATGTTGAACCAGAACCAGTTCGGGAAAAGCACGATCTCCGGCGGAATGGCCGGCACCGCATCGTAGTCGTACTGGCCCAGCGAGCAGAGGTAGATTTTCGTGAAGGTGTTGCAGGCGGTCACACCGCCGTGCGCCAGAATCCACTCCCGGCTCTCCGTCATCAGCGGATCGTGCGCCGACCACCCCATCAGCTTCAGCGCGAAGTAGCACTTCACCGCCAGGCTGACATTCCCCGGGCCGCCGGGATACAGCGACCAGCTTCCATCCTCGTTGCGGTAGCGCAGGATCTCCGCGAGCGCGCGCCGCATCTTGCCCTCGTCGCCGGTGCCCAGCAGCACGTGCAGGAAGATATAGTCCGCTTCCAGCATGGCGTCGGCTTCCAGTTCCCCGCTCCAGTAGCCTTCCGCATGCTGCCTCGCCAGCAGACACTCCCGCGCCCGCGCGATGGCTTCGCCCACCGCTTCCAGAGGCGCGTCAACCCGCCCAAAGCGCAGGTTTCCCGCAGGCACAACCGTGCTGGTGATGGACTGGGGCCGGCCGTCTTCTGCCGCTGTACTCATTCCGATCAAAAACCGCTCCTACCCTGGTGCGATGCCCGTTTGTGAGCCTTAGACAGTCGCCGAAGTGCTGCCTGGAGCCGACTGGATAGCTTGTACGATCTCCGGTGGCAACCCGAAACGCACGTTCTCCGGCATCACCTCGACCTCATCCACCGTGCCGAAGCCATTACTTTTCAGGTAGGTGATCACGCCTTCCACCAGGATCTCCGGCGCCGATGCGCCCGCGGTGACGGCCACGTTCGACACGTCCTTCAGCCACTCCGGATGGATGGCCTCGGCGTTATCGATCAGATACCCGCGGGTGCCCAGGTTGCGCGAAACCTCCACCAGGCGGTTGGAGTTCGAGCTGTTGTTCGAGCCCACCACCAGCACCAGGTCCGCACTGTGCGCGACGTTCTTCACCGCAACCTGCCGGTTCTCCGTCGCGTAGCAGATATCCTGCGAGTGCGGCCCGACGATCTTTGGAAACTTCTGCTTCAGGGCCGTGATAATGTCCCGCGACTCGTCCAGCGAAAGCGTGGTCTGGGTCAGATACGCCACGCGCTCCGGGTCCGGAACCTCAAGCGTCCGCACTTCCTGGACGCTGGAAACCACCTGGGTCACGTCCGGCGCTTCGCCCAGCGTGCCCTCGATCTCGTCGTGGTCGCGGTGCCCGATCAGCACCAGCGAATATCCCTGGCGGGCAAACTTCACCGCCTCCACGTGCACTTTGGTCACCAGCGGGCAGGTCGCGTCGATGACCTTCAGCTTCCGTTCCTTCGACTGCTCGCGCACCGCCGGAGAAACGCCGTGCGCCGAGTAGATCACCCGCGCGCCCTCCGGAACCTGGTGGATGTCGTCGACAAAGATCGCGCCCTTCTCCGCCAGTTCGTTCACCACAAAACGGTTATGGACGATTTCTTTGCGGACGTAGATGGGCGCGCCGAAGGTTTCCAGAGCAATCCGGACAATGTCGATGGCGCGAACCACCCCCGCGCAGAAGCCGCGGGGCTTGAGCAGCAAAACGCGTTTTTCGGAACCCTGAGTCCGCGTTGCTGAGGCGTTGAGAACGGGGTCGGCTGTGATAGCGGTCACGTCTACCAGTATACCGTGCTGCGCCAATCCTTTCCGGACCGATAATCTCGTCCCGAACCTGGCGAACGAGGCAACCCTTCGCCTGGCTTTCTCACCCCACCGGCTCCGGCGCCGCAACCCGCTTCCTCTCCTTGAACAGCTCGATGATGTGCCGGTACAGACGGTCGCGCATTTCCGCCCGGCTGGAAGCGCGCGTGACGTACCGCACCTGGATGTCGATGCCGCCCGGATCGTTGGGCCGCAGCAGCACCACCGGTTCCGCGCTCAGGCGGGTCAGGCTGGTGGTGCGCGGGCCTCGCTTCCATTCCTGCTCGGCCTGGCGCGCATTTTCCTGGGTTTCCTCCCGCGCCGCCGCTTGCACTTGCCTGGCGATCTCGTAGACGTCTTCCCCGGCCGGAACCCGCACCGTGATTTCGTCCCACAGCCACTGCCCTTCGCTGGAAAAGTTGAGAAACTGGCCGCGAATCGCATAGCCGTTCATGAAGGAGACGCGGCGTCCGGTGGGCTCGCCCTTCTCCGCCAGTCCGGTGGTCTCCAGCAAGGCGGTGCTGAAGAGCCCCAGCTCGATCACCTCGCCGCACACCCCGTTGATCTCCACCGTATCGCCGACGCGGATGCCGTTCTTCCCGATCAGCATGAACCACCCCAGGAAGGCGAGGATGTAATCCTGCAGGGCAATGGTCAGCGCCGCGGTGGCCAGCCCGATCATGGTGGCCGTCTCGCGCGGAGTCCCGAAGATGACCAGCACGATCAGCGCGATGCCGATCACCTGCACGCCGACTTCGAGAATGGTCCGCAGCGTCTGCGTCTCCCTGCGTTCGAATGCGGGACGCGCCATCAGGCGGCGCACCACGGCGTCGCCCAGGATCATGCACAGCAGGATGAAGACGATCACTTCCACCGACTGCAGGATCAGATACAGCACGATCCGATGTTGGAGGAGAACCTGGTTGCCCCATTTCTGATAAACCGCCGCCAGTTGCTGATCGGTCTGGATGCGGTTCTCGTCAATGGCAAGAACCTGCCGCCTGATGCTGCGATCCTCGAGCCCCGCCAGCGTCACCGGGCCGCTGGCCGCCGCATCGGCCTGCGCTTCCAGCGCGGTCTTTTGGGCGGTCAGCGTGCGCACATCGTTTTGCGCTTCCGTCTGCGCCTGCGCCAGGGACGAAGAGCGGCTGCGCTGCTCCATCCAGGCGGACAGGCGCGCAGCCAGCGTTCTGTGGCTCTTTGTGGAAACGATGGCGATGGGGCTGCCGCTGTTCTGCGCGCTGTCCAGCCTGCTGGTCTCAGTCTGATGCGCCGCCAGCTCGCTTTGAATCTGCACCGTCTGGTCGCCGCTGGCGCGCTCCAGCTCGTGCTGCGCGTCGGTTAGGTTATCTGTATCCAGGCTGAGCTGAGCCTCGGCCAGTTGCAACGCCTCGCTCTGCTCTGTGGAGTCGGCCGGAGTTTTGCTGGAAGGAGCCGGCTGCGCAGCCTTCAGCTGGTTCACGGTAGCGTTGTCCCGCGCAACCACTTGTTGCAGCGCCGTCACGCGCTGCGAAACCGCCAGCGCCTCGCCGGTCAGCACGCGATGCCGCGCCTGCAGTTCGGCGGTCCGCAACGCCGCCGCAAAGGCGTCGTCCACTTCGTGGTCCGCCAGGTGTTCGGCCTCGCGCGCGTACTGCTTCTCTTCCGATGTCACTGCCAGCGCCGCCAGCGTCTGCGCCGTCTGCCAGGGGCGCAGGTCCACCAGCGATTGCCGCGCGCCGTTGCGCAGGAATCCGAGACTTGCCATGGTGTCGCGGGTCTTCCACGACACAGCAAGGCACAGCCCCAGCACCGCCAGCAGCACGATGAGCGAGACGGCTCTTGTCTTGCCGAGGGCGCGGGACTGGGGCGTGCTGTCGGCGACGACTGGGGAATCGGCCATAGGCTGGGGACATTGTATCCAGAGCGCGAACCGCATGACCGCTCCGGCGATCCGCCGCTCCTACTCCAGACGACCGCGCCGCTCCGCGCGCGCACGGGCAAATCGCCCTTTATGCGGCTGCCGGACGAACAGGTCCCACAGCATGACGGGAACCGCCATCAGCAGAATCATGAGCGTAATCTGTCCCATCGTCAGCACGACGGCAAACGGGAGCAGAACCAGACCGAGTGCCAGATACGCCGCAAACAGCCTGCCGGCCCACCTCGTCACAAACGTCCCCTGCATCCAGCGCCAGCCAAGCCACAGCGCGACCGCACACAGAGCCTCTGCCAGGACTACTTCCGGAATGTCCTGGCGCGGCTTCCGGCTCAGCGCGTACAGCAATCCCAGGACAAGCAAGACGGGCATCGAACCCTTCACGAACCGCGTCGCGAATCCTGCTCCCCGCTCTCCGCTGCTCATGGCGCTCTCCACTGTGGCATAGCTCGGAACCATTCATCGTAATCCGCTTCCCCAAAGGACCCATTCGATCCAGCGTCTTCTCGACGCTGTCCGCTGCCATTGTGACCTGGATCACATCCCACCCGGACCCCTCCCTGCCACCCTGTTTCCATGGACATCCACCAGGCCATGACCTCGCTCGACTACGACCGCGCGCCGTTCCTTGCCATCTGGGAAACCACGCAGGCCTGCGACCTCGCCTGCAAGCACTGCCGCGCCTCCGCGCAGCCCCTGGCCCACCCCAGCCAGCTCACCACCGCCGAGGCCACCAATCTCATCGACCAGATTGCTGAGCTCCAGGTTCCCCTCTTTGTTTTCACCGGTGGCGACCCGCTCAAGCGCCTCGACATCTTCCAGCTCATCCGCCACGCGGCCGATCGCGGCGTTCACGCCGCGCTCACCCCCAGCGCCACGCCGCTGCTCACTCGCGACGCCATCTTCCGCATGAAGGATTCCGGCCTGTCGCGCCTCGCCGTCTCCCTCGACGGCTCCGTGCCCGAAATTCACGATTCCATCCGCGGCATCCCCGGCACCTGGGCGCGTACCCTCCAGGCCATCGAGTGGGCGAACGAGGCCCGGCTGCCCATCCAGGTCCATACCGTTGTCAGCCGCCTCAACATCTCCGATCTCGACGATCTTTCCGTGCTCCTCACCGCGAGACGGATCGCTATGTGGAGCTTCTTCTTCCTCGTGCCCGTGGGCCGCGGCCAGGTTGCCGACCTGCTCACCGGCCAGGAGTTCGAAGACGTCTTCGCCAAAATGTGGCAGCTCACCAAGCGCGTTCCCTTCGCCATCAAGACCACCGAAGCGATGCACTACCGCCGCTACCTCATCCAGCAGCGCATGAAGGAAGGCCGTCCGACAGTCGGTATTCACGACGACGCCGGCGCCCGCCCCACCCATGGCTGGGCCGACACCACCGCCCAACCCGGGCGCGGCTCCGAGTTGCAGGCTGTCGGCTGGGCCACCAAGCGCGTCAATGACGGACGCGGCTTCGTCTTCATCTCCCACATCGGCAAGGTCTACCCCAGCGGATTCCTGCCCATCGAAGGCGGCGACCTCCACCAGGACACGCTCGCGCACATCTACCAGGAGTCGCCCATCTTCCTGAAGCTGCGCGATGCAGACCTCCTCCACGGCAAGTGCGGCGCCTGCGAGTTCCGCAACATCTGTGGAGGCTCGCGCGCTCGCGCCTACGCCGTCACCGGCGACGTCCTCGCCGAGGAGCCATGCTGCATCTACCAGCCGCGCGGCTACCACCCCGCGCCGGATGCGGACACCGGCGCTTCCCCTGGATGCGAAGCGCATAATCTGATTCAGTTAGAGGTAGCGCACTCGTAACGCGAAGCCTGTAGCCTGTAGCCAGAGCCTGTCCAGCTGCTGGCCACAGGCCACGGGCTGGTAGCCAGGCATCCGCTTTTGAATTCATGACGAAGAGAATTGCCATCCTCGGCGGCGGCATCGCCGGTCTTAGCGCTGCGTGGGCGCTCGAGAAAGCGCGCCGTGCCGGCCAGGACGTCGAATTCGCGCTCTACGAAGCGGCAGGGCGTCTCGGCGGCGTCATCGCCTCCGAAACCATCGACGGCTGCGTCATCGAGGGCGGCCCTGACTCGTTCCTCACCGAAAAACCCGCCGCCGCGCAGCTCTGCCGCGAGCTCGGCATCGGCGATCAGCTCCTCAGCTCCAACGACGCCGAGCGGAGGACCTACATCCTCGTCGGCAAGCGGCTCATCCCGCTCCCCGACGGCCTCATGTTCATGGTGCCCACGAAGCTGGTGCCCACCGCGCTCACGCCACTCTTCTCCTGGTCCACCAAGCTGCGCATGGCGCGCGAATTTCTCTTCCCGCCCGCGCCGGCAACCGTAGACGAATCCGTCGCCGACATGACTCGCCGCCACTTCGGCCAGGAAACCGTCGATCGCCTGGTCTCGCCGCTGCTCTCCGGCGTCTATGGCGGCAACGCCTCGCAACTCAGCGTCCGCGCGGTGCTGCCGCGCATGGTCGACATGGAGCGTAGGCATCGCAGCCTCTCTCGCGCCATGCTCGCCGCACGCAAATCCGCGCCGCCATCCTCCGGCTCCGCCGCTCGACCTTCCCTCTTCACCACCCTCCGCGGCGGCATGAGCCAGATGGTTGACGCCATCGCTGCCCAGCTCCCCGCGGGCTCCGTTCACCTCAGCACCGAGGTCCACGCCATCGGCCGCGACGAGCGCCCCCGCCAGCCCGCGCGCTGGACGGTCGAATCCGGCTTCGGCCAGGATTCTTTCGATGCGGTCATTCTCGCCCTCCCCGCATGGGGCTCGGCCAGTCTGCTGCGCCTGCTCGACCATCCCCTCGCCGAAGCGCTCTCCGGCGTCCCCTACAGTTCGTCGATCACCGTCACGCTGGGTTACGACCGCGCGCAGCTCGCCGGCCTGCCGCCGGGATTCGGATTCCTGGTGCCCGCCATCGAAAAGCGCGCCATGCTCGCCTGCACCTTCGTCCACGCCAAGTTTGCCGGCCGCGTGCCGGAGGACAAAGGGCTGCTCCGCTGCTTCCTCGGCGGCAGCGGCAACGAAGCGCTGCTTGGCGAGAGCGACGCGTACCTCACCACGACTGTTCTCAAGGAACTCGAGGCCATCCTCGGCGTCAACGCGCGCCCGCTCTTCGTTTGCATGCACCGCTCGCGCCAGGCCATGGCTCAATATGGCGTCGGCCATCTGGAGCGGATCCAGCTCGTTCGCGACCGTGTCGCTGCGCTTCCCGGACTCGCGCTTGCCGGCAACGCCTATCAGGGCATCGGCGTGCCCGACTGCATCCGCACCGGCCACGAAGCCGCAGCCTCGGTCCTGCGCGCGCTCGCCCTCGAAGCCGCGCCCGCCGCCGCGCGCTGAGCCTCACTATCGCTCGAACCAAATCTCCATTCCGATCGGGTTCAGGTCAATGCGCGTCTCCGCGAACGGCACCTGCTTCAGCATCGCCTCGAACTGTTCCCGCGTATACGCACGCCGCAACAGCATGAAGCGGAAGGTCAACAGCGTCATCAGTCGGCTCACCGGGTTCAGGTGCAGGCCGTCGACATAGCGCGTGATCTCCCGCATGGAGACATCGCGGCGCAGATCGATGATCACGCCTTTCCGTCCCGGCTTCAGCACCCGCCGCATCTCCCGCAGCGCGCCTGCCGGATCGGTAAAGTTCTTGAACGCCGCGCGGCACACCAGAAAGTCGAAGCTGCCCTCCTCGAACGGCATCTGCGAAGCATTTCCATGCCGGAAATCGACCCGCACGCCCGCACTGGCCGCATTGCGCCGCGCCAGCTCCACGAAGGTGTTGCTGATGTCGAGGCCGGTCACGCGCAGGTTCCCCGCTTTGGCCATCTCGATGGAGAGAAACCCTGGACCAGGCGCCACCTCCAGCACCTCGCCGCCCGTGGGCAGCATCTCTGCAAACTGCGCCGCCTCCCGCCGAAACTCGTTGGCGTCCTTGCGGGTGGTGCGCTCGTACCAGCGCGCCACGCTTCCCTCCATGCCCATTCCTCTGTATGCTCGATTCAATGGATTCTCCCTCTCGATAACTATCTTTTTCGATAAGAGTCTTGTATAATGAGCATGGCACCGATGTCAAGCGCCCGGCAGTCCCATCTTTTCCCCGCCCTCAATCGCGCCGTGCGCCTCTTTATCGCCGGCTCCAGCCTCTACAGCCAGCGCATGGCCGACCAATTCGGCCTCCATCCCACCGATATGCAGTTCCTCAACCTGCTGGAGTTGCTCGGCCCCACCACCCCCGGCGTGCTCGGCCGCTGCAGCGGCCTGTCCTCCGGCGGGGTTACGGTGGTCCTCGACCGCCTTGAAAAGGCGGGCTACGTGCGCCGCTCCCGCAATCCCGCCGACCGCCGCAGCGTGCTCATCGCCGTCGTCCCGGCGCGGCAAAAGAAGCTCACCGCTGCCTACGCAACCGTCCAGGAGCAGTTCCGCAACGTTCTCGGCGGCTTTTCCGACCAGGAGCTGGAGACCGTGCTCAGATTTTTCTCCGCTGCCAATGAAGCGCGGCCACCCGCGGCGCACGAAGCAGACTGACTTCCCTTCCCCGCCCCGTTGCTTTTACAAACGTTTCACAAGCACACCGGTGACGCGTCGCACGTCGATTCGGGTAAACTTCTCCCTGCGATCCCCTTTTGCGGGCCGTACACCATGCCACGAGAGAAGCCACGCGCGCAAAGCCTTTTGCTGAGCCGCGACGAGTCCTGGCTCCGCTTCAATCGCCGCGTGCTCGAAGAGGCGCAGGACGCCTCCAATCCCCTGCTCGAGCGCGTCAAGTTCCTGGCCATCACCGCCAGCAATCTCGACGAATTTTTCGAGATCCGCATCGCCGGCGTCCTGCAGCGCATTGAAGACGGCTACAACGACGCCTCGCCCGATGGCGCCACGCTGCGCGAATCCCTCGAGGCCATGAAGGCCGAGACCGTGCGCTTCGTCCAGGACCAGTACCGCTGCTGGAACCAGGAACTGCTGCCCGCCATGCGCAAGGCCGGCATCCGCGTGCTCGAGTGGTCCGAGATGAGCGAGGCGGCCCGCGCCTTCGCTGCCGACTACTACCAGCGCGAAGTCGATCCGCTGCTCACCCCGATCACCATCGATCCCGCGCACCCTTTCCCGCGCGTGCTCAACAAGGCCATGTGCCTGGCGTTGCTGCTCAGGCGCAAGCGGCGTGGCACCGCCGGACCGGTGCTGGGCGTGCTCACCGTGCCCCGCGCCCTGCCGCGCTTCATCCGCCTGCCCTCAGCCGAAGGCCACGACGATTTCATCTTTCTCCACCAGCTCATCGAGCGCAACGCCGCCGGCATGTATCGCGGCTACGAGATTCTCTCCCGCGCCGCCTTCCGCGTCACGCGCAACAGCAATCTCTATTTTCAGGAGGAAGAATCGCGCTCCCTGCTGGAGACGGTGCGCGCCGAACTGCACAACCGGCGCAAAGGCGACGCCGTCCGCCTCGAAATCGAGAGCGCCGCCGATCAGGAGATCGTGGAGCGCCTGCGCACCAACTTCGAGCTGGACGAATCGCTGGTCTACCGCACCGACGGCCCCGTCAACCTCTCCCGCGTGATGACGCTGTACAGCGCCAACGCGCGCCCCGAGCTGAAGTTCAAGCCGTTTGTCCCGCGCGAGCTGCGCCTCAACCGCAAATCCGCCAATATCTTCGACGAGTTGCGCCACCACGACGTGCTGCTCCACCACCCCTATGACTCTTACGACGGCGTGGTCGGATTCATCGAAGCCTCGGCGCAGGACCCCGCCGTCGTCTCCATGAAGCAGACGCTCTACCGCACCAGCGAGAACTCGCCCATCTTCCAGGCGCTCACTGAGGCGGCTCAGATCAAGGAAGTCACCGCGGTCGTCGAGCTCACCGCGCGCTTCGATGAAGCCTCCAATATCCGCTGGGCGCGCAACCTCGAAGATGCCGGCGTCCAGGTCTTTCACGGCATCGTCGGCCTCAAGACGCACTGCAAGCTGGCCCTGGTCGTCCGCCGCGATCCCGACGGCGTCACCCGCCGCTACGCGCATCTGGGCACCGGCAACTACAACCCCGACACGGCGCGCTTCTACACCGACATCAGCCTGCTCACCGCCGATCCCGAAATCACCGCCGGCGTGCACAGCGTCTTCAACTACCTCACCGCGCATTCCGAGTCGGACGACTACCGCCCCCTGCTGGTCGCCCCGCTCACCCTCGCCGAGAGCTTCATCCGCCTCATCCACCGCGAAACCGAGCACGCCGCGGCCGGACGACCTGCGCGCATCATCGCCAAAATGAATTCCCTGCTGGAGCAGAGCGTCGTTGAGGCGCTCTATTCAGCCGCGCACGCCGGCGTCGAGATCGATCTCATCGTTCGCGGCATCTGTTCGCTGCGTCCCGGCGTGAAGAAGCTGAGCGAGCGCATCCGCGTCCGCTCCATCGTCGGGCGCTTCCTCGAGCACAGCCGCATCTTCTACTTCGCCAATGGCGGCGACGAGGAGTTTTACTGCGGCAGCGCCGACTGGATGCCCCGCAATCTCTTCGAGCGCTGCGAGGTCGTCTTCCCCCTCCGCGACACGCAGATCCGCGCCCGTGTCCGCGATGAAATTCTCGCCGCCTATCTTGCCGACAATGTGAAAGCCCGCCTGCTCCGTCCCGACGGCTCCTGGGTGCGAGTGCGCGAAGCCGTCCGCGACCCGCATCCGCCTGCCTTTTCCGCTCAGGATTTCTTCATCGCCGTAGCCGAAGGCCGCGCCGACGCGGACGACATCCCCAGACCCGAACCCTCCTCCGAATCCCGGCAAGCCCGCAAGCGCGCCACCCCCGCCGCAGCCGATTAGGCTCCCCCCGCCCGCAGTCCTCATACGGAAGCACGCCGCTGGCGGCGTCTGGCCTGCCGAATCTCAACCAGCGACCGATCGATACATCCGGCCTGACTTACACCGTCGAGGATGGCGGCAGCAACTTCGGCGCCCCGGGGTTGTAACTGCCCGCTGCAGAGCGAGCAGGTCTGCCAAGCAAACGATGACCGGCCGCTGATCCGCGGCTATCGTTCGCTTGCGTCCTGACGGTTCACCAGCCTGCACGAAGCCCCGAGACGAAATCCTCAATTTGTTGCGAGAGAGCGGCGCGGCGTCCCTCTTATAGCTCGATCTTTACCGGCCAGGTCTTCCATATATCGGAACAGTAGTCGCGGATCGCGCGGTCAGACGAGAACTTGCCGATCCGGGCCACGTTGAGGATAGACATGCGGGTCCAGCGGTCGTGGTCGCGCCAGGACGCGCCCACCCCGTCCTGGCAATCGATGTAGGCCTGGTAATCCGCCAGCAGCATGTACTCGTCGCGAGTCAGCAGTGACTGGACAAGCGGCTCGAAGAGAGCGCGGTCGCCATGCGAGAATTCTCCGCCGGCCAGAGCGTCGAGTATCTCGCGCAGCTGGGGGTTCGATTCGTAGTACGCGCGCGGTTTGTATCCCTCGGCTTTCTTACGCTCGACCTCCTGCGCGGTAAGTCCGAAGAGGAAGAAGTTATCGGCTCCTACTTCCTCGCGAATCTCAATGTTGGCTCCGCCAAGCGTTCCAATGGTCAGCGCGCCGTTCATCGCGAACTTCATGTTGCCGGTTCCCGAGGCTTCCTTGCCGGCCAGCGAGATCTGCTCGGAGAGATCGGCCGCGGGGTAGACTCTGTGCCCCAGCTTTACGTTGAAGTTGGGCAGAAAGACGATCCTCAGCCTGTCCTGCACCAGCGGATCGCCGTGGATGACCGACGCGACCGAGTGGATGAGCTTAATGATGAGCTTGGCCATGCGATAACCTGGCGCAGCCTTCCCTCCGAAGATGAACGTGCGCGGCTGGATCTGCACATCGGGGTTGCGCTGTATTCGCCTGTAGAGGGTAAGGATGTGCAGCACCTTCAGGTGCTGGCGTTTGTACTCATGCAGGCGCTTGACCATCACGTCGAAGATCGACTCCGGATCGATGGCAATGCCCAGGCTCGAGTGAACGTAGGCGGCGAACTGCTCCTTGTTGTGTTTCCTGATGGCGCGCCATTCCTCGACGAGCGCGGGATCGTCGATCGCCGACTCCAGCCGGCGCAGCTTTTCCAGATCGTGGATCCACCCCTGGCCAAGCCGCGCAGTCAGCAGAGCCGTAAGGCCCGGATTGCTGAGGACCATCCAGCGGCGCGGCGTAACGCCGTTGGTCTTGTTGCTGAATTTATCCGGCGTCAGATCGTAGAAGTCGCGCAGAACCTGCGTCTTCAGCAGCTCCGTATGCAGCTCGGCAACTCCATTAACGGCATGACTGCCCACCGTGGCGAGATGAGCCATGCGAACATGGCGTTCCCCGCCCTCATCGATCAGCGAAAGCCGGCGCACCCGATCTTCGTCGCCCGGGAACTTGGCGCGCACGTTCTCAAGGTGGCGACGATTGATTTCGTCGACGATCTCCAGATGGCGCGGCAGAAGAGAGCCAAAAAGACCGATCGGCCACTGTTCCAGCGCCTCGGGCATCAGCGTGTGGTTGGTGTAGGAGAGGGCGTGCGTGGTGACGTGCCACGCCGGATCCCAGTCCAGGCCGTTTTCGTCCACCAGCAGGCGCATCAGTTCGGCTACGGCGATAGCCGGATGCGTGTCGTTCATCTGGATGGCGAAGTTGCGATGCAGATCGCTGAGCGGGCGGCCGGCATTCTTCTGGATGCCAACGATATGCTGCAGCGAACAGGACACAAAAAAGAACTGCTGGGCCAGCCGCAACTGCTTGCCACGAAGCTCAACATCGTTGGGATAGAGGATTTTGGAGATGTTTTCGGAAGAAACCTTTTCCGCAACGGCGCCGAAAAAGTCGCCGGTGTTGAAGGTTCCATAATCGAAAGACTCGACGGCTTGTGCGGACCACAGCCGCATGGTATTGGCGGTGTTGGTGCGGTAACCGAGAATGGGGGTGTCGTTGGGGATGCCGCGCACCACCTTGCCGGGGATCCAGCGCATCCGGAAATGGCCATGGACGTCGGTGTATCGTTCCGTGTGGCCGCCCATACCGACTTCGAACGCGTCCTCGGGCCGCTCCAGCGCCCAGGGGTTGCCGAGCCGCAGCCATTTGTCGGCCATCTCCACCTGCCAGCCGTCGCGAATCTCCTGATCGAAGATGCCGTATTCGTATCGGATGCCGTAGCCGATGGCGGGAATGTCCAGCGTAGCCAGCGAATCCATGAAGCAGGAGGCCAGCCTTCCCAGCCCGCCATTGCCCAGGCCAGGCTCTTCCTCCTGTTCGATCAGCGTATTGAGGTCGAGGCCGAGTTTGTTCATCGCCTGCTCGACGTCGTCGTAGATGCCAAGATTGATGAGATTGTTCGCCAGATGCGGCCCGGTCAGAAATTCCGCCGAGAGATAGCAGACCACGCGGACATCCTGGGCCCGGTAGTTGAGAACCGTTTGAATCCAGCGCTCCACCAGACGATCCCGCACCGTGTGCGCCAGAGCCATGTAAAGATCGTTGACCGTTGCCCGTTCGCGCGATCGCCCCTGCACAAAGAACAGGTTGTCCATGAAAGACTGCGCCAGAGCATCGACCCCGGGTGCGGTTCTCATATCTTTCAGGGATCCTTCCGTCGACAGGAGAGCGCTTCCTGGATGGTTCATCGAACACCTCGCGTGGTTCGGGCCTTCAGCGAATGGAGGGCCTCGATGACTCAACAATACGTCCCGCCGGGAGCGGCAGCTTAAAAAGCCGGTCAATGAACAATCGGCGGTAACGTCTGCTCGCTCATCTGTTCAGAATGGGACTCATCATCGTCTGTTGAGATCTCGCAGCGCTGATTCTCATGGGAGCAGGAGGAGATGCGGAGGCCCGGATCCTGACAGGCGCCGGGCGGTAAACCCTATCGCCTCAGGCACCCCTCGCGCAGGCTCCTGGCCTCGTGGTTCGCCGCTGGTTGGTGTGCTATAAAGAATGCACTCTTCCTGGAGCCTTTTGCAGCTGACGAACGAATGGGCTGCGTTTCATTGGTGCAGGTTAGCTCTTGCGAGGCAGCGGTTCGGAGTACCTGGCGATGGTATCGGCCTTCAATACTGCCTTCATGCGAAAAGAGCCGTGACCGAGCCCGCGCCGGTGCCTCCCAGCCACCCGGAGACGGCGCCAAAGCGCTCCCCGCGCAGAATCGCGTATCAGGGCCTGGTGGTGGTCGCGGCCCTCGCGGCGATCCTCCTCATTCTCAGGTTCGCCCATCGTTCGCGGTCTTCGACAAAGTCTTCCGCGTCGTCCGCGAATCCCGAGCAGTCCATCGGAGCTTTGCGCCTGACCGGCAAGACCGAAGCCGTGGAGTCGCGCTCCATCCTCGCCCCGCTCCTGGCCGGCCAGCAGGTAGGCACCCTGACCATCACCTGGCTGGTGCCCAGCGGAACCCGTGTGAAACGAGGCGATCTGCTCGTCGAGTTCGACCGCTCGGCCCAGGTTCGGGATTACATGGACAAGCAGGCCCAGAGCAGCGATGAGACCGACAAAGTCCTGGAGGCACAGGCCAAAGAGATTGCCGATCGCGCCAAAGACGAGACCGACATCGTGCAGGCGGAGGACAACCTTCGCAAAGCGCAGCTGGAGATGCGCAAGGTCAGCATCCTCTCACGCATCGACGCGGAGAAAACCCGCGAAGATCTCGACGAAGCCCAGGCCACTCTGGCCCAGTTGAAGGAAACCTTCAATCTGAAGCGCAAAGCTGCCGCGGCTTCCATCCGCATCCTCGAGATCCAGCGCGACCGCACCCGCCAAACCATGCTGCACGCGCAGGCCAACGCCGCTCTGATGGAAATTCATTCACCCATCGATGGCATCGTGGTCTTCAACAGCATCTGGAAGCAGGGCAACATGGGCGAGGTGCAGGATGGCGATCAGGTGCGCTCCGGCGTCCCCTTCATGCAGGTGGTCAACCCGTCCGCCATGAATGTCCAGGTGAAGGTCAACCAGGAAGATCTTCTCGCCCTCCAGGGGGGGCAGCCCGCCCGCGTCTTTCTTGACGCCTATCCGGACCTGGTCTTTCCCGCCCGCCTCGAGTCCGTCGATCCCGTGGGCCAGCCCGGAGACTTCTCGCCGCGGCTCCGCACCTTCGCCGCCACCTTCTCCATCCAGGGCAGCAACGCGCGCCTCATGCCGGATCTTTCCGCCGCTGTCGAGATTCATCCGCCTGGCGCTGCTCCCGCGCAGGATGGTGGGCAATGAACAACCTTCTCCGCCGGCTCCTGCCCCGGCGCAAAGCCATCGGAGTTGCGGCGCTCCTGCTGTCGTGTGTCGCTGTTGCCGGAATGGTCCGCTATTCCCGCCGCCCTCCGCCGGTCGCGACGTATCGCGTAACCCGCGGAGAATTTCTCGACGTGGTTGAGCTGCGCGGCCAGTTGAAGGCGCTCAAGTCCGTCGAGATCAACGCGCCGCCCAATGAAGCCAGTCTTCAGATTCTCACCATTGTCACCGACGGCGCGCACGTCAGGCCGGGCGAGACCATCGTCCAGTTCGATTCCTCCAAAGCCAAGCAGGATCTCGCCCAGGACCAGTCGACCCTCAAATCCGCGCAGGCAGAGATCGATCAGGCGCGTGCCCAGGGCCGCCTCACCGAAGAGCAGGACACCACCGCCGTGATGAAAGCCCGCTTCGACGTGCAGACCGCCAAACTCAACGCCGGCGAAAAGGAAATCCTCTCTCAGATCGATGGGGCCGAAGCGGAGCTCAAGCTTGCCGACGCGCAGCAGGCGCTCAATCAGGCCGAGGCGAAGCTGAAGTCGGATCAGCTGTCCGACCAGGCCACCATCGCCGACAAGGTCGAGGCCAGCCGCAAGGCGCGCTATGACGTGACCCGAGCCGCGCAGGCTCTGGCCGCGATGACCCTGCAGTCGCCCTCCAGTGGAACCATCAGCCTCGTGCCTATATGGCATAACGGAGGAGTGGGTCCCTTCAAAGCCGGCGAGCAGGCCTGGTCCGGTGCACCCATTGCGGAAATCCCCGATACCGCTTCCCTGCGCGTCACCACCCGCGTCGACGAGACCGAGCGCGGACGCCTGTCCGTCGGTCAGTCCGTGACCATTCACGTGGATGCCATCGACGACCGCCAATTTACCGGGAAGATCGCAAAGATCGGCACCATAGCGACCGAGGATTTCTCCTCCGGCTGGCCCATCCCGCGCAACTTCGATGTGCAGATCGCCCTGGATCAGACCGATCCGCGGCTGAAACCGAACATGATGGCGCAGGTCACCGTCATCGTCGACCGCGTGCCCCGGTCCATCAGCATTCCCGCGGAGGCTTCCTTCCTGCGATCGGGACAATCGGTCGCTTACGTTTGGGACGGTTCCCGTTTCCGGCCTCGCCCCATTCAAATTGCGCGCAGAAGCCGCGACAGGATTCTTGTCGCCGGCGGTTTGCAGCCTGGCGATATGGTGGCGCTCACCGATCCCACGGCGGCGGAGTGAGTCGATGAGGAAGAAAGGGCGCATTCTCGCGTGGTCGGTCGGCGGCCTGCTGCTGGCTGCGGCAGCCAGTCTGGCCGCGATTCCCCGCGCCGGGCAGACGGTTTCCGGCGCCAGTCAGATTCCTCTGGCGGAAGTGAAGCGCGGCGAGATCAGTCTCCAGGTTCACTCCACCGGCCAGTTGCAGGCCAGCCGCGTTGTTGTGCTCACCGCCCCTCCCATCGGCGGCGACAGCCTGCAGATTACCCAACTCGCCGCCACTGGCCAGAGGGTGCACAAAGGCGACGTCGTCATCGAGTTCGACCCCGCCGAACAGCAGTACAAGCTGGAGCAGAGCCGCTCGGAGCTGCAGCAGGCGCAGCAGGAAATTATCAAGGCCAATGCCGACGCTGCCGTGCTCGCGGCCCAGGATAAAGTCGATCTGCTCAAGGCGCGTTACGACGTGCGCAAGGCCCAGCTCGATGTCCAGAAGGACCCGCTCCTGAGCCAGATCGACGGCGAGAAGAATCAACTCGCCCTCGAGCAGGCCAACCGCGTGCTTGCCGAAGAGCAGAAAGACATCCTGTCCCACGCTGATTCCGGGAAGGCCGCGATCTACCTCGCTCAGGAAAAGTACAACAAGGCGAAGCTGGAGATGGACGAGGCGCAGCAGAACCTCGCGAAGATGAAGGTCACCACCCCCATGGACGGCCTCGTATCCATCCAGACGAACTGGGGAGCCGCGGGTGGAATCTTCTTCACCGGCATGACCCTGCCGGACTTCCATCCCGGCGACCTCACCAACCCCGGCACTCCCATCGCGCAGATTATCGACCCCATGGAGATGAATCTGATTTCCCAGGTCAGCGAATCGGATCGCAGCAACGTCCATGCCGGCCAGGCAGTCGAGGTCACCTTCTACGCGATGCCCGGCAAAACCTTCCGCGGAACCGTCACCAACGTCGCCGGCATGTCCTCCCAGGGAATTTTCGCTCTCGCCAGTTCGGAAGGCAGTTTCAATGTCTCCATTCAGATCGCGAATCTCGATCCGCGCCTGCGCCCCGGTCTCACCGGAGACGTGCTGTTTCTCGGAGACAGCCGGCAAAACCTGCTCTACATCCCGCGTCTCGCCGTCTTTATGAAGGACGGCAAGCAGATCGCCTACGTGAAAAGCGGAAGCGATTACGATCCGCGCCCGGTGAAGATTCTCTGCGAGAACGAGAGCCGCGCAGCCGTCGATGGCCTCCAGGCCGGCGACAAAGTCGCGCTCATCGATCCCACCGTGCCCCCGACGGCCAATCCTGCTGGCGCCGCCGCCGGAGGCTCCCTCTGATGCCCGTCCTCGAATCGGTCGCTTCCTCGCGCGTCGTATCCGTGTACCGGAACTGGACCCGCGATGCCCAGTTAGGCGTACAGAACCTGATGGTGCACGGGCTTCGTTCGTTTCTCACCATGCTGGGCATGATCTTCGGCGTCGCCGCGGTCGTGGCCATGCTCTCCATCGGAGCCGGCGCCAGGCAGAAGGTGATGGCCTTCATCGAGCAGATGGGTGTCCGCAATCTCATCGTCGAGGCCAAGCAAACCCTGGAGTGGCAGGCGCACGCCAGGGTCCGGCGCATCTCTCCCGGCCTCACCCTGCGCGACTTTCGCATCATGCAGGACGATATCCCCGGCATTGTTGCCGCGACCCCGCGCAAGCGCATGACCCCGTCCATTCTCATTCCCAAGTCGCAGCAGGAAATGCCCGAGGTCTTCGGCGTCGATCCCGATTATCAGCAGATCGCCGGACTGCGCGTCCTTCAGGGCAGGTTCTTCACCCCGCTGGAGGAACAGCGCGGCGCTCCCGTCTGTGTCCTCGGAGCGGCTGCGCGCTGGAACCTCTTCGGCGCCGCCAATCCCCTCGGCCAGTACGTCAAGGTCAATCAGCAGTGGTTCCGCGTCATCGGCGTGGTCGGCCCCCAGCTCGCTGCCGGAACCCAGATTGCAGGCGTCCCCGAAACCGATGCGAACAACATTATCTATACGCCCCTGAACGCCGCCCTCCTTCGCCTCGAAGACACCTACAGCGACGTCCGCGATGAGATCGACGGAATCTATCTCCACATGGGCCCGGATGCCGACATCTCCCAGGCGGCGGAGGTGGTCCGCGCCGTCCTCCGCTCCACCCACAACGGCGCCGACGATTACAGCGTCATCGTCCCCGCCGAGCTGCTCGCCGAGCAAAAGCGAACCGAGCAGTTGTTCAACGCCGTCATGGTGGCCATTGCTTCCGTTTCCCTCATCGTTGGCGGCATCGGCATCATGAACATTATGCTGGCCAGCATCCTCGAGCGCACCCGGGAGATCGGCCTCCGCCGCGCCGTCGGCGCTCGCCAGTCCGATATCGTCCGCCAGTTTGTGGTTGAAGCCACCATGATTTCCATCGCCGGCGGCACCCTCGGCGTCATCCTCGGATGCATTGTTTCCAGGCTCATCGCCTGGCTCGCCGGGTGGTCGACCATCGTCACCCCCGCCTCCGTGGCTCTCGGCTTTCTTGTCTCCATCTCCGTGGGTCTCATCTTCGGAATCTATCCCGCCACCAAGGCGGCGCGCCTCGATCCCGTGGAGGCGATCCGCTATGAATAACCGGCTGCCCTTCTTACCGTTTCATCTCCTCCTCCGCTCGCGTTCGATCGCCGTTTCTCTGGAGCTCGCGCATGAAAGTTGTTCGCCCCGGTGTGCTTTCTCTCCTCTTTCTGCTCTTCCTGCTGCCGCTGCATTCCCAGTCTCTGAAAAACTATCGCAGCGCGCTTCCCGCGGATGTTCGGTCCGACAGGATCCCTGAGGCGCAACATCTGCGCGACTACGTCGTCAACGGCAAGCTGACTCTCAGCCTGCGCGATGCCATCCTTCTCGCGCTGGCGAACAACAGCAATATCCGCGTGGAAGAAACTCAGATTGAAAATCAGAAGATGACCGTGCTCGGCGCATATGCGCCTTTCGATCCCCTCCTGCAGGGCACGTTCAACGTCAACCGATACTCTTCGCCTGGCTACACCGCCCTGCAGGGCGTTGGTCAGTCCAGTAACTCGACGCTGAACTCCCTCAGCCAGCTCGGCCAGATCAGTTACACCCAGACTTTCTCCACCGGCACTAATCTTCAGGTGACGGTTGGGAGTAACAGAAATTCCAACAACAGCTCATTCCTCTTCTTTAATCCCTACTACAGTTCCAATCTCGAATTCGAGTTCACCCAGCCTCTTCTTCGCGGAGCCGGCCGTTTCGCCAATATGGCTCCCGTCTACATCGCTCGCCGTGGCCTCGCCGAGTCCGAAGAGAGTTTCAAAGCTGAAGTCAGCGACGCGATTTATCAGGTGGTTCAGCAATATTGGGCGGATGTGCAGGCGCGCGGCAATCTCGATGTCAGCCGGCAGTCCATGAAGCTGGCCCAGGCCAGCTACGACCGCGACAAGAAGGCGCTCTCGCTCGGAGCGCTGCCGCCTCTGGATATCTACCGCTCCCAGTCCGAGGTCGCCGCCAGAAGCGTCGACATCCTCCAGGCGCAGTCGACTCTGGCCCAGGCCGACGATGCCCTGCGCCTCGCGATCGGCGCCAATCAGGATCCGCAGATACGCGCTCTGCCTCTCAATCTGACGGAGAGCCCCGTGCCCCAGGGTGAGCTCGCAAGCATCGATCCTTCCGCGGAGCTCGCCGAGGCTCTCAGCCGCCGTCCGGAAATCGCCATGGCCGCGGACGCCCTCGAAGCCGATCGCCTCAGCATCCGCCTCGCCCATAACCAGCTCCGTCCCAGCCTCTCCCTCAACGGCTTTTATCAGACCAACGGCCTGGGCGGCAATCAATATAACCTCACCACCGGCCAGTTGATTGCCCCGGGCGGATTCGGCTCCTCATTCGGCCAGCTCTTCGGCTTCGACTATCCCGGTTACGGTGCGACCCTGACGCTGCAGCTTCCTCTCCGCAATCACCCGGCGGAGGCCAGCCTTGGCAACGCTCTGGTCGCCCAGTCGCACGATCGTTATTCCTCGCGCTACGTCCGCGAGCAGATCACCCGGGATGTCGCCGACGCCATCGAGCAACTGACTCAGGCCAAGCTCGCTCTCGAGGCCGCTAAATCCAGTTACGGCCTCGCTCAGAAATCCCTCGAAGCCGACCAGCAGAAGTATGAGCTCGGCGCTGAGACCATCTTCTTTGTGCTCGATTCGCAGTCGCGGCTCGCCCAGGCCGAATCCGCTCTGCTCCAGACCGAGGTCAGCTATCAGTTGGCCCTGGCGTCGCTCGGCTACGCCACCGGCGATAACCTTACTCCCTGGAACGTCCAGATTCGGGATTTGTCTAAGTAGAGGACCGCTGCTTCACAGGGCGAGGTCAGAAACGTCCGGATTACCGCCGGGCCGGAATGGAACGGGCCGAGACAGAACCGTCTCAGCCCCTCATTGTGGCGAATCACATCAGAAGTAATACTTCAGCGCCAGTTGGAAGAAGCGAGGATCAGGGGTGTAGTTTCCCAAAAACTGATTCCCGGTTATCAAACCACCGATACTCGATGTAGAGGTGTTGGAGGGAACTCCCCACGTTGGCGTGTTGAAGAGGTTAAATACATCCGCCCGGAACTGAAGATACTGGCTCTCGATCGTCGGAAAGTTCTTCGTCATGGTCATATCGATCCGCTCATACCCAGGACCGGATATCTGCGACCGCGGGCTTCCGAGGTACGGCAGAATGTTCGCCGCTCCTGTGATCGGCGCGGTGACCGAACTCGCGAGCGGGGGATCCGCAAACGCGCAGGGGTTGTACCAGTTAGCCCGATTGCGCACGTGTGCGGGACAGGTGATACCCGGATTGGTGGAGTTCGGCGAACCTCCGCCTTTCCACGGATCGCCAATGAGAGAAGGGTAAGCGGCGGCTCCGGCAACCGTAGCGGTATTGGAGCCGACGGTAAACGGAAATCCATCCTGTGCACGGAACAGAATCGTCGAGTCCCATCCGCCTGCCACCGCGTCCGCTACACCCCGGTGATTCAGGTATCTGCGCCCAACGCCAAACGGAAGCTCGTAGGTCCCCGTAAAGTCGAACTTCTGCTTCACATTGAACGGCGAATTGCCGTAATCGATCCTGACGCCAAAGACAGGGTACATCCGGTCGCCGCCATCGTTGTTGCTGGGCAGCGGCTCGCGCGCATCATCCAGGCTATGCGACCACGTGTAAGTAGAGAGGAAACTCAACCCGTTGTTGAACCTGCGTTGCACTGTCGCCTGGAGGCCGTTGTAGTTTCCCATCGCGCAAAAGCAGAGGCTATGGATGTTACCGTTAAATGCCGGGTAGGGCTCTGTGGGAATTCCGTTTGCACCTGGAGGTTCCAGCGCGGTCCATCCGTCCGGCCAGACCACGTCGGACAAATGCCGCGATTCGTTCCCCACATAGCCGAGGGTCACCGTTGTGTTTCTGGTGATCGCGTACTGCACCGACAGGTTCTGGTTCATGGAGTAAGAAGTCTTGGGATCGTGATCCCAGCCGGTGAGGGTAGGAGCGGTTAGGGCCGACGCCCCCGCGGCAGGCCCGGTGGCAAGCTTAATGCCGTCAGACGGGCAGTTACCGACACTGCATCCGCTGATGAACCACTCTTGCTCAATATCGTAGGGATAGTTGGCGCCGAGGTTGACGTAGTTCCCCAGGTTTTCGAGCCCCGAATAATAGATTCCAAAACCCGTCCTCATAACCAATCGGTCGGAGAACTGGTACGCGACCCCGATGCGAGGCGCGAAGTTTGTCTTTTGGGGGTTGAGCAGGCTACGATTGCTCGTAAAGCTCACAGCGATATTGCTCGCTGCGAGCTCACTGACATACGAAGGACTGAGCTGCACACCCTCCTGAGACTTCGGAAAGATGTACGCCCCCGAGCCTCCAGGCCCGTTGATCGCGCTGGTTGGATAGAATTCCGCCTGCCGGTCGTTGCGCTCAACCGGAGCCGAGAAGTAACCGTAGCGCAGCCCCAGATTGAGCGTGAGCCGCTGGCTCGCCTTCCAGTCATCCTGCACATAGGCCGCCCTGTACCAGTGCCCGTTGTTGGTCGGTGTGGGAGCGGAGACGTACGTATAGTCCATCTGGTCGGCGAAGAAATCCGCCAGACCGTAGCCCGAGGGGTAAGTGCTGCCCCACAACGAGGTCATCCCGCCATAGTAGTTGTAGGCGCCCTTGCCGAAAGTCGGCTGATAGACCGAGTAACGCACGTTCTGGAAGTCCACGCCGAACCTGATGGAGTGGTTGCCAATGATCCTGGTCGCGTCATCGATGATCTGATAGACATTCTGCCCTTCAGGCGAAGGCTGGAACAGCGGCGGCCCCATTTCCGGAAACTCGTTTACATAAATCTGCGGAAGGCCGCCGTTTCCCAGCGATGCGGAATAGGGAGCCAGGCCGCCCAATCCGTATTGTGAATCGAGGCTTCCGTTGTTGTAACTTTGCTGGTACCAGGAATATTTGCCCCAGTTGTAGGCAAAGCGAGCCTGATTGATAAATGTCGGCGAAAACACGTGGTTCCAGCTAAAGACCGCGTTCTTTGCGTAATTGAGGAAGGTTCCGTCGTTGTCGGTCCCTCCGCCGTCGAAGACCGGCCCCAGCGGCGCGCTCACGTAGCGATTTTCGTGCGACCAGCTGACCACCCCGAAGATCTGATCCCGTGAGCTCAGGTTGTCGTCCACGCGGATATCGAATTGATTGGTATTGTCGGAGATGGCCTGGTTCCAGGAATAGTTGTTGTAGGTCTGGCCCACCGGTCCGGTGTTGGGCCCAGGGTAAGCCGCCAGAAACAACTTGAGCGCGATGGGATTGATTTCAGAGGTACACATCACGTTCTCGGGGTTGCCGCATGCCGAGCCAAGATAATCGGCTCCTCCGGGACCTCCATCCGTGTTTGGCTCGTATACGATCCAGGGCGCGGATTGTCCGGTCAGGGAAGGATTCAGTAACTCGGAAAAGTTACCCGGGTCCGTGTGCATCAGCGTCGTCGGAACACTGGTGATCTCGGGAAAATCCTCGAGAATCCGGTCCCCCTCATAATCGCCGAAGAAGAAGAGTTTATCCTTCACGATCGGACCGCCGATCGTCCCGCCGAACTGATTCTGGTGGTAGGGCTCCACCGTGGTGGGATGGGTGACACCCGATGCCCATTCGGTGGGCGATGCCTCGCCGAGGTCGTTGTTACGGATGTATTCCCACACATCGCCGTTGACATGGTTCGTTCCGGACTTGAGTTCGGCGTTCACGACGGCTCCGGCGGAATGGCCGAACTGTGCGCTGGAGTCGGCCGTTTGAACGCTGAATTCCTGGAGTGCGTCCGGAGGAGGCTTCACGTTGTAGCTGGCCCCGTTCAGAAAGTCGATGGAGTTAGAGTTGTTATCCACGCCGTCGAGGATGAAATTGTTCTCGGTCGCTCGTTCGCCGTTCGCAATGAAGTCCCCGTTTCCCTGCCCGCGCGAACCATTGGAGGAATTAACGCCCGCTGCCAACTGTGCGAGGAAAACATAGTTGCGCTGGTTCAGCGGTATGTCGTTAATCTGGCGTTGCGACATATTTTGCCCGACGGCGGCGCTCTGGGTCTGGAGCAACGGCGTGGTGTTCGAGTTCACCTCCACTTTCTCCGTCGCGCTGCCCACCTTCAGCGTGATATTCGCCTGCAGGGTTTCCGCGACATGCAGGTCCAGACCGGTCCGGGTTGTGGTCGCAAATCCCGGCTCCGCAACCGTCACTGAGTAATGACCGACCTTGATCGGTTGGAAGGTATAGACTCCGCTGCCGTCGGTTTGCGTCTGCAATACGAAATTCGTGTCGGTATTCGTGAGCTGAATGTGAGCATGAGGAACCACCGCTCCTGTGGTGTCGGTCACAACGCCTGTAATCGCGCCCTGATCGAGTTGGCCGAAGAGCATCCCGGGACACAGGGAAAACGTCATCCCGAGCAGGAAACTCAACCATACCCGGCGCCATCTTCTCGCTGAATTCTGTGCGTTTGATTTCATTGCGACCTCCTCCTGATAGGTAGTTCACGAGCTGTGCGATTATGGGGCAGCAAGCGTTGACCGCCAGTTTTCTGAGCAATCACAGGGAATTTCGTCCGTGCAGTTGGGGAAACGTTATCTATACGGCGTCAAACTTTACTCGCGGGCCCCTTCGATTGTCAAGCCGGGGAATTCCTGCCGAATTTCGACCGGGGCGGCGCCTCCACCGCGTCCGGCATTTCCAGCACCAATCGAGAAGGCTCAGGCCGTCTCCGGTAAATCGGAGAACATCTCGGCGACCAGCCGGCGTTCCTGGAAGAGTCGCGGCGCCCAGCACTACCATCCATAAGATTCTCGCCCTGGAGATACCAGTGGGGTAATCCTGGAAGTCACAGGACCGGACCCGCGTCTCCATCACGCCCGCAATCAGCCAGAATGCAAAGGTTGGTGCGGTCCTTAGATTCAGCGGTACTCTCGGCCTCCTCCATAACTCAGCACAGAGACCATCGGTGCGCCGGATGCTATCGAGATACTGCGAACAGGCTCCGAAGTGCCCGATGCAGGCGGCACGAAGGCTCCGCAACACTGCTTTGCAGTTCCCCGCCGGATGACATCTGCTGGCAATGCGTGGTATACGTTTTCTGTCAGTATTTTGGATGCATCGTGCCGTCCCTTCATCCGTTTTCTTACCGCCGCAAGCCACCCGCTCGCGACCGCCGTCCCTCGCCGGCCCTCCACCTTCAGGAAAGGCTCTCATGAAAATCCAGACGCTCGCATTTCCTATGGCGCTCGCCGCCGCTGCGTTGGTTTCAGCCGCTGCTTACGCGCAGGCTGTCTCCTCGCCATCCGCGCCTTCTGGCCCGGCCGTCCTCACCATCCACCCCGATCATCCGGTCCACGAAGTCAGTTCAACCCTCTACGGCTTGATGACCGAGGAGATCAACCACTCCTATGAGGGCGGCCTGTATGCGGAAATGGTCAGCAACAATACTTTTCGGGCCGACTGGAGCGGCGTGAACGACTGGTATGTGGTCGAGGACGGCAATTCCGAGGCGAAGTTCGACCTCGACAAGACGACCGGGCCCAGTGCCGCATTGCCCGAAAGCCTCCGCATCGATGTCACCAGCGCCGGTCCCTCAGACCCCGCGGGCGTTCTGAACGTCGGTTACTGGGGCATGGACGTTCAGCCCAACACCGTTTATCACGGATCGTTGTATGCGAGGGAGGATTCCTCCGCGACCGGCCCGGTGACCGTGAGCCTGGTCGCCAACCAGAGCGGCAAAGTGCTGGCCACTACAGTTGTCTCCGGCATTGGTACCGATTGGCAGCAATACAAATTCACGCTGAAGAGCGGCGACGTCGATCCTTCCGCGGCGAACCATCTGGTGCTCACAGTCGCTCATCCCGGAACGCTGTGGCTGGACGTGGTCACGCTGTTTCCGCCGACCTACGACCATACGCCGAACGGGAACCGCATCGATCTCATGCAGTTGCTGGCCGCCATGCATCCCTCCTTCCTGCGCTTCCCCGGCGGCAATTATCTGGAGGGCAATACCATCGCGGAGCGCTTTAACTGGGAGAAGACCATCGGCCCGCTCGTGGACCGGCCCGGCCACCCCAGCCCCTGGGATTACTGGTCGACGGATGGCTTTGGTCTGCTGCAGTTCCTGGATTGGTGCCAGGATCTGCACATGCAGCCGGTGCTCGCCGTGTACGCCGGCTATTCGCTTCGCGGCGAACACGTGGACCCCGGCCCCGATCTCGACCCCTACGTGCAGAGCGCGCTTGACGAGATCCAGTACGTGACCGGCGCGACGGACACCACGTGGGGCGCGATCCGCGCGAAGGACGGGCATCCGAAGCCTTTCGATATGAAGTACTTGGAGATTGGCAACGAGGACTTCTTCGACAGGTCGGGCAGTTACGACGGCCGGTTCGCGCAGTTCTACAAGGCCATCAAGGCGAAGTATCCGCAGCTGCAGCTCATCGCCACCGCGCCGGTCAAGAGCGTTCGCCCCGACGTCCTCGATGAGCACTATTACCTCCGCGCGACCCAGTTCTTCGACGATGCGCACCACTACGACAGCACCGACCGCAACGGCCCGAAGATCTTCGTGGGCGAATGGGCCACGCGCGAAGGCACGCCCACGCCCAACTTCGGCGCGGCGCTCGGCGATGCCGCCTGGATGACCGGCCTGGAACGTAACAGCGACATCGTCATCATGGCCTCGTATGCGCCGCTTCTGACTAACGTCAATCCGGGAGCTCTGCAGTGGGTCCCCGACCTCATCGGCTACAACGCACTCCACGCCTACGGGTCGCCCAGTTACTACGCGCAGGTGATGTTCGCGAGTTATCTGGGCACGGAGACGCCGGAGTCGAGCTTAGCCAATGCCGGTCCGCGATTTTTCTACTCTGTCACCGGGGACCCGGCGAAAAAGCGGCTCTATCTCAAGCTGGTGAATGCCACATCGCGGCCGCAGGCTCTCGAGATCAGGTTCCCCGGAGCAAATCCGGTGGGCACAGGAGAGCTGATCCGGCTGAGCGCGAAGGACACGCAGGCCACCAACAGCATCAGCGATCCGCGCAACATCGTTCCGGTCGAAAGCCAGCTCACAGGCCTCAGCGCGGATTGGCATCACACCATGCCGGCTGACTCGATTGAAGTGGTTGTGATGAAGCTGCGCTAAAAATTCAGTAATGCAGGGCCTCACCGGAGGCCCTGCCGCAAGTCGCTTCAGATTTCCACTTCGTGGTACAGCCGATACTGTTCCTTCCCAATGTCGGGGAACGAGCGGAAGGTTGCAGCGCCAAGCGTTCCCTGCGCCGTCCATTCTCCGCTGCCGGTCTGCCGCGCTGCCAGCAGCTGTGCTCGTGTCCATTTCGGCTGCTGCGGATCCAGCGCGAAGAGGCACACCGGGCCGACCATCAGCGCCACCATGTTGGGATGCTGCGCGTCCACGGCCATCAGCCGGTGCGGCATATCGAATTCCACCTCGATGCGATCGCCATCCTTCCACTCGCGTCGAATCGTGGCGAACTGCCCCGGCTGCGGAGAAGAGGAAACGGCTCTGCCATTCACGGCGATTCGCGTTCCGGCCCCCGCCCATTCCGGCACGCGCAGATAGACAGCGAATGTCTGCGCGCGGTCAGCGTGTACCTGGAGGGCCACTTCGCGCGCGTAAGGGTACTGTGTGGTTTGTTCGAGGGCAAGATGCGCGCTGCCCTGCCGCCAGCTCAGCCGCGACGGAACATACAGGTTCACATAGACGCCGCTGTCATCGCGGAAATAGGAGCTGATGCCGTAATCCGCGGTAATCTGCGGAAAGGTCCCCGAACAGCACGGCCACTTACAGGGGAAATAGACTTTGTGGGCGTCGGTCTGGTTGTAGTCGGAGTAGTAAAAACTGTGTCCATCGGGCTGGATCGGCAGCGCGCCCAGGATCGTGTTGTAGAGCACCTGCTCCATGCTGTCGCCGTAGCGGCTGTCGCCGGTAATGCGCATCAGGTAGCGCGCGATCTTAAAGTGTCCGTAAGCCCCGCAGGGCGTCTCGAAGCTGGCGTGCGTTTCGGTGAGGCTCTTGCCCAGAACTCCGCTGCCTGGCGCACAGAAGCCCTCGTTCGGTCCCCAGCCGCCCGTGGCAAAGCTCTGCGTCGTCCGCACAAATTCAAACCCGTTCTTCGCGGCCCGCAGATGCTTCTCGCTGCCCAGCACCAGCCACGCCTGCGCCGCGGAACTGAGCGCGTTCACGTGGCTGTAGGCGTGCAGGCCGGCCAGCACGTTGTCGCCCTCGGCCAGCGGATCGAAGTAATGCTTGTCCATCAGGTACCGCTGCGCCATCAGCAGATAGCGGCGGTCGCCCATGCGCTTCCACGCCAGAAACAGGTTCTCCGGCAGCGTATAACTCTCGTCCCACGTCCAGGCGATGTTAGGATGCGGCAGCGCTGCCATTTCCGGACGAGTCAGCGCCTTATCCGGCAGCCTCGGCAGCACCGCATCCGTCGCCTTCCCCAGTACGCTCAGAGCCGTTGTATCTCCAGCGAACGTGTAGGCATCGATCAGCCCGCAGGTAACTTTGTCGGACGTGTAGGCCGGCAGCGGATACTCACGATAGAAATTCGGCGAGATAGCGCCGCCCAGGCCGCGCACCAGGCGCTCCACCTTGGCTTTCGTCGCAACATCTCCGGTGACCGCGTAAGCGCGCGCCAGCGACGACAGATACTGCCCGTAAGAATGACCGGGAATATAGCCGGTCATATTGGTTGGCGGGTCAAACTCCTTCGACCAGTTGTACCATCCGCCCATCACCTCGCCCGGATCCGGCATATCCGCCTTACGGCGATACGGTTTCAGCAGCGCATCCTCGCTCAGGGCCAGAAAGAAGGCATGATTCGTCCGGAACTGCTCGCGCATCGGCCCTTCCAGCAACTCCACGTCGCCATAGCCGAACTGGGATAGCTTTGTGCGCCCCGCAGTTACAGATTCTGCGCCCAGCGAATGCTTCGCCGTCAGGGCCACTCCTGCTGCCGTCGCCGCGCCCTTCAGAAAATTCCTGCGCGAAGTCCTGCTCATCATCCCTCCTCGTCTGCGGTTGGTCTATCGCTCCAGTGTGGCATGCGGCGAATGGGTTTCCTGCTTCCTGGGAGGATCGTGGCAAACAAGATACGAATCGGTGCCAGACCGATATTGGGTTGAGGGGAATTTCGACGGCCGCCTGTAGCCTTTTGATTCCGTGGTGCCGGGAGGGGGGGTCGAACCCCCATGGCCGCAAGGGCCGGCGGATTTTGAGTCCGCTGCGTCTGCCAGTTCCGCCATCCCGGCGCGAGAGGAAGCGCTGTGCTCGCGCGCTCGGCCCGGGAATGTTCCCGCCGCGCACAGCAAGCCTTCGGAACTCCCTCAGTATCGCATAGCGCCGGTGTTAATCCGCGATCGCCGCATCCGCAACTCCCAGCGCCGCGTCCAGCGCCTCGACCCCCAGATCCAGATCGCTCTCCTCCACGATCAGCGGAGGCGCCACAATCAGATGGCTTACCCACGCCTGGATCGACACGCCGCGCTTCAGCATCTCCGCCGCCACGCGATCCACCACCGTCGACTTCCCTTCCACCTTGTCGCGCATGGTGTTGAACGGCTCTTTCGTCGCGCGATCCTTCACCAGATCGAGCGCCCAGAACAGCCCCAGCCCGCGCACATCGCCCACCGCCGGATGTTTCTTCTGCAACCGCCGCAGTTTCGGCTCCAGATACGCGCCCATCCGCCGCGCCCGCTCCACCAGCCCCAGCCGCTGCATCTCGTGGATGGTCGCCACCGCCGGCTTGAGCGTCAGCGGATGAGCCTCGTACGTGTGCCCATGCGAAAAATAATGATCGTCGAAGTACGCCGCGATCTCGCCCGTTGTCGCGCACAGCCCCAGCGGCACATACGCCGACGTGATCCCCTTGGCGGTCACCAGAATGTCCGGCTTTACGCCCCAGTGATCCACGGCAAACCATTCGCCGGTGCGTCCCCACCCGGTCATCACCTCGTCGGCGATCAATAAGGCACCATTGCGGTTACAGATCTCGCGCAGCATCGGCATGTACTCCGGCGGTGGCACCAGCACCCCATTCGTGCCCACCACCGGCTCCACAATTACCGCCGCCACGTCGCTCTCGTTGCGAATCATGTGCTCCAGATACTCCACGCAGGCAATGCCGCACTCCGGATAGGTGTGCTTGATGGGGCACTTGTAGCAGTTCACCTCCGGCGCAAACACAAAGCCGTATCCCTTCCCTGCCGGCTCCATCGCCCAGCGCCGTAGCCCGCCCGTCGCCCCAATCGATCCCGTCGTCGACCCGTGATACGAGCGATAGCGCGACAGAATCTTATTCTTCCCCGTCACCATCCGCGCAATTTTGAACGCCGCTTCGTTCGCCTCAGTCCCCGACGTGGTGAAGAAGAATTTCGTCAGCCCCTGCGGCAGCACCTCCAGCAGCAGCTGGCTCAGTTCCGCGCGCGCCTCGGTCGCGTACGCGGGCAACGCGTAGGCCAGTTGCTGAGCCTGCTCCGCGATCGCCGCGATCACCGCCGGATTCTTATGGCCCAGATTCACGCACATCAGCTGCGACGAGAGATCCAGGTAGCGCCTGCCGCCGCCGTCGGTGAAATAACAGCCCTCGGCATCGGCAATATGCATCGGATTCCAGGATTTCTGGAATCGCCACGTGCCATAATTCAGATGTTTGGTGAGGTCGACGATTTCCTGCGAGCTCAGCGCACTCCGCGAGGTAGAAACAGTCTCGGTCATGGAGTCCGTTTTACTCCACCCGGCCGCTCTTTCGCTACCGCCGCACGAGGCGGCATTCCTGCACCCTGTACGCTGTACCCTGTCTTACGCCGTCGCCAGTTGCCGCTCGCCCGACCGCTCCACCCCGCCCAGCTTCACGCTCACCACTTTCGACACGCCCGGCTCCTGCATGGTGACGCCGTAGATCATGTCCGCGGCGATCATCATCCGCTTGGAGTGCGTCACCAGCACGAACTGCGTTTCCCCGGCCATGCTGCGCAGCATATCGGCCAGTCTCCCCACGTTGGTCTCGTCCAGCGGCGCGTCCACTTCGTCGAGCACGCAGAAGGGGCTCGGCTGATAGACGAAGATCCCGATCAGCAGCGACAGCGCCGTCAGCGCCTTTTCGCCGCCCGAGAGCAGCAGCACATTCTGCAGCTTCTTCCCCGGCGGCTGCGCCACAATGTCGATGCCGCTGTCCGCCACATTCTCCTCGTCCGTGAGCCGCATGAAGGCCTGCCCGCCGCTAAACAGTTTCCCGAACGTCACGCTGAAGTTCTCGTTGATCCGCGCAAACGCCTCGTCGAACTTCGTCCGCGAAATCTCGTCGATCTCACGGATGGTCGCCTGCGTGTTGTCGATCGAATCCAGCAGATCCTTGCGCTGCGTCTCCAGGAACTCATGGCGCTGCGCCGTTTCGTTGTACTCCTCCAGCGCCATCATGTTCACCGGGCCCATGCCTTCGAGCTTCTGCTTCAGCTCCCGGCACGCCTGATCCTCGGCAATCAACAGCTCGCCTTCGATACGCTCAAAGCCCGTATCCTCGCGCAGTACCGACGCCTCTACGCCCAGATCGGCCACACACGTCTCTTCCGCGTGCCGCAGATCGGCCGCCAGCGCTGCCGCCTGGCT
>JBATVK010000009.1:0-48419 GCA_049671725.1 Acidobacteriaceae bacterium
CCCGTGTACTGGCCGGGCCCGTAGCCGTTGTTGGTGAGCCCATCGACCGCGAAGGACTGCGCGGGCGGCGGCCGTGCGGGAGCGTGCACGGGCGGTGCGGCTGCGGCTGGCTGCGGAGTTTCCGGGCGATGCCGCAACCGGCGCTCTGGACGAGGGGCGAGCGGAGGAATTCGAGAGCTTCGGGAACGACGAAGCGTGTCCGGCGCTGGATCGGGCGACGGGTCTCTGCGATCTGTACGCGGCTCGCCCCATGACGTGCCGGGTCTTTGGGCCTCCGCTGCGGACGGAGGAGGGCCTGGGCGTGTGCGAGTTGTGCTTCGTGGGCGCGAGCGAGGACGAGGTCGCGCGGTGCGAGGTGCATCTCGAATGCGACGCGCTCGAGGACGAGCTGAAGGCCGAGGCGGAATCGGCGGCGGGAATCTCCGGCGAGACCATCGTCGCCTGGGCGCTGGCGCGTTGAAAGAAACGGTTGCGAAATTTGCCGGAGATGGCGCAACCTGTTGGCGGGCCTTGTGTTTCATCCACTGTGCGGCCTGGCTGCACAGAAATTCGGCAATACGAAAGGAAAACCCACTCTATGAAGAAACTCCTGCTGGTCGCCGCGGCTGCGCTGCTCAGCGTGCCCTCGGCGTCGTTCGCGCAACGCATTGTGGTCAGGGTCGCGCCGCCTCCGATTGTGGTGGAGCATCCGGGACCGAGGCCGCATCGGGGCTGGGTCTGGGTTGGCGGGCATCATCGCTGGGACGGCCAACGTTATGTCTGGGTGGGCGGCTACTGGGCTGCTCCGCCGCGTCCGCACGCGGTGTGGATCGCCGGACACTGGCGCCACGACCGCGACGGCTATGTGTGGATTGACGGGCACTGGCGGTAATCGGAGCCGGGGCAAAGGCTGACAGCCGATCCTGGACAACAGGGTCGGCTGTTCTGTTTTGGCCGGGGTGATCCGTTGCGCGAGTTTCCAGTTTGCGGGGGAATGCCGTAAGCTACAGAGTTTCCGCGGAGGAACTTGTGACGCATTACGCCACGCTGCATACGCGCACCGAAGCCGGCACGACGACGATTCTGCTGAACCGGCCGGAGAAGCGGAATGCGCTGACGCCACAGCTGATCGAGGAGCTGACGGAGACGCTGGACGCCGCGGCGCGCGACCCGCAGTGCCGGGTGGTGATCGTGACCGGAGCCGGCTCGGCGTTCTGCGCGGGCCTCGACCTGGAGGTGCTGCGCGCGGGCGTCACCGCGACCAGGGCGGATCATCAGGCGGATGCGGAGCGGATTGCGGCGCTCTTTCGCACGCTGACAGCGCTGCCGCAGCCGACCATCGCTGCGGTGAACGGTGCGGCCATTGCCGGCGGCATGGGGATTGCCACGCTCTGCGACTTTACGCTGGCCGTGCCGGAAGCGAAGTTCGGCTACACCGAGGTGCGCATCGGGTTTATCCCGGCGGTTGTGTCGGCGTATCTGCGGGCGCAGGTGGGCGACAAGCGGGCGCGGGAGCTGCTGCTGACGGGGCGGATCCTTGGCGCTGAGGAGGCGCAGGCGTTAGGCCTGGTGACGCGGGTGGTGCCGGAACCGGAACTGATGCGCGAGGCGCAGGCGCTGGCGGCGAGGCTGATGCGGAACAGTCCGGCAGCGATGGCCGCGACGAAGCGGCTGCTGGGGCGCTTTGCGGAGCGGCATCTGCCGGATGATGTGGACGCGGCCATCCGGGCCAGCGTGGAGATGCGGGCGCACAGGGATTTTCGCGAGGGGGTGGGGGCGTTTCTGGAGAAGCGGGAGGCGGAGTGGGAGTGATCAGCGGTCAGTGGTCAGTGGTCAGCGGTCGGGCCTCCGAACGGACCGCTCACTTCGGGAACTGCGACAGAAGATACATCCCGTGCAACTGTTCCATGAACTCACGGTCAACACGCAGCCGGCAATCTGCAGCCATCGGCCCATTCACTGTCCCGCGGAATCGCGCGTAGGGTAGCCGGCAGAAGGTCTCCCGATAAACACGCCAGGCGGCATCCGCTTTGTTGAGTGCTGCCAGCTCCTTTGTCGACTCCGTGACCCCGCGAAGGTCCGCCACAAATGCGTCCAGATGGGCTTCGACAAACTGGAGTTCGTTGCTCATGCATTGCAGGTACGGCTCGGTCCGGTAATCCGCTGAACACGGACTCCCTGAGTGAGCGAACACCGCTGCATATTCCTGGTTAGCTGCCGCCCCATGTTCGATCCGGGCATCCTGCCCGTGTGCAAACGTCGCGACCAGCATGAGGCACACCCCCGCTATCATCGCTCCACGAAGCATTGCGAATCCTCCGCCTTGAAACGAGGTGTCGGCGTTTCGTGGGACTGCGCGTCCAGCGAAGCCGTTGACCCTAGACCGCCGTGGTTTCCAGTTCCCGACTGCCGTACCTTGCGCGAACGTAATCGTCGAGGATTTTCTTGAAGTCCTGGACGATGGTGTCGCCGCGGAGGGTGGTCATGAGGCGGCCGTCGACGTAGACCGGCGCTTTGGGCTCCTCGAAGGTGCCGGGCAGCGAGATGCCGATGTTGGCGTGCTTCGATTCGCCGGGGCCGTTGACGACGCAGCCCATCACCGCCAGCTTCAGCTCTTCCACGCCAGGATATTGCTCGCGCCACGCGGGCATGGAGGTGCGGAGGTAATCCTGAATCTGCTGGGCCAGCTCCTGGAAGAAGGTGCTGGTGGTGCGGCCGCAGCCGGGGCAGGCCGTGACCTGCGGCGCGAAGCTGCGGATAGAGAGCGACTGCAGAATCTGCTGCGCGGTGAGGACTTCTTCGGTACGGCTGGCGCCGGGTTTGGGCGTGAGCGAGACGCGGATGGTGTCGCCGATGCCCTCCAGAAGCAGGGGCGCGAGACCGGCGGTGGAGGCGACGATGCCCTTCATGCCCATGCCGGCTTCGGTGAGGCCGAGGTGGAGCGGGTAGTCGCAGCGGCCGGCGAGCATGCGGTAGACGTCGATGAGATCGCGGACGCCGGAAACCTTGCCGCTGATGATGATCTGGTCGTGGCGGAGGCCGTAACGCTCGGCGGCGGCGGCGGAGTCGAGCGCGCTGCGGCACATGGCCTCGAGCATCACGTCGCGCGCGGCCGCTGGTTCGGGAAGCTTCGAGTTCTCGTCCATCAGGCGCGTCAGCAGGGCCTGGTCCAGCGAGCCCCAGTTGACGCCGATGCGCACGGGCTTCTGGTTCTCGACAGCGCACTCGATCATGGTGCGGAAATTCTCGTCGTCCTTGCGGCCGATGGAGCAGTTGCCGGGGTTGATGCGGTACTTGGCCAGAGCCTGGGCACAGGCGGGGTACTTTTTGAGCAGCTGATGGCCGTTGTAGTGGAAGTCGCCGATGATGGGGACCTGGATGCCGCGCTTCGCGAGGCCTTCGACGATGTGAGGGACGGCCTGAGCGGCGGCGTCGTTGTTGACGGTCACGCGGACCAGCTCGGAGCCGGCCTCGACCAGCTCGGCGGTCTGCTGGATGGTCGCGGCCACGTCGGCGGTGTCGGTGTTGGTCATCGACTGCACCACCACCGGGGCGTCGGAGCCGACGCGGACAGGACCGATTTTGACCGTAACCGTCTTGCGACGCTGGATGTCGGGCATGGGGAATCCTCACCTACAGTTTACAGTGCTCAGAGCTCAGAGCTCAGTCACCGCAGGCGGGCTGAGCGGGGGCGGAGTTCGCGACCAGACACTGCCGGGGATTGGTATGCCAGGACATCGAGGGCTTCGCGGTTGAGGCCGGCAGCGGCGCGATTGATTCGCTTTCGATCCCGCCCGCCGAGCTGATCGCGATCACTGGCGCCGGGCGCCGTTGGCGAGAGCCGTGGTCCTGATTTGGAAGCCCTTTTCATCCGTACTGATTCTATTCTCTACGCTCACCGCAGGCGCCCGGAATGGCGGCGCAGCTCGCGGAGGGGATAGAAGGTCCCGCGCCAGACCACTCCGCCGCGCCAGAGCGTGAGGACCATGGAGCGGAGCATCGCGTAGAGCACGAGCACGGTGGCAACGGGCAGGGTGAGGGCGTAGGCCGTGCTGACTCCGCTGAAGCAGCGCGAGGCGAGGCGGTAGTGGAGCGCGATCATGGCCAGCGACAGGAGCGCGGCGGTGCGGAACGGCCACGAAGCGAAAAGTCCGGCGATGGGCGCGAAACAGAGCAACGCCAGACCGAGGCAGGCGCCGAGCAGCAGGGCGGGGTTGAAGCCGAATCCGGCGTAGAGGTTCTTGGTGAGATTGCGCGCCATGCCCAGCGCTCCGGGCACCCAGTGCAGGCGGATCAGTTCCCTGCCGAAGACGATCGCCTGGCGATAGCCGGCCCGCTTGACCTCGACGCCGAGGCGAACGTCGTCGAGGATCTGGAAACGCTGCGCCTCAAAGCCGCCCACGGCGCGGTACACCTGGGCGTGAATGAGATTGAACGCGCCGATGCCGATGGAGTCGGAGGCGTGCGGCTTGCCAATGCGCCACGGACGCCACCAGAGCAGCGAGAGGGACTGGAAATAAGTGGCCAGACTGCGCTCCCCGGGCGTTTTGAGGATGAGCGTCGGCATGAGGACGAGGTGATCGGCGGCGGAACGTGCGGCGAAGCTGAGGGCGCGCGCGAGGACATCGGGAGCAAAGAGGACGTCGGCATCGGTAAACAGGAGCCACGGAGCGGTGGCATGGCGCGCGGCCAGAGCCATGGCGTGCGGCTTGCCCAGCCAGCCCTCAGGCAGCTCCGCGACGTGGAGGGCGCGCAGGGACTTTCCTTCGGGCATGGGCTCGGCGGCGATGCGGTCCATGATGGCTCCGGTTGGGTCGGTGGAGCGGTCGTCGACGGCGATGATTTCCACGGGGATGGTTTGCGCGAGGAGCGAGCGCAGGGTCGCTTCGATAGCGGTCGCCTCGTTGCGGGCGGGAACGATGACGGCGACGGCGGCTGCGGTGCCGGTTTCGGCCAAGGCGTCAGGGCTGAAGTCCCAGAGGTTCGGCACGCGAGGCAGGCCGCGCAGGGCGGCGAGACCGCGCCAGGACCAGAAGGCGGCGACGATCCAGAGAAGAACGAGCGCGGCGAGGAGAGGCCAGGACATCGGAATCAGGGCGCCGCCTTCTTCGTTTCAAGATCGGGCAGATGCGGCGCAAAGCGCGAGCCGCCGAAGAGGATCGCGCCGGAAACGGCGAGCGAGATGAGCGTGGCCCCGAGGCCGTAACGCAGATTGCTCGCGTCGGAGATGCGGCCGATCAATCCGGGCGAAAAAGCGTCGCCGAGGGCGTGGATGACGAAGAGGTTGACGGAGATGGCGGTAGCGCGAATGGGCGCTGCAACGGAGTTGACGATTGCGGCGTTGAGTGGGCCGGTGTTGAGGAAGAGACAGAACTCCGCGATCCAGGCAGCGGGCAACAGCATGCGCGGCGGCCCGAAAAACACGAGGACTCCGAAGGGGATGGCGGCGAGCACGCTCCACGCGGAGACGAGATAGAGCGCGCGATGGTTGCGGCGGAGCCAGATCTGCGCGATCCACCCGCCGGTGATGGTGGCCAACAATCCATCGACTACGGTGATTTCGCCCGCGGCGATGCCGGAACCGGCGACGGAATATCCCGCAAAGCGATGGAAAAATGTTGGGAGCCAGGTGGAGATGCCGCCGACGGCAAAGGTCCACATGGCCATGCCCAGGGTAGCGGCCCAGAAGGCGGGATTGGAGAAGAGTCCGCCGAAGCTGGCGCGCTCGTGGGTCGCGGTCAGCGTGTCGGCCGAGCCGCGCGCGGGCTCGCGCACGAAGAGCCAGAAACAAAGCGCGATCAGGAATCCGGGAGCTGCGGCGATATAGAACGGGGCGCGCCAGCCGTGGTGCTGGCCGAGGACGCCTCCGATGAGATAGCCGAGAGCTCCGCCCACGGGGATGGTGAGGTAGAAGATGCTGAGGATGCGATTGCGGTCTTCTTCGGGATAGAAATCGGCGAGCAGCGCGGGGGCGAAGATCGAGAACGTCGCCTCGCCGATGCCGACCGCGGCGTGACGGATAAGCAGCGTGCGGTAGTCGTGCACGAAGGCGGTGAGCAGGGTCGCAGCGGACCAGATGAGAGCGCCGGCGACGATCAGGGGCTTGCGAGGAAAGCGGTCGCCGAGCCACCCGGTGAGCGGCGCGACCAGCATGTAGGTGAAGAAAAATGCGGAGGTGAGCAGGCCGGCCTGGGCGTCGTCGATGTGGAACTCGCGCTGAATGAGGGGCTGAACGCCGGGCAGCACGTAGCGGTCGATGAAGTTGAAGAGATTGAGGGTGGTGAGCAGAAAGAGCGCGAGGGCCGCGGTGCGGGCGGGGTGGCGCCTGGAGGGCCCGGGCAGGGATTGGGCAGCCATGAGAGTTCAGTTGAGGATAGCAAAGGTTCAGAAGAGCGACTGGTTCCGGCCTTCGGATGCATCCAGCGATGCGAAGCGCTCGTCGATGGCTTCCTGGCGAACGGAACTCAGCGCGACGGTGACCTCGCGAATGTAGTAGAGGACGCCGCAGAGCAAAGCAACCATGGCCGCGACAAAGACGGCTGCAGCGGCGAGGGCAGCGGGCCGCCAATAGAGGCCGAATCCGAGGAGCAGACAGGAAAGCAGGGTACCCACCAGCGCGACGAGGGAGAGCAGAAAGGTGCGGCGAATCATCTCTGCGCGCTTTTCCATGGACTCGATCTGCGTGGTGCAGGCTTCGGCTTCCGCGGAGCGATTATTCCTGATTGCTTCGTGGCGGGCGTGCGCGTACTGGCGGATCCGGCTCACGATGCCCATGAGGCGCACGTTGATGGAGAGGATGAAGAGGGCTGTAGCCGAGAAGAAAATGGCGGGGGCCACGAACGCCTGGAACAGCCTGCCGATGTCGTTCATCGTGATCTGAGAGTAGCGGCTGCGGATGGCGGAGGCAGTGACGGTTGCCACAGGGGCGATGCGGCCTGGGAGTGGCGCTTCAAGTCCGAACCGTCAGGACAGGCGAGCGTCGATCGAGTATTTGCCGGGTCCGGCGAGGAAGAGCGTGAGCATCGCGGCAAGGTAGAGGACGATCAGCTCGCCGTGGTCGCCGTGGGGCCCAAAGAAGACAAACTGATGCACGAAGGCCCAGGCAACGAAGAGGTTGACGAAGGACCAGAGCGCGGCCCAGCGCGTCGCCAGCCCGATCATGAGCAGGGGCATGCAGATGCCGTCGGCCACGGTGGCGAAGATGAGGCTGGGAAGAACGCCGATGTGGAGAGGATCGGGGAAATGCGCGGCCATGGCGTGAAAGCGGAAGAGCTTCTCGGTTCCGTGCTTGAGGAACAGAGGAATGGCGACGCCGAGGCGGAGGGCGAGGAGTCCGAGATCCTGGCTGCGGGGCAGGAAATCGAGGCGGAGAATGCGTTTCAGCATGGCTTGCTCCTGAACACGGCCCAGGTCTTCAGCCTCTAAGTCTTCAGCTTCGTGAGGTGACGGAAGGCGTCAGTCTGGAAGAGCAGGCTGACGAACAGCGTTGAATTGTAGGCGGCGTGGACCACGATTCCGCAGGCAACCGAGTTGGTGCGGAGGCGGACGATGCAGAGGACGACGCTGACCAATCCGATGAGAAGCACCGGACCCCACGAGTCGGAAACCTGCTGCGCGTGCAGCAGCGCGAACGGGATGGACGTGAGCACGATGGCGAGCGGGATGCCGAAGTAGCGGATCGCCTGCTCGCCGATCATCTGTTTGCGCTCGAGCCAGCGGAAGATGTTCACCAGACCGGGCAGGAGGAAGCCGCGGAAGGCGAGCTCTTCGGTGAGCGGAGCGATGGTAATGCCGAAGACCATCAGCATCCATGCGCCCAGCTGCGATTTGGTCAGGTCCTCGAGGATCGGCGGCGCCTTGGGCATGGGCACAAAGCTGCCGGCGAGGGTGATCAACAGTCCGGTGGCCATCCCGATAAAGAGCAGGCGGAAAAACCATCGCCGGGCGGTGGCGAGGTTCCAGTGAATACCTTCCGCGAAGGGGCGTCTCCACCAGAGGGTAAAGACCAGGGCGGCCAGGCCCCAGACGATCCCATAGGAAACGGCCTGCATGGCGATGGCGAAGGTGACGTTGTGGGCGATGGCGCCCAGCACGGCCCGCGGGTTCGCCGGATGCAGAAACAGGAGCGCGCCGAGGAAGCTGAGAATCGCGCCGAAGATCAGGGCCGGCACGAAGAGGAGGAAGAACACCAGCGCGTGGCCGATGTTGGGAATCAGGCGCGGCGGAGAAGGCGGCGGAACTGGAATCGCCTCCATGGAGGCGAGCGGCTGCTGCGCGTGCGGCCAGGCGTAGAGATTCGACGGGTGTTCCAGTGCGGAGGCAGGTTCGGCGTAGATTTCCGGGGTGGGTTCTGACGCCGGCTCGTCCTGCGATGGTGTGGGAGCGGCTTCCGGTTCGGGGGCGACCGGCTGGTCGTCGTTGGGGCCGGCAAGAGTCATTGAATCGTCTCTTTCTTTAGAGATCGTTTGCGGCGGACGGGCGGGGCAGCATCGCTGCGCACGGGAGTGGCGGGTGCGGCGTAATAGCGGCGCAGAAATTGCCCGGTATACGACTGCTGGACATCGGCCACCTGTTCGGGAGGGCCTTCGGCCACGACGCGACCTCCGCCTTCGCCGCCTTCGGGGCCGAGATCGATGAGCCAGTCGGCATTCCGAATCACGTCGAGGTTGTGTTCGATGATGATAACTGTGTTGCCGAGATCCGTCAGCCGGTGCAGGACTTCGAGCAGCTTACGCACGTCGTCGAAGTGGAGGCCGGTGGTGGGCTCGTCGAGCAGATAGAGGGTGCGGCCGGTCTGGCGCCTGGAAAGCTCACGAGCCAGCTTCATGCGCTGCGCTTCGCCGCCGGAGAGCGTGGTTGCGGCCTGGCCGAGATGGATGTAGCCGAGGCCCACGTCCATCAGGGTCTCCAGCTTCTGGCGGGCCTGGGGAATATCGCCGAGGACGGGCAGCGCGTCTTCGATGGTGAGGTCGAGCACGTCGGCGATGGAGTAGCCGTTGAATTTGACCGCCAGCGTCTCCTGATTGTAACGGCGACCATTACAAACTTCGCACTGCACGTAGACGTCGGGCAGAAAGCTCATCTCGATGCGGCGCTGGCCTTCTCCCTGGCAGGCCTCGCAGCGCCCGCCGGCCACGTTGAAGGAGAAACGTCCGGCTTTGTAGCCGCGCTCGCGGGATTCCGGGAGCATGGCGAAGAGATCGCGGATAGCCGTAAAGACGCCGGTATAGGTGGCCGGGTTGGAACGCGGTGTGCGGCCGATGGGGGACTGGTCGATGCGGATGGCCTTGTCGAGGGCGTCAAATCCGCGGATGCGGGTGTGGATGCCGGGCTGCTCGCGCGAGCCGTACAACTGCTGGGCAAGGGCACGGTACAGAATGTCGTTGACCAGGGTGCTCTTGCCCGAGCCGGAGACGCCGGTAACAACGGTCATGACGCCGACGGGGAATTTGACGGTGAGGTTCTGGAGATTGTGGCTGCGGGCGCCTTCGACGGTGATCCACTTGCCGGTGAGGGCGCGCGGCACGAGCCGGTGCAGCGTGGAAATTTCGCCGGCGAGGTAGCGGCCGGTCAGCGAGGCCGGCGTGCGCATGATCGTTTCAGGAGAGCCCTCGGCGACCACCTGGCCGCCGAGCCGGCCGGCACCGGGCCCCAGATCGAGCACGTAGTCGGCGTGGCGGATGGTCTCCTCGTCGTGCTCGACCACCAGGACAGTGTTGCCGAGGTCGCGCAGCGACTCCAGCGCGTGGATGAGGCGCTGATTATCGCGCTGATGCAGACCGATCGAGGGCTCATCGAGGACGTAGAGCACGCCGCGCAGGCGGCTGCCGATCTGCGTGGCGAGGCGGATGCGCTGGCCTTCGCCGCCGGAGAGCGTGGCGGCGTTGCGGTCGAGCGAGAGATAGCTGAGGCCGACGGCGTTGAGGAACTGCAGGCGCTCGACGATTTCGCGGCGCAGGCGCTCGGCGATGAGGGCTTCGCGCGCGGTGAAACGGATGGCCCGGGCGCGGTTCAGAGCGCGCTCCATCGGCAAAGCCGTGAAGTCCGCGATGGACATGCCGTCGATTTTGACCGCGAGCGATTCGGGGCGCAGGCGGCGGCCGTGGCACACCGCGCACTCCGATGCGGACATGTAGCGCATCATCCACTCGCGATAGGTGTCGGACTTGACCTCATCGAGGGTGTCGCGCAGGAAGGCGAGGATGCCGTGGAAGCCGGTGCGCGGGGCTTCCGCCTGGCCGGGGCCGTAGAGCAGCAGGTCCTGCTCCTTCTGCGAGAGCTGATCGAAGGGCTGCTTCAGGTCGATCTTGTAGCGCTGGGCGGCGAGCTGGATCAGGCGCGTGAGGTATTGCGAGGCTGCGCCGGGTCCGAGCGCGCCGTCGAGCAGCGGCTTGTTCCAGTCGGTGATGACCTTTGCCGGGTCGAAGTCGTAAATGCTGCCCAGCCCATGGCACTCGGGACAGGCGCCGTAAGCACTGTTGAACGAGAAGCTGCGCGGCTCGAGTTTGGGGATGTCGAGGCCGCAGTCCGGGCAGGCCATCGACGAGGAGTAGAGCTGTTCGTCGCCCTGCGTAGCCACCAGAACGAGCCCGTTCGCCATCTGCAGAGCCTTTTCGACGGATGCGGCGAGAGCCTTCTCGATGCCGGGTTTTAGAACAGCCCGGTAGACGACTGCTTCAATGGTGTGGTTCTTCCGCTTCTCCAGATTCAGCGGATCGGCGAGGTCGCGAATCTCGCCGTCGACGCGAGCGCGGAATCCCTGCTGGTCGAGCTTGTCGAGCAGATCTTTGAATTCGCCCTTGCGCCCGCGAACCACCGGGGCGTAGATGGTGACGCGCTCGCCCGCCGCCAGAGCCAGGATGCGCTCGACGATCTGCTCGGCCGACTGGCGGGAGATCTGGCGGCCGCAGCGCGGGCAATGCGGAACGCCCACCGAAGCGTAGAGCAGGCGAAGATAGTCGTAGATCTCGGTAATCGTGCCAACCGTTGAACGAGGGCTGCGGCTGGTGGTCTTCTGCTCGATGGAGATGGCCGGCGAAAGCCCCTCGATGGAATCCACGTCGGGCCGCTCAATCTGGTCGAGGAACTGGCGCGCGTAGGCGGAGAGCGTCTCGACGTAGCGGCGCTGGCCTTCGGCGTAGATGGTGTCGAAGGCAAGCGAGGATTTGCCGGAGCCGGAGAGGCCGGTGACCACGGTCAGGGTGTTGCGCGGGATCTGCACACCGATATCGCGGAGGTTGTGCTGGCGTGCGCCGCGGACGGTGATGTGGGAGATGGCCATGGGCGAGGCGTGGGGTTACTATCGGATTACCTATGTAACAAAAGTTGCAGAAAACGGGGAGAGTCCCCGTTGCAAAACGGGTCGGCGTCGGCTCAAATCGGAACCAGGTCCTTCCGGTATCTTATTCGGCAACAGAAAAGGGGGTCAACGACCTGCTTTTTCTGCCACGATGACATCGTAAGGGTACACGGCTACATTCCGCCCGGACGAATGGGGGATTGCGGCCAACTGGGGAGTTTCAGGGAATGCAGAACGCAGTGAATATGTTGATGTTGGTTTGCGCAACGCTGGCTTCGCTGGCTTTTGGGGTTCTCGCAGCCTACGGAGTCTGCCGCGCGGCGTTCGCCGGGTTCCGGATGCATGCGGTTCAGGTGGCAGAAGAACGGGCGAAGCCGAGCATCGCGTCCGCGCCGCAACTGTAAGCGCCGCCTGCCAGCTCCTGTGAGAGCTTGCCCCTTTTCCTTTCTTACAGTTCCACTGGTTTCTGAGAGGGATAGTTTATCGTTCTGGCGAACGACGCAGCTTTGCGCCTGCCGGCGCCGGGTATGGCATTGGTTTATGCGGCGCAAAGAATTTTCTGCTACCGCTTGCGCGTCACGCGGCCCTGTGGGACAACAGAGGAACACGAGAGCAAGTGATGCGGATCGCCTTCCCCCGTTTGGAAGGCTTCTCAGTCCGCAGTGTTCCCCTTCCCTGTTGAAGATCTCCTGAAAATTTACCGCGCCTGAGGCGCGACGGCGTGGGTGTATGCATGCGCGAGAGAGCGCTGCCGCCCGCGGAAGAGATTGATTTTCGCTGCGCGAAACGGTGCATCGAAATACCTCCCTGACGCCCGTGACTTTGTCTCCGGTCACGGGCATTTTTTTGTCGATGGAGGACCACCTTTTCGTAGCCGGGCATTTCCGCGGTCTGGTACAAAGGATGCACTTCAGGGCCGGACAGTCGAAACCGGCGCACGGCCAGGGCCACTGACTGGAGCAGGACCGCATTCAGGAGGCGCAGATGAACACCGATTTGTCCCGCCGCAATTTCTTTCGCATGGCCGCGGCCGCAGGCGCCGCAGCGGCGATGCCCATCCTCACCGAACCGCAGCTCGCGCTCGCGCAACGGCGGCATCCCATCGGCGAGATGGCGCCGGGAGCGGTGCGCATCGACGCCAATGAGAATCCGCTGGGGCCGAGCGAAGCAGCGCGGGCGACGATCACCAGCCTGATTCCGGAGAGCTGCCGCTACGATTTCGACCTTGCGCAGAAACTCACCGGCACATTTGCGGCGATGGAGGGGCTGAAACCGGAGTATGTGGTGGCGTATGCAGGATCGAGCGAGCCGCTGCACTATACGGTGCTGGCGTTTACGTCGAAGGATCGCAGTTACGTGACCGGCGACCCCGGCTACGAGGCGGGCATGTTCGCGGCGCAGATGAATGGCGCGCCGATCCGGAGAGTTCCGCTAACCAGCGATTACGCCCACGACGTGCGAGCGATGCTGGCATCGGATCCGAATGCGGGCGTGTTCTACATCGCCAATCCCAACAACCCCAGCGGGACCATGACGAAGCGCGAGGATATCGACTATCTGCTGGCGAACAAGCCGGAGGGATCGGTGCTGCTGCTCGACGAGGCGTACATCCATTTTGCCGATACGCCGAACGCGCTGGATCTGGTGAAGGCGGACAAGGACGTCATCCTGCTGCGGACCTTTTCAAAAATTTATGGAATGGCGGGGCTGCGCTGCGGCCTGGCGATTGCACGGCCCGATCTGCTCAGGAAGCTGCAGATCTACGGGCAGAATTTCCTGCCGATCCTGGCCGTTGCCGCGGCGACCACCAGTTTGCAGGAGCCGAATCTGGTGGCCCAGCGGAAAAAGATCAATACCGACACTCGCGATTCGGTTTTTGCGTGGCTGACAGCCAACAACTACAGATTCATCCCGTCAGAAACGAATTTTTTCATGCTCGACGCGGGACGGCCCGGCAACGATGCGATCGCAGCCATGGCACAGCGCGATGTGTACATCGGGCGGGTGTGGCCGGTCATGCCGAACTGGGTACGGATCACGGTCGGCACACCGGACGAAATGCGGAAATTCCAGTCGGCGTGGAAAGAAACGATGAACGGACCGGCCATGGCGTTCCGCGGCAGAAGCGACTCCACGCGGCTGGCGCGGATCAGATCCGGCGATCTGCCGCCGCTGGCCGCCCGAGGCGTGCAAGGGCTGTAGCACCGGCTTCAGGCAGCGGCTCGGGGCCTGGAGTTGCTGGAGCGTGCCTGCTCCGCGCGAAGGGCGGCCTGGGTGATTCGCTCGGTGAAGCTGTTGAGCACGCTCCACTCCAGCTCGCCCAGTTCGCGGCGCATACGCTCCTGCGCGCGCTCCCAGTAGGGTGTCGCCAGCTCCAGCATTTTGACGCCATGCTCGGTGAGAGCATAGACGCGGCGGCCTCGCTTTCCAACTTTCATCGAGACCCATCCGGAGGCGCGAGCGGAGGCGAGGCGGCGCGAAAAGGTCTCCTCCGAGGCGGCAAAGTAACGCGCCAGATCGCAGTGAGCGATTTCTCCGGCCTGACTGATGGCCCGCAGAATGACAAACTGGGTAACTTTAAGATTGGTTGGCGCGAGCACCAGATCGTAGAGATGGCAGACGGCGCGACTGGCGCGGCGAAGGCTGGCACAGGCGCAGAGGGAGGCAGGAAACGAGGAATCCATATATATCCAATCCGGCAGGATGCCCGGTTCCTATGTTACTAGAAAGTAACGGTCAGTAGATACCCACATTTTGGACGACGCGACTAATCGCTCCGTTCGGGCTGGGCACGTCGGGCTTGAGGCCGCATTGGATGGAGGCAAACAGGCCGAGCAACTGGCCGAAGATGACGTCGAGGGCGGGGCGATAGGCGTCGGGAATATCACGCGGGGGAGCGGGAGCGAGAACGCATTCGGCCTCGGCGGCCACTTCAGCGGGGTGGGCGACAGCGACGGCGATACGCGAGCGGACGAGGCGCTTGCTGCCGATTTCTCGCAGAAGATCGAGCTCGTAGCGGCGGCGCGCGGCCTGGCTGGAAACGAAGCTGACAAAAATCGTCTGATGATTCAGCGCCGCCATCGGTCCATGGCGCAGCGCCAGCGTCGCCTGAGACATGGTTTGCACCCGGCCGGCGGTCAGTTCCAGAAGTTTCAGCGCGGACTCCATGGCCGCGCCTGCCAGCAAACCCGTTCCGACAAAACAGGCGCGGGTGAGGCCGCTCTGCGCCAGTTCCGCGGCCTGAGCGGCAGCGGCGGGAAGGAACTCGGATGCGGCGGCAACCAGCGAGTCGAGAATGGGCTGATAGCGGTCGAGGCTCCAGGCATGAGCAAGACTTTGACCGGCGACGACCATGTTGGTGAAGGAACTGGTCATGGCGAGGCCATGGTCGTTGGTCTTCTCGTCGAGAACAATCGCGAGGCAGCCCGGCCGGCCGGCCACTGCGCGCATCATGGCTCCGGAGGGGTTGCAGGTGATGAGGAGATGCGCGACGTTGGGGTGGTCGGCGAGCGCACGCTCCAGAGCGGCCACGCCTTCGGGGCTGTCGCCGGATCGGGAAAAGGAAATCCAGAGATAGCGGCGATCAGGGAGAACGTAGTCGCTCATGGCGGGCAGCAGGCTGGTGCTGGCTACGGGCAGGCAGGTGCATTGCCACTCGCTCTGCAGGAGCGAAAAGAGGCTGTGGCCGATGTAGTCGGAGGTTCCGGCTCCGATAAGGAAAACGATGGGGCGCTCAGCGGCGGAACCGCCGACACCGCATCGGGTGAGGAACTGCTGAATCTCGGACCGGCGGCGGGTAAGAATCTCGAAGGTACCGGGCCAGGTTTCAGGCTGCTGCGCGATTTCGACGGGCGTGTAGACGAGGCCGCGGTCGTGCTTCGCTGAAGCGGAAAGGCTGAGCAGGTCCGCGAGTGGGTTCACTTGATTCTCCTCCAAAGGTCGCCGAGGTCGAGCAGCGACGGCAACCTGAGCAAGCGGTATCGTAACAAAACGTAAGGTATGATGGCAAAAGGAAATTTCCGATCGGGGAGATCGAAGCCGGGCAGCCCGCCGGGAGAGAATGGCCTATGACCCGCAGTGCCACCAGGGACGCGCGGAAACTCGTCGCACCGCTGCGCCTGCCGCTCACGCGGCTGCTGCGGGAACTGGTGCGCACCAACAGCGTCGCGGCGCCTCCGGGCGGCAATGAAACACCGGCGCAACGGGTGCTGCAGAGATTTCTGCTCGATCATGGGCTCCGTCCGGAATTCTACGATACGGCATTCATTCAGGAGTCCGGCTCGCCGCTGGTGCGGAAGACCCGCACCTATGCGGGACGCAAAAACCTGAGCGCCCGGGTTCGCGGCCGGGGAGCGGGAAAGAGCCTCGTGATCAATGGACATATGGACACGGTCCCCGCCGGGATTGCGCCGTGGAGCCGCTCACCATGGTCGGGGCAATTGAAAGATCGCCGCATCCACGGGCTCGGCTCCTTCGATATGAAGGGCGGCCTGGTGGCGGGAGCAGCGGTGGTGTGCGCACTGCAACGCGCCGGCATTCGACCCGGCGGCGACGTGATCTTCGAGTCGGTGGTGGATGAGGAGTGGGGCGGAGGCGGCGGAACGATTGCCGCGCGGCTGCGCGGCGGCGGTGCGGATGCCTGCGTGATTCCGGAGGGCACGCAACTGGAGATTTACCGGGCGACGCGAGGCGGGTTTGTCGTGGATCTGGTCGCCGACGCCGGCGATCCGAGCGCGTACTTCTCGAAGGCTGAGGTGGTGAGCCCGGCCATCCCGATGGGACGGCTGCTGGCGTGGGTGGAGGAACTGGGCCGCAAACGCAGCCGCGTCCGCGCTCGCGGAGCCTATGCGGAGTTTCCCGATCCGGCGCCGGTGCAGGTGCTTGCGGTCGAGTCGAATCGGCTGGGCACGGAAGCGCCGCTGAGTGTGCCCTCCCGCGCCACGGTGCGCGTCTACATGCAGTTCCTGCCCCATGAAGATGTGGACGCGGCGATTGCGTCGACGCGCAATGATCTGGAACGCTTCTGCTCTCGCGACCCCTTCTTCCGCAAATATCCGGCTCGCTGGGAACCGTTGATCGGCGGCCCGCTCTATGGCCACGAATTGCCTCTCGATCACCCGTGGACGCAGTGCATGGCGGAGAGCGCGAAGACGGTGCTCGGGCGCAGGCCGGTGGTCACGGGCGCGCCGTACCCCTGCGACGCGGGGCTGATGCACAGGGATTTTGGGATTCCCACCCTGCTGTTCGGGCCATGCGGCGCGGGCGCGCACAATCCCGACGAATACGTGGAGCTGGATTCGGTGATACGGACCGCGGAGGTGCTGCTGGCGGCCGCGATGGCATGGACCGGCTGCTGACCGCTCGGCTACCCCTCGCGCGTGAAACGCGGAAAGCCGTGCTGCGCGAGGAACGATTCGCGGAGTTGCGCGTCGCGGAAGGCCTCGGTGCCGCCGGGACGCTGCGTGGAGAGCGCGCCGGTGATGTTGCCGGCCTGAGCGCACAGTTCGGGCGGCGCTCCGGCCAGCCACGCGGAGAGAAACCCGGCGTTAAAGCTGTCGCCCGCGCCGATGGTATCGACGGGGGTGACGGTGAGCGGCGGAATCGCGATGCGGCGGGTTCCCTGCTGCACGAGCGCGCCAGCGCTGCCGCACTTCACGGCAATCAGCGGAATTTGCGTGGAGATCCGATCGAGCGCTTCTTCCACCGTGGTCGTGCGCGCGATGCGGCGAATCTCGTCGTCATTGGGGAGCAGGAGATCGACCAGCGGCAGAATTTCCTGGAGCACACCATCCCAGCGGTCCTCGGGATCGTCATTGGTGTCGAGCGACAGGGTCAGGCCGCGGCGCTTCAGTTCGCGCAGCAGAGCGGGCAATCCAGCATGAAGGCCCTTTTGCAGAAACAGCGACGAAAGATGAAAGTGGCGCGCCGAGGCCAGATAATCGATGTCGAGATCGGCGACGGTCAGGTCGAACATGGCGCCGGGATAGGTGAGAATGCGGCGCGTGCGCCCGTGGGGAAGCAGGATGGTTACTCCGGTTTTGGCGGAGCCGCCGGAGAGGACGCGGGAGAGATCGACGGGGCTTTCGCCCAGGCGCTCGATCGCGATGCGGCCCATGTCGTCGTCGCCGACGCGAGTGACAAAACCCACGCGAGCTCCCAGCAGCGAAAGGTTATGAGCGAGAATGGCCGACGAACTGCCCAGCGTCATCTGGAAGTCGGAGCCGAGCAACTCGCGGTCCAGCGGGATATTTTCAGCAAGACCGTACAGGATCAGGTCGAGGTTGACCTCGCCCGCGATGGTGCAATCGAAACGGGGGCTCATCTGGGCCATTGTAGCCGGGCGAGCAGCCTGAGGCGCGCGGGCATTCGCGGATAAACGGAAGTGCGCGGGAACAACCGGAAGCGATGCGGAAGGGCGATGCGATAGCGGCATGCGGAAATAAAGGGCGTGACGATCTCATGCGCTTTAGCGTACTGTTTTGAGGGGAACAGATCGAAACCATGAGACGTTCGGAACGAAAGGCGCAATCAGAAACCCGCCCGGAGATGCTGATCGATGAGCGGCGGCAATACATTCTCTCTCTGATCCAGAGCGAAGGGCGAGCCCTGGTTGGAGAACTGTCGCGAACCCTGGGCATATCAGAGATCACCATCCGCAAGGACCTCGATTATCTGCAGTCGAAGGGTCTCATCCAGCGCACCCATGGCGGCGCGCTGCGGCTGCAGGCCGGCGCGCTCTTCGATCCTTCCCTGCCCCAGAAGGAGAAGCAGCACTACCAGGAGAAGCTGCGCATCGCCGCGGCAGCAGCCGAGATGGTGGAAGAGGGCCAGTGCGTGATGATTGACTCTGGCACCACCACCAAGGCCGTGGCCCAGGCGCTCAAACGTTTCTCGCACCTGACCGTGATTACTAATGCGGTGAACATTGCCGTGGAACTGGCGAACACCAGCCTCGAAGTGATTCTGACGGGCGGAACGCTGCGCAGGAGCTCGTTCTCCATGGTCGGGCCGCTGGCCGAGGATGTGCTGGAAGAGATGAACGCGGACATCCTGTTTCTTGGCGTCGACGGCTTCGATCCGGAAATCGGCGTGACCACTCCGAACCTGCAAGAGTCGCGCGTGAACCGCGCCATGGTGAAGGCGGCACGGCGGGTGGTGGCGGTGTGCGACTCGACGAAGTTCACGCGGCGCAGCATGTCGCGCATTGTGCCGCCCTCCGCGATCCATTGCGTGATCACCGACCGCAACATTCCGGCGGCGACCGCGGAGGCGCTGCGCGCGCAGAATATCGAGGTGGTGCTGGTGTAGGCGCCGCGATCGCGCCCGCTCGATATCTTCGATCGCGTTCTCAGAAGGACAGCTTAGCACCCAACTGCATGATCCTGGGCTGCGCGGTTCCGTAGGTGTTGGACGAGGACGAGCCGGCCAGCCCGGTGATCTGACCGAACCCTGTGTCGGTCAGGATGTTGTCCGGATTGCCAAAATTGACGTTGTTGAAGGTGTTGTAGAACTCCGCGCGGAGCTCGAGAGCAACGGTCTCGGAGATTTTGGTGTTCTTGATCGCTGCAAGATCGGTGTCGAAGTAACGCGGTCCGCGCAGAGCATTTTTGCCGGAGTCGCCGAAGGTGCCGATGGCGTTGGGCTGGAAATCGTTCACGTTGAACCACTCGTTGATTTCCTGCGCGTGCGAACGCCCGTAACCCAGCTCAGCCTGTTTGATACTGGTCACGGTCAGGTCGGCGCGATCGGCGCCAATCGAGCTGAAGGAGTTGTCGTAGCCGCTGAAGATCGTAAACGGAGTGCCTGTATTCCAGTCGGCGATGGCGGTCAGCTCCCATCCGTTTACGACGCGGTCGGTGAAGCCGGGAACGCGCTGATGCGGGATCATGTAATCGCCGTTGAGCTTGAAAGTCTTGTTCAGATCGTCGTCGGAGGGGCCGTAATCGAACCAGCGGCCGCAGGTGCAGCTGTTGGTCAGCTCCGGCGAGCCGATGGGAGCGAAGTCGTCGAGCGCGCGCGCCCAGGTGAAATTGGACAGGAGCGAGAAGCCGCCGGCAAAGCGTTTCTCCATGGTGATCTGCGCGGCGTTGTAGCTGCTGTCGACGCCGGAGTTGATGGAGCCGATAGAACCGTAGTCCGGATAAACGCGGCGCTGTTGCGCGTTATCTTCAGTGGACTGGCCGGGAATATAAATAGATGGGTTCAGCTCCAGAAGGCCGTTCTCCTGGTCGCCGGTGCCGCTCAGCCGGTGCGCGTCGGTGCCGACGTACTCAAGACGCAGCATCCAGTTCTGGCCGAAGCCGCGTTCCAGAGTCATGTTGTACGAAAGCACCATGGGCAGGCGGAAATTGCGCGAGAAAATCTGGTTGAAGGAGATGTCTGAGGGGAACGTCGCATTGGGACCGGGATTCGTCGGGCCGAACGCAGCAGGAAACGGATTGGCGATGCCCGCGCTGCCGTAAGGATCGCCGACATCGACATCGGTCAGGTTCACGATGGGCGCGAAGGGTGGAATGCCGACGATGTCCTCAAAGGACACGGTGTTGGGCGGCATAAAGTAGTATCCCGCGCCGCCGCGCAGGCTGGTTTTGCCATCCTGGGTGATTTGATATGCAAACCCAAAGCGCGGTCCGAAATTCCAGGGGTTGTTGTCGATGGATGACACGGGGCAGCCTGGATCGTGGTTCCTGCCTCCGAAGATCATGCCCACGGGCGCGAGCGGAAATCGCTTCGACTGCGCGCCCGGCACGAAACAGCCGACGCGGCCTTCGCTGTCGGTATAGGGAAAGAAGGGATCCCAGCGCAGTCCCGCATCGAGCACAAGCCGCCGCGTCGCCTTCCAGTTGTCCTGGATGAAGAAGCTCTCCTTGTATCCAGTGAAGTTCAGATACAGGCCGCCGCCCTGCGTGAAATCGGAAACGGAGCCGACCTCGAAATCGGCCAGATTATCGCCGGTCAGATCGTTGGTGAACTGGTAGATGCCGCTTTCCTGATATTGATTTCCCATGGGCAGGCGGATACGGATGAACTCTCCGCCGAACTGCAACTCGTGAGCGCCGTGGGTCCAGGTCGCAATCTCGCGCAGAGACTGATCTCCGCGGTTCCAGGTGCCATAGGGCACGCTGGGCAGCGTGAAATCGCCGCCTACCGCGACGTACAGCACCGGGCCTTTGCCGCGGCCCAGATTTGGCGGCTCGGCAATGTTCGATCCGGCCTGGGTCATGTTGAAGGGCGCGGAGGAAAGCGTGTCGCCGTTCTCGCTGTTGTAGCCGAAGTAGCTGCTGAGCAGAAAGCGCGGCGAAATGGTGTAGATATCGACCACGCCCGCATTTTTCAGCACCAGATGCTCGGCATCCCCGCGCAGCTCCAGCACATTCGAGGGGGGAGGAAGAACGACCGGGTCGGTGTAATTCATCTGAAAATAGCGGCCGCTCAGATGGTGATTGCCGGCGTTCAGGTCCAGCTTGCCGAGATACTCGTCTGTATTCTGCTGGTCCGATGCGCCGTTGAACGTCAACTGATCGTCGGGTCCATTGGGCAGCGGAATTTGATTCAGGATGTAGGTCGCGACCGGGCTCACCGGGACCTGGTTATTCGGGTAATTCACGCCCGTGTAGGGATTCGTGAGCTGCGTGCCCGGCAGCAGATCGGAGAAGTCGCCGGTGCGCTCCGTAGCATTGGGAACGAAGGCGATCTGGCCGTTCTGCGTGGTGGAAAAGCGCGTTCCCTGGTAACTGCCGAAGTAGAAGAGGCGGTCTTTGAGGATGGGACCACCGAGACTGCCACCAAACTGGTTCTGGCGCAGCGGATTGACGATGGTGGAGAAGTAGTCGTCCGCATCGAACGCGGAGTTACGCAGGAACTCGAAGACGTCGCCGTGAATCTGGTCGGTGCCCGACCTTGTGACTACGTTAACCACGCCGCCGATGGCGTTTCCGTATGCCGCACTCATGTTGCCGGTGAGCAGATTGAATTCCTGAATCGCATCCGGATTGGGAAACGGAACGTTGGTATTGATGTAGGTGTCGTTGTAATCGACGCCGTCGAGCTGGTAGTTGACGCCGTTGGCCGTGGCGCCATCGACCTTCGCGTATTGCTCGCTGGGAAAAACGCCGCCTTCGCAGTTAGCCGCGCAGTAATTCGCAGTAACATTGGTCGCTCCAGGAGCAAGGAAGACGAGTTGCTGCACATCGCGCCCATTCAGGGGCAGGCCGACGATATCTTTCTGCGCCACCAACTGTCCCACCGTCGGGGAATCGGTGGTGACCAGCGTTGCGTTTGCGTTAACCACAACTTTCTGCGCGACCTGGCCCACAGAGAGCTTCACGTCCTGCGTCGCTGACTGGCCGACCGTCAGCATGATGCCATTCTGCTGGTAGGTCGCAAAGCCCTGCATGGTGACGGTGAGCCGGTAGGCGCCGACAGGCAGACTGGGGAAGAGATATGCGCCATTGCCGCTGGTGGTAACCGTTTGCGTATAGCCGGTCGCCTGGTCCTCGATAGTAACCGTGGCTCCGGGAATCACGCTGCCGGTGGAATCGGTAACCACGCCATCCAGACGCGCGGTTGTGAACTGCGCCTGCAGGGCAATTGCGCCAGCGATGAGCAGAACGCCGGTGACTAACCTGGCGGCGATGCGTTTCGGATTCTGGCTGACCATGGGCGTCCCTCTCCGAATTGGCATCCGTGGATTTTTAGTTGAGGTTTGTTTCTATTCCCCACTGTGGGCTTTCGTTTTAGCCCCTCTGGCTTCGGTCTGTCAAGCAAAAGGTACAGCCCCGGCAGTCTGCAGAGGGGCACAAAGCTGGAAAGTGGGAGACGGTGCAGTTAGGGCAGAGGGCTGGGTTCGGGCACGGCTTCCGGCCTGCGACGGCCGCGCATCACGAAGTAGAGGATCAGCCCGAGCGCAATCCAGATGGTTCCCAGAATCTGCGCGCTGTGGTTGAGATTGAGCCAGATGAAGCAGCAGACCACGAATCCCAGGACCGGGATGAGCGCCGGCAGGAAGACTTTCTCTTTTGAGCGGAAGCGGTAGTGCACCAGCGCTGCCAGATTCACGCCCATGAAGGCGATGAAAGCGCCGAAATTCAGCAGCTCCGCGCCGCGCTCGTAGGTCAGCAGGAAAGCGCCGAGAAGGGTTACGCCGCTCAGCAGCAGAACATTGTTCCGCGGAATGGAGGTCCTGGGGCTGAGCGCCGCGAAGAAGCGGCGAGGCAGCGCATTCTCGCGACCCATGCCGAACATCAGCCGCGCGGCGCCCAACTGGGCCGCCATCCCGGAACCCATGTTGGCGACCAGCAGCGTGATATTCACCAGCAGGAAGAGAAAGCGGCCGCCCACGCGGAGCGCCACATGAACGTAAGCCGTGTCCACGATGGACTCGGGGAATGGGACGCGCGCCGGCCAGACCAACTGCGCGGCGTAAACCTCGATTGCGGAGAGAACGCCGATCACCAGGCAGGTGAGCACCGTCCCCAGCATGATGTTGCGGCGCGGATTCTCGACCTCTTCCGAGAGCGTGGAGATTCCGTCGAAGCCGATGTAGGTGAGCACGGCGATCGAAGTGCCCTGAAAGAGGCGCGAGGACGAGAAGGTCGCCGGATCGTAGAAGGGGATGAGCCACGCTCCGCCGTAGGGGCGCGCGACAAAGGCGATGTAGCGTATCGCGTAAGCGAGAAAGACGACGACCACCACGCCCATGCCCAGGGCGAGGAAGGCATTGACTCGCGCCGAGGTCTCCACGCCGCGCAGGTTCAGCACGGTGAAGACAATGACGAAGGCCACGGCCCATGCGGCGTATGGAACTTTTGGGAGCACCTCCTGGCAGGCGACGCTGCACCACACCACGCAGATGATGGGGTTAAGCACGTAGTCCATGAGCATGGCCCAGCCCACCAGATAGCCGCCGAGCGGATGCAGTTCCCTGCCCACATAACTGAACGCGGAGCCGGCGCTGGGATAGACGCGCGCCATGCGGCCGTAACTCACCGCGGTGAAGAGCATGGCGACCATGGCGATCAGAATGGTGGTGACCACGTGGCCGCGCGCGACGTTACTCACCACGCCGTAGATGCTCATGGGCGCGGTGGGCTGAATGATGATGATGCCGTAAACGATGAGGTGCCAGAGCTTCAGAGAGCGGCGCAGCCCCGGCGCTCCGGAGGTGCGGCCGGCTTCCACGGACGGTGCGATATCCAAAGTGTGCTCCTGAAGAGAGTGCGCGTTCGCTGCTGCGGGGAGACTTTTATTAGTATCAGCGCCCGGGGGTTCGCGCCAGCGGCGGTTGACACGCTTTGCACCGTACTCTAGCCTTTGGTTCGCATCAGGAAGCAAACGAAAGGCGCGCCGGAGGAGAACCCGTGAACAGAATGGCGAGCAGTCTTGCCCTGGCGCTGGCCGCAGGCTTGTCGCTGCACGCGCAGTCCCGGCCGCTGCGGGTCGCTGTGGCCGCCAATGGCGACTGGAGCATTGCCCTGCCCGGCGCCGCAGCTGCCACACTTACCTCCGGCGTGGCTGCGGAAGTGAATGGCCGCTGGCTGCGCTCGGCTGACTATCCGAAGCATGAGGTGCAGCACTCCACGGTTCACGGATATCTGGGACCGGCCGAAGTGTGGGAGGTGACGAATACCGGCCTGAGCAGCGAGCCCGATCTCATCTACGAACTGCGCGCGTATGCGGGAGAGCCCTTCGCCGATCTTCGGGCGACGGTACGCAACAGCACCGGAGCGAGCATCACCGTGCAGGCCATCCGCGCGGTCGAGGCGACGGGCGAATCGATTGCCGATCTGGGCGGGCCCGCGGCGATGGATCGCGTTCTCTCCGACAGCTTCAGCGAAGATCGCCCGGCAATGAAGATTCACGATCTCGGAGAACCGACTCATGGCATGCACCGCGGCGTGGGCAGCCAGCTCATCTATAACCGCGACAGCGGCGAGAGCCTGTTCGTGGGCGCGCTGACCTCCGATCGTTTTCTTACGGTTCTGCGCCTGCACATCGAGGGCACAGGCAGCACGGCGCGGATTGCGCGCTACGATGTGGACTCAACCGGCACAACGGAGCTGGAGGAGGAGAACTCGCTCCAGGATTCGCCCGTGCAGGACCGGGTGGAGCTGAGCCTTCCCGTGGCGCCGGGTGAAGAGCTTTCGTCGGAGCGCCTGCTGCTCAGCGTGAGCCGCGACTATCACCACCAGCTGGAAACTTACGGCGCGCTCATCCGGCAAATCCATCACGCGCGCGTGGATGGGCCGCCGCTGATGGGTTGGTGGAGCTGGACGGCCTACTACTTCGGGCTGAACCAGGGCGCGGCGCTGACCAACGCCGAGTGGGAAGCGCAGCACCTCGAACAGTACGGGTACAAGGTCTTCCACATCGACGAGGGCTACCAGTATGCGCGCGGCGAATACGTGACGCCGGATGCGACCGTCTTTCCGAATGGGCTTGCACCGGTGGAGTATCAGATTCGCGGCCTCGGCCTGGTGCCCGGCATCTGGACCGCGCCGTTTGAGGTTTCGGTGCGCTCGTGGGTGTATCAGCACCATCCCGACTGGCTGGTGAAGAATGCGCAGGGCGAGCCCGTCCATGCGGGCAGCGTGGATGACGGCAAGGATCCGCTCTACATTCTGGACACGACGAATCCCGGCGCGCAGCAGTATCTCCGCGACACTTACTCGAAACTGGTGCGGCAATGGCAGATCCATTACATCAAGATGGATTTCATGGACGACAGCGCCATTGAGGGTTACTACTACCGTCCGCACACCACGGCCATGGAGGCGCAGCGCATCGGGCTGAAGATCATCCGCGACACGGTCGGCGACGATGTGTTGCTCGACAAAGACGGCAGCGTGATGCTGAACCCGGTGGGCTTCGTCGACTACGGCCGCATCTCGCAGGACACCGGACATACGTTCGGCGCCAGCCGCGACGCAGCCACCGGGATTGCGGCCCGCTACTACATGAATCGCAATTTCTTCATCTCCGATCCGGATGCGTTCACGGTATCGACGCAGACGATTGCGGATCAGTCGTGGCACGAGAGCAAAGAGCCGGAAACGCTGAACGAGGCCCAGGTCTCCATTGCTCTGGCGGCGGTTTCCGGCGGCATGCTGGAGATCGGCGACAACCTGCCTTCGCTGATGCACGCGCCGGAACGGCTGGCGCTGATCAAGAACCGCGATTTGATCGACATGGTGCGGCTCGGCCGCGCATCGATCCCGATCGATCTGATGAGTTATGCGTCCTCTGACCAGCAGCCGAGCATTTTCTGGCTCAGGGAGTCGGACCGCCAGGACATTCTCACCGTCTTCAACTGGACGGAGCACGGCACGCAACATGCGCTGCGGCTGGCGGACTTTGGGCTGCGCGCGTCGGACCCGCTGGCCATCACCGATGTGCTTACCGGCAAAGCCGTCGCGCCATCAGCGCCGGGCGTAATCCAGGTGGATTTGCCGCCGCACTCCGTGTGTGTGATGAAGATTATCGATAACTCAGTTCCGGAGCAGGCGCCGCGGATCGTCACGGAAGTCCCAGACGCGGGAACATCGGGCGTGAGCCTGACCGTCAGCGCACACGCGCAGAGCGATGACAATCCCGTGCTGTCGTTTCACTGGAACTTCGGCGACGGGGTTGAACTGGATGGCTCGCGCGTGACCCATGCCTGGACTGAGCCCGGAGACTACACCGTGCATCTGACCGCTACCGGACTCGGCGGGGGCGGCACGGAGAAAGACTTCACCGTGCATGTGACCGGCAACATCCCCACGGCATTTCATCCGCAGCAGAACCGCCGCTTCGAGCAACCGTAGACGCGGGGCGCAACACACTTCAGGAAACTGCTTCTCTTCGCGGCCGGCGGACCACCCTGATCTTGCCGCTCTTTTGTCCGCCGCAGAAGAAGCGGTCGCTGCCATCGGACTCCAGCCCGGAGATGTTCATGCCGCGTGGCATATCGAGCTGCTCGAGAACCTCTCCGGTGCGGGGATCGATGCGGCGCAATTCGCTCTCGTCGCCTTCGGAGGTCGCGTGCCAGAGATCGCCCTCGGCCCAGGTCACCCCGGTTACGAAGCGATTGCTCTCGATGGTGCGAAGAATCGCTCCGGTGTCGGGATCGACCTGGTGGATCTTTCGGTCGCGATACTGCCCGACCCAGAGCGTTCCCTCGGCCCACGCCAGGCCCGAGTCGCGGCCACCGCCGGGCGCGGGGATGGTGGCCAGCACATTTCCTGTTTTCGGATCGATTTTACGGATGCGATCCTCTGCAATCTGAAACAGGTGCTGGCCGTCAAAAGCTGTTCCGGCATGCGCGGTTACGTCGATCGAGCGCACGGCCTTCCCGCTGGCCGGATCGACGGCATGGAGTTTTTCTCCCGATGCGAACCAGATTTTGTCGCCATCATAGGTGACTCCATTCACGCGGTCCGCGCCCGGAAAGGGGCCATACTCACGGATAACTTCGGCATTTGTCTTTTTCATGCGTTCACCTTAATCCACTGGCAGCGGAGCCGGGAGTAACAAAGTTGTCGTGAATCCCGGCACCGGCGGAGTGATCCAGCGGCGAGCTCGCGCGCGGCCGAAGGACTGCACTTTTCCCGCTGCCGCCAGCGAGTCGAGCGCTCGCTGTGCGGTGCGCTGACTGGTTCCCAGCGCAATCGCGAGCGCCGAGCTGGACCACGATTCGCCGTCGGCAAGGTATGCGAGCACGTCACTATTCTCGTCTTCAACCGGCTGGGCCAGTACGGCCACTTCGCGCGCGCGGCAAGGAATCAAAGCGAAGCCGCGCTTCGTGGCGCGGACTTCGGCGAGCGGGCGCAGCATTTTGCGAAGGCGTCCGATTTCCACGCGCAGCCGCATGCGATGCGACTCGTCGACGAATCTCGCTCCAAAGGCGCGCGCCAACAGCACATCCCGGGGCACGTCGCCGGGCCACGCTTCGGCCAGCGTGCGTGCGAGGGCAAACAAGACAGGCCGAGTTCCCAGCGAAACCACCGTTCGAGAATCACGCACGGCATTGCGGCACGCGTCCACCACGAGCGCTTTGGATGCGAGCAATGCCTCCACGTCTTTGAGCAGAAGCAGCCGTTCCCTGCCGTTCACAAGCAGGCGCGCAGCGGGCGTGTTCAGAACGCGGGTTGCATGTTCCACCTCAGCCGTCAGCGCAGGGATTCCCGCCTGACGCGCGACACGTTCGGCCCGAGCGAGTGCCGCACGCGCGGCTTTGGTGCGGATGCGGCGCATCGCGATCCCGGCAATTACCAGTTCGTGTGCGGTCCGCAACGTGGGCGGAAAGGGCGCGGAGTCAAAGTCCGCGAGCATGTTCTCCGCCTCATCGAGGCGGCCGATGAGAACCAGGCGCCGGGCCTCAAGAAAGCGCGCATGCGCGGCGTTCAGCCGGTCCCCGTGCGCTTCCAGCGTTCCCCGCGCCGCAGCCAGCGCTTTCGCCGACCAACCCAGATCGCGGGAGGCGAGCGCGATCTCGGCCTCGGCGACGATGCATCTCGCGCGGGCCACTGATTCCCTGGGACTGAAGGCGCGAGCCGCCTTGCGCAGGAGATCCTTCGCCCGTGCGAACTCTCCAAGCTGGGCCATCGCGATACCGCGCAGGGCGAGCGCCGGCGCATCGTCGCGCAGTGCGACTCGCTTCAGCGCGCCGAGAGGATCGCCCATGGCCAGGGCCCGTGCCGCGGCTGTGATCAGCGAATCCATCGGAATCCCGCCACACTTGTCACTCCCACGTTGTTCTCTTCCTGCTGCAGTATTTGTACATGGCCGCGGGACAACCGGCCATATCCAGGAGACGAAGGGAGACAAGGACCATGACGAATCAGACCAGTCAGAAAATTGGAACCGGCGGGAGCGAGCATTCCGCTATGAAAACACCCCCCGTTGTTTCGCAGCAGGAGTGGGAGGCTGCGCGGCAGCAGCTTCTCGTGAAGGAAAAGGCCTTCACCCGCTCGCGTGACGCGCTGGCCGCCGAACGCCGGCGGATGCCGTGGACGCCGGTGGAGAAGAAGTACGAATTCGACGGGCCCAACGGCAAAGTGAGGCTGCTCGACCTGTTCGAGGGGCGGCGTCAGCTGATCATCTACCGTGCGTTCTTCGAGCCGGGCGTCTTCGGCTGGCCGGACCACGCCTGCCGCGGCTGCTCGCTGGGCGCCGATCAGGTCGCACACCTGGCCCATCTGAACGCTCGCGATACGACCCTTGTTTACGCCTCGCGCGCGCCGCAGGCCGACATCGCGCGGCTGAAGGCTCGCATGGGCTGGGAGATGCCCTGGTACACCATCACCGACAGCTTCGACGCAGACTTTGGCGTGGACCAGTGGCACGGCCACAACGTGTTCTTCCGCGACGGCGACAAGGTGTACCGCACTTACTTCATCAACAACCGCGGCGACGAGGCGATGGGAAGCACCTGGAGCTATCTGGACGTGACGCCGCTCGGCCGGCAGGAAACCTGGGAGGATTCGCCCGAAGGTTATCCGCAGAATCAGCCTTATAAGTGGTGGAACTGGCACGACAATTACGACGCCGCGGCCGCGCAGGATCCGAAGTGGGTCGATATCATCACCGACCCTCAGGGGGCTGCTGAACGGAGGCGCCAGGCGGAGGCGAAAAAGGGCTGACGCGGGACGATCGCGCCGCCAATGCGCCAGATCGAGGACGCAAGCAAAAGCCAAAGTCGCACCAGGAGGGCAAAGACGATGCAGACCATGCACAACGCCGGAATTCGCAAAGAGTGGCTTGCACCGCGCCTCGATCAGCAGGCCTTCCTGGGCGTCGCAGCGCTGCTCTTCGTCCTCAGCGCAGCGCTGACGGCGGCCTGGTGCGGGTCTATGTCGTCGATGGGAGCGATGCCCATGCCAGGCGGCTGGAGCATGTCGATGGCCTGGATGCGCATGCCCGGACAAACCTGGCCTGGCGCCGCGGCCTCGTTCGTCGGCATGTGGATTGCGATGATGGTGGCGATGATGCTGCCCGCGCTGGTTCCGGCGCTGTGGCGATATCGCCAGGCCGTGGCCGACACGGCGGATCCGCGCCCGGGGCGGGCAGCTGTGAATCGGCTCACTGCGCTGGTCGCCGTCGCTTACTTCTTCGTGTGGAGTTTGCTCGGAGTCGCAGTCTTTCCGCTGGGTGTCGCACTGGCCGCGGCTGAAATGCAGATGCCCGCGCTGGCGCGCGTCGTTCCCACCGCGGCCGGCGTGGTCGTCCTTGTTGCCGGCGCGACTCAGTTCACCGCGTGGAAGGCGCATCACCTGGCCTGCTGCCGCGAGGCGCCGGGGCGTGATCGAACTTTGCCGGCTGACACTCGCACGGCGTGGCGAACCGGCCTGCGCCTCGGCTTCCACTGCGTCTATGGCTGCGCGGGCATGACGGCGATCCTCCTCGTCATCGGAGTGATGGACCTGCGCGCTATGGCTGTGGTAACGGCGGCTATCTCCCTCGAGCGTCTGGCGCCGAAGGGCGAGCACTTCGCGCGAGCCATCGGAGCCGTCGCTGTCGCGGCGGGAATTCTGCTGATCCTGCGCGCAGCCGGGTCGCCGCTCTGACGATTGCCGAAGTTTTCCGCGCCCACCGATGGTCAGAATGCGAAAGTTCAGGAATGTGCCGGGCAGCGGAGCGACAATAGTTCTTCGGAGGAAGACCGTTGGCGCCAAAGCAAACTCTCTCGCAACAGATGTATGGGGTAGCCGGGCGCTCGTGGGCGCAGCGCGTGACGCTGGCCGTGCTGCTGGGCGGCTGCGTGGCAGTGGCATGGTGGCTGCTGCTGGCGGGAGGCGTCGGCGCGGTCGGGGTTCGGTTTGGCCATCGGTGGGCGGCAGGCAATCCGGTACGGCGCGCGGCGCTGGCAGCGGCGTTTGGGATCTATTTTGTCCGCGTGCTCTTTACCGAATTCGCTTTTCTCAAGCGCGGAGTCAGCTGGACGGAGGTCCTGACCATCGCGCCCTGGGTCCTGTTCATCTTCGTGCTGTTTGCTCTCGGCGGGGGAACCAATGCGTCGGCATTCGGCGCAGCAGCGGACGCTGGAGTTGTGCTCTTTCTTGCCGGATCATGGATGAATTCCTGGGCAGAGCATCAGCGCAATGCATGGAAGAGCCGGCCGGAAAACAAGGGAAGGCTCTATACCCTGGGCCTCTTTCGCCTGGTGCGGCACCCCAACTACCTTGGCGACCTGATCTCCTTTTCCGGGCTGTGCCTGCTGACGGGGCGATGGTTTACGATGGCCGTTCCGTTGCTGATGTTGTGCGGATTCGTCTTTGTGAATGTGCCGGCGCTCGACGAGCACCTTGCGGAACACTACGGGGCGGATTTCGGCGAGTATGCGCGCCGAACACGCAAGCTGATTCCGTTTATCTACTGAATCGACGTGCTGCGTGCCTGGATTTGCCTGTCGGCGCTGCGTCTGGGCATCGGGGGGATGGCGCTGACTTCACTGTTTGCCGAGTGCGATGCGGAGCGCTCCCCGCAGATGCCGGAGAATCAGTTCCCGGGGGAGCCCGCGGGAGTCGAACATCAGATTCAGAGCGATGCCGTCGAGAAGTGCGCCCACCTGCGCCGTCTGCTTCCGCTTCTCTTTTGCGGTCAGGCAGGTGAATCCCGGAATCAGCTCCTCGACATTCGCTTCCACGCAGCTCAGGCACAAGGCCGAATGCAGCTCGGCGAGCCTCTTCGTCTTCCTGGGATGGCGGATCGCATAGAGCTTGAACTCGAGGGCGAGCAGCATGCGCCGCCGGTTTCCAATGACCGAAAGGAGATGCTGCGCCAGAACCTCGATTCGCTCGTCTTCTGAACCCGCGTCCCGGAGCTGTTCTCCCATCCGCCGCTTTTCGCGGCGCAGGTTGTCTTCGAAGAGGGCAAAGAAAACGTCTTCCTTGTCGCGGAAGTTCGCGTAAAAGGCGCCGCGCGTTTTTCCCGCCGCCACAGCGATGTCCTCGAGGCGGGTCATTTCAAATCCATCCCGGGCAAAGATGCGACGCGCCGCCTCCATGAGGTCACGGCGTGTGGAAAACGCCCTGTCCTGCAGTTGCCGCCTGGTTCTTTTCACCTTTGTTCTGATGCGCGTTCGCGCTGTGCGCTTCGCAATCATGCCGTGCCCGGAACCTCCGGGCGAATTTTGCATCGGACGGGGGTCTCTCCGAATCTGAAGCCAATATACATGCGTGTATGTTTTTCGCAAACCTTTTTCACGCGGGAGTAACCAATGATCGCGAAGCAGACCTCAAGGCAGAACCAGTCTGACACCGGGGGCGTACCGGTGGTGGTGGCCATCCTCTTGCTTGCTCTCTGCGCCGCGATGCTCGCCGGCTGCCAGACGAGCAGGGCGGACGCAGCGTCGGCCCACGCGATGAGCGCGATGCCGGTATCGGTGGTTCGCGTCGCGGAGGCGGACGTGCCCCTGACCGGATCCTGGGTGGGCACGCTCGACGGCTACGTGAACGCGCAGATTCAGCCGCAGGTCAGCGGCTATCTGGTGAAGCAGGAATACCGCGAAGGATCGCCTGTGGCCCGGGGTGAGGTGCTGTTCCAGATCGACCCACGCCCCTTCCAGGCGGTGGTCGATCAGGCGCAGGCCCAGGTGGAACAGGCGAAAGGCCAGCTCGCGGAAGCTCGCGCGCAGCTCGCCCTGGCGCAGATCAACGTGAAGCGCGACACGCCGCTGGCCAAGGCTCGCGCCATCGCGCAAAGCCAGCTGGACAACGATACCCAGCAGGAGGCTCAGGCCGAGGCCTCGGTCGCCGCGGGTGAAGGGGCGGTGAGCGCGGCGCAGGCGGCCCTGCAAACCGCACAACTGAACCTCGGCTTCACCCAGGTACGCTCGCTGATTGGGGGCGTGGCCGGCCAGGCGACCACCCAGGTCGGCAACCTCGTGAGTCCGCAGTCCGTGCTCACCGCGGTTTCCCAGCTCGATCCGATTAAGGTCTATTTTTCGATCAGCGACAGCGAATACCTGGCGCTCGTCGATCGGGCAAAACAGGCGGGCGGCGATCTGCTCGAGGGCGGATCGAAGCTGCCTCTCACGCTGACGCTCTCCGACGGCCAAACCTACCCGTACAAGGGCCACATCATCTTCGTCGATCGGCAGATGAACCAGCAGACCGGCGCGATCCGGATCGCGGCTGCTTTTCCCAATCCCGGCAACGTACTTCGTCCCGGCCAGTTCGGGCGGGTGACGGCGGAAACGGAGATTCGCCACAACGCGCTGCTGGTTCCTCAGATTGCGGTTCAGGAGCTCCAAGGGATCGAGCAGATTTACACGGTCGCGCCCGGGAACAAGGTCCACGTGGTGAACGTGACGCTCGGTCCGCAGTACGGAAACGACTGGATTGTCGAAGGCGGACTTGAGCCCGGAACCCAGATCATCACCGACAACCTGCAAAAGCTGAGAGAGGGCGCTCCAGTCGCTCCGCATGCGGCCCAGCCCACTCCGGCCACCAACCCGGCGACAGGGAGCTAACACATGTCGAAGTTCTTCATCAGACGGCCTATTGTCGCCATCGTCATTGCCATCCTCACCGTGATCGTCGGCACGGTGTCGATGCTGACCCTGCCGACGTCCCAGTATCCCAACATCGTCCCGCCGGAGATTCAGGTGCAGGCCACCTATCCCGGGGCCGATGCGAAAACACTGACCGAAGCAGTGGCCACGCCCATCGAGCAGCAGATGAACGGCGTCGACAACATGCTCTACATGTATTCGGTCAACGCCAATAACGGGCAGTCGACTGTCTACGTCGATTTCGACGTCAAGACGAATCCGGACACCGACCAGGTTCTCTCGCAACTGCGCGTGTCGCAGGCACAGTCGCAGCTGCCGCCGGAGGTGAACACGTCCGGCGTCACCGTGCTCAAGTCGCTCACCTCGCCGCTCATGCTGATCGGGCTCTCATCGCCCGGCAACCTGTACAGCCAGGAATTCCTCACCAATTACGCCATCATCAATCTGCAGGACGAACTGACGCGCGTGCCTGGCGTTTCCCGCGTGCAGGTCTTCGGCGGGCAGTATGCGCTGCGCGTGTGGGTCGATCCGGCCCTGCTGGCTAAGCTCGGAGTGACGGCCACCGACGTCATCAATGCCATCCAGACCCAGAACAACGTGAACCCGGCCGGGCAGATTGGCGGGGAGCCGATTCACGCCGGCCAGCAGTTCACCTATACGGTGCGCACGCAGGGCCGCCTTGTCACGCCCGAGCAGTTCGGCAACATTATCATTCGCGCCAACCCCGACGGCTCGGTGCTCCACCTGCGCGACGTGGCCCGGGTCGAACTCGGCGAACAGATTTACAGCCTCTCGGCGCGCTACAACAACGCACCCGCCGGCATGATGGCGGTCTACCAGCTGCCCGGGTCCAATGCGGTTGAAACCGCGCGGCTGGTGACGCAACGCATGAAGGAACTGTCGGCGCGGTTCCCGGCCGGAATGCGCTACGACATCCCCCTCGACACCACGAAAGCCGTGACCGCCGGCATTCACGACATCGTCGTTACGCTCGGCATCGCGCTGCTGCTTGTCGTGCTGGTCGTCTATCTGTTTCTGCAGAGCTGGCGCGCCACGCTGATTCCTCTCATGGCCGTGCCGGTCTCGCTCATCGGCACGTTCATCGTCTTTCCGCTGCTCGGTTTCTCTATTAACACGCTCTCGCTGTTCGGGCTGGTGCTCGCGATTGGCCTCGTTGTCGACGACGCCATCGTGGTCGTGGAAGCCGTTGAGCACCATATTGAAGAAGGCATGGCGCCGCGCGACGCTACCATCCGCGCCATGGAAGAGGTCGGCTCCCCGGTGGTCGCGATCGCGCTCATCCTCGCCGCCGTCTTCATACCCACCGCGTTCATTCCGGGCATCACCGGCCGGCTGTATCAGCAATTTGCCGTCACCATCGCGATTTCCGTCCTGATCTCGGCGTTCAACGCCCTCACCCTCAGCCCGGCGCTGGCGGCGATGCTGCTGAAGCCGCGGGTGCACAAGATTCGGCGCAGCCCGCTGCAGCTCTTCTTCGATCGCTTCAACCGTCTGTTCAGCCGCACCACCGACAAATACGTGAGCACATCCGGGCGGCTGATCCACAAATCGCTCTTCACCATGCTGGCGCTGGCTGCGGTTGCGGTGGTTGCGGTCATCATGGGAGGCCGTTTGCCTTCGGGCTTCCTTCCTCAGGAAGACCAGGGCTATCTCTTCGTCGCGCTGCAGCTGCCCGACGCCTCTTCCCTGCAGAGAACCGACGCGGCTGTGCAGAAGGTGACCACCGCCCTGCTGCACACCCCCGGCATCTCCGGCGTGGTTGGCGTCGACGGCTTCAACCTGCTCACCCTGACCCAGAGCACCAACACCGCGTTCTTCTTCGTTTCGCTCAAGCCGTGGGCGCAGCGTACATCGAAGCAGGAACAGATCGAGGCGATTCAGGCCAGCGTCCAGCGCAAGCTGATGGGCGTGAGCGATGGCATCGCCTTTTCCTTTCCGCCGCCGCAGATTCCCGGCGTCGGCACCTCGGGCGGCGTAACCATGATCCTGCAGGATCGCTCCGGCAACGACGATCCGAGTTTCCTGACCAAAAACCTCTTCGCGTTCCTCGGCGCGCTCCACAAGCGCCCCGAGATCGCCGCTGCCATTCCCTCGTACATGCCTGCTGTGCCGCAACTCTATGCGGATGTCGACCGCGAGAAAGCCATCGAGCAGCAAGTGGATCTCAGCGATGTCTACACCACGATGCAGACTTTTATGGGCGGCTATCTGGTGAATTACTTTAACCGCTTCGGCCGCCAGTGGCAGACCTTCGTCGAAGCCGAGGGCGACACCCGCAGCAATATTCAAAATATCGGCCAGTTCTACGTCCGCAGCGCCAACGGCTCGCAGGTGCCGCTGAGCGCGCTGGTGCACGTCCGCCGGATCACGGGACCGGAATTCATCATGCGCTTCAACGAGTACAACGCCGCGCAGCTCAATATCACCGGCGCACCCGGCTACAGCTCGGGCCAGGTGCGGGCTGCACTGGAACAAACATTCCGCCAGACTATGCCGCCGGGGATGGGCTATTCGTACTCCGGCATGAGCTTCCAGGAAGAGCGCGCAGCCGAGGGCACCCCGGCGTGGATGGTCTTCTCGCTCTCGCTGCTGTTCGTGTTCCTGATTCTCGCGGCTCTTTATGAGAGCTGGACTCTGCCCTTCAGCGTTCTGCTCAGCACGCCGGTTGCAATCCTCGGCGCATACCTCGCACTGACTGCGCGTTCGCTGGAAAACGACATCTTCGCCACCGTCGGCCTGATCATGCTCATCGGACTCTCGGCGAAGAACGCCATCCTTATCGTCGAGTTCGCCGTGCAGAACTACCGCAACGGGCAAAGCATCGCGGAGTCCGCACTGCATGCGGCCCGGATTCGCTTCCGCCCCATCATCATGACCGCCTTCGCTTTCATCGTCGGCTGCATTCCGCTCTGGACCGCCAGCGGAGCCGGCGCCGCGTCGCGCCGCATTCTCGGCACCGTGGTGATCGGCGGCATGACCCTGGCCACGGTGGTCGGCATTCTGATGGTGCCCACGACCTTCTCCGTCGTCGAGTATCTCTCCCACCGCTTCGCCCGCGGCGGCGCCGGAACCACGATGGATTCACCTCACGACCCACAGCCGCCCGATCAGAATCTTCCGCCATCCGCGGAGCCGGAGGGAGACCCTGCATGAGGCACGCTACGATCAAGACATCGCGAACCTGGGCAATGCCCGCCGCCGCTCTGCTGCTCCTGCTGGCGGGCTGCACTGTGGGCCCCAACTACAAACGGCCTCAGGTCGCGGTCGCGCCCGCCTTTCGCGGAGCCGACGGCGCCGAGGTGGCTACCGCCGACAAAGCTTCTCTGGGGGATGAGAACTGGGCCGAGGTCTTTCGCGAGCCGGAACTGCAGGACCTGATCCGCACCGCGCTCGCCAATAACTACGATGTCCGCATCGCCGCGCAGCGCGTGCTGGAGCAGCAGGCGCAGCTCAAAATAACCCGATCCCAGGAGTTCCCGACGCTCTCCGTCGGTGGCACCGGCATCGGCGCGGAGCTTCCGGACTCGCTCAGCAGCACCCTGGGCGGAACCTCCCTGTTCGCCGGGAGCTTCGATCTCTCTTCCGCGTGGACCCCGGACTTCTGGGGCCTCTACCGCCGGCAAACACAGGCAGCGCGAGCGCAACTGCTGGCTCAGGTCTGGGCGCAGCGCGCCGTCCGCATGACTCTGGTGGAGCAGGTCGCCTCCACCTATATTCAGTTGCGGGCGCTGGATCGCCAGCTTGCGATCGCGAAGCAGACGCTCCAGATCAGGGAGCAATCCGTCGATCTCACGCGGCGGCTGGCGGACGGGGGATCGGCGCCGCTCTCGGATCTTCGCGAGGCGCAGGAACTCGAATACACGGCGTCGGCGCAGATCCCGCAGCTCCAGGAGCAGATCCAGCAGCAGGAAAATGCTCTGCGCCTGCTGCTGGGAGAAAGTCCCGGGCCGGTTGCGCATAGCGACGAGAGCGCGCTCGCGCCACCTCCGCAGCAGATCCCTGTGGGCCTGCCGTCGCATCTTCTCGAACGCCGGCCCGACATCCTGGAAGCCGAAGAGCAACTGATCGCCGCCAACGCACAAATCGGTGTGGCTCGCGCACAGTTCTTCCCCCAGCTTTCGATCAGCGCCTCCGGCGGGGTGGGCGGCAACCAGTGGTCGAATCTCTTCGATCCCGGCGGACACACGGTCTACGGCATCGCCAGCCTCACTCAGGCCATCTTCGAGGGAGGCAAGCTGCGCGGACAACTCCAGCTCTCTGAACACCAGAAAGAGGAGATGGTTCTGAATTATCAAAAGACCATCGCGGGAGCGTTCCGCGATGTCTCCGACGCGCTGATCGCACTCGACAAGCAGCGCGCGGCGCGTGAGCAGCAAACGTTGCTGGTGGCCGCGGCGCAGGATTCGACTCGCCTGGCGAGGATGCGCTATCAGGGCGGCGCGACCAGCTATCTGGAAGTGCTCACCACCGACTCGGATCTTTTCTCCGCACAGCTGAACCTGGTCAACGCACAGGAGGGAGAGGAGCTGGCGATGGTGCAGCTCTATGCGTCTCTGGGCGGGGGCTGGCAATAAGGCAGCCGGCTCGCGGCCATCGAGCTGGGACTCACCGCGCGACTCCGCGTGTAGCCGAAGACCGCACGCCAGGAAAGGGGGGGCGATTCAGGAATCGACTCCGTTCGGCGGCGGTGATAGTATTCATCATAGTATCCAAAAAGGTGCACAGTGGGAACGCTCCCACAGATCGCCACAACCTGCCGGCCGGGTCCGCAACCCACCGGGACGCTGAGTGGTCTCGTCTTCAACGTCATGCGTTTTTCGCTCCACGACGGGCCGGGGATTCGGACCACTGTGTTCCTCAAGGGTTGCCCGCTGCGCTGCTGGTGGTGCCACAATCCCGAGGGACAGCGCCTGGAGCCGGAGGTGGTTTGCTTCCCGGAACGCTGCATCCGCTGCGGCGACTGTGTGCGCGCATGCCCGCACGGCGCGCTTCGTCTGAACGATCACGTTGTCCATAATTCCGACCTGTGCCGGCGTTGCGGAGCGTGCGCCGATGCGTGCCCGGCGGCGGCGCGCCAGCTCGCCGGACGCTGGATGACCGTGCCGGAAGTCGTGGCGGAGGTCCTGAAGGACCAGGTTTTCTTTGAGGAGTCCGGCGGCGGCGTCACCCTTTCCGGCGGCGAGCCGCTGATGCAGGCGCCTTTCATGGAAGCGCTGCCCGCGGCCTGCCGCGCGCGGGGCATACACACTGCGGTCGAGACCTGCGGATTTGCCTCGTCCACTGCCCTGCGCAGGGTGAGCGGGAACGTCGACTTGTTCCTCTATGACGTGAAGCTGATGGACAACGAGAAACACAAGCGCTTCACCGGAGCAGACAACGATCGGATCCTGAAGAACCTGCAGATGCTCGCCCGCGAAGGACGCGCAGTGATCGTCCGCGTCCCTGTGATTCCTGGAGTCAACGACGACGGCGGGAATCTCGCCGCCATGTGCGCATTCCTGTCTCCGCTGGGGCTGCGCCGGATCGATCTCCTCCCCTATCACCGCATTGGAAGCGGCAAGTACGAGAGGCTGGGCGTGCCCAGCCGGATGGAAGCGGTCGAGCCGCCTGCGGCGGAACAGATGGAAACCATGGCGGCGCGTCTGAGGCAGAACGGATTCAGCGTGCGAATCGGAGGCTGATATGAACGAGCGCGTAAGCAGACTGAGAGAGGCAACTCTGGAAACCAGGCCATGGCTTTCCATCGAGCGTGCGCAGCTGCTGACCGAGTTTTACCGCGAGGACAAGACCGTGCCGGTTCCGATCCGGCGGGCGCGCGCCCTCCAGTACCTGATGGAGCACAAGCAGGTCACCATTGGGAAGGATGAGCTCATCGTCGGGGAACGCGGTCCCGCTCCGAAGGCAACCCCTACTTTCCCGGAACTGTGCTGCCACAGCCTTGAGGACTTTGAGATTCTCAACTCGCGCGAGAAGATCGCCTATTCCGTGGATGATGGCGCGCGACGGATCCAGCGGGACGAGGTGATTCCGTACTGGAGCGGCCGCTCCATGCGCGATCTGATCTTTGCCGAGATGACGCCCGAGTGGAAGAACGCTTATGAGGCGGGCATCTTCACCGAATTCATGGAGCAGCGCGCGCCCGGACACACGGTTCTGGGCGACGTGATCTATCGCAAGGGCCTTCTGGATCTGAAAGCTGACATTGAAGGCGCCCTGTTGAAGCTCGATTACTTCAACGACTCCGAGGCCTCGGCGCGCAGGGACGAACTGCGGGCGATGGCGATCGCAGCCGACGCGGTCATCCGCTTTGCGGAACGCCACGCCGAAAAGGCCGAGGAGCTGGCCCGGACCGAGAGCTGCCCCGCGCGGCGCGCTGAACTCGTGCGCATTGCCGATGTGTGCCGGCATGTTCCGGCGCACGCTCCGCGCGATTTCCAGGAGGCGCTGCAGGCCTACTGGTTCGTCCACCTGGGCGTGGTGACCGAGCTGAACACCTGGGATTCCTTCTGCCCCGGCCGGTTCGATCAGCATCTGTACCCCTTCTACTGCAAGGGCATGGAAGAGGGAACGCTGACCCGGGACCAGGCGAAGGAGTTGCTGGAATGCCTCTGGGTCAAATTCAACAATCAGCCCGCTCCTCCCAAGGTCGGCGTCACGGCGGCTGAAAGCGGCACTTACACCGACTTTGCCAACATCAATAACGGAGGCCTGAAGCGCGACGGTTCGGACGGCGTGAATGACGTCACGTATCTGATCCTCGACGTGATCGACGAGATGCATCTGCTGCAGCCCTCGTCGAATCTCCAGCTGAGCGCGAAGAGTCCCGAGGCGTTCCTGCGGCGAGGCCTCGAAATTGTCCGCGAGGGCTGGGGCCAGCCCTCCATCTTTAATGCGGACATGGTCGTGGAGGAGCTGCTCCGCCAGGGTAAGTCGGTGGAAGACGCACGGTGCGGCGGCATCTCAGGCTGCGTGGAGACGGGAGCCTTCGGCAAGGAAGCGTATATCCTCACCGGCTATTTCAATCTGCCCAAAGTGCTTGAGATCACGCTCAACAACGGCGTGGATCCGCGCACAGGCAGGAAGATCGGCATCGAAACCGGCGACCCACGCTCTTTCTCCACCTACGGCGAACTGTTTTCGGCGTTCCGCTGCCAGCTGCACTGGTTCGTCGACTTGAAAGTGCGGGGTAATAACGTCATTGAGCGGCTGTACGCGGATTTCATGCCGGCCCCGTTCCTCTCGCTGTTTGTCGAGGACTGTATTGCAAAAGGAAGAGACTATAACAACGGCGGCCCGCGTTATAACTCGACTTACATCATGGGGGTCGCGCCCGCGAGCTGCACGGACAGCCTCGCTGCCATCCAGTATCACGTCTTCGACCGCTGCGCCGTAACCATGGAGCAACTGCTGGAAGCGCTGGGCAGTAACTTCGAGAGTCACGAAAAGCTGCGACTGCTCCTGTGGAACAGGTCTCCAAAATTCGGAAACGACGACGAATACGCCGATGCGATCCTGAAGGATGTCTTCGATGCCTTCTTCGAGGAGATTGACGGGCGGCCTAACACAAAGGGCGGTTCCTACCACGTCAATTATCTGTCCACTACCTGCCACGTCTATTTCGGCTCCATCACCGGAGCCACGCCGGACGGGCGGCGCGCCTGGGAGCCGCTTTCCGACGGCATCTCGCCGGCTCAGGGTGCGGATCGCAACGGGCCTACTGCGGTCATCCGCTCCGCCGCTCGCATGGACCATGCCCGGACCGGGGGAACGCTGCTGAACCAGAAGTTCGCTCCGCAGTTGCTTCGCGACGACGCCGGACTGGACCGGGTTGCGCAACTGGTGCGCTCGTACTTCCGCCTTGGCGGGCATCACATTCAGTTCAACGTGGTAACAGCAGCTACGCTGCGCGCGGCGCAGGCCGAGCCGGAAAAATATCGCGACCTGATCGTGCGCGTCGCGGGTTACAGCGATTACTTCTGCGACCTGACCCGCGCCTTGCAGGATGAGATCATCGCGCGCACGGAGCATGAGGCGTTCGCGTCTTCCGCGGCGGCGGCGGCTGCGGTGTGAGCGACGGTCACCGGTGAGAGAGTGAAAGCCCGCGAGAGCGCGACGGGGCTTGCCGACCAGGGTGACGAAACGTTTTCTTATCGGCAACATTCCTCGTGCTCGGCTCGCGCGGCGTTGTACTACACTGGGGCAACCGCGAACGCCGGGGAGAATCCAGCGTGAAATGGCATCGCAGGCGTCGTCCACGAGGGCCGCGCGATCGCCCCGGTGAGGAGCAGACATGGACAGAAGACGTTTCCTCAAAAGCGTGGCGGCGAGCACTCTGGCCGCGAAGACCTTCTCTTCCCTTTCCGAATCCGTTCCCGGCACTCCCGGAACGGATATGGTTGTGCGCGGCACTGTGCCGGCGAGCGGAGTATCAGTAGAGGGGCACACGCTCCTGTGCGCGTTTCGCAGATCGGGCGAGGAATGGAAAGTCTACGAGGACCTGCGCACGCGCGATGGGAACCTGACCTTTATCTCTGGGGCCGGCACGGCGCGAGTGCTGCCGAAGACCGCGGAAGCGACGTTCGCCGAACCGGGTCCACCATACCTCGGCCTGGACCTGAAGGATATTGGCATGGCAGGCCCCGATCTGCTGGCGGACAAACTGCTCGCGCATGGCGATCCCGACTCCGATGAGGTACGCCGCGCCGCGCCACCGATGGATTCGGCGCACTACGGCCGCCGCTTCGGGTATCGACAGGGCTGGAACACCATTGTGGGCACGCGCGAATGCAGCGACACCATGCCGGCCTATCCCTCGGGCAACACCCGGACCTACCATCCGATGCAGTATTTTCCCGAACTGACGCCGGAATCCGCGACGAAACGCTTTGAGGGGTTGATGGGCGGCTGGATGCCGGCGGTGCGCAAGGTGATGCCGGCGGACGATGGATCGTACTACGAGGTAATTGTTTTCGGCGATGTGCTGGCCAAAGACCGATTCATCGTGCAGACGTGGCACCGCACTGCGCACATTCAGGATGGCCGGTTGACGAAGGTCGTCTATGGCTACAGTTATCCGGCTTACGATGGCGGACACGAGGCCCCGCAGCCGGAAGAGTTCTATCGCGGCCTGCTCGACTTCGCAGACTACTGGGATCGCCTGACGCAGGACATGACGCCGATCACACTACCCGATTCGGCCTGGAGCAACATGGCAACCTACGCCTTTGTGAAGGAGCAGATCGTTCGCCCGGGCGGGGTTTATCCCAAGTATGGAGCGGTGGACCGTGACTACTACGGGCCGGAGTACGACGGGTTCCAGGACATCTTCACTATGTCGCTGTATGCCAACCTGGAGTGCGGGCGGTTCGGCCTGGCGCACGATATCTTCGACAACTACTTCACGTCGTTTGTCGGTCCAAAGGGAATGGTGAATATGCGCGGGCCGGAAACCGCGCAGTACGGGCTGATGCTCTCGCTGGTGGCCCGTTACTTCCATTACACGCACGACCGGACGCTGCTGCTGAAGCACCAGGAGAAGATTGAAGCCATTGCGGCTCTGCTGGCCGAGCTGCACGATGCGTCGCTGCAACTGCCTCCGGGCGACCGCGGATACGGGCTGATCTCCGGATGGTGCGAATCGGATTCGTGCCTGATGCCAACACCATCGGTGTGGTGGAAGCCATATTTCGCGAACAGCGCCTTCGCGGTGCGCGGCTGGCGCGATCTCGTCCCCGTGTGGCGAGCGCTGGGGACGAGCGGGAGCGCCGCGCTGGCGGCTGACTGGAACCGCCGCAGCGAACAGTTGCGGGCTGCGCTGGTGAAGAGCATCGACACGAATACCAGGAAGGATCAACAGCCTGCCTACATTGGCCCGCTGCCGGGCACGACGCTGAAGTTCCGGGAGTCGCTGGCGCAGGAACATCCCAGCGAGCAGCAGTGGCCGCATCGCTGTTATGCGGAGCTGCTGCAGGCCGGAGTGATTCCGGACGAACAGGCGGCGACCGTGATCGATTGCATGCGCGCTTATGGCGCGACGACGCTGGGCGTAGTGGCCAACGTGGAGCCGGCGCATCCGAACGGACGCGACATTCTCGGCTTCATCTCGTATGGATACGCGCAGGCGCTGCTGCGGCTGGACCGGGTCGAGGAGTACCTGCTGTTTCTCTACTCGCACCGCTGGCACGATCACTCCCGCGGGAGCTGGACGGCGGGCGAGGTGTCCGGTATCACTGGCGGCGGCGCGATCTTCTGTATTGCGGCGCAGCAAACCATTCCTCTGCTGTTGCGATGGATGCTGGTCTTCGAGGATCCCGATGAGGAACGGCTGTACTTCGGGCGCGCGCTGCCGCGAGCGTGGGTAGCGGCAGACAAGCCGATCGGGATCGAGCAGGCGCCGACACGGTGGGGCCGCGTGGATTACCGGATGGCGCCCCGAGGGGACAACGAACTGGCGGCGACGATCGTACTGCCGGGCGCGGCCCGGCTGCCCCGCGAACTGCAGGTCAGCTTCCGTTTGCCGGAGAACAGAACTCTGTCGGGCCTGACCGTCAACGGCGCGGCAATCCAGCCAGGAGGACGGCGGAAGGATGCGGCGGTATTCGCGGTGCGCGGGCAGCACCGATTCGAAGTTGTGGCGACGATGAGCTGAGGCCGGGGCAGGACGGCACTGAGGGCGCGGACGACGCCGTCAGGATTCATCAGCGGAGCGTCGCGGTGGAGAACCGCGACACGCAGACCAAGGCTATGGGAATGCTGCTGGCCAGCCAAGCCACACAGCAATCGAATCTATCAGCACCCACGAAATCCGCATAAAGCGGGGGTGCAGGGTCGCAAATCTTCTATTGTTTGCCGGAACTGGCGGGGACGACGGGGCTCGAACCCGCGACCTCTGCCGTGACAGCTAACCGGAAACGCGTAACTTATAGAAATCAGGAGGCGCGGATGGCCCGTTTTAGCTCCCTGAGACACCCCTGGCACCCCTTATTGTGTCCTTAACCTTGCCGCGACCTCTGCCCTGTTGACCTCTGCCCACTCCCACTTTTCTGGGAGAACATCGAGCAAAGGAAAGAGAACTTCCGAGCGAAACTTCTGCCGCAGGACGGCAGAGGACGTGGGTGCCATAAGCCTTTGCTCTGTCCCTGGAGTTTAGCTCGTTTTGTTCCCATATCCAACCCGCGACCTCTTCCCGAATTACACCGTTGCAGGCTGGCAGAAGCATAGGATTCTCAGCCCTCGTCTTCCTGACCTCTGCCCGTAGACTGGTCCCTGTGCCCATGCTGTGGGCGAGCGTCGGCCTTCGCCTTCATAACTGCCTGAATTTCGTCGAAGTGCCACGGGCGGAAATCGTGCGAATCCACGCCAACGTCCATAGAGAGTGCCAGAGGATCGTCCGGCAAGTTGCCGTGCGAATGTCCGTACAGATGCCAGGCGCCGCGGGCATGGTGCGGCCATACCCGCATGGCGTAGTGGCAGAGGACAATGTTCTGCTTGCCGACATGAACCTGAGCCAGCAGATTCCAGGATGCGAAGAGATGTTGAAGTTTCCTTGGCGTCTTGTCGTGGTTTCCCTCGATGAAATGGATGGTCTTGCAAGCCAGCCGCTCTCGGTACTCCGTCACGTATCTGGGGCTGCCAAGGCAAAAGTCTCCGAGGAAGTAAAGCGTATCGTCCGGCTTCACACAGGAGTTCATATGCTCCACAATCGCTTCATTCATCTCATGCGCATTGGCGAACGGGCGCTTGCAGAAACGAATGATGTTGGAGTGTCCCAAATGAAAGTCGGACGTGAACCAAACGTTAGCCATCGTTCCTATTATCCAAGAAACCTGCCCACACTTTGCTCTGACGACCTCTGCCCGTCCGCTTACGCGGCGCGGCCCGTAGCCACAGGCCAGATGATTGATAGCCGGTGGGAGAACCGTTCGCCGAGCCTATGCGCGAAATGTGTTTGGCGATAGAAGACCTGCGAAGTCTCGATCGCCGTATATCGGTTCTCGATCGGCAAGAGATTCAGATAGAAACGAAATCCATAGAGCCGGAAATTACCCATCGCGAGGTTCTGGCCTTGAGCCTTCGCTGTATAGCCGAAGCCGCGCTGGAGGTCGAAGGTTTCATTGTCACGGAATGCTGTGTACAGACCGCGACTGTGAGTGAACTCCTCAAGACCGAAAGCGATCCTGACCAGTTCGTTCGGAATCGTCCCCGGCTCGTGAGTGCCTGGCCCAATAATCAACTGCCGATTGAAGCTGAAATTCAGCAGAGTCTTGAGACACCATCTTTCAAGTTTCGGGCCGTCTATCGTGAGTTCCTTTGGAGCCCAATTAAGATGAGGCATGTCTTGCCGCTGATTTGTGGTCGCCACATAGCTTTGTATCGAATTGAAGGCAGCGCCGGCGGCAGCATCAAGCTCGCTCAAGGCGGTGTTATGCCGTTTGCAAAGAATCTTCGCAGTCAGTGTTTCTATGCGAATCTCTTTCGCTTTATCGAGACACCAGTCCAGCCCCTGCACGAAAATTGACTGGTCCGGGAACACGGAGTGCGAGACATAATGTTCGCGGCTGATGCCACCTCCACAATCGCCAAGCGAAGAAGCCCAGCAACCCTTGGCATATTTTTCAGATTCAACTTTCATTGTCGAGCATCGCCTCGTACACATCGTTCAACCGATAGCGGCGTGATTTCTTGGCCGGGTCGGCTACTTCGAGAAAGCCACTCTCTACCCACCGCTGACATAGCAGAGCCGCCGTTCGCGGCTGGAAGCCGAAAAGCGCACCAACTTCCTTCGCGGTGATCTCGCGCGACCGCCGGAAGAGCGCAAGCGCCTTCCTCTGCCGGGCGTCAAGATTCCGCAGCAGCTTCGTTTGGTCTTTCCCGCCTTTTTCCGATTCGCTCTCGGCCTGGTCGCGCACCTTCTCAAATGAGACTGCCATGCCCTCAATAAAGTAGGAGACCCATCCCGTGATGTCTGCCCCTGCACGTCCCACGTAGTAGTTGTGCGACGGTCCGACGGTTAACGCCTCATAGTAGTCTTTGAGGCCGCGCGCGTAATACTCCTCCAGCGCATACAGCCCCTTGAGATCGTATCGTCCGAGGTGCAGGATGAGGGTGGTCAGCAGGCGCGCGGTCCGGCCATTGCCATCGTAGTAGGGATGGATCGTGGCAAATTGATAGTGCGCAATGCCCGCGCGGATCGGCACCGGCAATTCATCCTGACGGTTTAGCCACGCGACGAGCTGCTTCATCAGGTGCGGAACATCTTTCGATTCGGGCGGCATATAGACGATGCCGCTGGAGCGACTATCCCGAATGACGTTCTGGCCGTCGCGGTAAGGCGTAGGCCGCACGCGCGTCTTCCCGCCGCCCATCACCAGGGCGTGAAGTCTTTGCACCGCGGCCTCAGTCACCGCTTCCTGCTGCTGCGCCGCCCTCTCCACCTCGTCGAGTGCCGCATAGTAGCCCTTGACCTCGCCCTCGTCGCGCTCGCGTCCCGGAAAGTGCTGTTCCTCCCCGATCACCTGAACGACCTGCTCCTGCGTCAGGCGGTTGCCCTCAATCATGGTGGAGTAGTGCGTGGAAAACAACCGGGCCGTCTCCCGCAGGCTCGCCAGCAGGCGCGGCGTGATGGGCAGCGATTGAATCGCCTGCCTCACGGCCTCGATGCGCATGAGATTGGAGGCAATGGCCGGTGTAATTGTGAAGGCTGGATCGAAAAGTGCCTGTTTCTTGGCTGCCATCAACCCCCCATGCGTCATGCCGATACAACGCGGTTTCTATGCTCTTATTATACCGATAACGTGCGGATAAACCGCACCGTTCTATGCCGTTAAGATTTCTTTATTCTTCCGCAATCTGGGAGCAGGCTTCACAAGGACGGGAGTTTACTGATAGTTCCGGTGAAGCTGTCCCTGAGAACAATCAGACAGCGACTTCGTCGCCTGCCATCGCAACTGTCCTCGGCTTTCGCTTCTTTGGCACACCTGGTTTGCGTTCAGACCTGTCCTCTATAAAACCAAAGCAGCATTCCGTATTCTTTAGTCGAAGCGATCTGGCTATACGCATCAGGCTCACCCGTGAAAAGAGAGGCAAGTTCTCGGATTTTTTCGTTCTATCCTTGTGTGTCACAATCCCGAACACGACCCTGTATCTCCCGCCATCAAGTGGCCCCAGGAAACCAGCCTGTACTTCTGCTGACGCTCGCGCGCTAATCAGTTCACGAAGTCTAGCGAGGCAAGTGTCCTCCAACTTTAGCAATTCGATTGCGTTATTCCCTTGATTGAAAAGATGGCTGAGCTGTGACGAAACGGTGGACCGCTTTATGTGATGAAAGACCGCGACATCTTCATCCACGGAATATAGGTCACATGGCTCTATCTGGGTTTGTCCAGCGGGACTAATGTTTTCCGTATCAAGGCAAATGAAAGCTCGGTTCTCCGCAGCCATCCTCTCGTTGTAATGTCCCTCATTGTCATGGGCAAAATGCGGCAGCGGAATTTCCACCCAGAGAGGGTCCAGGGCAGCCGTTAGTTTGTCGATATAAGAATTTTCTACTCTGTACCATTTGCCCTCTGTCAGATGAAACGTTTGTGTCTCATTATCGAGTGCAGTATCGAAGATCAGGCAATTTATAAGAGAATAGCTTTCCTTAACTTTTCCTTCTTCGTCCGTAAGCATGAGACCGTGGCTGCACAGCTGTTCGTATTCCAAATGTTCAAGAGCCTGATTGTGGAACTCCAGATACTCGTAATACTTGGTTATAAAAACGTCTTCGTGGCTAAGGCTTCTCCCAAGACCCGAGAACGACGCTTGAAAACCTTGATTTCGGTAATCGATGATGTCAGGGATTGTCAGATATAGGCTGTCACTCTTCGCGCGAACACCCTCGATTAGCTTTTCATTCAGCCGGCTAATGATAACTGGATCTTTGACAGGAACGATATTTTCGATCTCCGGAAAAGTCGCCCGATAAACTTCGCTTTGGTAAAAGCCCAACAGTCTTTGGCACAATTCAGCGAGCCCAGTCGACGTGACGCTCGATCTGATAGACAGACTGCTGGAACCGGTCACATTCCTGAAAAGTTCCGCATGTTCTGGTAGAACTTTGCCTGTAAGACTTTTGAGGATTGCACTGTTACGGTCAAAATCGAAATATGTTAAGTCCGACCCCACAGGCAACTGCGTCCTTCGCCGGAGTGCAGCTCCAGGATCAAGGGTATCGGTACTCTTTAGCTCATTCGGGTCAATACAATTGAGGGTCACACGAAGCCCGAAATCATACTCGAAGCTCTCGTCTTTTAGGTTATGGTGGGCATGTCCAAATGATAGTGCGAAGCATTTGTCATTGATCGGCAGAAACAGTAGCGCACTCTTGCTGGCTTGCTTCAAGACCATCTGAACGCCAAAATAGGACTTCCACCACGGGTCGCTCGGCGGTCCGTCGAGGATGAATAGCGAAGCCTCATCTGGCAATGTCCCAGCTTGAACCTCATTGAGAGAGTGGCCTTCTTTGAGCGAATTGGTGGCATCATAGCCAGGCTTCAGGAGATAAATCGAAAATGGTCTAGTCTTGCTCATCTGGGCTCCGCGGTTCGTATGTCAAGGGCGGAGTAAAACCAGGCCAGTGTGGCGGAG
>JBATVK010000010.1:0-21546 GCA_049671725.1 Acidobacteriaceae bacterium
TTCTGTATCTCCATGAAGTCCTCCAGTCGCAGCATCCTTGACCCTCCCGGATCAGAATGCCGCCGCTCGGCCCATCTGGGGATTTTTCAAACGCCACTATCGGGGATTATTCAGACGACGCTAACACGGACCGGGGAGAAGCCCGGATCGTCAGGCGGAGAGGATCTGAAGGTCGCGGGAGTCTACTTCCACGGCGATGCTCTTCATGATCAGCTCAAGGGTGAGCACGACGCGAAGGCTGTTCTTCTTCCGCACCACGATGCCCTCCATGCCCGCCAGAGGACCGCGCTGGATGCGCGCCTTCTGACCGGCTTCCAGGAGGGGGTGCGGTTCCACGCGGCAGGAATCGATTCCGCGGCGCAGGGTTTGGATTTCGGTGTCATCGAGGACGGCCGGCTCACCGCCGGTCCCTGGCACCAGCCACAGCGCTCCCGGCACCTCCAGAGCGCGTACGCGCTCTCTTCTCCCAACCCGGACAAATACGTAGCCGGGAAAGAGCGGGAGGTCCAAAATGACTCTTGATCCATCGTTCCAGCGGCGTTCAGAGCGGTAGAGCGGCAGGAAATGCTCGATTTTCCTCAGCGCCAGATGAGTCGACACGTGCTTTTCATGCCTGGGATTTGTATACAGGGCAAACCAGGCCGTGCACGGGGTGGTCTCCGGCAGCACCGGGGCGGCAGGTGAGGCCGGATAATCAGAATTCACCAGGTGCGACATGACTCCTACTCCTGATCGCTGCGCCCTCTGGCAGCGCCCGAGCACGCTGGTCCCTCGCGCCAGCGCCAGAAACGCGCCGCAGCTTACCACCCGTTCATATCTGCGCCGTCGTCGACAGGACGGCTTCTTCTGGAGAAGGACTGGGGAGGTTCTTGCGCTGACCCGCGATTGGCCCGCCTACACCGATATTAGCAAAAGTGCAGGCATTGCCCTGGAAGTTTAGAACGACTGAGGAGAGAACGAGCCAAGCACAGGCCCTGCTTCAAATGCCGGAAAATCGGCAGCGAGGCCGTGCCGTGTTATGTTGCTCATTTCAGATGTTTTCTGCGGGGCTTGCCCTGGATATTTCTGACCTGTCCGCGCCTGAGTCTGTGTGTCGAGCTCAACCTCGATGATCACCGCAACCTCCCTTGTGCTCGATAATCCGCTGGTTGCCCCATCCAAGTCGATAGCCGGATCCACGAGAGGTATGTACCGAGCCGCGAACGGCCGGCGCAAACCGTCGATTTGCTGCATGTACCTGCATCGAGACGCACGATGAACCATACGAAACCAACAGCCACCGGCACTGAAAAGATCGCCACGGGGAAAGTCCGGTAGCCATCTTTATCATTTATGCATGTAATTCATTTTAAAATGTTTCTATGGCGGAGAGGGAGGGATTCGAACCCCCGATAGCCTTTCGACTATGCCTGATTTCGAGTCAGGTGCATTCAACCGGGCTCTGCCACCTCTCCGCTTTGTTTACAACAATTTGGCTGCCTGTTGAAAATCACCAGGAGTGCTGGTGTCAGTTGTGGTGTCAGTTACATTTCCAGCCTGATCACCATAGAAGGACATCAGCGCCGCCACGGCGCGCTCATCGTTCTCGGGTTGAAGGTGCGAGTAGCGCATCGTCATACTGATGTTCTGATGGCCCGGATACAAGGCCACCGCAGCCAGTGGAACGCCCGCCATCACTCAGCGTGAGGCCGCTGGGTGACGCAGCGTGTACCACACGCAGTTTACCAAACCAGCCTCCGCGACACAGGGGTCGAGCCAGTACCGCGTCTCCTCCAGTTGACCGCCCTCCATCTTCCGGCACAGCGGTCCTCCCGCCTTCCTCTTCCCTGCCAACTGCCGGTATGCACTGACACCGATCGATGTCAGTGGAACCTAGCGAAACGCCGGAGAGTTCCTCACCTTCTTCTGCCGGACGAGCACTTTGCCTGTCTTCTGGTCGTAGTCGCCGACGCCCGCAGCAGCTCAGAGGTCCTCATTCCCGTGTGGAGCGCCAGCTGAAAGACCGGGAGGTAATTCGGGAACCGTCTGCGGATCACCGCGGTCAGCTTCTCTTCCTCGTCCGGACTAAGAAAGCGGGTCCGCTGGTTGTCTTCACGCAGCCGCCTGATCCGGGCTGCCGAGTTGAACGGGAGGGTCTCATCCTCGACAGCTACTCGAAAGACCCGGGAGATGGCCGCTTCCTTCCTGGTGAACAACCATACCAGGAACTGACCCTGCGGATCGAAGCTCAGAGCCCGCAGCGATAGAGCAGCATTAAGTCGGCTGCTCCGCGTATCCCATTCCCGCCAGCACGCCCCGCATAAATGCGTAACTCTTCGCTACGCCCGGCATCGGATCGTCCGGGTGCACCTCGTACTCGAGATCCACGTATCCGGGATAGTGAATCTTTGTCAGAGCCGCGAAGATCTCCCGCACCGGCATCCTGCCGTCGCCCACCGCGACCTGGCTTCCCTTGTCATGGAAATCCGTGAGGTCCTTCATGTGCATGTTGAAGAGCCGCGGCCCGACGGCATAGACAGCCTCCACCACGTCGGTGCCCGCGCGCACCGTATGCCCGACATCGATGCAGCATCCGATGCGCGCATCCATCCCGCGAATGTCCTTCAGCACATCCAGCGGCGAAGGCCACAGCTTATCCTCCGGGCCGTGATTGTGGATCGCCACCCTGATGTCGTATTCCCTGGCAAACTTCTCCACCAGAGGCAACGATTGCGGGGTCGGATCGCCGGCCACCATCACCGGAATATTGGCCCGCTTCAGATACTCAAACTTCGCGCGAATGTCCTGCTCCGTCCCCTGCCCGAAATAAATCGCGCCGGCGGCATGCAGGTGAAACCCCGCCGCCTTGTAAGCGGCGACCGCCTGAGCCTCCGTTGCGGGGTCTTCCGGCAGATGATCCTTCGCGTCCTTGGGATTGAGCTGGTCGACATTCAGCTGCGTCATATACCCGATCAGCTGTGCGCGAGAGAAATTTCGAAACGTGTAGCTCGCCAGCCCCAGCTTCACGGGACTCGGCGCGCCACTCGCCTCAGACGGCGCCATGGCGAACCCGCCAGCCAAAGCCCCGCCCCGCCGCGGCAACACCACCGCCGCGCCGACAACGCCCGCGCCAGTAACAAACGCCCTGCGACTCACTCCTGTGCTCACGCGCATAACTCCCATCAATAACTCACAGCCAACTCACCCGCCACAAGCTGCGCCGTTTGGTCGAAACCTAAACCCGCGGCTCCCAACCCTTCTGATAGTCGCGCCCCCAGCCCTTCATGGCTTCCGAATCGCCGACGATTCGGCCGCCGTTCGCCGCATCCAGTTGCAGTTCGCGCCCCACCTCCCACGCGATGTTCGACAACTGCAGCATCGTCACGGCGACGTTGCCCACCTCAATCGGAGCATGCAGCGCCTGGCCCTTCGTGATGCCCGCGATAAAGTTGGCAAAATGCGCATCGGTCATCGAGTCGCGCCCCACCAGATCGGCCGACGTCGTCTTCTCGCCCGGCACGCGGTACTCTTCCGTCTTCCTGCCGTTGAGGTCGTACACCTCATAGCCATCGCGGTCCACCAGCACCGAGCCTTTCGTGCCAAGGATCGTTGATCCGCGATCCCGCCCGTCGATCTTCAACCCGTTGCAACTGCGGCCCTCCCACGAAATCATCTGCTCCGCATAGGTAAACTCCGTTGCCAGCGTGTCGTAGAACTGCCAGTCATCCTGGAAGGCATACCGGCCGCCCTGCGCCGTCACCTTCGCAGGGTAATCGACGCCGAGCGCCCAGCGACATACATCCACCTCGTGGGTCCCGTTGTTGAGCGTCTCGCCCGTGCCCCACACCCGAAACCAGTGCCAGTTATACGGCTGCACGTTGTCGCGATACGCCGTGCGGGGCGCCGGCCCCTGCCACAAATCCCAGTTCAGCGTCGAGGGCACCGCCTTCACCTGCCCGTGCCCGATGGATCTGCGCGTGTTCACGTACCAGGCCTTCGCGTAGTACGCGCGCCCAATCTCGCCACCGTGAATCCGCCCAACAATCTCGATAGTGTGCGGCGACGACCGCTGCTGCGTGCCCATCTGCACCAGCTTCCCGTACTTGTTCCGGGCGCGGATCAGCATCACGCCCTCCGCCGGATTGTGGCTGCACGGCTTCTCCACATAGACGTGCTTGCCCGCCTCCAGGGCCAAAATTGCCATGGGCGTGTGCCAGTGATCCGGTGTGGCGATGGAGACAGCGTCGATATCTTTCCGCTCCAGCACTTTTCTGAAATCCCCGGCAGTCTCGACGGCGTAGCCCATCTCCTGCTGCGCCGCCGCCGCGTATCTCGCGAGGATGTTGCTCTCCACATCCGCGACCGCAATCAGTCGCGACGTTTCCGCGTTCGCGTGGAGCGCGGACAGGTGCGCATACGCTCGGCTATTGAGTCCAAAGGTCGCAAACCGCACCCGCTCATTCGCGCCCACAATCTGCGCGTAGCTTTTCGCAGTGGACGCAACCGCCATACCCGCCGTTGCCAGTGCCGCCGACTTGCCGAACTCACGCCTTGTGATCATTTGTCTCCCGCTCTCGCCGACTGAGTTATCGGTGGCTGCCGTCAGTGCCGGAGTCTCAGCATTCCACGCCCGCCTCTGCCAGACACTTCTTCAAATCCCTCATGCTGATCCTGCTGGATGCCTCGGGCGTCCCCGCGCCGCGCCAGTGTGTCTCCAGGCTGACCGCGTAGTGATACCCCATGGCATGGAGCGCTTTGAGCTGGCCCACCCAGTCCACCACGCCAATGCCCACGGGCTCCCACTCGAACTTACCCGGCATCGGACGCCCCGGCGGCGGCGGACCCGTGTCCTCGCGCTTCACGTTCTTCGCGTGGCAGTGGCCGATGCGCTCTTTCGGCAGCTTGTCGAACCCGTTCGGATACGGCAACGCTCCCGGGAATGTGCCCGCATTGCCCGGATCCCAGTTGAGCATGAAGTTTTTATTGGGAACAGCGGCCAGCGTTGCCGCCGCCTCCGCGCCCGTGCCCGTGTTGCAGTCCATCTCGTTTTCGAGCAGCAGAATCACGCCGTCCTCCGCGCATCGCGTGGCGGCCTTCTGCAGCTTCGCGTTGATCGCCTTCCGGAACGGCGTCACATCCGCCAGCCGCCAGAAGTCGAAGCAGCGGATTCGGTCCGTGCCAAACTGCTTTGTCAGCCCGATCAGGTGCTCCAGCAGCGCGTCCTGCTGCGCGAAGGTGTCGTGCGCATGGAACTGGTCGCGGTTCAGCCCGTCCTTGCGCGGCGCGCCGGGCCAGTCCACCTTGAACAGGGGGCTCGCGAGGTCGGTCACGCGCAGATCATATTTCCGCAGGATGCGCTGCGCCTCGGTAACCTGCTGCGGGTCGAGATCGGTGAGATTTTTATTCCACATGCTGCGCAGCTCGATCCAGCGCAGCCCAAAATCATTGGCTGCCACCGAGCACGCATGATCGAAGTCCTGAGAGATCTCGTCGTTGATCACCGACAACCGGAATGGACAGCTCGCCGACACGCGGCCCTGGGCCGCGTCTTCCGCACTCTCCCAGTTTCCCGCTGGTCGCGATGCAGTGGCAGCGGAGAGAGGAAGTGCAGCCGCAGCTCCTGCTGCGGCCACTCCACCAAGGAACGAACGACGCGAAACCAGCATTCACCACTCCCGTTACGAATTGGCAACGGCCAGTATAGTCGGAATCCGTGGAGTGGCCGGCAGTTTGTGCCCGTGGGATGAGATTGTTGGTTCCCGACCGAAGTCTAACCTCCAGTGGTCGAGTTTTCCGGTGAACACAAACTCGACATTCACAGATCAGAGATCTGAGCTCGTCCGTTTGACGATAATCTTTCCCGGCGGTGCGTTGGCGAGCTTGTTTTTTAAGCTGATGCCCGGTGTAGAACTTGCCCCATCGTGCCTCCTTCCACGCTGTGGATAAGAATGCGCCATCAAATGCCGGGACTAAACAACCAGGGTACGGCTGGCCTCGTATCGAGCGGCAATTGGGCAGGCGCAGGACATTCGCCCAGGGGTAGCGCCCAGAGCTTCTCGCACATTCGTTCCCCGAATACAGGTTGGAAGATTGTTGGGTTGAGGCAGCTTTGCTCCTGGCCCTCACAGGAGCCCGAAGCAGAGCGGTCGTGAGACGGCTTGGCTTTCCGTCCGAACGAATTCGTGTCTGAAGTATTAAGAGAAATCAATTTATCCTTCCCGTTCTGTGGCCGATAGCGTGATTAGTTTCAGAGCATCGGTCCTTCCACGGTCGCTAAGACTGCTCAGGACAGAGAGAAAGCTCTGCGTCAACCCACTCAGGAACCGGTAAGGATCTGTTTTCGCGCACTTTGGAGAATAACTTCATGCAGGATCAGGATGTGATTCGTGAATTCCTGGTCGAGAGTCATGAGAACCTCTCGCGCCTGGATCAGGAGCTCGTTGAGCTGGAACAGCGTCCGCAGGACAGTGCATTGCTGGCCAGCATCTTCCGCACTATCCACACGATCAAAGGCACTTGCGGCTTCTTTGCCTTTTCAACACTGGAGCGGATTACCCATCAGGCCGAAACCCTTCTAAGCCAGTTGCGCGATGGCAAACGGAAACTCACGCCGTCCCTGATATCACTCATTCTTGAAACCGTTGACGCTACCCGCAAGGTGCTGGCCGCCATCGAGGCGGATGGAAAAGAAGGCCCCGAAGGTTTTGAAGATATCGCTGAACGGCTTCGCCTCGCAGCGCAGTCGCCGGTGGATATCGAGGACCTCCGCGACACCGCTTCGCCGGCCGTTCTCCCGACGGAACCCCGGGCCGCGACTGACTCCTCCGAGGCGACCGAAGGAACGAAGCCCGAAGAAAGCATCGTCAAGTCATCCGCCGTGGCTGATGCCAATATACGGGTGGGTGTCGGGCTCCTGGACAAGCTGATGGACCTGGTCGGTGAACTCGTGCTGACCCGTAACCAGATTCTCCAGTTCAATACCGAGCGGGAAGATGCTGCGCTGAACGCAACGTCGCAGCGCCTGAACCTGATCACTACTGAGTTGCAGGAGGGCGTCATGAAGACGCGCATGCAGCCCATCGGCATGGTCTGGAACAAGCTGCCGCGGGTGGTGCGCGACATGGCGGTGTCCCTTGGAAAGCAGATCCGGCTGGAGATGGATGGCGCCGATACGGAACTGGATCGGACCATCATCGAGGCGATCAAAGATCCGCTCGTGCATCTGGTTCGCAATTCGTGCGATCACGGCATCGAACCGCCCGAGATGAGGACGCGAGCCGGCAAGTCGCCGGAGGGCCGACTGACGCTGCGCGCCTATCACGAAGGTGGACAGGTCAACATCGAGATCGCCGACGACGGCGCAGGGATCGACGTCGCTCGTGTCAAGCAGAAGGCAGTGGAGAAGGCGCTTCTGCGCTGCGAACAGGCGGACAAACTGAGCGATCGCGAGGCGCTGAACCTGATTTTCCTGGCCGGTTTGTCGACGGCGCAAACGGTGACGAAGGTTTCCGGACGCGGCGTCGGCATGGATGTGGTGAAGTCCAATATCGAGAAGATTGGGGGCGTCGTCGACGTGTTCAGCCGGCCTGGGGAAGGCGCCACAGTCAAGCTTAAAATCCCCCTCACCCTGGCGATCATTCCCGGTTTGGTGATTTCCAGCGGAGGAGAACGGTTCGTCATCCCCCAGGTCAGCCTGCTCGAGCTGATCCGCCTGGAGGGAGATTCCTCGGAGAAGCACATCGAGCAGGTGCACGGAACGCCGGTCTATCGCCGCCGCGGCAGTCTGTTGCCCATCGCATACCTGAATCAGGTGCTGGGGCTGAAATCGGCCGAGCGCTCCGAGGCGCTCAGCATGGTGGTTCTCCAGGCCGAGGACCGCCAGTTTGGACTGGTGGTGGACGGCATCAACGACACCCAGGAGATCGTGGTAAAGCCTCTGGGCAAGCAGTTGAAAGGCCTCACCGAGTACGCCGGCGCGACCATCATGGGCGACGGCCGCGTGGCCCTTATCCTCGATGTGCTCGGCATCGGTCAGCGCTCCGGGGTACTGGCCGAATCCCGGGAGCAGGCGCGCGCATCCGCGGAACAGAAGACTCAAGCGGACACCGAGCAGCAGCGGTTGCTCCTGTTCCGGGCCGGTTCCTTCGAGCGTCTGGCCGTTCCCCTTTCTCTCGTCGCCAGACTCGAGGAGTTTCCCCGCAACTCCATCGAGTACGCGGGCGGATGCCAGGTGGTGCAGTATCGGAACCGCATTCTCCCCCTGGTTCCGCTTCGGGCCGTGCTCGAATCGAGCGCCCCCGACCCGGACCAGATGCCCGATCCGGTGCAGGTGGTGGTGTTCAATGACGGCGACCGGAGTGTGGGGGTGGTGGTCGACCAGATCCTGGATGTCGCCGAAGAGGCGGTCATGGTGCGTCAGAAGTCGAGCCGCAAAGGCCTGCTGGGTTCGGCGGTAGTCGGCAAGCGAGTCACGGATTTCCTGGATCTCAATCAGGTCATTCACGCGGCCACGGACAGTTGGTTTCAGGGCACAGGCGGGTCCGGGATCGGCAAAACCGTCCTCGTCGCTGAAGCCTCGGCGTTTTCGCGAGGCCTGATGCGCAGTTCCCTGGACATGGCCGGTTACCGGGTCATCGAGGCCGCAAACCTGGACGAGGCGATTCGCCGGATGGAGCAGCAGCCGGCAGACGTCGTGCTGTCTGCGTTGAACCTTCCACCCGGCGGCGCTGCCGCTCTTTGCGCTGCCATGCGCGGGCGCACGGGGTGGGAACGAATTCCCGTTCTGGCATTGGCTGATTCGGCTGCGGACATCGAGTCATCCGCGGCCCGAACGGCAGGCTTCGAGGACTGCCAGTTGAAGTTCGACCGGGAGGCTCTGCTTGTCTCGGTGGCGCGGCTGGCCTCGGCTCAGGCTTCTGCCGGGGCGGCGCCGGACCCGGCCGGGAGAGAACTCGTGTGCGCAGGAGGGGAGAGATAAGCCATGGCCACCGATACGGCAACCCTGAAATCCGAACTTGCGCAGACCAGCGGACAGTTCTCGACGTTTTTTGTGGCTGACCTGTTCTTCGGCGTCGATGTTCTCCGCGTTCAGGAGGTATTGCGCTTTCAGCAGATGACCCATGTCCCGAAAGCTCCTGAGGTCATCGAGGGTCTGATCAATCTGCGCGGACAGATCGTCACCGCCATCGATCTGCGGCGGCGGCTCCGATTGCCGCCCCGCGCCGGTGACCAGATGCCGACCAACATGGTGGTCCGCACCGATGACGGCGCCGTGAGCTTGCTGGTCGACGAAATCGGAGATGTGCTGGATGTGGATGCGGCTACCTGGGAACGGCCTCCGGAGAACCTCGATCCCGAGGCGCGGGAGATTATCCGTGGCGTTTACAAGCTGAAGGACCGGCTGCTGCTTGTTCTTGATACGGAACGAACCGTGGATCTGGCCACCGGGAGTGTGGCGTAGCGTTCGCCTGCCGACAGGCATCCGGCCGCTGGCTCCAACCCGGAATGCAAAGGGGAAATCGGAATGGCTTTCACCTTCTTTTTTCGAGATCAACAGGTGCTGGAGCGGGTTGTGGAACACTGCCTTCCCGCCATGGCCGGCCGCAACCATCCCCGCATCTGGGACGCCGGCGTGGCCATGGGGCAGGAGCCGTATACGCTGTCCATCCTGTTTGCCGAGCGGATGGGACATTTCGCCTTCAACAATCTTCGCATTGAGGCTACCGACGTGGAGGGCACAGGCCAGTTCGCCCGGATCATCGAGGCGGGCCTGTACCCGGAGGAGGAGCTGTCGCGGTTGCCGGAGGGAATCCTGGAAAAATACTTCGCAGCGAACGGCGAGCCGGGGCACCTTCGTGTGATCGACAAGATACGGCAGCGAGTCACCTATCGATGGCACGATCTTCTTTCCTGCAGGGAAATCGGCCAAAACTACTCGCTGGTCCTGTGCAAGAGTGTGCTGCTCCACTTCCATCCGGAGGAGAGGATCGAAGTGCTGAGAATGTTTCACCGGGCGCTGGCGCCGGGCGGCTTCTTTGCCACGGAGCAGACCCAGGAGATGCCGCGCGAACTGGCGTCCCTGTTTGAGCAGGTGATCCCCGACGGACAACTGTTTCGCAAAGTGGAGGGCGGTGTATGCCGGTCGTGACCTCAGAGAACAGCGGCCGGTTGGCCGGGCGCTGCAACCAAAGACTGCGGGAATCGTAAACGCTGGCCGCGGCAGATGCGCGGTCAGCCGAAGGCAGGAACAGATGAAGATTCAGGTGCCGGTGGCGGCGCAATAACAGAAGAAGAAAGCAAAGGAGCAACGAAAATGGCAAGACAAGGCAAGAATGGCCACGGGAATCGCCCCGAGCAGAACATGTCCACCGGCATCGCCGTGTTGGAAGACCTTGAGTATGAACGACCCACAGGAAAAGGCGGAAACGGCGCGCACCGTGGCGCCGTGGACCAGGAGCTGTTTGCAGACTACGCCGGACAGGTTGCCGCCATCCGCAAATCGCAGGCGGTGATCGAGTTCGCTATGGACGGGACAGTCCTCGATGCCAATGACAACTTCCTCGCCGCCGTGGGCTACAGGCTGGAGGAGATCAAGGGCCAGCACCACAGCATGTTTGTGGATGAAGCCTACCGGCAGAGCCCGGAGTACAAGGAGTTCTGGGTCAGGCTGAACCGGGGCGAATACCAGGCGGCGGAGTACAAGCGCATTGGCAAGGGCGGGAAAGAGATCTGGATTCAGGCCTCGTACAACCCGATCCTGGACCTCAATGGCAAGCCGGTCAAAGTGGTGAAGTACGCCACGGACATCACCTCGCAGAAGCTGGCGCTGAACGCCATGCTGGCGGACGCCGCCATGCTGACCAAAGCGGCGGTGGAAGGCAAGCTGGCCACCCGCGCCGACGCCAGCAAGCACCAGGGCGACTACCGCAAGGTGGTCGAAGGCGTCAACGCCACGCTGGACGCGGTCATCGGGCCGCTGAATGTGTCCGCGGAGTACGTCGACCGCATCTCCAAGGGCGACATCCCGCCGAAGATCACCGAGAGCTACCACGGCGACTTCAACGAGATCAAGAACAACCTGAACACCTGCATCGACGCCGTTAACGCGCTGGTTGCGGACGCCGGTGGGCTGACCAGGGCGGCGGTGGAAGGCAAGCTGGCCACCCGCGCCGACGCCAGCAAGCACCAGGGCGATTACCGCAAGGTGGTCGAAGGCGTCAACGCCACGCTGGACGCGGTCATCGGGCCGCTGAATGTGTCCGCGGAGTACGTCGACCGCATCTCCAAGGGCGACATCCCGCCTAAGATCACCGACAACTACAACGGCGACTTCAACGAGATCAAGAAGAACCTGAACGCCTGCATCGATGCCGTCAACGCGCTGGTCGCCGAGACCGGCGTGCTGATCAAGGCGTCGGCGGACGGCAAACTGGACACGCGCGGCGATGCCGGCAGGCACCAGGGCGATTACCGCCGGATCGTCGAGGGCATAAACGAAATGCTGGACGCCATCCTGCTGCCCATCGGCGAGGGCAACCGCATTCTGGCCCAGATCTCCGAGGGCCGGATCGACGAGCTGATCGCGCAGACCTACAAGGGCGACCACGAGAAGATGAAGCAGGCGGTCAACCATGTGGCCGGGGTGCTGCAGGGGCTGCAGAGGGAGCTGGGACGGCTGACGGAAGCATCGCGGGAAGGAAAGCTTTCCGAACGCGGCAAGCCCGACCAGTTCCAGGGCGCTTACGCGGGCATCGTGAAGGGCGTCAACGAGATGCTGGACGCCATCCTGCTGCCCATCGGAGAAGGCAACCGCGTGCTCACGCTGATACGCGGCGGCAACCTGCGCGAGAAAGTGGACGTTGACTGCAAGGGCGATCACGCCCGAATGAAGGACTCGATCAACGGCGTGCATGCCTGGCTCACCGATCTGATCGCTTACGTCACCAAAGTGGCGAATGGCGATATGTCCGCCACCATGGCGAAAGCTTCCGATCATGACCAGATTCATGAGTGGCTGGTGCTTCTCAAGAGCAATATCAATGGTCTGATTGCCGATACCGACGCACTGGTCAAGGCGGCTGCGGAGGGGAAGCTGGGCACACGCGCGGATGCTGCCCGGCACACGGGCGACTACCGCAAGATCGTCGAAGGCTTCAACAAAACCCTCGAGATGGTGGTGGAGCCGTTGAAAGTCACCGCGCAGAACGCTTCGGCACTGGCGTCCTCGTCGGAGGAACTGACGGCTGTCAGCCAGCAGATGGCGGGCAACGCGGAGGAAACCGCCACTCAGGCCAATGTGGTTTCGGCAGCCAGCGAACAGGTCTCGAAGAATGTGGCCTCAGTCGCTTCCGCCTCCGAGCAGATGCAGGCTTCCATCCGCGAGATCTCCAAGAACGCGAATGAATCGGCTCGGGTAGCCAAGAACGCCGTCAATGTGGCGCATTCCACAAACACGACGGTCAAAAAGCTGGGCGAGTCCAGCCAGGAAATCGGCAATGTGATCAAGGTGATTACCTCGATCGCGCAGCAAACCAATCTGCTGGCGCTCAACGCCACCATTGAGGCGGCGCGCGCCGGCGAGGCGGGCAAGGGCTTCGCGGTGGTGGCCAACGAAGTCAAGGAACTTGCCAAGCAGACCGCCAGGGCGACGGAAGAGATCGGTCAGAAGATCGACGCGATCCAGGGGGACACCAAGGGGGCGGTCACGGCCATCGAGGAGATCAGCACGATCATTAACCAGATCAATGACATCTCCAACAGCATCGCTTCGGCGGTCGAAGAACAGACGGCGACTACCAATGAGATAGGCCACAGTGTCGCCGAAGCAGCTACAGGAGTTGGCGACATTGCCAAAAACATCGGCGGCGTAGCCACGGCGGCAAAGAATACCACGCAGGGCGCCAACGATACGCAGAAGGCGTCGCAGGAGTTGAGCCATATGGCGGCCCAACTGCAAAAAGTCGTCTCGAGGTTCACGTTCTGATCGAAGCGGCTGTGGCTGGACGCAGCCTGGCGGACAGGACCCATTCGCCGACGGCGCCCCGTCGCTCAACGGAGAACTGCAGGTGGACTGATGGCAAAAGCACTGGTCGTGGACGACTCAAGAGCCGTTCGCATGCTTCTCAGCAGGACCCTGAAGCAGCTCGGGTATGAAGTCCAGGAGGCCGCCAACGGCCGAGAGGCTCTGGAAGCAATCGAAGCCGGGAACAGCGGAGTACAGCTGGTTCTGGCGGACTGGAACATGCCGGAGATCAATGGCCTGGATTTGCTGAAGCGGTTGCGTCAGAATCCCGCCCTCGCTTCGCTGGCAGTCGTCATGGTGACCACGGAGACCGAAATCGACCGCATCGCGGAAGCCCTGGAGGCCGGCGCCAACGAATACGTGATGAAGCCATTCACGCGGGACATCCTCGCCGAGAAACTTGAGCTTGCAGGAATCCATCCGTGAGGAGAGCGACATGCCCGCGGTGAACAGGCGAACCCTTCAACCCGGAGAGCGCATTCGAGTGCTGGTGGTGGACGACTCGGTGGTCATCCGCCGCCTAATTACCGTTGCCCTTGAACAGGATCCGGATCTCGAGATTGTGGGGGTGGCGGCCAACGGCGCGATCGCCTTGCAACGCATCCCTCAGTACAACCCTGACGTTCTCACATTGGATATCGAGATGCCCGAGATGGACGGCCTCGAAACCCTGCGGCGCCTGCGGCGCGACTATCCGCAAATCCGGGTCATCATGTTCAGCACGCTCACCGAACGGGGCGCGGCTGTCACGTTGGAGGCGTTGGTTCTGGGCGCCGACGACTATGTGACCAAGGCTTCCAATGAAGGGTCGCTGGATCGCTCTATGACCTGCCTGCGGGAAGAACTGGTCCCGAAGATCAAACAGTTCTTCGTTCTGCCGGGAAGAAGCTGCGCTGCAGCCGGGTGGGAACCGGCACAGGTTCAGGCGGCGCCGCCGCCCTGGCGAAGCAAGCCACTCCCCCGGAGTACGAACGTGCGGCCCAAAGTCGTCGTGATCGGAGTCTCTACCGGGGGGCCGGCCGCTCTGGGCGCGATCCTGCCGCAGTTAACCGCCCGGTTTCCATTGCCCATTCTGATTGTGCAGCATATGCCACCCTTGTTCACGCGGTTCCTCGCCGAACGTCTTCACTCCTCCTGCCGCCTGCCGGTGAAAGAGGCGAGCCAGGGCGACGGAGTGGACGCCGGCAGGATATTGATTGCCCCCGGTGACTTCCATCTGAAGGTGGCCGGCTGCGACGGCAAAGTGTATGTCCGGTTGGACCAGTCACCCCAGCAGAATTTTTGCCGTCCCGCTGTCGATGCACTTTTTTCCTCCATCGCCGAGGTGTATGGCGGCGCCGTCATCGCCGTCATTTTGACGGGCATGGGACATGATGGATTGCGCGGCGTGGAGATCCTCAAGGCATATGGAGCGAGCATCCTCGCCCAGGATGAAGCTTCGAGTGTCGTATGGGGGATGCCCGGCGCAGTGGTGAATGCCGGACTTGCCGACCGTGTTCTGCCACTCGACCAGATCGTGCCGGAAATCTTGCGCAGAGCGGATCCGGCTTAAGGGAGACGATGGATGCCTGGCCAGGCTTCAGTCGCGGTAATCAACCCGAGCAACTATAAGTTTCTCCAGGAGCACGTCTATTCTCACGCGGGCCTCGTGCTGGAAGGGGATAAGCACTATCTCTTCGAAAGCCGTCTCGCGCCTATCGTCAGGCAACTTGGCCTCGCGTCCATTGATGACTTGTGCGCATTGATCCAGTCGTCTCGCCAGCCGGAGCTTGCTCACCAGGTGGCTGAAGCGATGACCACCAACGAGACATATTTTTTTCGCGATCCGTCCCACTACTGTGCCATTCGAACTGTCCTGCTGCCGCGGTTGATGGAAGAGCGGCGCGATTCAAAGAAGCTGCGCTTCTGGTCCGCTGCCTCCTCGACCGGGCAGGAAGCTTACAGCCTGGCCATGCTTCTCATCGAGGCCGGGTTGAGCGACTGGAACATTCAGATTCTCGGCACCGACTTTTCCTCTCAGGTTGTCGAGCGCGCCCGGTCCGGAAAGTACCAGCAGATCGAGGTGAACCGGGGTCTGCCCGCAACCCTCCTCGTCAAGTATTTTGGCCGCTCCGGCACCGAGTGGCAGTTGAGCGATCAGGTGCGCCGCCTGGTGTGCTTTGAGACCATCGATCTGCGCAAAAGCATGCGCGCCCTTGGGCCCTTCGATCTGGTTTTTTGCCGGAATGTCATGATCTATTTCGACGCAGAGACAAAGTCGAAGATCCTGAGAGAACTTTACGGCACCATGTTTGGAGGCAGCTGGCTCCTGCTTGGCGGTGCTGAGACAGCATCAGGCGCCGCGGAGTATTTCGACAGACAGACCGTGGGAAATGCGGTCGTGTACGTCGCGCGCTGAGAGGACACTTATGCCATCCGCATCGAGTATTGAAGTTCATCTGGGCGAACTGGCGCAGATCGTGGACTACGTATTCAGAACCATGGTCTCGCTGGAAGTGTACGAATCCACCCAGTCATGGATTCCCGACGGGGACCGGTTGACAGCTACGATCCATCTTGCCGGCGACTGGAGAGGAGCGCTGGCGCTGGAATGCAGCCGTAAGCAGGCGTGCGCATTTGCTGCCCGCTTTCTTTCCATCGCCCCGCCGCAGATGGTGGATGACGTTGTACGGGACGTCCTGGGCGAACTGTCCAACATGATCGGCGGCAATCTAAAGTGTGTCCTCGCCGGCGGGATCAGGCTCTCCATGCCTTCGGTCGTGGACGGGGCCGACCGCAATCTGCGCGTCTGCCGGGCGGGGACCAGGGAGCGCCTCGTTTTTGAGTGTGCAGAGGGCATCTTTTCTGTCGTTGTACTAAGGGAAGAGAGGAGGGCGACAAGAATTTCCTAACCTTCCTAACATTGCCGCTCCCGGTGCGTGAGCATCGGCAATGGGCACGAAGCCTCTATCCCGCTGCGAGCGGAGTCAGGGGCACCGGTCCGTGGGGCTCATCCTCGACCCTTGACGCGCTCCGCCCCAGGCAGAAGCGCCCCGTTTCTGACAGAGCTTCGTTTCGAAACTGGAAATGGGCACTGAGTACGATCAGATTCCGGTGTCCGCCCGAACGTAATGATCAACGGACTGTCTCCGTTGTCCTGCCAGGTCTGGTCTCCTGCGCGCGCCCGGAGTGTGCAGCGAATGGAGCGGGAGACCGGGATCGAACCGGCGACATTCAGCTTGGGAAGCTGACGTTCTGCCACTGAACTACTCCCGCCCTTTAGAATCAATTACTTAAGAGCGACTTATCGATTGACTCTCCAATCTACTATCCGGGTGTTAGAACTTCTGCCGGTGAACGCGACCCTCCTCTCGGGCTTCGTTCTCCGCAGAAAACTGTGATGGATAATAACCATGGACAATACGAATCGCACCCGGGCGAACCTGAAAAAGTATATCAAGGTCGCCGGATCGGTGATCTCTTTCAGGTTCGCAGGTACAGCCGGCATCTCATCCTTCGCATCGACTTTACCCACTCCACGAAGCGTCCCCAGTGACCGGCGGCACTGGATGTCTCGCATGCATTTCCGCATCGTCCGAACCACCCTGCGGCAGCTGCCACAACAAGGCGTTCTGTTCGGCCTAAGGACGACAGAAGCCGATGCCCCACAGCCAGCATGCATCCTTGCGGAAGATCGCCGCATACCTGGCGATGACTCGTTGTAGCAGTTCGTCCTGCATTCACCGATGCCTCATTCAGGACGTGGTCTCCAGCTCCTTGCCTCATTTCGATTGATCTAAGAATCGCTTCGCGGGGGGCGTCTCACATCGCCCCCCGCTTTTAAGTTTGATCAGTTGGCTACACCTCAATGATTCAGCACCTTGTTGGCAGCGGCGACGTCAGATTGCAGATTTGAGACCCCCTCATCCGCATCGTGGATGTAACCACCCGCCACCTGCACCATTGCGGGCGTGGGTGGCACCAGCGCCATGCCAATCTGGCCCGAGATAGCGGACAGCCAGGAGCGCAACCGCGGAGGATACACCAGTGCTCCCTCACCGGACTGGATCTGTAGATCGACCAGATCGTTGATGTCGTGGTTCAGGCGGTCCAGCGCCGGTTGCGCCTGATCGCCGGACCCGCTGCTCGCCGCCTTCTGAAGCGCGTCGCGGGCATCGATGGCGTTGTTCAGACTGGTGTCCAGCCGGTTGATCGCGTCGTGAATCCGCATCAGCAAATCGAAGCGCTGTTGGAGTTCCGCCTGCGTGGTTTGCAGCCGCGGGTCCAGTTTGACCACAAATGGCTGTTTCTGCGTAGTGTGGCCATAGGTCAGCGTGACGTAGTAAGTACCTGGTACCACTTCAGGACCTGTCGGTGGAGCCGCCGAAAAGCCCGAATTGTAGATGCCCTTCACTTCCACTGCATCCGAGTAAGTCAGATTCCACTGGAAGTGGTTCATGCCAGGTTCGATCGCTGTTGACTTTTCTTCCTGTTGTTTTCGTGCCACTGCGGGGTTCGTGGAAGGCGGCTCAGGTTTTGCTTTGGACTTCAGATGCAGCGCGTAGCTGTGCACGAATTTGCCGCTTGCGTCGGTAAAGCTCAGAGTCACCGGCGTGCTGCCATCGTAGTCAGATGGCACCTTGAAAAACACCGTAGCTCCAGCCGGCAGGTTCTCGCCTCCGATGCCCCGGGGACCGTACCCGCCCCCACCGCGCGTGGTTAGCCAGGCCTGCTGCGGTTTGAAGAGGTAAGAAGCGTCACTGGCCATCTTCGCGGTCCTCAGTTGCTCGAGGAACTGCAGATTGTCCAGGACCCAGAAACCACGCCCGAATGTGGCGAGCACTACTGAGTGCTGCTCGGGCTGAATCTCCACATCGCTCACTCGTACTGCCGGAAGATTGAGGCTCAACGGCTGCCACTGCTCGCCCCCGTTCAGACTGAAGTACGCGGTCCCGCTGGTTCCCGCGAACAGCAGGCTGGAGTCGTCCGGATCCTGCCGCACGCTCTCGACGTACTGATCATCGGGCAGCCCGGTCGTGACCTCCGTCCAATGCTTGCCGTAATCGGTGGTCTTGTATACGTAGGGGTGAAAGTCATCCCAGTCATACCGGCTTGCCGACACCAGGGCGGCGCCCGCGTCGCGGTGCGAGGGCTCGATGCAGGTGATGGTGGACCAGGCCGGCAGTTGCGGCGGACGCACCGGGCTCCAGTGGCCACCCGCATCCGTGGTTACATACACCAACCCGTCGTCAGAGCCTGTCCAGATGACATTGTCCGTGCGGGGCGAAACGGCAATCGAAGATATGGTGTCGAACATCTCCTCGCCCGTTACATCCGCGCTGATCGGGCCGCCCGGCCGCTCCTGCTTGCTCTTGTCGTTGCGCGTGAGGTCTGGACTGATCACTTTCCAGTGGATACCTTCATCGAAGGTCTCGAACAGCACGTTCGCGCCCATCAAGAGCTCTTTGGGATTGCCGGGGGCAAACGTCACGGGATGATGATTCCAGCCGTAGCGATACTTAATTCCGGTCCCGGCAAGACCGAACTTATACTCCGGCCAGGGGCTCACGTTGGTGGCCAAACCCGTCCTGCGGTTCTCCTTCCATTCGATGCTGTAATAGCCGCTGGCATAGGTAATCCAGGGCTCACCCGGCGTCGGCACCACCCAGCTCATCTCCCCGCCCTGTATGTTTGTCCAAACGGGCGGAATCACCCCGCCAGCCACCGCGCTCGGCCCTTCGACCGAACTCCGGTCCTGCTGCGCGCCGTAAATATGGAATGGAAACTGATTGTCGAGATTGGCGTGATAGAACTGTCCCGTCGGTTGGTTGTCCTCAGAGCTCCAGGACTGGCCGCCATTTAAAGTAACGGTCGCGCCGCCATCGTTGCCTTCAATGAAGATCTGTGGGTTATTCGGATTGATCCAGAACTCATGGTTGTCGCCGTGCGGCGGATGCAGGGCGGTTAGCTTCTCGCCCGCGTTGTGGGATACATACACGCCGACATTGGGCAGGTAGATGGTGTTGGGATCCTTCGGGTCCACATACACTTCCGTGTAGTAGAAGGCGCGCTGCGTGATGTCCATGCTGTTATTGACCAGCTTCCAGGTCTGTCCGGCGTCGTCGGAGCGGAATAAACCGCCTGCCTGCCCCTTGTAATCCGCCTGAATCAGCGCGTACACAATATTCGGCTGGCTCGGCGCCACCGCGACACCCGTCCTTCCGAAGATGCCGGTCGGCAGTCCCGAATTGTGCGAGATGTTGGTCCAGTTGGCTCCCCCATCGGTCGTCTTGTAGATGCCGCTGCCCGGCCCGCCACTCGAAAATGTCCAGTGCGTCCTGGATATCTGCCACATCGAGGCGTACATCACGCTCGGATTGGACGGCTCCATCGCCAGGCTGATCGCGCCGGTCTGGTCATCGACGTACAGAATCTTCTGCCACGTCTTGCCTCCGTCGGTGCTCTTGAATACCCCGCGATCAGGGTTGGGCGCGAACAGATGGCCCAGCGCCGCCACGTACACCACATCGGGATTCGTGGGATCCACCAGGATCCGGCTAATGATGTGGGTTTCTCCCAGCCCTATGTAGGTCCAGGTCTTTCCTCCGTCCGTGGACTTATACATCCCCTCTCCCGTCAGGACCGTATTGCGGGGAGCGGAATCGCCCGTGCCCACATAGATAATCTTTGAATTCGAGGGCGAGATCGCCATAGCGCCGATATTGTTATTCCTGAAGTCCTTGTCGGAAATGTTCTTCCAGTTCTGGCCGTAATCGTCGCTCTCCCACACACCTCCGCCCGCGGTGCCCATGTAGAACACATTGGGTTCGGCGGCGATGCCGGCTACTGCAGTCACGCGCCCGCCGGTATAGGGGCCCACACTGCGCCAGCTCAGGGCACCGGTAAGCTGACCCGTCGGCACGGATGCCGCAAAGGCCGCAGGCAAGGCCAGGGACAGACTGAAACTCAGCAGAATGCAGCGTGCTTTGAACATGGCGGGATTCCTCTCTTCAGTAGATCTATTCCACGCGTCCAGGCCTGGCCCGTCGCAGAGATTTCGTTACCAGCTTCGCACGACTCAATTCAGACGTGCACGATGATCCCAGCGGAAAAGGTTGAAAGCGGAAGATCTCCTTCATCTCGCGCTTCCGTTGCGTCAAAACACTAAAGAGTGAAGCGTACTGCGAATTCGATCTGGCGGTGGGTACCCGACTCGTCCGCCCGGTACCGTGCGCTCGTAATTTCTCCGAAGTTTGGCTCGTCCGCATACGCATTCGATTGAGCAAGGGCAGTCTGACTGAAAATATTCAGTTTGAAACTCCGCCTTCACCCGGTTGGGAATATCACGGAAAAAGTGCGACGCTGAAAACTCGAGGTTGTTGTAACCACTGTTTCCAATTGCAGGCCAAAAGGGGCTGGCTGCGACCCTCGGAGTCTTCCAGCCTCTCCAGTCGTTCGTCACGGCCATCACTTCCCGGGCTGGGCTGAAGGCGGCAACATACCGTTTAGCCTCAGGTAAGCAGCCATCTGGGAGTAGTGATCCGCCAGGTCGGCCGGCAGCACCATCAGCGCCGCCGCCCGCGGCATCGTGTGGTGAAACAGGGTGATCGTCTCCCCAAGCTTCGCATCCGTCAGGCCGTCGAGCACCGGGCCGCAGAAGTCGAACGAAGCCTTCAACGCCGCAACCAGATCCGCCTTCGAAGCCGTGGCGCTCACTTGCACCGTCTTCGGCGCAGTTGTACCCGACAGCGCCCCGCACAGTCCTCCATTGGATTGCGCAATGTGCGAAACGAGCTTCCCGAACGTCCATTGTCCGGGCGTCGGGTGGTAGCTGTACTTGTCTTCCGGCATCTCTTCGGCCGCTGCAATCATATTCTTCGCATCGCGCTGGTAGAGCATCTTCGCGCTCCATACCACCGGGTTCGCAACTGCTTCGGCGGGCAGCGGCGTGGCGGGCGCCTGCGCCAACAGGACCGGCCCCGTGGCCACAGCCATCAATGTCATCACCGACAAAGTTCTCATCGAGACTCGCACAGGCGTCGCCTCCTCATCGTTGGTTCAGTTGTGTCGGGCCCTAACGGGGGGTGCAGGGAAAATCGCTCGACAGCTTCAGCCGGCAATCATAGAGGGTGCTTTTTGCATGTGTCAATTGTGCAGCTAATGCCGGCAGCAGTCGCTCAGAATCGATATGATCAGGCTCAAATGCCGCTGCGGGTGCCCCGTCGCGCGAATCGTTAGTCGCAGCATCGCGACGCATGGAAGAACCGGCTTATCTGCGCAAAGCCAGCTTCGGGAACAAAGAATTGAACCACGGCGGGTGCCGATCTACCGGCGCTTTATACGGGCAAAAGGACGCCAGAATCTTCCGTTACTCAAGGCACCCTTTCGCTCGATCAGAGGGGCCACTGGACACTTCCGCGCACATCCTGCAGGGTCAAACCTGGTCTGCCCGGCAAATCTTGTACCAGTTGCTATGAGAGAAACTGGAACGAGAGGAGCCTGGAATGGCACGAGGGAAGAAGCATTCACCGGAGCAGATCGTGAGCCTGTTGCGGCAGATTGAAGTG
>JBATVK010000011.1:0-60212 GCA_049671725.1 Acidobacteriaceae bacterium
TTCCATGAACCATGCCTGAAGGGCAAATGCTCATAGAACCAGGTTCCGGCGGTGGACTACTTTTACTCCGCCGCAATGCTCCGCTCTCGCGGCGCACTGTGGCCTATTTTTGCTCCGGCGCTCATAACTGACCAGGAGATGACTCCGTACATACCGATGGAGGCGAGGATGAGGGCCAGTATTCCGAAGGAACTGACGAGAAGCATGGAGAATCGATCGGCGATCATAGACTGATCGACGAGCGTAGTCAGTGGCGCAAATTTCGCAACCGGCAAATCGGGATCGACGGCGTGGACAGCCTGACCGATACTCTCTGCGATCAAAGACGGAGAGCTTTTGGTGCTCACCACGAACTGCATCGACTGCATAGAAGGCCACACCTTGATCTCATTCTGCGTGTAGGGAACAAACATCTCAGGCTCAGGGTCTTCGCGTAGCGATCCATGCTTCATATTCGCCACGATGCCGATAATTGTCCTTGCAGGAATCCTTGTCATTCCAACACCAACCTGCTTGCCAATCGGATTCTCGCCGTGAAAATACTTGTTGGCCATAGCTGCATTGATGATCGTCACTGGGATGGCCTTGAGCGTATCCGAATCGCTGAAATCCCGGCCACGCAGAAGCGGTGTTCCAATCGTGGCAAAGTAATCGGGCGAGGCAAAAGAGTAATTCGCATAGGGTTGTTCGGACGGATTCGTGGCCGGGCGCTCCGGGATACGGATGATCGTGCCATCCGGTGCGCCATCCATCGGCACTACAGAAGCGAATCCCGCATTCTTTATTTCGGCCACGGATTGGAGCCGCTGCAAAACCTGTTGGTAAAGCTGCGTCATGCGTGCCGTATCTGCATATTTTGGCGTGGGCAGCGAGAGTTCAAAAGTGGCAACATGCGTAGCATCGAAGCCTGGGCTGGAGCGCAACATGGAATAAAAGGTTCGCACCAGCAACCCTGCGGCAATGACCAGGACGAGCGCCATTGCAATCTGGGCGATCAGCAGCAGATTGCGAATCCTGGGCACGGCTGCGCCTCCGCCGGAACGCTGACCGCCTTCCTTCAATGTCTCGACGATATTCATGCGCGTAGCTCCGATGGCCGGTGCCAGGCCGAAGAGCAGTCCCGTGAGAAACATCACACCGCACGTATAGGCAATCACATTCAGATTGAGGCCGGTTTCACGCAAATGAGGAATGCTCTCTGGCCCGAAATGCCTTGCCAGATAAAGACCCAATTCACCCAGCAGGATTCCGATAGCTCCGCCAGCCAGGGCAAGCAGCAGGCTTTCTGTCATGAGCTGCCGGATCAACCGGACGCGGCCAGCGCCCAATGCGGCCCGTAGAGTGATTTCCCGGCGTCGTCCAAGTGCGCGATTTAACAGTAATCCGGCAACATTGGCGCAAGAGATCAGCAGCACCACACTGACCGCGCCAAACAGCAGCAGCAGGGGACGGCGTGTATCGGTGACGGTCTGCTGCATCAAGGGAACGGCCCGTGAATACCAGCCTTTCTCCTGCGGAATCTGCTCTTCCAGACGCTTTTCAACAACCGCCATGTCCTGTTGTACGCGACCGATTCCGTAGTTTGCAGGAAGAAGGCCGATCACACCGAGATTATTTTCCCCCTTGGCCCCGGAAGGCAGCGCCAGAGGGACCCAGAGTTGCGTCTCTTTCGGTAAATCGAGCAGAGAGGGAATCCCTTCCTGGTTGGGGAAGGTGAAACTCGCGGGCATGACCCCGATGACCGAGTATGGAGAGCCATTCAGGTCTATGGTTCGGCCCACAATGCCGCGGTCTCCACCGAACCGGGTTCGCCACAGAGCATAGCTCAGGATGGCCACATGGTCGTGACCGGGCTGGTCTTCCTCGGCGGTGAAGGTGCGGCCTAGCAATGGTGATACTCCCAGCGTGGGAAAGAAGCCGCCAGACGCCCGCACTCCTTCGAGAAGCTGGGGATTACCCAATCCTGTCAGATTGAATGAGTCTTTTCTGAATGCGCTTATCTTCTGGAATGTGACCTGTGCTGATGTCAGCGCGTTATATTCCTGCGGAGCCCACGGCATGTCGCCGATTCCGGCCAGAGGACCTTCCCGCCACAGCATGAGCACGCGGTCGGCGTTGGGATAAGGCAGCGGCTTGAGCAGAATCGTATTGACCAGGCTGAACACGGCAACGCTGGCCCCAATGCCGAGAGCGAGCGTCAATGTCGCAATGGCAAAGAAGCCGGGATTTTTACGCATGGCACGAAAGCCATAATGAACATCCTGAACGGTCGTTTCAAGAAGATGGACACCACGCGCTTCGCGGCAGTCTTCCTTGATCTGCGTCTGGCCTCCGAAAACAAGCCGTGCCTGGCGGATCGCTTCTTCCTCGCTCATTCCGGCCTGGCGGTATTTCTCGATTTCATGCTCGAAGTGAAAGCTCAGTTCTTCGTTGAGTTCCGACTCCATAGCCTTGCGGCGGAAGAGAGCGCGAAGACGAAAATTCAAGTCGTTCCACATGGGCATCTCCTTATGCGCTTTCCAAAACCTGTGCGACTGCTGTGGTCAGCCGTTGCCAGCTATCCCTCTCTATCGCAAGCTGTTTCTGGCCGCTTCGGGTTAGCTCGTAATACTTTGCGCGGCGATTGTTTTCCGACGTGCCCCACTTGGCTTTGATCCATCCTCGCCGTTCGAGCCGATGCAGGGCTGGGTATAGCGATCCCTGCTGAATTCTCAGAACATCGCTCGATACCTGCTGGACTCTCTCGGAGATTGCCCAGCCGTGTTGAGGCCCTAAAGAAAGTGTCCGCAGGATCAGCAGGTCCAGGGTTCCCTGTGGAAGATCAAGGCGTTGGTTCGACATGCTGCTCTCCTATATAGCTTCTACAAAAGAATTACAGCATCCGTTGTAGAAGTGCAAGGGGAAGCATGAGTGGGCAATTAGCATTGAAGCGATTTTTAGGGCAAGGAGGCAATGTGCAGAACCTGCACATCCCTGACGAATTCTGCAATGGCCTCTCCGCTCCACCTCGCCTACTTTGAGGAAGTCAGAAGAGCGACAGATAGTTGGCGAGGTTCCGAGTATGCAGTCCGTTCAAAAATCGAGTGAAGGGTCAACACCTCAGCTTTTCGAGCCGCTGTTGGATTTGAGGCAAGCTGCGGCCATCCTGGGGATGCACTGGAAGACGCTGGAGGGCAAGGCCCGCGACCGAAAGATTCCCGCCGTGAAGGTCGGCAAGCGGTGGAGATTTCGATTGAGTTCGTTGAATGCGTGGCTGGAAAGCGAGTTAAACTCAAGTACAACCGACTATGCCGTGCTAACTGGAAAGGATCAACTTCCTTGAAGCACACACGGCAACGTTTTCAACGAGGCAGCCTGCGTAAGGTCGCGCGGGCCAACGATAAATGGGCGTGGGAATACCGCTACACAGACCCCGCGTCCGGCAAGGACAAGTCGATGTACCTGAGCGCAGAAAAGTTTCCGACCGAGATCGCCGTCTCGCGGCATCTGGAGGCTTTCGTGCTCAAGCTCAACTCGGAAAACCCGACTCTGGCCATCGCGCAGCCGACCTTTAACGCAATTCTGGACCGCTTCGTCGAGGAGGAGAAGCTGCTGGAGATCAAGCAGCGCCGCCCCGGTGAGCCGTCGAGCGGCGAAGGCGAACTGAGCTATTCGACGGTCGTTTCTTACCTGAGTGTCATCAAGCAGGTCCGCGGGAAGTGGGGAACGGCCCACGTCGCGCAGATGAAGCCGCTGAAGGTACAGAACTGGCTGAAGGAGATGGACGCCGCACCGAAGACCAAAGGCCACGTCAAGGCCATCATGCACCGTTTGTATGAAAAGGCCATGCTGTGGGAAATCGTCGAATGGCAGCGGAATCCGATGGAGCTGGTCGAGGTCAAGGGCATCAGCAAACGGCAGAAGAAGCCGATCGTGCTGACCGTCGAGCAGTATTACCAGATCCTCGAACTGCTGCCGCAACCCTACCGGATGATGGTGATTGTGGCGCAGTGTACCGGCCTTCGGGCCGAAGAGGTGCTGGCGCTCGAATGGCAGGACATCGACTTCGAGAACCTGAGCATGAAGGTGGTGCGGGCGGTCATTCATGGCCGGGTGGAGAGCGTCAAGGCCGAGTATTCGGAGGACGAACTCCCACTCGATCCCGACTTCGCTTCGGTTCTTCTGGACTGGAAGATGGAGTGCCAGAGCCGGAAGAAAGTTGAAACGGAGGAATCAACCCAGCTCAGTGGGTTGGATCTGCTCTTTACCAGTCCGGTCACCGGGCGGCACTACCACACGGCTCCGATTCAGCAGGACTACATCCGTTCTGCCGGATGCTGTCTGGTGGAGTGCCCGAAGTGCGGCGCCGGGGAGGGAGTCTGGTGTCTGACCGACAGCCCTACCCCGAACGGCAAGCGGCTCCCGCTCCATGAGGAGCGGTGGGCGGCAGCTGGGAAATACGGCAGCGTGGGGTGGCATACCTTCCGCCATACCTACCGCTCGTGGCTGGATGACACCGGGGCGCCGGTGGGGGTGCAGCAGAAGCTGATGCGGCACGCCCAGGTTTCGACCACGATGAACGTCTACGGGAACGCTTTGATGGACGCCAAGCGAGAGGCGAACAGCAAGGTGGTCAGAAGAGCACTGCGGAGCACATAGCCATGCAAAGGACCCTGCAAACACAGCCCAACCCACCCGCGCTTTTCCGGGCGTCTGACTGGGTGGGTTATTCTGGGTTGGCCTTCGGTCTAAGTGGTTGCGGGGGTAGGATTTGAACCTACGACCTTTGGGTTATGAGCCCAACGAGCTACCAGGCTGCTCCACCCCGCAACTTCATAGTAACAACCGTGTGAAGTCGGGTCAAACCTGCGGAATGGACCGTCTCGGCTCGATTTCTCTCTTCTTTGCGCCAGCCGAGGCGGCTCAGCCCCTGTCCACCCATGCCCCGGGCCTGTTTGTGATGCGTGTCACACGGGTTTGTGCGCTGGCGCACAGCCCCGGGGTCTCCTGGACTCCAAACTAAGCTCATCCCAGCGCTCGCAACGCTGCGCGAGGTAGCTTATGACCCTCCACTTCGAAAGCTCTGCAAAGGAGTTTGCCGCGCCCGGCCGCATTGCGGTCGCCACCGACCTCACCGACACCGAATACCTCCTGCCCTACGCCATCGCGCAGGCCAAAGCCAGCCACGCCTCGCTGGTCCTCATCTATGCAGTCCTCCCTCACGAATCTGCACCTGCAGAGGCTGGCGCTGTGCCGTATTACGATCCGCTTCGCATGGATCGCGACGCCCGTCTGATGCTGGAGACGCTTGCGCGCGACGTCCGCACCCAGGGCATCGAATGCGCTATCGCCGTGCGTCATGGCTTTGTTCCCGACGTCATTTCGGAAGTGGTCCGCAATGCTGGCGTCGGACGGCTCATTCTCGGCACGCATGGCCGCCGCGGCCTCAGGAAATTCGTTCTCGGCTCGGTTGCTCGGCAACTGCTGGAAATCGTCGAAGTGCCCGTTTGCACGGTCGGCCCCCGCGCACACAAAGCCACGGCCAATCCGCCGGCAACCGTGCTCCATCCCGTCTCGCTTACCGGCTGGCATGAGGCCAGCGCCGCGCTTTCCTTCGATCTCGCACGGCAGTTCGGCGCAAAGCTGGTTCTGCTGCACCTGATCGGGGCCGGGGCCGGCAATACCCGCGATCCCATCCGCTCCGTCGCCGTTGCCACCGAGCAACTCAGGCGTCTCATTCCACGCGAAGCGCAGGCTTCCACGGAGATCGATGTGCGCGTCGCACAGGGCGCCATCGTCTCGGAGATCCTCTCTGCGGCGGAGCGCACTCAGGCCGATCTGATCGTCCTCGGTGTCCACGCCCCCGCCCATAGCTGGCTGCCGGGCACCGAGCCCGCCGCCTACAAGATTCTTGTTTCCGCCCCTTGTCCTGTGCTCTCGCTCCGCGTCAATCCCGAGCCCGGTACGGAAAAATCGGAAGCAAAGGAGGAAGCCAGCCCCGCGATATTTGGCTGAGCCCGAGGACCCATGTCCAGCAGTCTGGTTCTAAATAACGTCCACGTCCTGTGCAACACCCGGTCTGGGTTTCGGAAGCGCCGTCTCTGTCCGGCGTCTCTGCGATTCGTTTCCTCGACCAGTTCCGGCCAGCCGGCGAAGGCCAGATTATTCTGCGGAGGGTCATCTGGCTGTGCGACGCCGGCTCCGGTTTCTCTGCAGTCGAGACCTGGAGGCCGCCCGGGGAAACGCGGCCTCTCAGGAGTTTCCGGTGCGGAATCGTGCGCTGCGCGACTTTGTTCAAGGGAGGGGATCTGAATGTCCGCTCCCGGGAAGAATGGAAACAGCGCCGGTCGCCAGGTCCCGGACCGCTGCATGCAGTGCACGGACCGTGCCGATCGCATCTTCTGCAACCTCCCCGATGACGCGATTGAGCGTTTCGACGAGATCGCCATGCAGATCTCCTATCCCAGCCGGTCGATCGTCTTTGAAGAAGGCCAGCGCGCCTCGGGAATATTCGTCGTCTGCAGCGGCCAGATCAAGCTCTCCGCGACGTCGCGCGACGGCCGCACCATGATCCTCAAAATCGCGGTGCCCGGCGACGTTCTCGGTCTTACCGCGACTCTCAACGATCTGCCCTACGAAGTCACGGCCGAGACCCTCGAGCCGTGCCAGGTGCGCAGCGTCCGCCGCCGCGATTTTCTCGAGTTTCTCGCCCAGTTCGGCCACGTCAGCCGCCAGGCCGCTCAGGTCATCGCGCATGAATATCACGAGGTGTTCCTCGACGCGCGCCGCCTGGCGCTCTCCGGTTCGGCAGCCGGCCGTCTGGCGCAGCTGTTACTGGATTGGGCGCGCACAAACTCCTGCGGCAAGCCCGATCTTCGCTTCACTATGGCGCTCACCCACGAAGAGCTGGCCAACATGGCCGGCACCTCGCGCGAAACGGTCACGCGCCTGCTCAACCAGTTCGAGCGCGATGATCTGATTGCTCGTCACGGCGCTTCCATCACCATCCTCCAGCCGGCGGAAATGGAACGCATCGTCGGGTGACCTGTGCTGATGGTCACAGTTTCCCGTGACCTTCGTCACGGTCCTCAGCCACAGCCGGGCGTAGCGTCGTACAAAGCCCAATCAGCGGAAAGCGAGGGCCTCCGGTCATGACAGCTTCCGGCCATTCCACGGGCACCCATCGGCAAGTCAGCTACCTCCATGGAGCCAGGCCATTCCCGTTCCGTACCATCGTGGCGGCTACCGACTTTTCCGAGGAATCTTCCGCAGCCCTGCGCTGCGCTCAGGCCATCGCGCGCTATCAGCACGCGATGTTGCTGCTGGTGCACGTCATTGACCCTGTCGGTTATGCCTTTCCCTCCGGCGCGCCTGCGTCCATCGACCGCGACGTCGCCGCGCGCGAAGAGATGGGGCGCATCGAGGCTGAGATCCGCAGCCAGGGCATAGCGGTGCATTCCCGCGTCGAAACCGGCATCGTCTGCGAGCGCATCCTGCTCTCGCTCAAGGATCACTCTGCGGCGCTGCTCGTCCTCGGGACCAAAGCCATCACCGGCGCGGGCCGCGCAGCCCTGGGCATCGTCACCCGCCAGTTGCTCGCGCACGCTCCCTGTCCGATCCTCACCGTGGCGCCCGACGATCCTGCCGCCCCGCGCACCTTCGGCCACTGGAACAACGTCCTTGCCGCCACCGATTTCTCGGCCGCCTCGCTGAATGCCCTCCACTACGCGCAGCGCGTCGCCGGGCATCATCTGATCGTGATGCACTCCGCCCGCTGCGGACGGCACCTGGAGTGTCCCAATTGCCTCGAGCGGCTGCGCTTTCTCGCGCCCTTCGACGAGGCGCACGGCCTCCCGGTAGATCACGTCGTGACCGGCGGCGATCCCGTGCGCATGATTGTGGAAGCCGCTGCGCATCTCGCTCCCGACCTCATCGTTCTCGGTGCGCCCTCTCCGGAGCACCAGGCGGGAGACATCGACTCCAGCACCGTCGTTCAGGTCATCTCCGCGGTCGCGGCTCCCGTGCTGATTGTGCCCGAGAGCCGCGCGCGCCAGGACGATGAGGTCATCGTCGAAGTCGCCACCGCCGGCTGACGACGCTCATCGCCGGCAGCTACAGAGCTTTGCCCGGTTCCGCGTGGATCACCTCCACGCCCGTCCCGCTCAACTCCTTTGCGAGCGCCTCCGGGTTCCCGGTCAATGCCGGAAAAGTCCCAAAGTGAATCGGCAGTACCGCCTTCACGCCCAGAAACTTCGCGGCTATCGCCGCGCCTTTCGGCCCCATGGTGTAATGGTCCCCAATCGGCAGCATGGCAATTTCCGGCTTATGCATCTCGCGGATCAGTTGCATGTCGGAGAACACCGCGGTGTCTCCTGAGTGATACAGCACCGGCCCGCCGTCGACAGCGATCACGAACCCCGCAGGGTCGCCCCCGTACACCAGCTTGTCGCCGTCCTGGATTCCGGAGGAGTGCCGCGCTTCCGTCATCGTGAATGTCACATCCGCGTGCGTGTGGGACCCGCCGATATTCATTCCCACGGCCTTCTCGACGCCCTTCGACTGCAGCCAGCCGCACAGCTCGGCCATGCCGAAGACCTGCGGCCCATGCTTTTTCGCTACGGGCGCCGCATCGGCAATGTGGTCAAAATGACCGTGGGTTAAAAGCAGCAGATCGATCTTCTCCGGCAGCGCGTAGCCCTTCGGATACTTTGGATTGTGCTCGATAAACGGATCGATCAGGATCGTTGTCCCTTTGCGTGTCTTCAGCAGAACCGTCGCGTGTCCCAGCCAGGTGAGTGAAACGCCCTTCAGATCGGCCATTGAATGAATTCCTCCGCCCATCAGAATCGCACTTTCTCTGGTGAGATGCGATCACAGCTCGTTCCATTATCCCTGGACAGACCTGGAGGGGGTGCGGGGGATTTGGTTTCCACGACGATTGGGTGCATTCTGCCAGCAGGAGGCAGCGAGGATGACGGGGGAAACAGGGAACGGGATTGTGAGCCGGCGAAGTGCGCAGCCGGTCGATGAGACGGTGGAGCGGCTGAAGAGTGTGCTGGCCGCGAAGGGTGTAAAGCTCTTTGCACTGGTGGATCACAGTGGCGAGGCGGCCAAAGCCGGCCTGTCGATGCCGCCGACGAAGCTCCTGATCTTCGGGAATCCCGCGGCGGGCACGCCGGTCATGCTGGCCGCCCCGTCGATTGCGATCGATCTGCCGTTGAAGATTCTCGTGTGGCAGGACGCCAACGGCAACGCGTGGCTCTCATGGAACAGCCCAGCCTGGCTGACTCAGAGGCACAGCGTGCCGGACGCGCTCGTGAAGAATATATCGGTGGTCGAGGGGCTGGTGGCGGGGCTCGTCGCCTGAGGCTCAGCGCGACCCGCGCTCGGAATCCTGTGCCCAGGCCTTTCAGATTTCCGGATCGAGCGCGGCCGCCGGAGCCGATCCGGCATTCTGTGGCCGTGTCAGTTCGCGGTACGCAAAGAACATCGCCGCGCGCCACCGCGCAATCATCCCGAAAGCCAGAATGAAAAAGAGTGCGCCCGTCTGCTCCACGGTCAACAGCTTGTCGAAATAACCGCGGGCGAAGAATCGGATCGCGGCCAGCACCACGATCACCGCAAGAAATGCCGCGGAGCGCTTCATCATGATCACGTCGCCGTCCCGGTAGAGCTTCGTCGTGGCCAGCAAAGGCCACGCCAGCAGGATCGCGCCAATCAAAAACGACACAATGGCCCAGCTCCACGGGATATGAAACGCGGGCACTGCAAACATCGAGAATCCGGTGGCCATGCCTGCGGGTGGGATCAGGATTTTTTTCAGCGTGACCGCGCTGCGCCCTTCGCGTACGCGCCAGATAATCACACCGACGGCGCCGACCAGCGACGCGACGGCATAGTCCGTAGTGGTGATGTGCATCAAAGCTGAAAGCTTCTCCGGGGCCGTGCAAAATTCAGATCGGGCAGGCTGTTTGGGGATGCCTGTCCTTCAGGATAACGCCGCAGGGGCTTGCGCAGGGTCCGGTCGCTCGTGCGTGCTGAACTTCGCTCCATGAAATGCTCCTTGACGTCTCTTCCATCCTGGGCGTACTGTTTCTCGCATGGGCGAAGAAAAGGCGAATACGCTGTTCCCCATCCTTCAACCCGGTCCCACCGGCATCGCCCGGCTTGCCGCCGCCGGGGACCGCGCCGACCACGGCCACGGCGTCGAGTTTCGCACCATTCCTACCCGCTCCGTCCTCAACCGCAGCGTCAGCCGCCGCGGCATGTACTTCACCTGGAGCATCAATCCCTACCGCGGCTGCGAGTTCGGCTGCCGCTACTGCTACGCGCGCTACACCCACGAATTCCTCGACAAAGACGACCCCGATCTCTTCGAGCGTGAGATCTACATCAAGCAGCACGCCGCCTGGCTCCTGCACCAGGAGCTTCGCAAGGTCCGCGATGGAGAGGAAATTGCGCTCGGCACGGCGACAGATCCGTATCAGCCCATCGAGCGCCGCGCTCAGGTGACGCGCAGCCTGCTGGAGGTCTTTGCCGGGCGGGAAGGCCTGCGCCTAGGCATCGTCACCAAGTCCACGCTGATCGAGCGCGACATCGACCTGCTGCAGCGCATCGCCGCGCACAACAAGCTCCGCATCTGCCTGACCATCACCACCCCCGATGCGAAACTCGCCCGCATTCTGGAGCCGCGCGCGCCGCGTCCCGACCTTCGCTTCCGCACCGTGGAGCGGCTCCGTGCCGCCGGCCTCCGCGTCGGCATTCTCTGCTCGCCGCTGCTGCCGGGCCTTACCGATACGCCCAAAGCCCTCGACGCCATGGCCCGTCGCGCCAAAGAGGCCGGGGCATGCTTCTTCGGCTCGCAGCCCTTGTTTCTCAAACCCTGCTCGAAGCCCGTGTTCCTGCGCTTCGTCCATGAGCATTTCCCTGAGCTTGAGAAGGACTACGCGGCCCGCTATGGCGAAAAGGCTTTTGTATCGAAGGCGTATCAGGAGCGTATCGCCGCCCTCGTGCGCGCCACGATCCGCAAACACGGTCTCGATCGGCGCTTCAGCGAGAGCGGCCGTCGCGAGCCGCAACCCGTTTGGCCCGTCCAGGCGGAATTCTGGCCCGGCGCCGCTTCGTAGCCGCTGTTATCTTGCTTGCCAGGTATAATCGAGCCAATCCTCTGAATCCCCGGCGGGTGTGGGCCGGAGAACCGCGTTTGCCCAACCGCAATGCATGATCGATGGAAGCCTCTGGTGGAACGGATCCGGACGGCACCGGGCGCGCGCCTCACCGCGCTGTTTTTTCTCTATGCCGCGGTCTCCCTCAGCCTGCTCTTCGCTCCGCTCCGGAATCTTCACTCCGCGACAGCGCTGGCGGCATGGATCGTTTGCGTCGTCGCGCTCCTTTTGCTTGGTCGAGCAGCGATCTCTTTCCACGAGAATCTCGCCACCGTAGTCACTCGTTATCTCCTGCTCGTGTTTGCCCTGTTTTTTGGTGCGGAGCGCCTCGTGACTGGCGCACTCCTGCGCTCCGCCGCAGTCGCCTGGGCGCAATGGGTGGCGTCCATCGTCCTCGCCCTGGGCGCTGCTATCCTTTTGCCGCGCCTGCGCAGCATGCGCCAGGGTTCCGCCGCCCTGCACCGCGAACACGACCGCTTCCTTGCGGCTGCGGAGAGCACCCTCGACGATTTCTACATTTTTGACGGCGTTCCCGACGCCTCGGGTCAGATCGCCGATTTTCGCTTCAGCTACATCAATCCAAACGCTGAGCGCAGACTGGGCGTCAACCGCGGCGACCTCATCGGCAAAATCCTCACCGAAGAGCGGCCGTTCATGGTCCGCTCCGGCCTGATCGAGAAATACCGCGAGGTGGTCCGCACCGGCGTGCCCTTCACCTGCGAAGTCTATCTCGACGATGAACGGATCCGGGACACGTGGCTCAGCGTGCAGGTGGTCAGGCTCGGCAACGGAATCGCCATCACCAGCCGTGACGTGACTGAGCGCAAGCGCCTGACGGACCATATCCACCATCTGGCCCATTACGACCAGCTCACGGGCCTTCCCAACCGCACCCTGCTGCAGGACCGCCTGCAGCAAACCATCCTGCGCGCCGAGCGCCAGGGATACAGGTTCGCCGTCTTCATGGTCGATATCGATTACTTCAAGCGCATCAACGATTCCCACGGGCATGCCGACGGCGACGCCGTGCTGGCCGCTGTCGGCAAGCGCCTGCGGACCGCGGTGCGGGAGGCGGACTCGGTCGCGCGCATGGGCGGCGACGAATTCGTGGTCATCATGCCCGAGGTCGAGAGTCTCGCCGACGTCCGTCTCTGCGGCCTCAAACTGGTGCGAAGCGCCTCGCAGCCGGTGCCCGTTGCCGGCCGCGAGATCGGCATCACGGTCAGCGTCGGAGTGTGCCTCTTTCCTGACCATGGCCGTCAGCCGGACGAATTGCTGCGGGCGGCCGACCGGGCCATGTATTCCATCAAGGACAGCGGGCGCAATGGGGTTCGCATCTTCGGCGAGCAGGTTCCGGAAGAAGCGCTCGAGATCGACGCCAGGCAACTCAACGCCGGCTAAGTCGCCCGCTCACGGCGGTTTTTCCGTCCGCCGGTTGCGGCTGGCCCGCGCCTTGCGTATAGTTCGAGCAAAGCGCAACAGACAATTGAGGAGTGGAAGATGGCGGGAGAGGCGACAGCTACGATCGGAAAATCGGTGCAGATTCGCGGAGAAGTGAAGGGCAACGAAGACCTCGTTGTCGAGGGGCTGGTCGAAGGAACGATCACCCTCAGCGACAGCCGCCTCACCATCGGCCCCAACGCCCGGGTTCAGGCCAACGTCTCCGCACGCGACGTTGTCGTGCAGGGCACGCTTCAGGGCGATGCTCAGGCTTCCGGCCGCGTCGAATTGCGCGCCGGCTGCCACATGACCGGCGACATTCGCGCCGCACGCCTTTCTATTGAAGAGAACGCTATCTTCTCCGGCAAAGTCGAACTGAACACCACCGCTGCAGCGGAAACCGAGCGGCCCGTGCACGGGGCACATGCCCCCGTCTCCGCGGCGCCGGCAACGGCGCGCGCCGGCGGCAACTGAAGATCGGCGCACAAAAAGTCAACGGCTCCGCACACGCTTGCATGCGGAGCCGCTCGCATTGTCAGCCCCGCTCAGTTGCCGATGTGCATCGTCGCCTGCAATGGCGTATCCGCTGAGGACGATCCGGCGAGGATGGTGGTATCGCCCGGCGCCATGGTGAACGCGTTCTTCGCGACGTCAAAAATCGAAAGCGTCAGCGGATTCATCTCCACGGTCACCGTCTTCGATTCTCCCGGTCCCAGAGTCACGCGATCCCAGCCCACCAGCCGGCGATAACTCGATTCCCCCGTGGACGCAGGCAGCACCGCATACACCTGCGCTACCTCCGCCCCTTCGCGCGTGCCGGTATTGCGCACGGTGAAGGTCGCGGTGTGAGCGGACGAGTCCACCGAGAGATCGGAGAATGCGTAGGTCGTGTAGGACAGCCCAAAGCCGAAGGGGAACAGCGGCGTCCTGTGCTCCGACTCAAACCACTTGTATCCCACTCGCGCTCCCTCGATGTTGTAGTCCACATCGAAGGGAATCTCTTTTCCTTTATGCTCAGCGTCGAGCTTCATCCCCGGCACTTCGGGGCGAGGCAGCTGAGCATCGTCTTTCGGAAAGGTAATCGCCAGGCGGCCCGATGGATCCACATCGCCGAACAGGATCGCCGCAATCGACTGGGCTCCGCCGATTCCGGGATACCACGCTTCGAGGATCGCCTGCACCTTGTCAGCCCACGGCATCGCGACCGGTCCGCCGCTTTCCACCACCACAATCGTGTGCGGATTGGCAGCGGCCACGGCATCCACCAGAGCGTCCTGATTGTCCGGCAGCGCCAGCGTCGCCGCATCCATGCCTTCGCTCATCCATTGATGAACGAAGACGACAGCAATTTGCGAGCTGCCGGCCAGCTTCGCGGCCGACGCAACATCAGTCCCTTCGTTGAAGAGAACCCGCGCAGTGGGAGCCTGCTTGCGGATCTGGCGCAACGGCGACGATGGGAACCACACGTGCTCGTCCCAGATGCTGGTTCCCGGATGCGGATTCACCGCATTGCCGCCCGGCGGATCCACCTGCGCCGAGCCGCCGCCGGACAGCACACCCACGTCGGCATGCAAGCCGATCACCGCGATCGACTGCACCGAGCCGGCAGAGAGCGGCAGAGTATTGTCCGCGTTCTTCAGCAGCACGATGCTTTCGTCGGCGATATGCTCCGCGTCGTCCCGTCCGCGAAATGGATTGACTACCTCGGTCACCGGCGGATCGTCGATCACGCCGTTCGCGAACATCTCACGCAGCACCCGGTGCACCATGTCGTTGAGCCGCGACATCGGCACCTCGCCAGACTCCACGGCCTTCTTGAGCGGGTCGCCGAAATAGATATCGCTGGGCTCCTCCTGGTCCAGCCCCGAAAGCGCCGCGTGGACGGTCGAATGGGTTCCGCCCCAGTCCGAAAGCACAAATCCTTTGAATCCCCAGTCCTTCTTCAGCACCTGGTTGAGCAGGTAATCGTTCTGGCAGGACCAGTCTGCGCTTGTGTTCGGCGGGGTCACCGTCTCCTTGTTGTACGAGCACATCACCCCCGCGGGATGCGCCATGGTGATCGCAATCTGGAACGCCAGCAGGTCGCTCTCCCGCGCCGCGCGCTGTGTAATCTCCGCGTTGTAGATGGTGCGGCCCGTCTCCTCGTCGTTGAAGGCGTAATGCTTGATGTCGCCCATGACATGGTTCGACTGCACGCCCTCGGCAAGCTTGCCGACCATCGTGCCCGCCAGCAGCGGATCTTCTCCGGCGTATTCAAAGTTGCGCCCGTTGCGCGGATCGCGCGCCAGGTCGACGCCACCGCCGATCGACATGTTGTAGCCCGTCTCGCGTAGTTCCCGTCCGAGCACCGATCCATAGAGGAACAGCGCGTTCGGATCCCAGCTGCTCGCGGCGCCCAGCACCGAGGGCAAAAGGGTTGCGTAATGGCTGCCTGTGGCCGCCAGCCGCACCCCCACCGCCGAATCCGCCATATTAATGCCCGGAATGCCCAGCCGCGGCACGCCCGGCACATACCCAGCGCCGCCCAGCGACCCTGCGGGAATGGTTGCGTCGGGCCGCAGGCCGTTCCAGCCTGTTCCGTGGACGAAGTTCATCTTCTCGTCCAGCGTCATCTGCCGGATCACCAGATCCGCGCGCTCATCCGGGGAGAGCGATCGGTTCATCCACGGCCGCGCGGCCGTCTTCGGCTGGGCGGCGGTTTGTGCGAAAGCAGAGAGGAAAACGGTGCAGCAGGCCATTGCGGCACAGCAGAACAAACGCCTGACAGAAACAGAAAGCATAGGACGGGTACCTTCACTCCAGAGGAAAATGCTATTCGCCCCGGCAACGGAGCGTCAAACTGAATCGTTTAAGCAGAGGCGATTCTTTCATAAGGAGGCGACGCGTCGTCTGTCGTGGGCCCTTCCGCAGAGGCAGGAATCCAGTCGAGTTGCGTAGCTTCACCTACCTACAATCTATAAGTTCTGACGGGCAAGCGAGCATTCTCCGGCTAGGTTGCGCATATTTCAAATGCCCGCTTCCCGCCCGATCACGCCGTCGTTGACATTCGGATAACCGCAGCTTAGGCTTGGGCTTCCCGGAAACGCACGATGACGCGGTTCTCCTGTTGCGAACGTCTCTCAGCCCGCTGGGCGCGCGCGGGTTCGCTCGTCTTCGCCGCATCCACTCTCGCTCTTTTTGGTTTTCCGCCGGCGCACGCGCAAACTGCGCCGTCCGCCCCCGCCGCTCAGGAAGAACAGCCAGGCCTTCTTCTGGAGCAGACCGTTCGCCGCGTGGTGGTCGACGTGGTCGTGACGGACGATCGCGGCCATCCCGTCCCCGGCCTGACCGCGGCCGACTTCCGAGTCGTCGAGGACGGCAAGCCGCAATCGATTCGCCAGTTCGACGTGCACACGCTGTCAGAGGCAATGGCCTTGCCTGCGCGCCCCGCCGTTTTGCCGGCGAACGTCTTTGTGAACCTGCCTGCATCGCCGGAGGCTGTCGGAGAGCCGCTGACGGTGATCCTTTTTGACGCGCTGAATACGCCTCTTCACGATCAGATGTACGCGCGCCAGCAGATGCTGAAGTTCCTGGAGCACATGCCGATCGGCAGCCAGACCGCCATCTTCGTCCTCAGCGACCGCCTCCATCTTCTGCAGGGCTTCAGCGGCGAACGCGAAGTCCTGGTTGCGGCCGCGCGGCGCCAGGGTCCGGTGCCCGACAAGGCGGGACTGCTTCAGCCCGGCGACGACAGCGGTGTTTCCTCATCCTCGCCGAGTGCGCAGACCCCGTCCGGCACCATGCCTGCGAGCATTCCCGGCCCGGGCTATGTGCCTGGCGCGGGTGCGGCCGGCACGCCGGGATCTCCCGTTTCCGTCAACGGGCCGATGAGCGTTGACACGCTCATGCAGCACATGGCCGACGAGGTGAGCAGCGCGCTCCTCGATCGCCGCGTGGATATCACGCTGGCCGCGCTTCAACAGATCTCCCGTTTCCTGTCGTCGGTGCCCGGGCGGAAAAATCTGATCTGGATCTCCAGCTCCTTTCCGGCAAGCGTGGGTCCGGACGAATCTGCCGGCCCCACGGCCTTTGAGAACCAGCGGTCCTACAACCAGGAGATCGTCGATACTGACAACCTGCTCTGCATGAGCCAGGTAGCCGTGTATCCCGTGGATGCCCGCGGCCTCCAGGCGCCGATCCTGCGCAGCGGGCCCGGCACCGCGCAGGCGTATGCCGCGAATCTGGCCGCCACGCAGGGGACCATCGAGCAGGTGGCTGACGAGACCGGCGGCCACGCCTTCTATAACACCAACGAACTGGCGAAGGCCTTCGCAACCGCGGTCGATAACGGCAGTAATTACTACTCGCTGACCTATGCGCCCACCAATCCCAATTTCGACGGCAAGCTGCGCCGGATCAAGCTCAGCGTCGATCATTCGGGCTATCACCTCGCATACCGCCGCAGCTATTACGCCGACGACGCCGGCATGCGTCCGGATCTGCCCGAGGATCTGGCCGTGGCCGCGCCGGATCCCGGTTCGCTGCTCTCCGCGCTGCAGTTCGGCGCGCCTTTGTCGCACGAAATCATTTTTGCCGCGCGCGTCAACGCGGTGGGATCGCCGGCGCCGGCCAGCGATCAGCAAATGGCGTCGCTGATGCCATTTCTGCAGATTGCCGCGCGCAACGAGGGCGTCAATTTCGATAAGCCAAAAAACCCGCTTCCGCTGCGGCGCTACACCGTGCAGTTCGGCGTGATGGCGCGCCAGTTGGAGATGATCCCAGGCAGCGACGGGAAGTTCCACCCTCAACTCGCATTGGGGGTCATGGCCTTCGATGCGGGGGGCAACCCTCTGGGCGGCAACCAAACGACTCTCGACCTCACTGTCTCAGCCGCGCAGATGCCCAGGCTGATGAAAGAGGGCTACCAGGCGGTCATGACGGTCTACGCGCCGCTGAATACCACGTCGCTGCGAGTGGCCGTGCGCGACGATCGCAGCAACAGGCTTGGCTCGGTCGAAGTGCCCCTACCCATCGGCCCTTAGCCCAGCCGCCGCGCGCGGCGTCCGGCCGCTAATCTCGCGCCGGCGCGAATTTCTGCTTTGAGCGCGCGACAATTGCCGCTAATCTACGTCTAATCCACCACGCCGTGGCAGGACGGTCCCCGGACTCGTCCCGTCCAGGCCGCGACGGAGACACGTGACCCAGGTCCCTTCCATCCACCTCCGGCTGCTGGCCCAATCACTGCCGGGCGGTCCGTGTGGCCAGAAGATATCCAGCAACCCGTTAGCCCGAAAGGGCCTTCTGCCCATCCAGGCAACCTACAGAGGTGCACCCTGATGTGTTCCCCCCGCTTTCATCGTTGGCCGGCTCTCCTTTCCGCAGTGTTTCTATCGATCGGCGCGAGCGCCTTCGCCGCGCAGGCCGTTCCCAGCCGGATCGCTCAGGAAATTAACCCCAATTCCACGATGGCGCTGCCCGGAACCCTCAGCCCGCGCATTGCTCCGCAGTTCGACACCGGCCGTTTGGATCCCGCTACGCCGATCGCTGGGATGACGCTGTGGCTGATGCCCACCCCCGAGCAGCAGGCCGAGCTGAATGCTCTGGTGAAAGCGCAGCAGACGCCGGGGTCGCCCGAGTATCACCAGTGGCTCACGCCCGCCGAGTTTGCCAACAATTTCGGGCTTAGTCCCGCTGACATCGCCAAAATCGAGAACTGGCTGCAGTCTCAGGGCTTCAATGTCGATCGCGTCGCCAACAGCCGGCTGAGCATCACCTTTTCCGGCACCGCCGGCCAGGTGGAGTCGGCGTTCCAGACCGAGATGCACCACTATCTCGTCAACGGTGAGACCCACTTCGCCAACTCCACCAATATTTCGATTCCCTCGGCGCTGGCCGGTATCGTGCGCGGCGTCGGCAACCTGAACGATTTTCGACCGCAGCCCCAGCACCGATTCCAGACTGCGGGGGCACCGGCCGTATCGCCCGACTTTACATCCGCGCAGAGCCGCGACCACTTCCTGACGCCGGACGATGTCGCCACCATTTACGACATCGATCCCGCGTACAGCGCCGGATACAACGGATCGGGGCAGACCATTGCAATCGTTGGGCAGTCGGCCGTGAACCTGTCCGATATCGAGGCATTCCAGAGCGCCGCGGGTCTGACGGTGAAGGCGCCGACGATGACTCTCGTTGCCGGGACCTCTGCGACGGTCTCCGGGGATGAGGCCGAGTCGGATCTCGATCTCGAATATTCGGGCGGCATCGCCACGGGCGCGACAATCGATTTCGTTTATACGGGCACAAATACGAACGACGATGTCTACAACGCATTGGAATATGCCGTCGACAACAAGCTGGCGCCGATCATCAGCATCAGCTACGGAACCTGTGAGGCGGATCTGACCGCCAGCGATTTCTCCGCCCTGGATGCGGTCCTGGAGCAGGGCGCGAGCCAGGGGCAGAGCATCATTGCCGCGGCCGGAGACGACGGGTCCACGGCGTGCTATGCCAACCTGACCGCAAAAGACAAGGCGCCTACAACCGAAGAAGAGGAGCTGTCCGTCAACTTTCCGGCCAGCAGCGACTACGTTACCGCCCTGGGCGGCACGGAATTTCCCGCAGCCGATGTGGCTGCCGGCAACACGCAGTACTGGAAGTCCGCGAGCGGCAGCGATGTGATCAGTTCGGCGCTGTCTTATATTCCTGAGCAGGCCTGGAACGACGACAGCGCCGCTGTCGGATCGCAATACGGCGCCCAGTACGCGCTCTCTTCCGGCGGAGGCGGCGTGAGCACGTTCGCCACGCGTCCGAGCTGGCAGACCGGCGTGACCGGAATCAGCTCCGGCAGCTATCGGCTGGTGCCCGACATCTCGCTCGACTCCTCCGCTAACAATGCCGGATACCTCTTTTGCACCAGCGATACCAGCGCCTGGAGCACCGGCCAGAAGGCGAGCTGCAACGACGGCTTCCGCGATTCCAGCACCCAGGACCTTACAGTCGCCGGCGGCACCAGTTTTGCCGCGCCTGTCTTCGCCGGGATGCTGGCGCTGATCAACGAGAAGACCAGCTCCTCGGGACAGGGCGTCGCTGCCTCCAAACTCTATTCTCTGGCTTCCAGCTCGGCCACCTACGCACTGGCTTTCCACGACATCACACAGGGAGGAAACCAGTGCACTGCCGGCTCCACGTACTGCTCTTCGGCCGGCGAGTCAGAGTATCCGGCCGGACCTGGGTATGACGAGGCCACCGGGCTGGGTTCCGTCGATTTCAACAACCTGCTCACCGCGTGGGCGGGCGGATCCTCCGGCGGCGGCGGCGTTACGAGCAACGGCTTCACGCTGGCGGCCACCAATATTTCGGTGGCGCAGGGCGCCTCGGGGACGTCAACCGTGACGGTGAACTCGCCCGGCACCTTTGCCGGAGCGGTCAGCTTCAGCGTGTCGTCCTTCAACACCTACGGTTGTGCTACCGCCATCAACAATGCGTCGGTGGCGGCGGGCGGCACAGCCACGACGACCCTCACGATTTACACCTCAGAGAGCGCTTGCGGCACGGTCTCGGCGATGCGTCCCGGGAGTCAGCTGCGGTTTGCGGGCGCCGCCGGCAGCAGCTCGGCGCACAACCACTCTCCATTCCGCCGGTCTGCGCCCCTGGCGGCCTTCGGCGTGGGTGGACTTTTGCTCCTGGGCTTCCGCCGTTCGCGCACACGCCTGGGGACGTTGATGGGCTGCCTGCTGGTGGCGGCCGCGCTGAGCTTCGCCAACGGTTGCGGCAACACGAGCGGCACGGCAATCAAGACGCCGACCAACTCGTCCAATGAGGTCCCGGCCGGCACATACACGCTGACGGTGACGGGCACGTCGACGGCGGACTCGAGCCTCACGGCCACCACCACGGTGACGCTGACAGTCACGGCAAGCTAGATTCGAACGGCCGTCCTGATTGCGATCAGGATGGCCGAACGGGATTCTGCCCAGGCCTTGCAGGGCTTGGCCCCCCAAGTGCTTGATTTCATTAGCCGGATGCTCGCGGCCTTGCTCTATTTCAGGGTTTGCAGTTTCTGCGAGGCGATCTGGGCGGCGTCCGAATCTTTGTCCTGATCCTTGATCTCGGCGTAGATCCGTTTCGCTTCCTCAGGGTTGGTGGTCTCGTACATCAGCGCAAGCTGCAACTGCGCCTGGGCCTTCGGCACCGTCGTGGTAGGGTGCTGGATCAGATCGTTAAAGAGGGACGCGGCCTGGGAGGTGCGTCCGGTCTGCGCGTAGACGTTGGCCAGGGCCAGTTTCGCCAGAGCGGCGACGCCGCTGTCGTGCGCGTGCGAGGCCTTTTCGAGATCGGCCTCGGCCTGCGCGGTCTGATTCAGATCCAGCTCGGTGACTCCGGCAAAATACCGGGCCATTTCGCCGGCATGCAGCCAGCCGTACTGATCGGCGGCCTGCTGAAAGAGGGGACATGCAGCCCTGGCGCGATCCGCGGCGCTCGCGTAGGTCTTCTGTCCCGGCTCCTGAGGCACGTCCGGCTGGGCCAGAGGGGTCTGGTAGATGTCCATGGCCTGACCCAGCAAAGCCTCGGAGGCGCTGGTGCGCTGCTCGTAAATCAGGACACCGGCCACGATCAGGCCGATGGCCACCACGACGGCGATGCTCCAGCGGACGACGTTGCTGCGGTTAGCGCCAACCCATTCCAGGCCGGAGGTGGTTGCGGTGACGAATTTATCCTGTTTGAGCGCGCGACGGGTCTGTGTATCCACGAATTTCCCGAAGTTCCTTTGGGCGGGAAGTGGGCGGAGTGTAACCGCCTGAGATACGTTCAGTCTAGCACGCGCGCCGGTTCAGGCCGGGTGGGGCAGGCGGCTCAGGCCGCCCGCACCACGTCGTCGATTTCGCCGTTCTCGATCTTCTCCTGGCAGTCGATGCAGTAGGGGGTCCAGGGCAGCGCTTCGAGCCGCTTTTCGCCGATCGGTTTGCCGCAGTGCATACACTGGCCGAAGGCGCCCTCGCGGAGGCGCTCCAGGGCGAGGCGCACCAGGGTTAGCTGGCTGTGGCCCTCGGTTCCCTGGCTGAAGATCATCTCTTTTTGATAGGACAGAACCGCCTGATCGGCCACGTCGAGGGTATCTTCGGCTACGGCCTGACGGCCTTGCTCGACGGCGGTGAGGAGGTTGCGCTCCAGTTGCTGTTCGTGTTGGCGAAGTCGCTCTTCAAATCTCCGCAATCCGGCGGTTTGTGTTTGGGTGGTCACCGAGGGGAACTCCTGTGGGTTAAGACTCTGCGTGCCAACGACTATCATTGGACGCACAATTTCATGGAAAATTTGTTTTTCTTTGCGCCGCAGCCAGCGATATTTTCTTTGCCGGCCCGCAGCCAACCTTTCGGCGTGGTTGCAACGACGCGCAAAGAGGGCCGGAGCGGGCACGCTGGTACCGTGCAGGCTTCGGGAAAATGCTCTAGGCTTGAAGGTGTCATGTACGAAAATTTTCACGCCAAGGATCCCTGGAGCGGCGACGATCTGCACTGCCGCTGGACCGCGAACATCGTCGCTATTGCCACGCGCCACGCCGATGCCGTGGACATCCGCTTCGACGTGAACGGGCGCTCCATATGGATTGCGATGCCCTGTACCGCGTGGGTGGAGCAGAAGCAGCGTACCGGCCACGTGATCACGGACTCGCTGGCCGCGCAGGCCGCGGGCCGGTATCTGAAGAAGGCGATCGAGTCGGGGTACGACAACGGCCGCGAGATGTACGCAATGAACGTCGGCGAGGTTCTGGAGCAGGTGGACGCGGTGCTGCACGAGGTGGGGCACACCAGCCGGCTGCCGTTTCTGGTGCCGCTGGACGACGCCCAGCCGCAGTCGTAAGGCGGCCGGCGGTTTGGCCGCGGCCGGCTATACCGGCTTCTCTTTCGACTGGCGTGCCCTGGCTGCGGCGCGCAGGCTGTCGCGGCGGCGAGCGAGCAGCGCTTCGGCATCCGGCGTGGCCATGACCACGGTTTCGAGATGCCGGAAAAGTTCCGGTTCCCCGAACGATTCGCGCAGCTCTTTCAAAAAAGGGTGGAGCTTGGCGAAGGTGCCGATGATTTCCGAATGCGCGGCGCGAAAGGCGGCGGCATCGATGGCTCCGGTCGTGACCATCGACGCTGCCATTTCCCAGTAACCGAGCACCATACGCAGAGAAGGATTGCGGTCGCTGCGCATCGTGGCCATCAGCTGGTCGAAGCTCTCGGGGTTGAACTCGTTCAGAAACCACGCGCGCGCCTCGCGCAGAACCGGTTCGCGGCGCAGATCGAAGATCTGCAGATTGAGCTGCGCACTTTCAAACGGAGTGGGCATGGACGACGTCACCTCGAATGGAATTTTACCGGGCAGCGGCAGCGGGCACGAGAACGCGCGGAGGATTCGCGCAAATTTTGCGACGACGACAGAACCTTTGCCGGACACGCGCGCGACCATGGAGCGGATCGCATATCGGAAGCCGCAACGCATTGAGTCCAGGCGGCGAGTAACTTGACTCTTGACAACCGCAGACTTAGTCTCGAAATGAGGGCAGCGCAGCGAGGATCGCTGAGACTGTTCGACGAAAGCCATGCCGACCGATCCACACTACATCTGGAATTACCTGCCGCTCCTGCTGCAAATCGTGGTTGTGGGCGCGATGGCCTGCGGCATGGTGATCATGTCCCGGTTTATCGGGCGCCATCGCAACATTCCTGACAAGCTGGCGCCGTACGAGTGCGGCATACCCGTCGAGGGCGACGCGCGCGGACGTTTTTCGGTGCGCTTCTACATGGTGGCGATGCTGTTCATCCTGTTCGACGTGGAAGCGGTGTTCATGATTCCGTGGGCGGTGATCTATAAACAGTTGCCGGCGATTGCCGGGTCACGGATGTTTGGCTTCTGGGAAATGCTGGTGTACCTCGGGTTTGTGATGGTGGGCGTGTTCTACGTGTGGAAGAAGGGCATTCTGGACTGGGCCTCCGACAAAGCGGACCTGTAACTCACGCTGGGAGATTGCTGGACACAAGCTATGGGAGAAGCGCTGCTCACAAAAGAAGCCGTCTTCGACGCCCTCGCGCAGAACGTGGCCATTCAGGCGCTGCGAGCCGCGCATCCCGAGGCCATTACCAATGCAAAATTCGACCGCTGCGAGCTGACCCTGGCGATTGCCGCCGATCAGATTCGCGCTGCCTGCCGCACGCTGCGCCAGGCAGGCTATAACTTCCTCGAAGACGTGACCTGCGTGGACTGGTATCCGGTGGAACCGCGCTTCCAGGTGACGTACCACATCCTCTCGCACCAGCTGAAAGAGCGGGTGCGGCTGCATGTGATGGTGGAGAGCATCGATCCGTCGGTGGACAGCATTACGACGGTGTGGCCGGCGGCCAATTTCTACGAGCGTGAGGTCTGGGACCTCTTCGGCGTGCGCTTCCACGGCCATCCGGGACTGCGCCGCATCATGATGCCGGAAGAGTGGGAGGGGCATCCATTACGTAAGGACTACCCGGTGGAGGGTTATCGCTGATGGCTGAGAACCCGCACGCGCAGGAAATTCCGGGCTTCACCGAGACGGCCACGCTGGTGACGCCGCGGCCGGAAGAAGGCGCGAAGGACCGCACCATGGTCCTGAACATGGGGCCGCAGCATCCGTCCACGCACGGCGTGCTGCGCGTGGTGCTGGAGATCGACGGGGAAACCGTCGTGAAGTGCGTTCCCGACATCGGCTACCTGCATACCGGCATCGAGAAGACCTGCGAAGCGAAATTCTGGCAGCAGGTGGTGCCGCTCACGGACCGGATCGACTATCTGTGTCCCATGACCAACAATCTTTGTTACTGTCTCGCCGGAGAGAAGCTGCTCCAGCTGGAGATTCCCGCGCGGGCGCAGTGGATGCGCGTGCTGCTGAACGAGCTGACGCGGCTCAACTCGCACCTGGTGTGGCTGGGCACGCACGCCATGGACATCGGGGCCCTGACCGTCTTTCTGTATACGTTCCGCGAGCGCGAGGAAATCCTGCGCATCTTCGAGCATGTCTCCGGGCAGCGCATGATGACGTCGTATTTCCGCATCGGGGGGCTGGCGCTGGAACCGCCGCTGGACTTTTTCTCCTCGGTGCAGGCGCTGGTCAAAATTCTGCCGGAAAAGATCGACGAGTACGAGAACCTGCTGACCGGCAATCCGATTTTCATCAACCGGCTGAAGGGTGTGGGCTATCTCAGTGCTGAAGACGCGATCTCACTGGGCGTGACCGGGCCGCCGCTGAGAGCCAGCGGAGTGGACTGGGATCTGCGCCGGGACATGCCCTACACGAGCTACGAGAAATTCCAGTTCAAGGTGCCGGTTTCGAACGATGGCGATGTGTGGGCGCGCTACCTGGTGCGGCTCCAGGAGATGCGCGAGTCGGTGAAGATCTGCCAGCAGGCGCTGGACGGGATGCCGGAGGGGCCGATCAAGGCCGATGCGCCGCATGTGGTGCTGCCGGATCGGGAAAAGATGAAGACCCAGATGGAAGCGCTGATCTATCACTTCAAGATCGTGACGGAGGGCTTCCAGGTTCCGGCCGGTGAGGTCTATCAGGCGGTGGAATCGCCGCGCGGCGAGATGGGCTACTACGCGGTAAGCGACGGCACGGCGAAACCGTATCGCGTGCACATGCGCAATCCGTCGTTTGCCACGCTGCAGGCGCTGGAGACCATGTGCATGGGGCGGCTGATCGCCGATGTGGTCGCTGTCATTGGTTCTATCGATATTGTGCTGGGAGAGATCGACCGATGAGCGCTGCGACCGCGGAGGAGACGATGCTGCTGACCGAACTCTGGCTGTCGTTCGCCTCGGTGACGCGCAGCTACGCCGCGGCGGCCGGTCCGGCGACGGGGGTTACGGCGACGGAGAACTCGATCCTTGTGATCAGCGGCGCGGCGCAGTTGGCGATGACCCTGGATCCGCAATCCGGAACGGGGAACTGGCACATACAACGCGCAGGAGCGACTACGGCGGAGGGCGCGTTTGCGCTGCTGCCGGAAGGTCGCATCGAGCTGGAAGGGCGCGCGCTCGATCTGGATCACGCGGCCATCGATTTTGTGGCGCTGGTGAAGCAGGCAGGGAACGAACCATGAGCACGCAACCCGCGTTTCCCGGCACGATTTTCTCGCCCGCGCTGGCGGCGCGCTTCGACCGCCTGGTCACGCTGTATCCGGTGAAGCGTTCGGCGTTGGTGCCCATGCTGCTCTACGCGCAGGACGAGGTCGGCTACATCTCGGACGCGGTAATCGCCGAAATCTCAGCGCGGCTTGGCGTCTCGGAACTCGATGTGCGCAACGTGACCAGTTACTACTCGCTGCTGCGGACCAGGCCGGCGGGGAAATATCACGTGCAGGTATGCACCAACATCAGCTGCATGCTGCGCGGCGGGAATGAAATTCTCGATCACTGCAAAAAGAAGCTGGGGGTTCCGAACAAGGGCGTGACGCCGGACGGCGTGTTTTCACTGGAGGAAGTCGAGTGCATCGGGGCGTGTTCGTGGGCTCCCGCGGCGCAGGTGAATTACGACTTCCACGAGAACCTGACGCCGGAGTCGATGGACCAGGTGCTGGCCGGCTACCGCGCCAAAGCGCAGAACGGGGCAGGGAAGTAATGGCGACGCTGACGACACATCCCGACTGCGTGCCTCTGATTTCGTACCGCTTTGGCAAGGGCGCGACCAATATCGATAAGTACATTGAGCTGAACGGCTACAAGTCGGCCCGCAAGGCGCTGGAGCTTGGCCCCGACGGCATCATCAACGAGATGAAGGCGTCGAATCTGCGCGGCCGCGGCGGCGCGGGATTTCCGACGGGACTGAAGTGGTCGTTCGTGCCCAAACAGTCGGCGAAGCCGAAGTACGTGCTGGTGAACGGCGACGAATCGGAGCCGGGGACCTGCAAGGACCGCCTGATCTTCGAGCACGATCCTCATGCGGTGATCGAAGGCGTGATCATCGCGGCGCTGGCGATCCAGGCGAAGATGGGCTTCATCTACCTGCGCGGCGAATACCGCTACCTCATCGAGATCATGGAGCGCGCGGTTGCCGACGCCTACGCCAGGGGCTTTCTCGGGAAAAAGATCTTCGGCAGCGATGTCGATCTGGACGTTGTGGTGCAGACCGGCGCAGGCGCGTACGAGGTTGGGGAAGAATCGGCGCTGATGGAGTCTCTGGAAGGGAAGCGCGGCATTCCGCGCATTCGCCCGCCGTTTCCGGCCGTGGTCGGCCTGTACGGCGGACCGACCATCATCAACAACGCGGAGACCATTGCGACGGTGCCGCACATTTTCCGCATCGGCGCTGCGGATTACGCGAAGCTGGGCACGGAGCGCAACGGCGGCACGCGCCTCTTCTGCCTCAGCGGCCATCTGAGTCGCCCCGGCGTGTACGAGCTGCCCATGGGCTACAACCTGAAAAAGATGATTTACGAGGTGGGGGGCGGCATTCCCAACGGCAGGAAGCTCAAGGCCGTGGTTCCCGGCGGATCGTCGACGCCGGTGCTCACCGCCGATGAAATCGATATCGGCATGGACTTCGACCAGGTGGGCAAAGCCGGATCGATGCTGGGCTCGGGCGGCGTGGTGGTGCTCGACGAGACGGTGTGCATGGTGGAGTTCGCGCTGCGCACCATGAAGTTCTACCAGCACGAGAGCTGCGGCTGGTGCATTCCGTGCCGCGAAGGCACCGACTGGCTGAAGAAATCGCTGACCCGGCTGCACGCAGGCGGCGCCGTGGATAAGGACATCGACGACATCCGCTACTTGGCCGAGAACATGCTGGGGCGGACCTTTTGCCCGCTGGGCGACGCGGCGGCGATGCCGACCATCGCGTTTGTAAAGAAGTTTCGCAAGGAGTTTGAAGACCACCTGGAGGGCCGTGGCTGCCCAAAACACCGGGTGCGCGAGGAGGTGATGGCATGAATTCGAAAGTTATGGACAAGGAACAGTGCTACGAACTCGCACAGCACCTCAGCGAATTAAGCAGGGAACATCTGGAGGTAAATGGCAAGCCCAAACAATATGTAGCGATCGAAGTAGGCCCCGGACCATTCAAGAATGCAGCCCGTGTATGGGGCAGCCATGTCACCTTCTGCATTAGATCGACCGAATTGGTGCAACGGATAAACCTGGCTGGATTTACAACTAAGCCGGGTCGTCCTCAAGCGCACGATTGTCGGATTTTCGGGTTGAGCAAAGAAACGGTCGATATAAATCGAGCGCTATTTGAAGAGGTTGTCAGAGAGTCCGTTGAATTCGTTCATAGCCAAAAATCAGCAAACAGCCGTTCGAGGTTGAGAAATTAATGGCTGACGTTACCTTTACTGTCGACGGCAAGAAGCTCACCGCGCCCGCGGGCACGCTGCTGATTGAGGCCTGCCGCGCGCACGGCATCGAGATTCCCGCTTTCTGCTACTACCCCGGCCTCTCGCTGCAGGCCGCGTGCCGCATGTGCGTGGTGCGCCTTGAAAAGGTGCCGAAGCTGCAGACCGCATGCACCACGCCGGTTGCCGAAGGCATGGTGGTGACCACGGAGAGCCCGGAGATCGCGCAGGCGCGCAAGGCGACCATCGAGCTGCTGCTGGGCAATCATCCGCTGGATTGCCCGGTGTGCGACGCCGGCGGCGAGTGCGAGCTGCAGGACATGACGTTCAAATACGGCGCGCACGAGTCGAAGTTCGTCGAGATCAAGCAGCATCGCGACGAGCAGCAGTGGTCCCCGGTGGTGTTCTTCGACCGTCCGCGCTGCATTCTTTGTTACCGATGCGTGCGCGTTTGCGGCGAGGGTATGGACGCGTGGGCGCTGGGCATCCAGAACCGCGGTGCCGGCTCGGTGATCGCGCCCAACAAGCAGGATCACCTGGAGTGCGAAGAGTGCGGGATGTGCATCGACATCTGCCCGGTGGGCGCGCTCACCTCGGGCGCGTACCGCTACAAGACGCGGCCATGGGAGATGTCGCATGTCGGCACGGTGTGCACCCACTGCGGAGACGGCTGCAAGACCACACTCGGCGTTCGGCGCGCCAACGACGGCATGGAAATCGTCCGCGGCGACAATCGCGACAAGAGCGGCATCAACGGCGACTTTTTATGTATCAAGGGCCGTTACGCATTCGACTTTGCCAACCGCGAGGACCGGCTGACGCAGCCGCTGGTCCGCGAGGCGAACGGCGACTTCACGCCGGTGAGCTGGTTTGAAGCCATCGAGTACGCGGGCAAAAAGTTACGCGAGATTCGGGATGCGAAGGGCGGCGGCTCGATTGGCGTAATCGGGTCGAACCGCACGACCAACGAAGAAGCCTACCTGCTGCAAAAGTTCGCGCGGACGGTGCTGGGCACCAACAATATCGATCACCATCGCACGGCGGACTATCCGGCATTTGCGGCAGCGATGGCCGGCAAGGCTGAAGCGTCGCTGCGGGATTTCAACGGAGCGAAGGCGATTCTGCTGCTGGGCAACGATCCAACGGAGCAGCATCCGGGGCTGGCGTGGCAGATCAGGACCAGCGTGCGGCTGCACGGCGCGCGCCTGTACGCGGCAAACCACGAGCTGATCAAGCTGCGGCGCCAGGCAACGTCGTTCCTGCGCATCCGCGAGGGCGATTACGCGGCGCTGGTCGCGTATCTGGCCGGGGACGACAAGGCGCTGGAGTCGAATGGCGAAGCGGCTGCGTTCCGTGAGGCCATCCGCAAAGAGGAGTCGCTGCTGATCGTCTTTGGCGCGGAATTCCGCGGTCGCGAGATTGAGGCGCTGGTGCAGTTTGGCGCATCTTTACCGAATGTGAAGTTCGCGTGCCTCGGCGATTCCGCCAATTCGCGCGGCGCGGCGGATATGGGGCTCTATCCGGACCTGCTGCCGGGCTACGTGCCGGTGTCGGCGGCTGCGCAGTTCGGCGAAGAGTATGGTGCGCTGCCCGCGAAACCAGGGCTCGATCTGGTGCAGATGTTCGACGCGGCGGAACGCGGGGAGCTGGCCGCGCTGTACGTGGTGGGCGCGAATCCGGTGTCGCGCTACGGCATCGATCCCGCGGCGCTGCGCAATACCTTCGTGATCGCGCAGGACATGTTCATGACGGAAACGGCGCAGCTGGCGAGCGTGATCTTTCCGGCTGCCAGTCTTTACGAGAAATCGGGAACGGCCACCAACACCTTCGGCGATTTACAGTTGGTGAGGAAGGCCGGGGACAGAGCCGGCGTGCGCTCCGACTTCGAGCTGATTGTGCGGCTGGCTACGGCGATGGGCGCCGATGTGAAAAAGCTGGTTCCCTTCGGACCCGGTGGTGTACGCGCCGATTTCGGACAGGCGCGCGGCGCGCAGTCCGGCGAGGCCGACCGGCACGGCGTGTGGCTGGCGGCGCATCACCTGGAGCCGAAGCTGAGCCCCTTCGATCCCTTCGCGATTTTCGACGAGATTCAGCGCCTGGTTCCGGCGTACGACGTCCCGCGCCTCGATCTGCTGGCCGGCAACGATCAGCATCTGCGCTCGGAGCTGGTCCGGATTACGAACGCGGGCGCGCGGCGCGACCTGGTTCTGCCCTCAAACGACACGCTGTTCACCTCCGGCACGCTCGGCCGCTACAGCCGTGCGCTGAGCTCGGTGATGGAAGCGCGCAAACCTGCGGAAACGGCGGCAGATTAGCAGCACCCTGGAAGGTTTTTTGGATGGAGACCAGTCTTCTCGTATTTTTGCTGATCAGCCTGGCGAAGGTCATCGTGGTGGTGGTGATCCTGCTGATGGCGGTCGCCTACACGGTGCTGCTGGAGCGCAAGCTGGTGGGGCGCATCCAGAATCGCTGGGGACCGACCCGTGTTGGACCGTTCGGCCTGCTCCAGCCGCTGGTGGATGGCGCGAAATTGTTCCTGAAAGAAGACCTGATGCCGACGGCGGTCTATCGGCCGCTGTACATTCTGGCGCCGATGATCGCGCTGGGCTGTGCGCTCACCTCGATCGCGGTGATTCCTTTCGGCGCGGACATTCGCTGGCACGGCGTTCAGCTTTTCGAGATTGCCGACGTCAACATCGGATTGCTCATCATCCTCGGCGTGACGTCCATCGGCGTGTACGGGATCGCGCTCTCCGGGTGGTCGTCGAACAATAAATACTCGCTGCTGGGCGCACTGCGCGCCAGCGCTCAGGTAATTAGTTACGAGCTGGCGCTGGGATTGTCGCTGATCGGCGTGGTGATGCGCGCCGGCTCGCTGCGCCTGCGCGATATTGTCAACGTCCAGGCCGGCCATAGTATCCTGGCTTTTCTTCACTGGAATTTCTTTGGCGGATTTCAGTTTGTCGCGTTCTTTATCTACCTGATGGCGGCTTACGCGGAGACGAATCGCTCGCCCTTCGATCTGCCCGAAGCGGAGAGCGAGCTGACCGCCGGGTACCACACCGAATACAGCTCCATGAAGTTCGCCATGTTCTTTATGGCCGAATACGCCAACATGATCACCGTGAGCTGCGTGGCCACGCTGTTGTTCTTCGGCGGATGGACCAGCCCCTTCGGTCACTTCCTCAGCGGCAGCGGCCCGGTCTCGGTTTCGCTGTTCGCAATCTTCTGGTTCGTCGCCAAGGTCTTCGGTTTTCTTTTTCTCTACGTCTGGGTGCGCGGCACGCTGCCGCGTTTTCGCTACGACCAGCTCATGGGCTTCGGATGGAAATTTCTCGTGCCTGTGGCCATCGCCAACATCGTTGTCACCAGCTTCTGCATGGGGCTTCGACTGCCCGTGCACTGATTTACAATTTTTCTTCCGGCCTTATTTTGTGCGGTCTTTGCACAGTTCTGCGAGTCAGTAAAAACCCATGCATCTGGCCCTTTTCATCATCTTCGGCGGCTTGTGCGTGGCGGGAGCGCTGAATCTCCTGCTGCAGCGCCATCCCATTAACAGCGCGCTTTCGCTCATCGTGGTGATGAGCTCGCTGGCTGTCCTCTACCTGCTGCTGGGCGCGGAATTTCTGGCGGCGGCGCAGGTGATCGTCTACTCCGGCGCCATCATGGTGCTCTTCACGTTCGTGATCATGCTGCTGAACGCTGGTAAAGAGGAGCGCACGCACGGCAGCAGGCTGGCGTACATTGCGGGATTTCCAGGAGCGGCGGCGCTGCTCGGCCTGCTGGCCTTCATGTTTCTCTCCCATCGGAGCGAATTTGCACGGGCACGCATCGGCGAGTATGTGGTGACTACCGGCGAGCTGAGCAGCGTGCTGTTCACCAAACTGCTGCTGCCCTTCGAGGTCACCTCGGTGCTCATTTTCGTCGCGATTCTCGGCGCGGTTGCGCTGGCCAGAAAGGAGCACTGAGGCATGGTTCCGATTGCCTGGTATCTGATTCTCAGCGCCATCCTCTTCTCCATCGGCGTGGCGGCGTTTCTGATCAAGCGCAACATCATCACCATATTCATGTCGATCGAGCTGATGCTCAACGCCGTGAACCTGACCTTTGTGGCCTTCGCGCAACAGTGGCACCAGGTGAGCGGCCAGATTTTCGTTTTCTTTGTCATGGTGGTGGCCGCGGCTGAAGCGGCCGTCGGCCTCGCGATCGTCATCGCCGTCTTTCGCGCACGCAACACCCTCAATGTCGACCAGATCGACCTGATGAAGCTATGACCGATCTCCATCTCTGGCTGATTCCGCTTGTTCCTTTCGCCGGATTTCTGGTGAACGGTCTGCTCTGCCGCAAGGCTCCGAAGTCCGTCGTGACCGCGGTGGCCATGGTCGGCTCGCTGCTCCCGCTGCTGCAGGTCTCGGCCATCGTGGCCCGGTTTGGCTCGCTCACGCTGCCCTATACCGAGACGCTGGCTCCGTGGATCAGCACGGGCGCGTTCCACGCCAACTTCGCGTTCCAGCTCGATCAGCTCACCCTGGTGATGCTCTGCGTCGTCACCGGCGTGGGGTTCCTCATCCACGTCTACTCGATTGGCTACATGGGCGAAGAAGAAGGGTACTGGCGCTTCTTCGCGTACATGAATCTGTTCCTCTTCTTCATGCTCACCCTGGTGCTGGCGGAGAATTTCCTGCTGATGTTCGTGGGCTGGGAAGGCGTGGGCCTCGCGTCGTATCTGCTCATCGGCTTCTACTTCACGCGCGACTCGGCGGCGAACGCCGGCAAGAAGGCGTTCATCGTCAACCGCATCGGCGACTTCGGCTTCCTGCTGGCAATGTTTCTGCTGGTGGAGCACTTCGGCACGCTGAGCTTTGACAAAATCTTCAGCCAGATCGCGCTGCATCCGGCGTGGCAGGGCGGCGTTCTCACCGCGATTGCGCTGTTTCTGGTGCTGGGGGCCACGGGCAAGTCGGCGCAGATCCCGCTCTACATCTGGCTGCCGGACGCGATGGAGGGCCCGACGCCGGTCTCCGCCCTCATCCACGCCGCCACCATGGTTACCGCGGGCGTCTACATGATCGCGCGCACCCACACGATCTTCGACCGCTCGCCTCTCGCGCTGATGGTGGTAGCCGTCATCGGTACGGCAACAGCTTTTCTGGCCGCGACCATCGGCATGGCGCAGACGGACATCAAGCGCGTGCTCGCGTACTCCACGGTTTCGCAACTGGGCTACATGTTCCTGGGTTGCGGCGTGGCTGCTTATTCCGCGGGAATCTTCCACCTGGTGACGCACGCGTTCTTCAAGGCGCTGCTCTTCCTCGCCGCCGGTTCCGTGATCCACGCGCTCGCCGGCGAACAGGATATGCGCGTGATGGGCGGTCTGCGCACGAAGATCCCGGTGACCTTCTGGGTGATGACGGCCGGGGTGTTCGCGATTTCCGGGTTTCCCCCGCTGGCGGGATTTGTGAGCAAGGACGAGATTCTCTATCAGGCCTTTATCTCGCCGAATCCAGCAGGGAGAATTCTGTGGGCGATCGGCCTGCTGACCGCCGGGCTGACCGCGTTCTACATGTTCCGGCTCTGGTACATGACATTCTTCGGCGAGTCGCGGGCCGCTGCAGCGGTGGAGGATCATGGCGCGGCAGTCCACGCGCGTTCCGATACGAAGCTGGTGCTGGAGGCCGATCCGGAACCGGCACATAGCGGACATGCAGCGCACGGCGTTCACGAGAGCCCGAAGGTGATGCTGGTGCCCATGGCCATTCTCGCGGTGCTCTGCGTGATCGGCGGAGCGATGGGCTGGCCTGAGGGCCTGGGCGGCACCAACTGGTTTGCGCACTTTCTGGCGCCGGCTGTCACCAGCGTGCACCTGCCTTACGAGCAGGCGAACATCGCGTTGGCCACGGGTGCCGTCGGAGTGGCCACGCACGAGGCTCCCGCAGGAAGCAAGCAACTGGAGCTGGTGCTCGCCTGTATCTCGACGCTGGTTGCGCTCAGCGGATGGTACGTCGCGCACCTGATGTACTACGCGAAGCCGGAGCTGCCCGAGCGGCTGACGGCTCGTCTGCGCGGTCTCTACGCGCTGATCGCGAACAAATACTGGGTAGACGAGATCTACGGAGCGCTGGTGGTCGCGCCCGTGCTGTTTCTTGCGCGCTGGGTGCTCAGCGCGCTCATCGATCGCGGCGTGATCGACGGCGGCACGCTGGCCGCCGGCTACTCCGCGCAGGGATTCGGCGCGCTGGTGACGCGAATCCAGTCCGGCAACATTCGTTCCTACGCAGGATGGCTCGCGTTCTTCGCCGCCCTGCTGCTGGTGGCTGCATATTTTGGATGGACTGCGCAGTTTGTACTGCGTTAGACGCTGAATTCGGAAAGGCTTTGTGCTGAACGCTTCCATTCTGACGCTGATCACCTTCGTGCCCACGGCCGGCGCCGTCGTCGTCGCGCTGCTGCCGCGCAAAGGCCGCGTGATCCCCGCGTTTACGCTGCTGGTGACGCTGGCGACCTTCGTGCTGTCGCTGCACCTGCCCGCGCACTTCGACTACGCGCGGAGCGGATTTCAGTTCGAGGTCAACCTGCCCTGGATCGCGCATCCGGCCATCCGCTACCATCTGGGCGTCGACGGCCTCTCCCTGTGGCTGGTGCTGCTGACCACGTTCCTCGGGCCCATCGGCGTGCTGGTTTCGTGGCGCGTGATCGCGACCCGCACCAAAGAGTTCTACTTCTTCTTCCTGCTGCAGCAGACGGCGATGATCGGCGTCTTCGTGTCGCTCGATCTCTTCCTCTATTACGGGTTCTGGGAGCTGTCGCTGGTGCCGATGGCGATCCTGATCGCCATGTTCGGCCGCGAGCGCGGTCCGCGGGCGGCGCTCAAGTTCTTCGTCTACACGTTTTTGCCATCGGCATTTCTGCTGGTCGCGATTTTGTGGCTGTACGCGAAGACCGGCACATTCGATTTCGTTCGGCTGCAAAGTCTGATCGCGGCCGGCGGCTTCGCGCCCACTGCGCTGTGGTGGGCTTCGCTCGCGTTCCTGGTCGCGTTCGCGGTCAAGGTCCCGGTTTTCCCGCTGCATGGCTGGCTGGCAAATGTAATTGAAGAAGCTCCGACCGCGATGGCCATGGTCGTCGCCGGCAAGCTCGGCCTCTACTCCATCTTCCGCTTCAACCTCGGGCTCTTTCCCGAGCAGGCGCGCGAGATCGCCCCGCTGATGATAGCCCTCGCCGTTATTGGGCTGCTCTACGGCGCGCTGGTGGCGCTGGCGCAGACGGATATGCGCCGGCTGGTCGCCTTTGCCATCATGAGCAATCTCAGTTTCTGCACGCTGGGCATCTTCTGCTTCGCCCTCAACGGCCTGAACGGCGCGGTCTATCAGACCATCAACGAAGGCCTCACCGGCAGCGCGCTGCTGGTGCTCATCAGCTTCCTCGCGGAGCGCTACGGATCCTTCGACATGACCCGCTACGGAGGATTGGCCACGAAGCTTCCCATGCTGGCGACGCTCTGGGTTGTGACCACCCTCGCGCTGGTCGGCCTGCCGCTCATGAATGGATTCGTCGGCGAGTTCCTGGTGCTCAGCGGCAGCTTCCCGGTGCATCCGTCGTGGGTTGCGGCGGCCACCACCGGAGTGATCCTGAGCGCAACGTACATGCTGTGGATGGCGCAGCGAATTTTCTACGGCCAGCCATCGCCGCTGGTTGCCAATCGCCCGCCGTTCGATCTGGGCGTGCGTGAGCACCTGACCCTGTGGCCCATGGCGCTGCTGATGCTGGCGATGGGCGTGGCTTCGCCCTACTGGATCAAAGGCATCGAGAGCGGCGTGATGCAGTTCCCCGCCATCACGCGGTCGGCGGGAGTTGTTGGTTCCACGCAGAGCGCCGCGGAGACAGCAACCACACCCGCGCCGCCGCAAAGGGCCGAAGCGGTCACGGGAGGCGCGCGATGAACCAGACCCCTGCCGCGCTGCGCATTCTTCCCGAGATCATCCTGACCCTTGCCGGCATCGCCGTGATGCTTGTGGATGCGATGCTGCCGAAAGCTTCGAGCCGCAAGCCGCTCGGGTGGCTTGCCGTTGTGGGCGCTCTGGCCGCTCTGGCCGCAAGCCTCTGGCAATATCAGCTGCCTCCCGGAACCGCGTACTCCGGTGTGGTTCAAACAGACGCTTTCAGCGTCTTCTTCCATGTGCTCATCGCGGGAATCGTCCTGGCCTCGTTGCTGATCGCAATCGATGCGGTCACGGACACGACCGAGGGCCTGGGCGAGCTGTTCGCGCTCATCCTCTTTGGCGCCGTCGGCATGATGCTCATGACCAGCGCCGTGGAGTTGCTGCTGGTCTTCATCGCCCTGGAGATTTCGTCGATCTCCACCTACATCATGGCCGGATTTCGCCGCAAGTCCGCGAAAAGCCCTGAATCCGCGCTCAAGTATTTCCTGCTCGGTTCCTTCGCGACCGCCTTTTTCCTGTACGGCATCGCTCTGATCTTCGGCGCAACCGGCACCACCCGCATCGACGCCATCGCCTCGGCGCTCGCAAAATCGGTTGCCACCGGACAGGCGCCGGCGCTGCTCTACGTGGGCCTGGCGATGATCCTGATCGGCCTCGGCTTCAAAGTGTCGGCCGCGCCGTTCCATGTCTGGACGCCGGACGTCTACGAAGGCGCGCCGTCGCCGGTCGTGGCGCTGATGTCGACAGGGCCCAAGGTTGCGGCCTTCGCGGTGCTGCTGCGCGTCGTCTATGGAGCCTTCCCGCTGCTGCATGCGCACTGGGTCCCGGTGCTGTGGTGGCTGGCGGTGCTGTCGATGACCATCGGCAACCTGGGCGCGCTGCGCCAGCGCAACGTGAAGCGGCTGCTCGCCTATTCCTCCATTGCGCACGCGGGATACCTGCTGGTGGCCTTCACGGCGCTCTCTGCCGACGGTGTTGCCGCCGCCAGTTTCTATGCGGTCTCCTACGCGGCCATGAATGTCGGCATCTTCGCCGTCATCAGCCACGCGGGCGGCTACGATGACCGCCTGACGCTCATCGAGGATTATCGCGGGCTCGCCTACCGCTCTCCGCTGCTGGGCGGCGCGATGGCCTTTTTCCTGATCTCGCTGATCGGAATTCCGTTCACCGGCGGCTTCTTCGGCAAGTTCTACGTGTTCAGCGCCGCGCTGCATTCGGGACTGATCTGGCTCACGATCATCGGCCTCGCCAACAGCGGCATTGCAGCGTTCTACTACCTGCGCGTGGCCACGGCGCTTTATTCGCGCCCGGCGGAGTCTTCCCCCGTCAACGCCGTGCCGCGCCCCTCGCTGGCGCTGCTGTTCGCGCTCTTTCTCACCGCGGTAACGACGCTGTGGCTGGGCATCGTTCCCGGCAACATCCTGGCGCGTGCCCAGTCGGCCGCGCAGACGTATTCCTCCGTGAGCACGACCGCGCCGGAATCGCCCGTCGCCCAGCGCTGATTTTCAAGCCGGACGGGATGTGCGTACGGGAATCGCGTGCGCTGCTGGTTTGGGATTCAGCCAGCGGTCACGAAGCCAGCTTTCTTTGCTACAATCCAAGTACGGAATGGTGACAGTTCCGTGCTTCCCTGCAGCGCGTAGTCGGGCAGGGAAGAGCAGTTCAAACCGCAGAGCGCAAGGCTTTGCGAGGCAAGCCGCCAAGGCAAGGGGACGTAGTTCAGTTGGTTAGAATGCTGCCCTGTCACGGCAGAGGTCGCGGGTTCGAGCCCCGTCGTCCCCGCCATAGATTCTAAAAGACTTAGAATCAAATGGCGACCTAAGTGACAAGCAAATCCGGGTCCGATAAAGGTCCATTAAGCTCCAACCTGAGCTTTCTGCGGGTCCATCTCACCCGCGTTTTGACCCATGCCGGGAATCATCATCCTTACGACCTTGCTCTGTGCGGCCCGCTTGTTGGAACCCACTGCCTGCGTGTAGACATCCAGTGTGATCCTGCTGTTCGCGTGCCGTAAAAGCTCCTGTACCGTCTTCACATCTTCCCCGTTGGCCTTCAGCAGAGTGCCGAAGGTGTGGCGGAAGGTGTGCCAGCCGATGTTCTTGTAGATGCCGTTCGCCCTGGCGACCGGCTTGATATACCGCTTCATCAGATTGTCCGGCCAGTAGGGTTGTTTCCCCTTCATAGTCGGGCTGGCGAAGACCCAATCCTCCTGCGTCGGATAGGGACTCTTCTTTCGCCACTGAAGCAGGTCTTCCGCCATGTAGCCGTCGAGTGGGACCGGCTTGGCGGAGGCTTCTGTTTTGCATTCCCCGATCTTCTGATGCCAGATGGATCGAGTCACACTCAACTCAAGACTGTCGAAGTCCACATCCGCCCACCGAATCCCTAACAGTTCGCTCACACGCAGCCCTGTACCAGCGGCCAGCAGAACCAGTGTGCGTTCCCGTGTATCGAGTTTGGTGAGAAGAAGCTGAAGTTCTGCGAGTTCCAGAACATCAGGAATGCGTTCCCGCTTCGCGCTCTGGCGCACGAGTTTGATCGGATTCTTATCCGTCCACTCGTAGCGCATCGCGTGACTGAAGAGAGCACTCATCAGGTTCCGAATCTTGGCTCGTGTTGCTTTTGCCCGCTTGATCCCGTCGAGCCATTGTTCGACTGTGACAGGCTTGATCTGATCCAGCTTGAGTTCGCCCCATCGCGGGAGCACCCAATTGTCCAGATAACTTCGATAGGCAGCGCGTGTAGGAAACGACTTCCGACTGTGGCTGTCCTCTTTCAACTCTTTGAGCCGATAGTGAGCAACCAGTTCAGCGATTGTTTCCGGCCCGCTCTCTGCCTGCGGGGTTTGTGCGTTGGCGTCGATGCGCAACGCGCGAGCTGATCTGAGGGCGATTGCTTCGGTAGGCAACGTGAGAACATTTCCCACGATTGCTTTCCTCCGCTTGCTTTCACCATCAGAGCCAGGCTCCCACCAGCGAAAGACCCATACGTCCGGACCGCTTCGCCGATTTTCACGCTGCACGCTTCCATTCTGATACCGTGTACGCCTTGACATTCCTTCTCCAGTCTCAGGCGCAACGGATGGCTGTAAATAGGCTAACGCTGCGCCGGGCAAAGGTCGAGACTTTCATCGCCGTAAATTTAGCTGGCGAGCTGGCGCTGAATCCATTCCTCAATGGTCGAGGCGCGGAAACGCCATAGTTTCCCGACATGAACGCCGCGCACGATGCCTTTGCGAGCGAGTTTCTGCAAAGTTTTCGGATGCACGTTCATAATCGACGCAGCCTCGTCACTATCGAGAAGCCGTTCGGGAACCGGCACGGCACTTGTAGGCGGTTTTCGGGGAGGCGCATTCGGGGCGGGCTGTTGAGCAAACTCTGAAGACATTGGAACCTCGCATATCGCGTAATCGATTTCGATTGCTGCACACGAATCCCAAACGATTCCGTGTGGGCACATTCGATAAACAAGAGTGCTGCTAGTGATTGTCAGAGTCCAATACTTCCCACCAATACCACCCAAAGTTTTGCTTATGGGTGTGATGTAGGCACTTGGCGGTGCCTAGCCACCTTGAAGTACCTAGACACTCTGAGGTGGCTAATTGACAGTCGTGGTTCCTGGGCAAACGATTAAGTTATCCACAGCCCCATTTATGTCTGTGGATGTAAGGGATGAAGCTAATGGAGTATCCGGGCCATGTCCAAGTTTGTAGAGTTTCGACACCTCGAATATTTAGTCGCTATTGCTGAAAGAAAGAACTTTACGAGGGCCGCAGAGCGCGTCTATCGCTCTCAGCCTGCAATCAGCCAGCAGGTCCGCGCTCTCGAAGACGACATCGAATTCCCCATCTTCATCCGTGGCGGGCGGGACGGTATTGAACCCACACAGGCAGGCGAACTTATTCTTAGCTGGTCAAGAATCGTTCTGAGGGAACGCATCGAAATCTTCAAAGTGGCACGTGCGATTCACATGAAAGAGGTGCCACCACTCCGGCTTGGCTTCTGCCCCTTCGTGACTCCACAACTGTTACAGACATTCCGCTCTACCTACGAAGAGCATTTTCCAGGATGCGAGATTCATCTATCCGAGACCGAACCGCTCCACACATTGCAGCGTCTCTCCCACGATGTCCTGGACTGCGCGATTCTGCCCATGCCCATTGAAAAGGACTTATGGAACGTGCTGCAAATCGCACAGTCGCCGCTGGTCGTCTGTATGCCGGCCGACGATCCTCTTGCCTCACAAAGTCAACTGGACATTCACGAGATCGCTCCCCGAATCAAAGTCTTTCGCGATCCCGAATTCCATCCAGCCGCGCATTCACGCCTGATCGAGATGTTCGCTGAGGCGGGCGTAGCGTTGCAGGTTGCAAGTTCGGCAGCCACACCATCCGATATGCAATGGATGGTCAAAGACAACTATGGCCTGGCTCTTATCGACCAGCTCACCACTCTCGAAGCAGGTCTCATTACACGACCGATTGCTGGCGTCACATGGACAGCGGATGTTGCGTTTGTCAGTGCCAAAGATAGTAGTCACATGGCGTTGCCATTCATCGAGAAGTTCCTGAAAGAAAGCGGACTTCAGCCGGGGAAGAAACCGGTTCGATCCGCAGGCGTTCGGCCACAGCAACTGAAGCTGATTGGCTAGTGCCATAAGTCGAACTTTGGGCACTATAGAAAATACGTCTTGGACGCATGAAAAGAATTGGCCTAGCTTCCGTGACATGGCAGAGCGAAATTTGCCATCAGGAGGATGCCTATGTCACTTCGTCCGCGTTTCAGCTTGCAATCCACTCATTTCAAACGAAAGCTGCTCCACGCAGCGCATGTGTTGGGACCAACTCTGGTCGCCCTTACCTTCGCAGGCGTTAGCAGCAGCGTAGTGCACGCCCAGGGAACGATGGACTTCTCCGGGGCGCAAACGTTGATGGGAACTTTTAAGACGTTCGCCATGTATGCCGGTGCCGTTATTTGTCTCGGCGGCCTCATTTTTGCGGGAATCCGCATGATGAGCGGGCGGTTCCAAGACGCTATTCCTGGTCTTTTCGGCGCGCTCTTTGGTGCCGGAATCCTGGGATGGGGTGCGGGCTGGATCGGCAGTTTAACCGGCCAGTCCATGTGAGGTGCGCCCATGACCAAGCGAGGAGAGCCGTTACCGATCAATCAAGCGCTGAATCGACCGAGAGCCAAACTTGGTCTCGATCTTACAGCATGGATGGCGATCCTATTCGTCTGCGTAACGGTTTTCCTCGTTGGGTTTCGTCTCCTGGCAATGATGGCTTTCCCCACGCTCGCCGTGGGCGCTTGGCTCATCGTTCGCAAGCACCCGAAGATGTTTCAACTCTGGGGCCTGAGCCTCAACCAGAAGTCCTACTATGACCCGCGCAAATACTGAGCAAGCCAAATTCGTTCCGTGGTTCGCCAAGGCCGGAGCCGCGTGCTCGATTGTGCCAATCTCGCGCTTCATTGGCCCAAACATCTTCGCCCTCAAGGGCGGCGGCTACGGATGCCTGTTTGCTCTCACCGGAATTGATGAAGAGGGATTGACCGACCAGGAGCTTGAATCACGGATGCGCTCGATTGAAGGCGCAATGCGCGGACTTCCCGAAGGCTCCTGTCTCTACCAGTACACCCGCGTCATGTCCGGGTATGAGCTGCCGCGCCAGAAGACGTACAGCAATCCCGTGACACAGGTATTCGTGGATGATCGTCTCGGCTTCCTTGCCAAGACCGCCGCCTTTCGTCGCATTGATCTTCACTGGTGCCTCATACTGGAGCCGTCCAAGCTGAAAGCGTTCGAGCGCAAGCCGCAGGAGAACTCCGCCGACACATCGCGGATGCTGGCAGAGCTTCAGAAGTCGGCAACGATTCTGGAGGGTCATCTCGGCGGTTTATTGGGGCTGCGCCCGCTGGATAAGAACAGCACATTCCAGTTCTTCTCATATTTATTCAATCTTGAAGATTGGGCCTCGCAAGCGCAGCTCCGCGACGATACCGGGGTAGACCGGCAGATCGTCAGCAATCCGGTTGCCTGGCATAGCGATCATCTCCGCGTGGGCAAACGCTACGTGCAGATGTATTCCCTCAAAACCACGCCGGAAGCATCACGGCCCTGCCTCTTCTCCGGCCTGTTGACACTCGATTGCGATAGCGTGCTGTGCTCGACTTGGCGGCCCAGGTCCACCACCGCGGCCCGCAGCGAGATCGACGCGCAGGAGAAGTTCATCTCCTTTTTCAAAGTCGGTGTGCTGACTCGCGTGATGAGCGGACGCGACACGGCTTCACTAGAGACCGGCGCAGGCGCGAAAGCCGCCAACAGCAGCGTAGATGATTTGAGCCTTGTCATCCGCGAGCTGGACAAGAAAGCGCAGGGCGAATACTCACTGCGCTTGATGCTCGCCGCCAACAGTGCGGAGCAGCTACGCGATACCGCGCCCGCCGTGCATCGGATCTTCGTCGATGCGCGGGCGCAGGTAATCGAAGAGACGCTTGGCAATCTCTGTGCCTTCTATGCGATGTTTCCGGGCAACGGAAAATTCAATGTCTTTCCGATGTGGCTCAGTGAAGAACACCATGCGCGACTCTCCTCTGTCTTCGCCCCGCACATCGGCCACCCACATTCCGAAGACCTGGACTCCGAGTACCTGAATGTCTTCGAGACCCGCACGCGAACGCCGTTCTTTCAGGACGTGTATGTGGATGGTGTGCGCGTCTCGCTCATCCTCGGGCCTACGGGGTCAGGCAAAAGCGTGATCGGTAATGGCACTGTTGCGCTTGAACAAAAGTACGGCGGCTTTACCTACATCTTCGACATCGGCGGCAGCTATGAAAGCGTGGTCGAGCTGTATGGCGGGCGTGTAGACCGCATCGGCAAAGATGGCCCGCGTGTCGCTCTGTTCTCTCTCGAACCGACCGAGAGCAATATCAAATTCCTCTATTCGTTCATCAAGCTCCTACTAACCAATGGGGGCGCGGAGCTGGAGCCGGAAGACGATGATGTGATCCACAAAGCCGTGCAGGACATCTACCTGCTCGACCGGGAGAACCGCCGTCTCTCCAATCTCTTCCTGCCCAAAAAGCTCGACAGGTATCTCTCGAAATGGGTCGGGAGAGGCGTGTACAGCGCCATCTTCGACAACATAGACGACAGCCTCTCGTTGTCTCGTGTGCAGTGCTTCGACTTCCAGGGCGTCAATAACCAGCAATATGCCGACCTCATCGAGCCTCTGATGGTATGGCTCATCCGCCGCATCAACGATGTGCTGTATAACCCAGCCAATCTTGGCGTGCCCAAGCACATCTTGATCGAGGAGATTTTCTCTTCGATGAAGAATCGCCAGTTGCTCGAAGGTGCGCTCGCTTCTATCAAGACCGTCCGCAAGAATCTTGGCGGCGTCACGATGATCGGTCAGTCCGCCGAAGACCTGGGCGAGAACGCCGACTCCATTGTGAACTCCTGCACGTCGTTTCTCTTTCTGAAAGACGCAACTTTCAACAGGAAGCGGTATGCGGAGCTGTTCAAAATGACAGAACAGCAGCTCGCTCTCTTCGAGAGCTTGCAGGACCGCGAAGCACTGTACATGCGCCGTGACGGACTTACCAAGGTTGTGCGTCTGAATCTCGACAGCCGCAGCTATGCGACGTTTTCCACCAAACCCAAAGACCGGGTACGCCGGTCGAAGCTGATTGCCAAGTACGGACTTACCGAGGGCATTACGCGGTTCGCCCAGGGTGAGTCTGCATAACCGAAAGGACCAGAGATAATGAAACCCCCTATCCTCATCTTCGTCGCCTGTGGACTCGCCTTGACCGCCTCCGCTGCCTTTGCGTCCGTCCCTGCGACGCACGATCAGAAGCACCTAGAGCCGAACGCGCCGCGCACCATCGCCGTGTCCGAGGCGGACACGCCGCCTGTGATCCGCGCCGGGCTCCTGCAATCGACGTTGATCGTGCTCCCCGCCCAGGAGAAGGTAGCGAACGTCTATGCCGGGGATACGACCGATTGGGTCTTCGATGGCGGCCATATCGCCAGCCGCTTCATCAGTATCAAGCCGAAGCTGGCGAACAGCACGACCGATGTGCATATCATCTCCGACCACGGCAACGAGTACACCTTGCAGTTGCGCGAAGTCTCCGGCGATGAAGATCCCCACTTCGATTCCAAAATCTTCATCACACCCGGCGATAAGGCAGCAAAAGAGAAGTTGATCGAGCTGCCCGTGTTCGTCCCGGCTGCGGAATTGGATCAGGCAAAGCAGCAGATCGAAGCCGCTAAGGCTGCCGAGGCAGCGACGCTCAAAGCAGAACAGACAAAAGAGGAAGCCTACCGCAGCCAGTATCCCAGCACGCTGCACTTTGACTACACCTGGGATAAATCGAAGGGGAATGAGCTTGGCTTGCAGGAGATATGGCGCGACGACAAGTTCACCTATCTGCGCGGGCAGTTTCAGGAGACACCCGCTCTGTATGAGGTAAAGGACAAAAAGCCTTCGCTTATCAACTTCGATTTCTCGAATGGCCTCTATACCGTGCCGAAGGCGCTGGAGAACGGCTACCTCGCCATCGGCAAGCAAAAGGTGGAGTTTCACCGCACCGAGGAAGCGAGGTAGCCATGCCGGAACCGAATCAGAACGTCCCTGCGACCGTGCCAGAGCAGCCGGAGGCAAAGCCACCGCTCAAGAAAAGTATGCCGGTCGTCATCGCCCTGGTTGTCATCATCGCGCTTATGGGCATCGCCAACCTCTCCAGTCTGTTGAGTGGCAATAAAAGGAATGCCCCAGCCAGCGCCATGCCCATGCGTCCGGCAGCGCCGAACGCACAACAGGTAAACAGCTTCGAGTCGCAGCAGCAGTTGCAGGCAGAGCGCGACGCCCAAGCGCGGCAGCATGAACAGGAGCTTGCCGCTGCTATGCAGCAGCTCCAGCAGACAGAGGGCACGCCCGGCGCGGAGGCCGCAGGCGCACCGCCCATGACCGCCGCACAGCGGGCGGCGATCTACGGCGACAGCCCGAATGCGCCCGCCAATACGTCGGAAATCTCGCAGGAACGTGCGGAGGCCAAACAGAAGGAGCTTGTCAAGGAGAAGCAGCAGCAGGACGCCATCGACAGCGATACCGTAGCCATTGATTTTGAGCACACCACTCCCGCAACAGGGACGGCAGAAGCCGCGCAAGGGACGGCTGCTACCGCAGCCGGCGGCGCGGCCTCTGCAAGATCGGGTGGTGTGCAGTCTGCTTCCGTGCAATCGACCAAACCGGACGGCAAAACCGACCCGATGGCCCCGTATAGCTTCGACGCATACCAAGGCCGCCTGTATCGCGTCTTCGAGGGAACGATTCTTGAGGGGGTTGTCACCAACCATATCGACGGTGGTTTCAGTGGGCCGATCATGGTCTCTCTCACCACAGACCTGTACTCTCACGACCACCAGCAACTTCTCTTGCCGCAGGGAACGCGGCTGCTTGGCGATGTGCAGAGCGTGGGCAACGCCCAGCAGCGCAAGATGTTCGTGACCTTCCATCGCGCTATCTGCCCGGATGGGTTCTCTCTGGAGTTTGCCAAGTACATCGGCCTTGACCAGATTGGCACCACCGGGCTTGCCACGAAGGTAAACCACGGATACTTGCAGGCGTTCGCCGCCGCCGCCGCTATCGGCGGCCTGGGCGGTCTAGCTCAGATCGGGAATAACGGCAGCGTGCTCGACCCATCGACCGAGATTCGCAACGGCATCTCCGAACAGTCCGCCGCCGAGGGCGAACAGGTGTTGAACCATTTCTTAAACAGGCTTCCGATTATCACCCTCAAAGAAGGCTCGCGTGCCCGCGTGTACATCGGCACCGACCTTCTGATTCCGGCTTACGCGGAGCATCGCGTCGATCCCACGTTGTAGAGAGGAACTTGCGATGAACGACCGTTACGAACATCTACTCCGCAAATCGCGTGACGCCAAGCGTGGCGGGCACGACGCATGGGCAGTGCAATCCACCGGCGAAAAGGTCGCCGTGGCGCTTGTGCTGAATCGTGCCGATTGGCTCGAAGAGATGCAATACACCATTGCGGAAGCCATCGAGCGCAGCGGGATGGAGTGGGTAGCGATCATTCCGCAGGTTGCGCGCCAGCTTGCGGAGGAGGAGTAACGGCCATGCAGACAACTACTTTCCACCGTTTCTGTCAGATGTCAGGAATCATTGCCGCTTTACTACTTGCTCTCCTGCTCATTGGGACAGTCACCGGCAGGAACACGCTCGCGTGGATTTACCTCCACTCCACCGAGACGATGACAAACGCAGCACACGTCCGCACATTTCCCCTGGACAGGTTGGACCCGACCTGCCCGCAGTGCATGTAGTTCAACCGCAAACCGCAGGAGGCTTTATGAAAGTCACACTGACCAACCGCCGCAAATGGCTCATAGGGGCAGGCGCGGCGTTACTTCTCACGGCGACGCCCAGCTTCGCCCTGTTCGGCATCGGGGATATTGTCTTCGATCCCACCAGCTATGCCAGCCTCGTCTCTCAGCTCACCACGCTGGAGAGCCAGTACAACATGCTGAAGAACAACATCACCCACTTCAGCCTAAAGCAACAGTGGCAGACGACGTTGCACACTCTTGAAAACGTGAACGTTGCCAATATGTTCGGTGAGACGGCAGGCATGAGCATCGCGCTCAATACCAACTCGCCGTCTGCATCGAACACGGCATGGAAGGCCGCGACCATCGCCATGAACGGCAGCGCACCCACTTACCTTGCCAGCCAGTCCCTCGGCAGCGCCCGCACGTCGCAACTTGCCTTGATTGAAACGTCTGATGCCGTCTCCCCCGACTGCCTTACTGCCGTCGGTCAGTACCGGAGCGATCGGAGCACCAATATCACAGCCAACAACTCTCTTGTCACTTCGCAGCTCGACAACTCCGATTCGACCAACAGCGAAGTCCAGCAGCTTAACCTCCTGAATGCAGCAGAGGCGCAAAAGACAACCGAGATGCAGTCGCAGGGTACTTTGCAAGCGTGCATCGCTTCGCAGATGACGCTTGACAACATGGAGCGCCGGAACGCTCAGGCGGAAGACCTCAACACCGCCGTCTTCGTCCAGCAGCAGCGTTCGGCCAACGACACCAGCGCCGCCAACGAGGGCAGCACCTGGGACAGCTATCTTCCCTAGTCGGAGACTGAGATGTTGAAAGCGATCAATACGAAAATCCTGCTCGCCATCCTCGCGGCTCTGACCGCGATAGGTGGTGCGCTCACCTACCAGCGGCATGAGGCGGCGAAAGCCGCCGCTGCCGCCGCCAAAGCTGCGGCCATCCTTCAGCAACAGCAGAAGGAGGCCGAACAGCGAAAAGCTGAGGATGAAGCGTTCCGGCAGCGCGTGGAGGCGGACAAGAAGAAGCACAACTCAGCCGCCGCGAATGAAGGCAAGACCTGGCAGAAGTACATCCCCTAAACGTGACCGTGGGAGAGTAGCGATATGGTTTCCGTGGCGTTGTTAGCACAAGCATTGCCGAGCGCAAGTTCAGGCGTCGATTGGCTCTATCAGTTCACCAACAATCTGACGAACCTCACTACCCAAAACGGTGGGGCGTTGACGCAGCTTGGACTCACGGAGTTGGCCTGCATCTCTCTCTTTACCCTCATCAGCCTTGTCATCAACTGGAATACCACGAGCATGACCTTTCGCTTTCATGCCCAGCCGGTCCACGCAGGCGATTTGGTCAATTTCCTGTTGCGGCTCATCATCTGCTGCCTGCTTGAAAACTATTGGGTGAATCCATTCCCCGGCGCGAGCTTCGGCATCAATCACTTCTTTTCTTATATTGCACAGGCGATGGTTGCGGCCTTCGATCAGAACTCGCTCAATAACCTGCTCCAGCTTTTCAAGACGGCTGGCGACAGTACCGCGATGCCGTCGCTCATAGCCCCAGTTCAGATCCTTTGCTACTTCGTCGTACAGGCGCTTCTCGGCACCGCGTCCGCCATCCTGTTTGTCATAAATTGCAGCGCCTTCATTCTCTATGGCGTCACCGCTCTTTTCGGTCCTATCTTCGTGCCGCTGCTGATGACCAAGACCTTCCGTGCGAAGTTCTTTCACTTCCTCGACGTGCTTATCAGCTTCGCCATGATTCGCGCAGTAGCCGCCGCTTTCATCTTTGTTTGGGCCGGTTTTATGAACGCCTTTATCCAGCAGACCTTCAATGGAAATTATTCGATGGAGATGTGGCTTGCCAATCTCATTCCGTGCATCATGGTATTCGTCGCATTCATCGTGAACATGCTCTTTATTCCGAGCATGACGCAAGCGATCTTTGGCGGCGCTGCCGGAATGGCAGGGAATATGGGTAACGCGGTGAGCAATGTCGTATCGACACTCTTCATCGCGGGAGGAGCTGCATAAAGATGTTCAAGTACCAAGTTCACGCGCTCGCAATGCGAAAGCTCGGTTTAGGCAAGCCATTAGGCTGCCTAGTTTTGGTAATTCTTCTCGGCTGTGTTATCGCCGGATTGATTTATGCCACGGTGGTATTCCACGCCGTCAACGAAAGGAGCCATCCTCCCCATGTCCACGCACACAGTAGCCAATGACCAACCGATAGTGACGCCGGGGCAGGCGGCGCTCACCGATCAGATTGGCAATGAGGTTTACGCTTCCCACTACGCCGAACGCAAAGCCTACCGCCTCATCCTCGCCTGTGGCACGGTTCTGCTTTGCGGCTCTATGTGGCTGAATTTTTCCCTCGCCCGCCGCCCGCTCGTGAACCGCTATATCCGCATTGACGAGATGGGCCGTGCCCAGGCGATCCAGTACAGCGATTTGAACTACAGCCCGCGTGAGGGAGAGATTCGCACCTACCTCACGGATTGGGCCAACTACCGCTATACGATCAGCCGCGACACCATCGCCAAGAAGTACCCGCTCAACTACTACTTCCTGTCCGGCAACCTCGCCTCTCAGTTGATGACCGAAGACAACCAGAATCATCTGGTATCCCAGGTGGTCGGCGGGCAGATCGAGCAGAGCGACGTAGAGGTGAAGGATGTCACCATCACCTCCATGTCCAAAGAGACCGTGCAAGGAGCGGTTATGGCGCGCGGAACTGCGCTTATGGCTCTCGACAGGCTCTACTCCCCCAGCCATTCGCGGGAGCCGAGGACTGAGCATTGGATGCTCAGTCTGACTTACTACCTCAATCCCAAACAGGTGAGCGATCAGGCCAAGATTTACCCGCAATATGAGTTCATCAATCCGCTTGGACTGACGATCACGGAGTTTCACGAAAACCGCGTCTCGGTTGACCCGATTGCGCCCGGCACCGCCGCAGCTACGGCAGACGAAGTGGTACGGTGAGACTTTCTCTGCCAACTCAGGCGCGTAGAACATCCTCCACGCGACCCTGCCAGCCAGGGCCGGTGGCTGCGCTATTCAGAGAGTGTGCGTTTTCCCTGCGTCACCTTGCGAACCTTACGCAGTTCGTCGAGTGCCATGCGTTTGAGGATGGCGTTGGCGCGCTTTTTTGCGCGGGCACGGCTTGCCTTGGTCATCAGTTTCTTGGCGATGTTGTCGTAGGAAATGGTCTTGTTTGCCATAGCGTCCTCTCTCGCGTGGTGGTCCGATGAGCTTCGAGCTGATATTGCCGTTCTTTCCCGAAGAATTGCGGGCGCTGCTGCTGGACCCGTCCATCTCCGATTTGATGATTAACGGCACAACCGGCGTGTACGCGGATCGAGGCGGCGTGGTCGAGCACATTGCGCTCTCCACGCCCTACACCAACGACCGCTTGCAGGCCGCGATAGAGCGCGTCGCACGCCTGCTTGGACAAGACCTTACCAGCCAGAATCCTATCCTCAATACCCGCTTGCCGGACGGCTCCCGCGTCGCCGTCGTCGGCTCTCCGTCTTCCATCAATGGCCCGACGTTTACCGTGCGGAAATTCAATCGCTGGTTCACGTCCAATGAGTTGATTAAGTCAGGCAGCTTGCCGGAAGAGATTCGGGATGCGGTTGTGAGCTTCATTGCAGAGCGGAAGAACGGCATCATCAGCGGCGGAACTGGTAGTGGGAAGACAACCCTGATGAAAGCCTTGCTGGACCATGTGCCGATGCAGGAACGGCTCATCGTCATCGAGCAGCCAGCCGAACTAAAGATAGCGCATCCGAACGCCGTCCGTTGGGAAGCGGTCGAGGCTATTCCCGGTCAGGTTGCCGTGACTCCAAGCCAGCTTGTCGCCGCCGCACTGCGCCATCGTCCCGACCGCATCATCATGGGCGAGATACGCGACGAATGCGGCTATGACCTTTTACAAGCTATGAATACAGGGCATGGTGGAACGCTGTCCACCATCCACGCAAAGAGCGCGTGGGATGCCCTCAATCGTCTCTCTGACCTCGCCCTGAGTGCGAGGCCGAATCTCAACCACTCTTTCATCCGTTCGGAGACGGCGGAAGCCATCGACTTTGTTCTGTATTGCGAGCGCGATCATGCGGGCCGACGCCGGGTGCGCGAGTTGATTGCCGTCAACGGCTACAGCCATGCGGAGCAGTCCTTTGAGACCGAGGAAATCTATCGTGCCTCCACCACGGCAAGCGCGGCATGAGTTGAGGATGGAAACCCGAATTGGAGCGTACCGGCATGAGAAGCCTTCTTGAGCACGATGCAGCGAATACGCCCTCGCTTTTGGCGTGTGCTCTTGAGCATGGCCGCACCGATCTTCACGACGAGCGAATGCGGATGCGAGGACCGCTGCTTTGCCCGGAGATCAGGCGGAGAACGTGGTTCTGGATTGCCGTTGAAATGGCATCGTCAGGAAGCGGGGATGTGCGTTGTTCAGGTGCGTGTCTCTCCACGCCATTCCGTCCTGTGTTCGGTCACTGCTTCGGGGCCTATGCGACGCCCGGCGGCAGGCTCGCTCTTCTGCTTTGCTACGCACCCTCCGGGTTACGGTTTCCATCTGCGACGGACCCACCGTAAATGCAGAGCTTCGGCCTTGGGAGTCGCGCCCACTCGCTAGGCTTCGCCCGGTGTGACCCGAACAAGGTTCGGGAATTCAAAAACGGAGACACGACCATGTACCTCAATCGCGCAACCCTCATCGGCTACCTTGGCAACGACGCCGAAGTTCGCAACGGCAAAAACAACCAGAACTTCACCACGTTCTCGGTTGCCACCAAGACCTCCTACAAGGACAAAGAGAGCGGCGAGTACGTCTCGCATACCGAATGGCATCGCTGCATCGTCTTCGGGAAGTTCGGTGAGTTCGCGGCCACGCTCAAGAAGGGCGCACACGTCCAGGTTGAGGGTGAGATTCGCCACACCGAGTACACACCCAAGAAGGCCAAGAAGCCGGTTCGCACCGACAGCATTCGGGTCACTTCCATCCTCAAGCTCGACCGCGCGGAGAAGGCCAGCGCGGATGAGCAGGAGTTCGATGAGATTCCCCCGGAGGAAGAGGCCGCATAGCCTCTTGCTCCACATGGTTGAAGCCCGGCTTATCACCGGGCTTCTTTCCTGCTAAGGCCGCAGCATCGCGCTCACAAAAGAGGTGCTTCCATGAATCTAGTCGCCAACCGATTCCTCAACCGTTGCTTCGCACCGGAAGAGACGATTGCTCTCCTGCTCCGCAGGGACAGTCCAGCCGTTCCGACGCAGCGCGTCGTCACGCTGGAAACCGCGCTGGCCCCGCGCTATCAGGCGTGGCTCTCGTATGAGAACGGCACCGGAGCGAACGTCTATGTCGCCGCCAACCCGCTTCGCTCTGGCAGCCGCAAACGGACGAAAGAAAGCATCGCATCCGTTCGCCATCTATATATAGATATCGACACCGATGGGGATGCCCGCCTCGCTGCGCTTCGGGCATCGGAGTTGGTGCCGCCGCCAACCTCGATTCTCTCCACATCGCTCGGCAAATATCAGGTGCTCTGGAGGGTCGAAGGCTTCGACTTTGCGCGTCAGGAACAGGCGCTCAAGCTGCTCGCCATTGCCTTCGGCGGCGATCCTGCTTGTACCGATTGCAACCGTGTCCTTCGCATCCCCGGTTTCCTCAATCGGAAGTACGATCCGCCGTACAAAGTCACGGTCGAATATCCCGACGATTCCATCTGGACTCCCGATGACTTCCAGCTTGACGCAGGGGCAGTCGATGCCATGCTCTTCGCTGCTACTTTGACACCGCGCAAGCCGCCGTCGAAGCACAGCAATTCGGAGAGCGATTGGGCATGGGTTTCCCATGAGCTTGCTCAAGGCAAAGATGCCGTGAAGCTGACGCGGGAGCTGGCTTCGCGGCGCTTCGACAAACCCAATCCTCTCTATTACGCGCAGCGCACAGTTGATGTCGCTTCGGCTCACCTGTGGTTTATCGAAGGCATCCGCTTCGATGACGTAATCACCATGCTTGAATCCCGCCGTCGCTTTGAGCTTCCCGCCGCACTTTGCTCCGCTCGTGCGCGGGAGATTGCGGCCACGGCGCAACGCATGATTGCCCACAGAAAGTCCGCCTGATTTCACACCCAAAGGAGAATGCCATGCCGCTACTTGAAGTCGTCCAAACCCGCCACCTCAGCGCCTCTATTCGGTTGACTGATACGACCGCTACTCAGGTCGATCAATATGCCGCGTTCATCCATGCTTCTGCAAATGATGTTGTGGAACAGGCGCTCGCTTATGTCTTCTCCAAAGACCGCGAGTTTCAGGAGTACCTTCGCACTCCTGAAGCACAGCGGATTACGCCGACGCTTCGCGTGCGTCGTGCCAGTGCCAATGATGGCGCGGAAGCTTTGGCAAAGAAGCCGGTATCCGCAGCATCATCGGCATCCCAAACCCCGGCAGTTGTGGCGGGTTCGAGAGCATGATCCTCCATCTACATCCGTGGCAGTACCAGAGCGGTGCTGCGCACCGGGTGTATTTCGACACTCCACCCCTAATAGGTTCGTGCAGGGTGCACTTAGGTGCACTTGTTTAGAACCAACCACATAGCAAAATCAGGTGCACTTGGGTGCACCTGAGATTTTGAGGTGTTGCATGGCAATCCTTGATACCGAAACTACCGCGATTTCAGAGGCCGACCGCGCAGCCAACAGGGTATGCCCCGTGACGGTGAAACTCACGCAGGAGGAGCACCGCGCCGTCACGGAACACGCCGAGGAGTTGGGTCAGGCACGCAGCGAATGGATGCGTGATGTCATCCTTCGCGAATTGCAAACCTCTTCCAGCGATCCTCTGCTGGAGGAGGTTGTCGGCATCCGCCTTCTGCTTATCAATGTCCTTCGCCCGCTTGCGGGCGGCCAGCAAATGGCAGCCGAGGCATTCGATAAATTGCTCGAACACGTCGGCACACGGAAGCAGGAGATCGTTCAAAAGATGGTCTCGGCACGGAGGAGGTAGCGTCATGGCAAAGATTACATGGGGCCGCAAAGAGACGATCATCTGGCCGCACAATCGGCCTATCTATACCTATGCCGCGATCTTCTCCGCAATGATCCTGACAGTGGTGTTTGTGTATGGATGGCTTCGCTTTCTCACGAAGCCGTTGCAGTGCTTCTACGCTCCGGTCTATGCCCGCACTTCTGTCTTCGGCACCTTCAGCCGGACGCACAGAAGCGAGTACCGGATGCTCTTTCTTACCGGCCACGGACTGAAGCCGGGGCCGGTGATGAATGGGGATGTCCTGCATGGAAAGACGCCGGAACCCGGAGGCCGCGTCATCCCTCTGGCGCTCTCTGTCACGGCACTTCAGCGCGGTAACGACCTGCTCTTTCGCGGGCCGGTACGGAGCTATGTAGACGCCCGGCTCCATGAGTACCTGAAAGCCGCAGTCTATGACGGACGCGACGTGTCCGCCATCCTGAAGCCGCCTTTGCTCTGCGGTGCCGGAGTGTTTCTCGTATTGCTGCCGTTCGCGGTCACTCTGGACGTGAAGCGTCAAAAAGCGTTGAAGTACGGACGGCGGTTGAAAGGCCCGGAACGCCTCACGCCCCAGGCATTCAATCGCACCGTCAAGGGCAACGGCATCGGCTTCAAAACCGATGGCATGAAGGATATGCTGCGCATCCCGGCGAAGGCCGAAGCACAGCACATGCAGATCATCGGTGACACTGGCGCGGGTAAGTCCGCGATGCTTTTTCAGGTGCTCCGGCAGGTGCGGGGCCGGGAAGATTCTGCCATCGTCTACGACCCGGCCCGCGAGTTCGTGAAGCGATTCTACGACCCATCAAGGGGTGACGTGATCCTCAATCCTCTCGACAAGCGGTGCCCGTATTGGGGGCCAGCCGAGGAGCTGCGCAGCCGCTCCGAGGCGAAGGCCCTGGCCGCATCTCTCTTCCAGCCGCCGCAGGATCGCAAGGGCGAATTCTTTATCGAATCGCCGCAAAAAATCTTCGCCTTCCTGATGGCCTATGGGCCGACGCCGGACGAGCTGGTGCAGTGGATGTCGAACCCAGATGAGATCGACCGCAGACTGAAAGGCACGGAACACGCACATCTCATCGACCCGCGAGCGCACCAGCAGCGTGCCGGTGTACTCGGCTCTCTCGGATTGGTCGCGGATAGCCTGCGCTTGCTCCCGAAAAGGGAGGAGGGTAATGGTGTGTGGACGGCAACGGAATGGGCTGAGAAGCGGCAGGGCTGGGTTTTCATTACGTCTCTGCCAGCCGAGCGCGAAGCCCTCCGGCCTTTGCAGAGCTTATGGATTGACTGGCTGGTTTTGCGTCTGTTGAATGAGCCTACGAAAGAGCAGAAACGTGTCTGGTTTGTGATTGACGAGCTGGCGAGCTTGCAGAAGTTGCCACAGCTTCATACGGCGATCACCGAGGGGAGGAAGGGACGGAATCCCGTAGTGCTTGGCTTTCAGGGAAAGGCACAGCTCGAATACCTGTACGGGCATCTCGCCGAGGTCATGCTGTCGCAGCCCGCGACCAGCGTTTGGCTCACGACGAAGGAACCAAATGCCGGGGAATGGGTCTCGAAATTCATCGGCAAAGTCGAGATCGAGCGGCTGCGTGAGACACATTTCGACGGCACCAGAGCGGGCCACAACTTCACCATCGAGAGGCAGGTTGAGCCGCTGGTATTGGAGTCGGAAATCTCCGGCCTGCCCGACCTGCACGCCTTCATGAAATATCAAAATTTCGTGACGTACTTCTCGTTCCCATACTTCGATATGCCGGAGGTTGCCAAGCCCTTCGAGCTGCGCGAGCGCACGGACGACAAGCTGCCTTACGATCCCAAGGCCGTGCGCGGCGGCAAACCACAGGCAGAACTAAAACAGGAGCCGGAACCCTCCGCACCGGCACCAGAACCGAACGAGCCTGCGGCGGCACAGGCCATTCAACCGGAAACAGTCGTGACTCCTGATGTCCATGAAGAACACGCTGCCGTACACGACGGATGGAGTCTCTGATGCTGAATATCTCGAAACCACTTTCCGCGTCCCAGGCACAGACCTATCACGAGAAAGAGTTCACCGCCGCCGAGCAGAACTATTGGAAGCAGGGCGACACGATTCAGGGTGAATGGCATGGAAAGCTCGCCGCTGAATTTGGTTTGTCAGGAGGCGTGGGCGCGGAGGAGTTCGCGCGTTTGTCGGAGGGGCAACATCCTGAAACCGGCAAGCAGTTGGTGTTGCATCGCGTCGTCCACGAATACAAAAACGCAGATGGAAAAATGGTCTCGCCGGTCGAGCATCGGGCCGGTTGGGACGCGACGTTCTCTGCACCGAAGTCCATCTCACTTACCGCCCTGGTCGGCGGCGATGACCGGGTGCGCGAGGCGCACCGCGAAGCGGTCAACGTCGCCTTGAATGAGTTGGAGCGATACACACAAGCCCGCATCGGCGGCAACAGGCCCGCCGAAACGACCGGGCAGTTTGTGGCGGCGAAGTTCGAGCATGACACCGCCCGTCCCGTCGATGGCTACTCCGCGCCGCAGCTCCACACGCATGTCGTCATCTTCAATATGACCGAACGCGACAATGGGAAGATGCGGGCCTTGCAGCCGCACTCGCTGTTTGAAAGCCAGCAGTTTGCGACCGCTGTCTATCAATCCCATCTCACATACAAATTGCGCGAACTTGGCTATGAGATCGAACCCGGCAAGAGCGGAGCACCCGACGTCAGAGGCTATACACAGGACTATCTTGACGCCTCCAGTCCACGCCGTCAGCAGATCGAAGAGGCTTTGTCGCGCAGCGGCTTTACTGGCCCGGAGGCCGCGCAGATTGCCGCGCACAATACCCGCGATAAGAAAGTTACTCTGTCCCCCGATCAAATCCTGGCCGCGCACAAACAGATTGCCGATGAGTTCGGCAATCAGGCCGACAAGGTTGTGGCCGAGGCGCGGGAGCGCCGGAACGAACAGCGACCGGACAATGACCGCCGCCAGCAAGTTCGGGAGGCCGTCACCTTCGCCCGCGATAAAGGCTTTGAGCGGGAGGCCGTCGTGGACGAACGCGCTCTCTATGTCGATGCCTTGCGCCGTGGCATGGGAGAGATGACCTACCCGGAGGTCCGCGCCAGCTTCGAGGCGCGGGTCGCCTCTGGCGAGTTCAAAGAGATTGCCGGGAATGGTCACGAGGCCGGACGCCGGTTCACGACAGCCGCCACCATTAAGGCCGAAAATGAAATCGTTCAGAAGGTACAGGGCGGGCAAAATAGCGCACCGCAGATCATGTCGATTGAGTCGGCAGTGCCGCTCTCGGAGTCCCGGCCTCATTTCAACGCCGCGCAGCGGCGCGTCATTGAAGAGGTGCTTATCTCCCGCGATCAGGTGCAGGGGTTACAGGGGCGGGCAGGCTCAGGCAAGACTTCCGTGCTTGAAACGATACGTCAGGGAGCCGAACAGAACGGCTATGCTGTGGAAGGTTTTGCGCCGACATCGCGGGCCGCGAAGCAGCTCCGCGACGCTGGAATCAAAGCGGACACGTTGCAACGCTTCATCGCAGGCGGCGGCCTGCAGGCCGCCGGCGATCCCGCGAGGAAGCATCTCTATATGGTCGATGAATCCTCTCTCGCATCGACGCAGCAAATGCGTGACTTCCTGAATAAGATTGGGCCGCACGATAAAGTTTTGCTCATTGGAGACACGCGCCAGCATCAGGGCGTCGATGCCGGAAAGCCCTTCGAGCAGTTGCAGGAAGCGGGCATGAAGACCGCGCAGCTTGACCAGATCGTCCGTCAGAAGGACACCGCGCTGCTGAAAGCTGTCGAACATCTGTCCAACAATGAAACTACTGTTGGCATCGAAATGCTTTCGCAGCAGGGACGGATTACAGTGATTGTTGATCCCCAGGAACGCATCGCGGCCATCGCAAAGAGCTATGCCGCGCATCCCGAAAATACGCTGATCGTTTCGCCCGACAATGCTTCGCGTCGTGCCATCAATCAGGCTGTCCGGCAAGAGTTGCAGGCACTTGGCATCGTGGATAAGACAGATCATTCCATGCGCGTGCTGACGCCGCGCAACGATATGACCGGCGCGGATCGGGAGTGGGCGAGTCGCTATCAGGCCGGGGACGTTCTGCATTACACGCGCGGGAGCAAGGAGCACGGCATCGAGCCGAGAAGCTACGCTCAGGTCGTCACCACGAACGCCAAGGAGAATCTTGTTACTGTCCGCAAGCAGGACGGCCAGCAAGTGACCTATGACCCGTCACGGTTGCGCGGCATCGCCGCGTACCGCGAGATCGAGCGCGAGTTTGCCATAGGGGAGAAAATTCAATTTACGGCTCCGAACAGGGACTTGCAGGTTGCCAACCGCGACCTCGGCACCATCCAGCAGATCGACAAAGACGAAACGATCAGCGTCCGCATGGATGGCCCGAAAGACAGAATCGTGCGCTTCGATCCGAATGAGGCACGGCACTTCGACCACGGCTACGCTGTGACTTCGCACAGCTCGCAAGGTCTCACGTCGGAGCGCGTTCTGGTCAACATGGACACCGAAGTTCATCCGGAGTTGATGAGCAACAGATTCGCCTACGTTTCGGTGTCGCGGGCTTCGCATGACGCGCAGATTTATACGAACAATGCCGCTTCGCTCGCGGCGAGTCTTAGTCACGATGTGAGCAAGGCATCCGCTGTCACCTTCGGAAACGCGCAGAGCAGTTCCGCGCAGCAAGGCTTGGCCCTGGCCGTGCGCTGATCCCGTTTCGAGGCAGGGTATTCAATCCACTCGCGTGTTCGGCCTACCTATATTGCTGGTGGACCCTCGCCATCAGCTATGACCATGCGCCATTCGCCGTTGTGTTGTGCGAATGCCATCCCATGCAGCGCCATCATCTCGCAAATCAGATCATAAATCGGCGCGAAGACTTCAACTGACTTCCAGCCATATTCGCTCAGCCAAAGTTCATGAAGCACACGGCGGAGCTGAATCACCAATGCTTCAACCTGCGGATGCTGACGGAGCAGGGTAGAAGCGTCAGGCGCATCCTCTTCCAGTGTGAGTTCCAGTCCGTCCAAGTGACCTAGGAAATATCCGGCATGAATGAAAACATCCCCGAAGAGTTGCTGGATGTCCATGCAGATCTGTAGCGTCTCCCGGTCGCGTCGATAGGCTGCAATCCGTTCTTTACAGACGGTGAGGCTTTCTTCGAGCGCCCGGCAGAACAGACCTTCGAATTCCTCGACCGCTTCAGGTCGGAACTGAGCTGAAGACCGGCACGCGGCGTATTCACTCCATACATCCATTGCCTTGAAAAACGTCTGCCGGGAACGATCGCCGCATTCGAGCGGACGGCCATAGATGCCAGGGAAGGCGCGATAGAGATGGCCTTCGTGATCGACATGCGCCGCCTCGTGTGCGATGCACGCATACGCCAGAGCCTGTTGCTCCTTCTCCGGCGAAAGTGTCATCAGCCCTATACCGGCCCGGAGAACGATATGGAATCGCAGTTCCTTCTCTCGCCAGACGGCGACCGTCCGCCCCATCTCCATCGTGTCCGACCGATCGGTCATCTCTAACGGAACTTCTCCCTCCGGGAACCTCTGCAACAGAGCCCCATCCGTTCGACAATCGCGCGAAAGCGTGATGCCGTCCAGAGAGCGAAGGTCAAGACCGCAAAGAGCCAGTGCATACAAAATCTGCTCCATCGAGGACGCAACGATCTGACATATCTCCGGTGTCTCGCAATTCGAGATAGCGATGCTGCATTGTTTGGGAAGAGGGAGCCTGCCTTCCTTATCTTCGTGGAACCGGATTTGAATAGGCTCGTTCATGCTGAGCTTCAGCTTACTCATTGGAAACAAGGCAGGCAGAAACATAGACCGCAAGGTAAGAGCGGTTGGGAGCAGAACGCAGAATGGTGGGGCTGGGGCGAATTCGCCGGTCCAGCGGAAATCCCGATACGCTGCTTGTCGCAAGAGCAATCATAGCCAACTCCTCGTATGGGCTGGAAGGGAAAACGTCTGCGGTGCGCCCCCGCAAACAGCCCTTGTAAACCCTCGTCGGGGAGTTAGAAAACCGGCAGAAACAGTCGGTTCCATAAACCTTTAGCCGCGAAGCCTGGACATACGTCTATGGCTCCCCGACGCAAAAGGCGTTGGGAATTCGTCCGGTAGCCGTCTCCGGCACACGGATGTTTCTGCTTGGGTTTCGACACCCAGGACGGTGCGTACCCGCCCGCTTCCATCATCGGCGATACGCCTCAGAATGGCAATTCACGGGATTGGTTCAAACTTTTCGCACGATCTTCACAGGTCATACCAATAGAGAACTACCGGATCGCGGGAGGAGGTCTCCTGCCCGTGCTTCGACCGCTTCGCGTTCTCCGCTTCCCACCTCCGCGGCCCGTTCCTGCCGCGACGCGACCCTGAAAGCGATGCGGAAATAGACCGAAATTTCTTCTTTTATTACGCGCCCCTCTTCATGCGGCTTTATGGCAGAGCCGGTCGGAACCCGTCAAGGGTCTTCGCTAACGCTCGATGAACGGGCAAAGTGCGCCCGCCCTTGACTGAACCCGCCTCGCCCCTGCCCGCCGCAAAAGACATGAAGAGGGGCACTCAACAAAAGAAATTTGGTTGAGAGCCAAAGGCGAAACGCCCTCCCTTCAGAATCTTGCCCCGCGCGGGCAGCACAGGAGAGCACACCATGCCGTATTCCAACAGCAGCAGCAACCGCACAGCCACCACCAGCAGCAACGACCAGCCCAGGACGGCGAAAGAAGTAATCGCCGCCAACGTCCAGAGCCTTATCGAGCAGCTAGAGGCAGGACACAGCAATGCACTCACCGCCTACCTCAACGCTATGAGCCTCTTTCATAACTACAGCCTTGGAAACTGTCAACGGCGTTTGAAAATTCCTCGAATCCGGGCGCTTGAAAATTCCCCACTCTGGGCGGGGTAAGGTTTGAGATCGGCCGGGAGTGTGCGGCGGAGGGCGAAGCCC
>JBATVK010000012.1:0-1725 GCA_049671725.1 Acidobacteriaceae bacterium
TTCTGTATCTCCATGAAGTCCTCCAGTCGCAGCATCCTTGACCCTCCCGGATCAGAATGCCGCCGCTCGGCCCATCTGGGGATTTTTCAAACGCCACTATCGGGGATTATTCAGACGACGCTAACAATGAAGAGTCTGGACAGAAAGCGCTCATGAAGCAGGCGCCATCACCTGTCTGTTCTGCTGGCGGCAACTCGGCGTGCAAATTCGCTGACGCGATCGATATCTGCCAGATTGCTTCTTATCAGGGTCCTCAGAAGTTCCTCTACTGACCCGCCAAACACACGATTAATCAGGTCATGCAGCATGGCAATAGAGATTTTTTCCCTGGAGACGGTCGCACGATATTGGTACGCCCTACCCTGAAGCGTGCGGTTCACCTTACCCTTTCGTTCAAGAATGTTCAACATGGTTTGTACTGACGTATACGCAAGCACTGTGGAGGGACGAAGCGCTTGCCGGACGTCCCTAACACTTGCAGGACCAATCCTCCAGAGCACCTGCATGATTCTGAGTTCCAGCGGAGTGAGGGACGGAAAACACTTGCGTGGGATTGCCATCGTCTGCCATTCCTTTCATTCCTGCTTCCAGAACTGTCTCTGAAGAGTTGTCGAGCAACGAACATCACAGCACGCACGCCGACAGTCACGATTCCGCGATGGCGCAGCGACTCGGCGATCTACTCAGTTCGGAGGGCTTCATACAAAAAGCCCCAGACGGGCCGAGATGACGCCAGCCTGTCGCATAATCAGCAAGGTAACATCTCTCCGTCGCGTTCCGAGCGTCACGCATAGCTGGACCTTCAGGAGCGCATTCCGGAAGTTGCGGAGGACGTTCGACATTCACGTGGCGAAGATCGCCGCCGTGTTCAAGCTGTACGTGGAGGACCGGCTGCCTTCCATCCTGTCTGCGAATGCCGACACCGGCGACGATGACCGGCAGTTTCGCAGGCTGCACCTCTGAGCCTCGCCGGGGTCGGATCGACTATCAAGGCCTGGCCCGGGTTCCGTGTCAGGGCGGCCATCCCAAGACGTGCGCTGCCTTCAGCATCGGCAGGAGGGGTGAGACAGCAGCCGTCCCTCGGGCGCCACGCGGGCTTCCGTGGAAGCATCGACCTCGCTCAAGGCTCGCAGGTAATCCGTTGCGCGCTGCGCGTGGGCAGCGGCCTTGAAGATGAAGCGCGCATCGCTCTTCAAGCTGCGGCAATCTGAAACTCCGCACGGACTCCGGGCGCGAGGTCGAGCTCAACACGAGGCGGCATCCGCATCTCGATTGCGGCTATGCAGTGACGAGCCACAGCAGCCAGGGCCAGCAGAGCGCGTGCTGATCCACCTGGATACGGATCAAGCTCCCAGCGAAATCGTCAACAGCCGCATGGCTTATATGTCGGTGTCGCGAGCTCAGTTTGACGTGCAGATGTACACGAACGACGCGAAGGCGCTGGGGCACGAGTTGAACCGCGCCGTGTCGCACCCGACCGCGATCCAGCAAGAGCCAGTAGCAACGCAGAAACTTGAACCGCAATCGGAAACCATACAAGCCGCGCAAGGCTTGAGCGTTGGCTAGAAAATGATCTCCGGAGAACTCCCCCTTGCGCTTTATGAGCGCCGGAGCAAAAATAGGCCACAGTGCGCCGCGAGAGCGGAGCATTGCGGCGGAGTAAAAGTAGTCCACCGCCGGAACCTGGTTCTATGAGCATTTGCCCTTCAGGCATGGTTCATGGAA
>JBATVK010000013.1:0-7761 GCA_049671725.1 Acidobacteriaceae bacterium
TGCAAGGAAAGAACTGCAATCGAGACAAAACCTGAAGCGTGGGGGGTGGGGCTGGTTGTTAAGAGACAGTCGCTCCGCGACGGGAGAGCCCTGTCTCTTGACAACCCCTTTCATAAGACTTGGGAGCCGGGACCACTCGCTCAGGCTTTGCCAAGGGGTGACCCGGCCAATCCGGGAATTCACCAACGGAGACTTTACCATGAACCGCATCACGCTCATCGGATACCTGGGGCAGGACGCCAGCGCCCATACCGCCAACAACTCCAGCTTCACCGTTCTCTCGCTTGCCACCAACAGCTCGTACAAAGACAAGAAGACCGGCGAGTACAACGGCCACACCGAGTGGCACCGCTGCATCGTCTGGGGAAAGCTGTCCGACTACGCAAAGACCCTCAAGAAGGGCGCGCACCTGGCCGTTGAAGGCGAGCTGCGGAGCCGCGAGCGCACAGACAAGAAGACCGGCCAGAAAGAGCGCGTATGGGAAGTGCGCGTGACTTCGATCCTGAAGCTCGACCGGGCAGAAAAGGCCGGCCCGGAAGAGACCGCGGACGTTGAGTTCAATCCCGAGGAAGAGGCGGCGTAAGCTGCCCCTTTACCTCACTCCCGGAAGCCCGGCGTCGCCGGGCTTCCCTGCTGGGAGACAGCCACCATGAGCCTGGACCTGTTACGCCCGTTCCTTCGCCCCATCGAGCCGCTGCTGCTCGATGACGACGTGAGCGAGATCATGGGCAATCCCAACGCGACCTGGTACGCCGAGCGCGGAGGCGAGATGCTCCCGCTGCCCGATGTCTCTTTCGATGCCGGCAGCCTGCGCACCGGCCTCGAAGTGATCGCCAATAACCTCGGGAAGCGATTGGATGAGGACAACCCGGTCCTGGAAGCACAGCTCCCGGATGGCAGCCGGATTTGCGCCTACATCCCGCCGGCCGTGAAGCCTGCTCCCGGCCTCACGATCCGCAAGTTCACGGGCCGTCGTTTCACCATCGACGACCTGATCGCTCGCGGCACGCTCACGCGGTCGCTCGCGGACTTCCTCGCCGACGAGATTCAGGCGGGCAAGACCCTGCTCATAAGCGGCGGGACGGGGACCGGGAAGACGACCCTGCTCAACGTGCTCGCTCACGCAATTCCCGATGACGAACGCATCGTCACCATCGAAGACACGGCGGAGCTTCTCATCCACAAGCCGAACATCGTCGGGTTCGAGTGCCAGAACGAAACTTTCAAGCAGCCCGTTTCGTTCGAGAAGCTCCTCAAGGTGGCTCTGCGCTGCCGGCCGGATCGCATCATCCTGGGCGAGGTCCGCGGCACCGAAGCGCGGACCCTGCTCGATTCCCTCAACACCGGGCACTCCGGCTCGCTCGCGACTATCCACGCCAGCTCGGCCGCCAAAGCGCTTCACCGCTTCGCCAATTTGGTTCTCCGCAGTCACCAGCAGACCAGCTTCGAGGATGCCGAGGCCGAGATCGGAGAGGCGGTCGATTACGTCGTCCACATAGAACGGCATCACGGTCGCCGCATAGTCCGCGAAGTGCTCCGCATTTCGGAATACGACCGCGCCGCGCAGCAGTTCGAGACCGAGGTTGTTTACGACTCGGGAACCGATACCCATGGGAATCCCGGGCAATATGCCTTCCCATTCTTCGAGTAAAGCGATCGAGTCACCTGTCATGGAGCCGAGTCATGCCGTTTTCTAAGCCACCACAACCGGCTTCGTTCCGCGGGTCAAACCCCATCCGATCCGGCGGCGATCCCATGTGGATAGCGGCTGGGAAGCCGATCCTTCCGCTTTGCCAATCGCCGGCCATTGCTCCGGCGCGCGTCGGCGTCTGCCGGGACGATGCCGCCTGGATAGAGGCGGCAGTTTGCCCGGAAGAGTCCGGCTTTGCCACTGCTCTCGCCACCGTTCCGGTGTCGGCTTCATGTACCGATCGCCGGCCTCATCCCCTCAGGATGCGCCGGCCTTCGCGCCCGCATTCCCCCGTAATCCCCAACCTATTCCCCACCCAAAGGAGTCCCCTATGCCGTTGCTTGAGATTGCTCAGACCCGCCGCTATGTCACCGCGATGATCCGTATTGAGGACACGACTGCCCAGCGGATCGACCAGTATGCCGCCTTCACAAGGGCTACCGCCGATGAAGTCGTTGACAAGGCTCTTGCCTACGTCTTCGCTAAGGACAAGGACTTCCAGGAGTTCCTTGAGTCGGCTCAAGCCGCCCACGTTCCACAGAGTCTCCGGGTCCGCCAGCCTGGTCAGAATGGTTCGGTTGCTGTTTCCGAGCCAGGCAACGGCTCTGCCAATAGCGCCAAATCATCTGAGGCCGCCCGTGATCCGCGCCCGCGCAACTGAGTTTCCGGCGCAAGTATCCCGTTCGTCGCTAAAGCGCCGGGTGAATTTCGACACTCCACCCCTGAAAGGGTTGCGTTTGGAACCGTTCCGGTTCCATTTGCAACCGGCTGGAAACCAAGGGTTTATCAAATTGCCGGTTCCATTTGGGACCGCGCCTTCGAGGTGAATCGATGGCCCAATCACTGGATACGGAGAACGGTCTTGCGCGGCCCCCAGGCCGCGAAGCCCGGACACAGAGCATTGCGACCCGCTTCACGTCCGCCGAGGAACAGGTATTGCTGAAGCGGGCGGAAGCCAGCGGCCAGAACCTGCGCGAGTGGGCGCGCGAGGTTCTCCTGCGCAAGGCGAGTGCAGAGACTACCGATTCTGGAATCGAAATGCTGCTGACCGAAATCGTCGGTCTCCAACTCTTTCTTGCGCATGTGCTCGGCCCCATCGCCTGCGGCGAGACCATTACCACCAGCCAGTACGAGGAGCTGCTGCGCCAGGTGCGGGCCAACAAACGCCGCGCAGCGGGCGAAGCCATGGCAAAGCACGCGAGTCCAGAGGAGGAGTAGCCATGAGGGAGACCGAATGGGGCCGAAAAGAAACGGCCATCTGGCCGCCGCACCAGTCCGTCTTCACCCTGGGCTGGTTCTTTGTGGCGCTGGCGGCAACAGGCTTGTTCCTGTGGCTCACGTTTGCGCAGGCGCTCTCGCCGTTCCAGCAGTTCTATCTGCCTGTTTATTTGAAAAGCGCCCTCGCGGAAACCTTTCGGCCGACAGGAAAGTACCGCTTTCTGCTCATGGCCGACGGCAAAAAGCGCATCTTCTACGCGCGAGAGCAGGACGTGACCAACGGTTCGACGCCTCAGTGGAAGGCCCGGCCTCTGCCGCTCGCGCTCTCCGATTCGGCCCGCGCAGCGGGCATGGTTTACCTTTTCCGCGGCGCGCCCGCGACATACGCCAACCGCTCTTTGCATGACTGGCTGACAGCACGGGTCTATGACGGAAACAGTCCTATCCCGATCTTCAAGTGGGCGATCATTGGCGGCGCCCTGGTCTTCATCCTGCCTCTACCGTACTGGATCATCCGCGACATCCGGCGGCGCAAACAGATGAAGTACGGGCGGCGGCTGCGCGGTCCGGTTCTGGTTTCCCCTCGCGGCTTCAATCGCGCCGTGCGGGGCGACGGCGTCGGCTTCAACGTGTGCTGGCATAAGCAGCCGATGCGCATCCCGCGCGCGGCCGAAGACCACCACATCGAGATCATCGGCGACACCGGCTCGGGCAAGACCACGCTCATTATGCAGATTCTCCGCCAGGTGGAGGAGCGCGGCCACCCAGCCATCGTTTACGATCCCGCCTGCGAGTTCATTCAGCGGTTCTACAAAGCCGAGCGCGGCGACATCGTGCTCAATCCGCTGGACCGGCGTTGCCCGTACTGGGGGCCTTCCGAGGAATTGGTCCGGCGCTCCGAAGCCAGGACTCTTGCTGCCTCGCTCTTCCAGCACCCCGAGGAACGAACCAAACACGAGTTCTTTATCGAAACGCCGCAGAAGATCTTCGCCAAGCTGCTGCTCGACCTGCCCACGCCGCAACAGTTGATTGAGTGGATGTCGAACGAGGAGGAGATCGACAAGCGGGTTCAGGGGACGGAACTTGCCGCCATGATCGATCCGTCCGCGCCGAACCAGCGATCCGGCGTTCTCGGCTCGCTCAACCTTGTTGCCGATAGTTTCCGTCTGCTGCCGGCCAAAGAGGAAGCGAAAACGGAATGGACCGCCCGCGAGTGGTCCAAACACCGGCGCGGCTGGATCTTCATGCCCTCGCAGGCATCGGAGCGCGAGGCCCTGCGCCCGCTGCACAGCTTCTGGATCGACATGCTGGTGCTTCGCCTGCTGACCGCGCCCAGCCCCGGCCAACCTCCGGTCTGGTTTGTGCTGGACGAGCTGGCGACGCTCCAGAAGCTGCCGCAGCTCCATACCGCGATCACCGAAAACCGCAAGTCGGGCAATCCCCTTGTGCTCGGTTTCCAGGGCAAGGCTCAGCTTGAAGTCATCTATGGGCACCTGGCCGAGGTCATGCTTTCTCAGCCGGCCACGCGAATCTTCCTCAAAACCGGCGAGCCGGAGGCGGCGCAATGGGTGAGCCGGGCCATTGGCAACGTCGAGGTCGAGCGAGTGAAGGAAACCCGATACGAAGGCTGGCGCGCGGGGCAGAACTTCACCGTGGACCGCCAGATCGAGCCCCTGGTGCTCGATTCGGAAATCAGTGGAATGGACCCGATGCGGGCGTACCTCAAACATGGAAACTATGTTGCCCGCTTCAGCTTCCGCCCGGTCAAAATGATTGCAGACGAGAAGCTAAAGTTCATCGAGCGGCTGCACAGCGATTACATCGTGCGCGAGCCGAAGGCCCCAACCGAAACGGTTGCGGCCGAACAACCGGACGGGAAGCATTCAGTGGCGCCTGCGCAGCCGCCGAAGCCCGACCGCAACGGTCGCGCTCGGAATGGCGCGGGGAAATCCGGGAGCGCGAATAAACCAAAGAACGGTCTGAACGACAAGCAGAAGCAGTTTGACTTCACCCTGAACCGGAGAATCTGAGCCATGCTGACCATCTCAAAGCCCCTCTCCGCAGCGCAGGCGCAGAACTACCACCGGACCGAATTCGTCTCGAAAGAGCAGAACTACTGGTCCCAGCGTGGAGAAATTGCCGGCGAGTGGCAGGGCCGGCTGGCAGAGCAATTCGGTCTCGTGGGCGCGGTTGCCGCTGAGGATTTTGCGCGGCTCAGCCACGGACAGCAGCCGCAAACGGGGGACCAGCTTGTCCGGCAGCGCGCTTCCTACATATATAAGGATGCCGACGGGAACAGCATCAAAACCATGGAACACCGTGCGGGCTGGGATGCGACGTTCTCCGCTCCCAAGTCCGTTTCGCTCACGGCGCTGGTCGGCGGCGACCATCGGGTGCGCGAAGCACACCGGGAGGCTGTGCGCACCGCCCTCGAACAACTGGAGTCGTACACAATGGCGCGGATCGGAGGAAATCATCCCGCCGACGCGACGGCCAGGTTCATTGCCGCTAAATTCGAGCACGACACCGCGCGTCCCGTGGTCGGCTATGCCGCTCCGCAGCTTCACACCCACGCGGTCATTTTCAATATGACCCAGCGCGAGACGGGGGAGTACCGCGCCTTACAGCCGCAAAGCCTCTTTGCCTCGCAGCAGTACGCAACGGCCATTTACCAGTCTGAGTTGACATACCGACTCCGCCAGCTTGGGTACGAAATCACCGCTGGGAGAAGCGGTGCACCGGAGATCAGGGGCTACACCCAGGAGTATTTGGACGCATCCAGTCCGCGCAGCCAGCAGATTCGCGAGTACCTGGAGCGCACCGGAAGGAACGGCAAGGAGGCTGCCGAGATTGCCGCGCACTCAACCCGCGACGGAAAAGAAATCCAGTCGCTCCGGGACGCGATGGCCGCGCATCGCAGGCTCGCCGCTGAGTACGGCCACCAGGCGGAAGCGGTGGTTAGGGCGGCGCACGAGCGGGCTCAGCATCAGGAGCGGACGCCCGACTCGCACCAGAAGGCGCGCGAGGCCGTCAGCTTTGCACGCGACCGCAACTTCGAGCGCGAGGCCGTGGTCGATGAGCGTGTCCTGGTCCGCGATGCACTACGCCGCGGCATGGGGGAGATCACCTACGCCCAGGTGCGCAGCAGCCTGGCCGCGCGGCTCGCCTCCGGCGAATTCCATCAGATGGATAACGCCCGCGATCTTCCCGGACGCCGATTCACCACCGCCCGCGTGATCGAGGCTGAAAAGGACGTGATCCACCGGATGCAGGAAGGCAAAGGCCGGAGTGAATCGCTCATGCCGCCACCGGAAGTGGCGGCGACCTCAGAGCAACATCAGTTCCTCAATCGCGCGCAGCGGGCGGCAGTGGAGGAAGTTCTCGGTTCCACCGACCGCATCCACGGAATTCAGGGCTACGCCGGCACGGGCAAGAGCACTGTTCTCTCGACGTTACGGGAGACCGTCGAAGCGCGGGATTACGAGGTGCATGGCTTGGCCCCGACTTCCGGCGCTGCGCGCCAACTCAACGAAGCCGGAATTCCAACTGGCACGTTGCAGGGGTTTCTTGCGGCTTCCTCCCCCAGGGCCGGAGATGGCAAAGAGAAGCGGTACTACTTCATCGACGAATCGAGCCTTGCCAGCACGCGCCAGATGCGCGAATTCCTCTCGCGTCTCAGTCCCGGCGATCGTGTACTTCTCATCGGCGATACGCGGCAGCATCAGAGTGTCGAAGCGGGCCGTCCGTTCGAGCAATTGCAGCAGGCCGGAATGCGGACTGCCAAGCTGGACGAGATCGTTCGCCAGAAAGACCCTGCGCTCAAATCCGCCGTGGAGATGCTGGCGCGGGGCCAAAGCGCGAGAGCGATCATCGAACTCAAGCAACAGGGGCGCGTGCAGGAGATTCCCAACCGGGAAGAGCGCATCCGGACTGTCGCCCGCGCTTATACGGAATCGCCGGAACGCACGCTCATTGTTTCGCCCGACAACGCATCCCGGCGCGAGTTGAATGGCGCGGTGCGCAACGAGCTGCGCGCCGATGGCTCCCTGACTGGACAAGACCATCCCTTCCGCGTCCTCGTTCAGCGCCAGGACATGACTGGCGCCGACCGCGCCTGGGCCAACCATTACGAAACCGGCGACGTGGTGCGCTACTCACGTGGGAGCAAAGCCGCGGGAATCGAAGCCGGCACTTACGCCACCGTCGCCACTGTCGATCCCTCGCAAAATCTGCTGACGGTGCAGAAGGAATCCGGAGAACCCCTCACCTACGATCCACGTCGCCTGGCTGGGGTCAGCGTCTATCGGGAGATGACGCACGATTTCGCCGTCGGTGACCGCATCCAGTTCACCGCGCCAGACAAGACGCTGGGCGTTGCCAATCGGGATCTCGCCGAGATTGAATCCATTGCGCCCGGTGGCCGTATCGCCGCCCGTCTCGACGACAACCGGCAGATCGAGTTCAACGCCGCCGAACACCGCCACTTCGATCACGGTTACGCCGTCACCAGCCACAGCGCCCAAGGACTCACGGCCGAGCGCGTCCTGATTCAGGCCGACACCAGCGTCCATCCTGACCTGCTCAATTCCCGTTTCGGCTATGTCGCCGTCTCCCGCGCCAGCCACGAAGCGACCATCTTTACCGACGACGTGAGCCGTCTTGCCCAGCAGGTCGGAACAGAAGTGACCAAAACTGCGGCTCTCGAATTCAATCAGACAGTGCGGGTCGAGCACGGGCTCGGGATGGGCTAATCTCGTCCCTGCAAATTGTGCGGAAAGTGGCCATCGGCGGGAGATGTGAATTTCGCGGTCTGACTTCAATGGGGCCGCGGTGAATTCACCGCGGAAAGGCGC
>JBATVK010000014.1:0-84980 GCA_049671725.1 Acidobacteriaceae bacterium
CCCGGGAGTATGCGGCTCCGGGCTTCGCCCTCCGCCGCACACTCCCGGCCGATCTCAAACCTTACCCCGCCCAGAGTGGGGAATTTTCAAGCGCCCGGATTCGAGGAATTTTCAAACGCCGTTGACAGAGGAGTTGGTCGCCGCTTATCTTCGTTCACGCCTGGGCGAGAATCGACTTGGAACCGCACCTTCCCCTGCCGCAGTCCGTACGGATGGTAGTCAGTCGGAAGGCACCTCGGCTTACCGGTCGACAGTCTCGGCGGCATAGACGAGATGCATCCCCTGGATGCCCTCGACAGAAACTCTCGCCGTCCTCGAGGCAATCTTCGCAGAGCTCCGCTTTCTCCCCCTGCCATCTCTGTTCCGGTCTGCCCACCAACAAAAGGCCATTAGGTCTCGTGTGGATCGCGTTACACATAGCCGGCCTGCCGACAGCAGAAGAATTCGTCAATAATACTCACCCACTCGTTCAATATTTGGAACTTTTATTCGTGCTTGCCCGGTCCTACTTTATTGATTGATTGTCCTGACGGTGACGCGAACAATAAGGAGTTCCGATGGCTTCCCCAATACAGCAAGCAGACCTGCAACGAACCCACTATCGCACGGCGACGGTCAACAGTCGTAAGGTCTTTTATCGTGAGGCCGGCGACCCCGGTTCTCCCACGATTGTCCTGTTGCATGGACTTCCGACCAGCAGCCAAATGTTTCGCGAACTGATTCCTGCTCTCGCCGACCAATTCCACCTGATTGCTCCCGACTATATCGGCTTTGGCCATTCTGATGCCCCATCGAGAAATGACTTCGCGTACACCTTCGATAGCCTTACAGCACATGTGCGCGGTCTACTCGATCAACTCGGTCTCACGTCGTACATTCTCTACATGCAGGATTACGGCGGCCCGGTGGGATTCCGCTTGTTTGCTGAGAGCCCAGAAAAAGTAAAGGGATTTATCATTCAGAATGCCAATGCCTACATGGAAGGTGTAGGAGACGCTCCCAGGAAGGTGCTAATGCCGCTGTGGGAGAAGCGCACGCCTAAGACCGAGAAGCCCGCGCGCGACTTTGTCAGTCTGGAAGGCACAAGGTTCCACTGGCTCGTCGGCGCAAAGGATCCCGAGGCCATCAATCCGGATAACTGGGTACTCGATCAAGCACTACTCGATCGTCCTGGCGTGCAGGACTACCAGGTTGACCTGCTGGAGAACTACAAATCTAACATCTCACTCTATCCGGAGTGGCAGGCTGCTTTCCGCGCGCACAAGCCCCGAACACTGATTGCCTGGGGCAGGAAGGACCCGTTCTTCGTGCCGCCCGGAGCCGAGGCGTACCTGCGTGATCTGCCAGAAGCCAAGCTCGTTTGGCTGGATGCCGGGCACTTTGTACTCGACGAGAATTTGCATACTGTGGCGGGCGAAATTAAAGCCGTCTTCGGTCGCTAACACTCTCGCCTTGCCATCCATCAGCGCGCGTTGAGAGTAGTTAGTTGCGTGATGCTGAAGACAATCCATGTGGTATCCAGGAACGAAAGGAATGCATGCAACGCTTCAAAGACAAACGTGTACTCGTGACAGGCTCCGGAAGAGGGATCGGTGCCGCAATCGCACGCCGATTTGCACTCGAAGGCGCCCGCGTGTATCTCACGGCTCGGAGCCACGAGGAGCTTTCCTCTACCTGCGATGAGCTGCGATTGCTCACCTCACAGGTTGAATTTGCCTCTCTTGACCTGACAGAACCCGATGCAGCTGCGAAGCTTGCTACCTATGTGGAGCAATTGTGGGGAGGTATCGACATTCTCGTTACCAATGCTGGCGCTGCGCCGCAAGGTGGCTTTTTGGAACTGAAAGACGAGGACTGGGCCACAGGGTTCGGGTTAAAACTCTTCGCAAATCTCCGAGTCATCAGGAACACCTGGACGATGCTAAAGGCCACAAGAGGCCATCTGGTTATGATCGGCGGGGGCACGGCGCGAACGCCAGAGCGCCATCTCTCACTGGTGTCGGCTGTGAACGGCGGCATAGCGGCATTATCAAAGTCCGTTGCCGAGCAAGGACTCCAGGATTGCATTCATGTCAACCTGGTCCAGCCGGGCACGATCCAGACTTCACGCCGCAGGAGAATGATGGAGAAGCTTGCGGCACAGGAAGGCATTGAGTATGCCGAGTATCTTCTTCAAGCGGCAGGGCGCTTGAAGATTTCTCGTCTTGGCGAACCCGCCGACGTTGCGGAGGCCGTCGCCTTTCTCGCAACAGAAGAAGCGAGATGGATTCACGGAGCCATCATCGACGTCGATGGTGGGCAGAACAAGGGCGTTTGAAGCGCAGGATTCCCCGATGCCAGTCGTGTGTTGGCATCGGTTGGTCTGCGGAGGATGGAAAGATGAGCGAGACGCGCGAGGAACTGACTGCAGCAGCCCAGGCTGTATCGCCTCAACCTGCTCCTTCCTCGACCCCGAATGTCGAGCTTCGTCTTGATCTGGCCTTTCCCAGATTGAGCGAGGAAATGCTTGAAAGACTCGGCTCCTACGGACAGGAAGAGACCGTCCCGAAAGGCACTTGTCTATATATGTATGGCGATCGGGACACGGACATGTTTGTGGTCCTCAGGGGGGAGATTGAAAGCCGGGTTCCAGTGAAAGGAGGAGGCTCAAAACGTTTCCGCTCTTTGCGTGCGGGGGAGTTTACGGGCGAGCTAAACGTCTTGAACACGCAGAGATCCGTTGCCGATGCACGAACGGCATCGACGAGCCGGCTGTTGCGAGTCTCTCGAATGAATTTGCGCACGTTGATGCGCGCTGAGGGCGATCTGGCGAACGTTATCGTTTCCGCATGCATATGGCGTCGTATCGCCATGACCAGCGATCCATCTACGGGAGTCGTACTTCGAGGATGCGAAGGCGATCCGGACCTACTCAGCCTCCGTCGCTTTTTGGTTCGCAACTACTATCCGCACCGGATAGAAGAGTTTCCAACAAACGATGAACCTGGTAACGGCCTTGCTGCTACGAACATGCCAGAAGTTGAGCTGCTGGATGGTCGCGTCCTGGTTCGGCCCGCCATTTGCGATCTCGCGGACGAACTAGGCATTACCGAAGTTCCTGAGCCTCATACGATCTATGACGTTGCTGTTGTCGGAGCAGGCCCTGCCGGTCTTGCCGCCGCGGTGTACGCAGCTTCTGAGGGCCTATCCACGATTGTGATTGAAGGAAATGCCCCTGGAGGGCAGGCCGGGACCAGCTCGAAAATTGAGAACTACCTCGGATTTCCGACTGGCGTTTCGGGGGCGCGGCTGGCGAGCCGCGGCCATCTCCAGGCACTCAAGTTCGGGGTTCGCTTCGCCATCTCGCGTGACGTTGTAAGCACAGCGCTAGTGGATGGCGTGCACCGGCTGAGCCTTGCTGGCGGTCTGGCTGTTTGCGCACGCTCTGTCGTGATCGCCAGCGGGGCCCGGTACAGACGACTCAACGTCAGGAACCACGAAGGTTTCGAAAATAGAGGATTCTACTATGCCGCGACTGCGATGGAATCTCTGTTATGCCGCGAACGGGAAATCATCGTCGTAGGAGGCGGGAATTCTGCCGGACAAGCCTCCGTCTTCCTCTCGGGGGTCGCGAGACATGTGCATCACATCATTCGCGCGTCTTCTTTGGAAAACAGTATGTCGCACTATCTGATTTCACGAATCGAACGCTCTCCGCACATCACTCTCCACACAGATACCGAAATCACCGGCCTCGAAGGTAAAGCGGCTCTTGGGTTCGTCACATGGACGAATCGGAAAACTGGCGCATCCGTACGGAAACCAATTTCCAGTGTCTTCGTCATGATCGGCGCGGAGCCAAACTCCGGTTGGGCGTACGGCACCGTCAAGCTCGATCACAAGGGATTTGTTCTCACCGGTGGTGACTGGGGATTTGAAGCCACACCGTACGCGACGAGTGTTCGCGGGGTCTACGCAGTCGGCGACGTGAGGGCCGACTCTGTGAAACGTGTTGCATCGGCGGTTGGTGAGGGTTCGGTGGTCATATCGAATATCCATCGCTATTTAGCTCAGAGACGCCTTGACTTCCCGGAACAGGCAAAAGCTAACTGACAGTTGCCGGTGGATTGTCTTCTGGCTTCTGCGAACCATGTCTAATCCATTCAGGATTTCAGGTGAGCTGGTCATGATGCAGCAGACTCAACACAGCAGCCGGCAGTACTTCAGCTTTGCTCAAGTATGTGACGAGAATTTGGAACTATTCTTCTCGCTTGTAGGACCTTACCCTGAAGAGACTATACGCGGGGGGAACGAGCTCGCTTGATCGGAGCTTGCTCCTGGAAGGAATGGCTGACTACCGTTGCGCGATGGCAGATGAAGTCATGGCAAAGGAGAATGCAATGACAACTCCAGTCGATACACTACGCGATTTCTATGCGGCAATAGCAGCTGGTGACACCGGGACGATGGTTGGCCTGATGGCTCCCGACATCGAGTGGATCTCAGTGGTGGATTTCAATGTCCAGGACAGAGGTTCCGAAGAGGTTATGAAAAAAGTGTTCGTTCCACTCATGGAGGAGTGGGAAAGCTTCTCACCGGCTCCTTCAGAATTTCTTGTCGATGGCTCGACGGTGGTTTCCTTGGGCCGCTTCGCTTGCGTACACCGTGCAACGCACGAACGCGCCGACCTTGCGTACGCGCATGTATGGGATATTCAGGACGGGAAAATCGAACGCCATCGTCAATACATTGATACTCTGGCGCTCGAACAAGTTAGAACGCCCCTAAAGTGGCCAGTGCATGTTCATGGTGCACTGCGCTTTTTACCGGATGATCTGCAGGAATCGCTTGCAAAAGGAACATCGTAATGAACCCCTTATCAAAATGCGTTATTGCCACGGCCCTTTTTACAGGCGTGGCACAAGCTGCGCCGTTGCCTTCGACCAATGCTACGACGACATACCACCGCGTGCAGGTCGACGGTGTCGGGATTTTCTACAGGGAGGCCGGCCCTGAGAACGCCCCGACCATTGTGCTCCTGCATGGCTTCCCGTCGTCTTCGCGTGAATTTGACACGCTCATTCCCCTGCTTGCGACAAGATATCATCTGATTGCTCCGGATTATCCCGGATTTGGCTTGAGCGACGCGCCCTCACCCACGGCCTACACTTACACGTTCGATCATCTTGCTCAGACGATGAGTTATTTTCTGGAGAAGTTGAAGATCGCGCGCTACACCTTGTACCTTCACGACTACGGTGCGCCGATCGGCTTCCGTATGATTCTGGCGCACCCTGATCGACTGCATGCCCTCATCATTCAAAACGGCAACATCTACAAAGCAGGCCTTGGTGCCAAGTGGACGAAGATCGCGGAGTTCTGGGCGGATCCGAAAGCGCATCCTGAGGTGCTGAATGCCTTTCTCTCGTTCGAGGCTACCAGGGATCGCCACCTTGCCGGCACTTCTCACCCGGAGCGCTATGATCCCGATACCTGGAACAGCGAGTTCGCCGACCTGTCGCGGCCCGATCAGCGCGAGATCCAGGGGGACCTGCTCTACGACTACCGGACTAACGTCGCATCCTACCCCAAATGGCAGGCCTGGCTCCGTGACCGCCAGCCGCCGACACTCGTCGTGTGGGGCGCCAATGATCCCTCATTCATCGCAGCGGGCGCCGAAGCATTCAGGCACGATCTTCCGAATGCGGAAGTCCACCTCCTCGACGCTGGACATTTCGCGCTGGACGAAAAGACTGACGAGATTGCCGCTCTGATCCTCCAGTTCATGTCCAAACATCCTGGCTAAGGGCCTTGTCGCCGCAGTGGAGGATCAATTCCCACGTCGACAGGTTGTTCACACCCACTTCGAGGCTCCTTCTATGAGCGCATCTACTGTGGAATTCACCCAAGCCGCCCAAAACCACAACGCCAACCCCGCCGACGCTCTTGAAGAGGTGACGACTCTTATGTCCGAGCGGCTTCCATACTTTCACCGCGTTGCTCTGCGCCGTCTGAACAACATGGCCGACGCGGAAGACGCTGTGCAGGATGCGTTCCTGTCGGCATGGAAGAATCTCGATAAGTTCAGAGGACAGGCTCGGATGTCCACGTGGATGACGGTGGTTGTGATGAACTCTGCGCGGATGATAGCCCGTAAACGTGCTCGATTCCCTGTATCACTGGAATTCCAGGATCTCGCCGATGACAGCATTTCACTCCTTGAGACACTCCCCGACCTGGGGCTGGACTCTGAGACGGAGGTTCGCCGTCACGAGCTCCGCCAGCGGCTGGCCGGATTAGCCGATCTCCTTTCGCCCCGTCTGCGCGAGGTGGTCCGCCTTAGCCTCAAAGGGCTCAGCTTGCGAGAAATAGCCGAAGAATTAGGTGTGAGTATTCCCGCCGTCAAATCGCGCGCTATGCGCGCGCGTACAGAACTGCGCCGCCTGGACAGTTCTCAGCGTGCTCGAGTCATCAGCCTTACGCATTGCCCGCCGAAAGCACGATAGCGAACCCGCGGGCGGTTAGCGTGCGCCGCATTCGCGGGCAAGAGTCTGGAGCCAGGACCCCAACTTCGGTTACACTTTCCAGCCATCCCGGAAAAGTCAATCAGAAATCTGATCACGCCGCGTGCTTATACTGCCGCATGGTTCGGATTTCACTCGTACTCTTTCTCAATTCGCCCGCGTGACCAGCGCCGTCGGTTTCCAGGCCGCAGAAGACGATCTAGACTGCCATCTCAATCCAATTACGTCGCTTCACCGTAAGCGTACCCATCTCCCCTCTGGACTGAGTGTCTGTTGCTGATGACGATGAGGGCATGGGATCAGGGACGCGGGTACGGCGGACGATTGCAGAGAAGCGGCGGATTGTTGAACTGAGTCTGGAGCCGGGAGCGAGTGTGGCGCGGATCGCGCAGGCCGAAGGCGTGAACGCGAACCAGATCTTTCAGTGAGATCGTCCTCCAACGCTTCACAGATCCGCCTATTCATACCTCAGTGCTATCAATGGCTCAACTTTGGCCGCCCGTCGGGCCGGAATGTAACCGGCAATAATGGCCACAAACATGAGAAGCAGCGCCACGATTGCAAACGTCAGCGGGTCATTCGGCTTAACCCCATATAGCAGCGCCGAAAGAAAGTGTGTCAGTCCGCACGCGCAGCCAATTCCGATGCTTATACCAATCGCAGTCAGGACCATACCCTGAGAGAGTACCAATCTCAAAACATCCCATCTCTGTGCGCCGAGGGCCACCCGAATACCGAGTTCGTGGGTGCGCTGAGACACTGAGTACGCAATAACTCCATAGAGCCCCACAATGCCAACCCGCCGCTGGGCGAACCCGTGCTGAAAGCGCTGTCTCATGCCGAGCAGGAAAGCCGATTGGACCTTGGATGCGTGGCAGCACACGGAATGTTCGTCTGCGATTTGAATGGCTGCCATACGATCGCGCCGCAAGGAAAAGCCGCAACTGCATTTCTCTTCGAATTGATCTCGCGACTTCAGACCAGTGCGACAGTTCCGATGATTGATATCCGGGCTTACGCAACCTGGCTCACAAAATGAAACGTGCTCAAGTGTGGGATGCCGAAACGCAGGCGAATTGCATCTTCGTCAAATCTGCCAATTCCGGCCAGGATGTCGCTCCCACTTTTCGATCCCATTGCACACCGCTGCACCCTATTTCCAGTAGCCATTTTGTAGCCACTATGTACCGGATTCCGTGCGTCTTGGTGCGTCGAAATGCAAGGTCGATTCGCAGTCTATCTAATTGAAAATAATGGCTATTATTGTGTATGTCTCTGTTTCGCTTGATCTTCGATTTTGGGGGTAAAATCGGATTAAAAGGGCGTTGCTCTACCAACTGAGCTACGAGCTCTCACCAGATGCAAGCCGCCTGGAATCCGGGGCTTGCGGTACAACGTTCAAGAAACGCGAGGCCAGTTTCCCGGTGGGGACTGAAGAAAGCTCCCGCGCTGTTCTCAAGTCTACCCCAGGCATCACGAGACAGCCAGTAAACGCGGGCGGCCTTCTCAGGCGGCGCGGGCGCCGATCAGCTCCAGAATCGAGACGGCGGCAGACTTCGCGTCCGCGCGGCATCCGGCCCAGCATTGCGCACCCGCGACAGCGCGCTCGAAAACGCCGATCAACGCCGGCGTCTCCTCGAGGACGTGCGGAGTGTTCTGGAGAAGATTGACCAGCGCGGCGCTCTGTGGGATCGCGTCGATCTTCCAGGCTTCATCGGGCTGATACGTGAGCGAGAGGATCCAGCCGAGCGATGCAGGCAGAGTTCCGGTCGATGCACCGAACTCCTCGGCAAGGACCGGATGCTGCTCAGGCTCTCCATTGCGCACGAGCAGCGGCCTTGGGTAGGGATGCACGCGCCCCTCGCGGTCAATCAGGGCATACTCATCGGAGAAATACGTGGCGCCGCGACGGAGCAGCTCGGCGACGAGAGTCGATTTCCCGGCATGGCTGCGGCCCGGCAGCAGCAAGGCGCGTTCGCCCCACTGGACCACGCCCGCGTGCACGGCCCACAGACCGTTGAGGTGATGGATGACGGCGTCGTCCAGGGTCCGAACCAATTCCGGGACCAGCCGTTCGGGCTGCCCGGCGGAGGCCCTGAGGCTGTCGTTGACAAACAACTGGAAGTCGTCGCCCGCTCGCTCGACCCGCATGCGAAGATCCGGTTCGTCGGCCAGATCCGCCAGGCGCGCAGACAGGGGAGAGATGAAACGCTCCAGCAGGGCCGAAGCTTCCTGACAATCGGAAGCCGCCTCGATACGGCATCTCATGGCAGGGGCCTCGGGGCATGGAACGTGGGACATAGAGGAGGGGAAGCCAGGCAGTTCTGCGTCCTGCTTCAGAGCGGCGCAGAACTGCCGGCGATGCTGAGTTTAGTGGTGCGGCCCTTTGGGGTCCGTGGGAAAGGTCAAAATGGGATCTGGCGGATTCCAGCCGAAGGGATTCTTGCCCTTGATCGGATCGGAAGGCCACGAATCGCAGGGAAGGTGGTGGCATTGTCCGTCCGGTCCGTCCGGATTGATGAAGGATTGTGCCTGACTCGCGAAGGCCCGCTGTTCGGTCATGGTCATAGCCACAACCAGGGGCACCGCGGCCACGCCGAGCCGGGTAATGAATTCGCGCCGCGAAGAAGCCGCGGGTGAAGCGCCGCGGACCTTCACGAGATTTTGCTCCTGCAGCCGCAGAACCGCTTCCTCGGCTACTTCCTCGGGAACGGCGGTGTCGAGCGAGCGGTGCATCTCCTTTGTGATCGCCGAAAGGGAAGCAGGGGCTTCACATGCATCCCATGCCGCGCCGGCGGTGGCATTGAGGGCGAATACGCGTTGACTGTGCGGATCAAGAAGAACTCGAGAACCGTCGGGCAGCTTGTTTTCAACCAGGGCATCTGAGCTTGCACGTTCAACCTGCATGAGTGCCTCCGTTTATTCAGCGATTATCAGCCGGGGCGTTAGGGTGCGAGCCACCGAGTTGAGAGAAGTCTAATCGAACCAGGAGCTCTGCGCTTTACCTGCCAGGTAATAAATGAATTATCATTAGTAACCTTGTTAGATGACCATTTCACACACAGTCCAGGCTGTTACCGAGACGTTTCACGGCACGAAGGATCAGCGCTCCATGGTGGGCGATTCGAGGCCTCGATCTGTCATATTGCAGGCAGTAAGAAGCACACGGCGCACCGATATACAATCTCGGAAGTCCGTCGAAATCCCAGCCCAAAGTGGTTACCGGAGTTCGTCTTTCAATCCTGACCGCGTGGGGATGTGTCCGCCTGTGAAACACAGAATCCCTGGGAGAGCTGACATCATCACGCTGCGGCGGCCGGGCGAAAGATGACTATGACGCCAACCGAGGCGGAAGCGTGTCAGTTGCTGCGCGCCATCGTGAGGCAGCCCGCGGATACCAGTCGCATTGGTGCGCTTGCCGAACGGATGAGCGACTGGAACGCGGTTGCCGACCTGGCGGCGAAACACAAAGTCGAGCTGATGGTTTATCAGGGCCTCGCAACCGCGGGCGTTTCCGTTCCGCCTGCCGCTGAGGCGAGGCTGCGCGCCGACTACGAGCGCAATGCGCTGCACAATCTGGTGAACGCTGCGGAGCTGGTGGCCGTCCTGCGCGATTTCAATCGCGAAGGCATTGAGGCCATCCCCTTCAAAGGCGTGGTGCTGGGCGCGTCGATTTACGGGAATCCGCTGGCGCGGCACGGGGGCGATATCGATGTGCTGATCCGGCGGAAGGACGTGCCTCATGCTGCGAATCTGCTGGTGGCGCGCGGATATACCAGGGAAATACCCACACGTGCGGATGACGCTCCGGCTACGGACGAGATTCGCGAATACACGTTTTTCCGCGCCGCCGACGGCGTGGTGCTGGAGCTTCGCTGGCAATTCGATCTGGTCTATGCGAGGTATCGGCGCGACGTCGGTCTGGACTGGGCATGGCCCAGCCGGCGCAGCGCCGTTCTTGCCGGCGCCGAGGTTCCGGATCTCAGCCGCGAGGTTGCGCTGCTGGTGCTTTGCATGCACGGCAGCCGGCATACGTGGGCACAGCTGGTGTGGATCTGCGATGTGGCGCAGTTGCTGGCGGTGTCGCCGGAGCTGAACTGGGCGATTGCGATGCGCGATGCGAAGCGCCTGGGATTGTGGCGCGCTCTGGCGCTGGGAGTGCTGCTGGCCCATCGCGTCTGCGGCGCCGCGGTTCCCTCGCATATCCTGCGCCGGCTCGAGTCCGTTTCTTCTGCGCGCAGGCTTGCGAAGCACTTCGCGGACAACCTGTTCGAGTCGCCAGGAGTCGGACCGGCGGGACGGGTGCCCTACAACGTGCAGCTTCTGGATTTCCCCGACCGCCTGCGGGTATTGCTTTCGCCGGAGATTCTGCGGCCCAATGAGAACGATCGCGCGGTGGTTGCGCTGCCGCGATGGCTCACGCCTCTGTATTACCTGATTCGGCCCTTTCGCGTGCTGCGGGACCGCTCGCCGCGCTGAGGACGGCGGCCACAACTGCGCCTGCTCAGTCTTTGCGCCGGTTCTCCACGCTGCAATTTCTTTGGTGCCGGCGGGAGCGTCAGATATTCGAGGCCAGCCGGATTTTCAGCACCGCGCCCTGGTTCGGATGGGATTCGAGGGTCAGCTCTCCGTTGGCGGAGTGGACGCGCTCCCGGATCGCCCGCGGTCCCTTTTGAGAGGCTTCCAGCTGGGCCAGCGACAGACGTCCGCTGAAGTCGAATCCGCAGCCGTCGTCCTGAACCAGGATTTCCCAGGTGTTTCCGTGGGAGCTCAGGCGGACCTCCACCTTGCGAGCTCCGCTGTGCCTTCTGATGTTGCTGAGAGCTTCCTGAACGATGTGGAGCACCTCAGTCGAGACTCGGCCGGGAACGGATTCCTCGCGCACATCGCAACTGAACACCGTGGAGATACCGGTTTCCCGGCGAAACTGTTCGATCAGCTCCGCGAGGCGCGGCAGGAGCGGTCCGGCAATGGTGCTGGAGCGCAGCTGGTCAATCTGCTGGCGGAGTCTGGTGACCTCGGTGCGCAGCACATTCTGGGCTCCGAGCAGGATCTCCGGGGAAAAGCCCTGAGCTCCGGGCTGCATGCTCTGCCGGCGCATGAGGTCGAGCTGCATCTCGGTAGCGATCAGCGACTGCACCACTCCATCGTGAAGGTCGCGCGCCAGGTGCTGCCGCTCGATGGATCGGACGCGCGCGCTGGTATGTTGCCAGAGGTAAAAGCTGTAGGCGGCGGGCCCTACCTCGTCAGCCAGTTGCTGCATCAGGTGCAGGCAGGCTTCCGCTCCCGCGGCGCAGGGCGCATCGACCAGAAAGAGCTGTCCTGTCCATTCGCTGCCGAAGTGCAGATTGGTCGCCAGCACGGAACGAAACCGCTCGCCCGCAAAACTGCTCATGCTTAACGCGGCAGGATCCACGGGAACCCGGCAGCCCTTGCGGTCCAGGGCGAGGAATCGGTAACCGGAGCCTTTCCTGGAACAGGCAATGGAGGAGATCGCCGCGGGGAGCTCCCAGAAGTGCCGTTCGTCTACCTCGGAGCGCGGGATGTTCTGCGGGATCTCCGACCGCACTTCCTCGGAGCCTGTGCCCCACTGAAAAACCCGCCAACTGGAGGAGTTGCGCAGCACGAGAATGACTCTGCGGGCCTCGAAAACGTCGCGCACAGCAGGCAGAATCTCGCGCAGATTCGCCTGAATTCCCGAGCCGGAACGGAGGCGGCGCAGGATGGACCGCGTGGCATAAGCCAGCTGTTCTCTCTCTGCCCAAAACGCCGAATAGGACAGGAAGCCGCCGAGAATGAGAAAAATTGCCACTTTGACGGCGAACGCGCCCCACTGAACGGTTCCCCTGAGAAGGTGCAGGTGAGAAAGCGACGGCGTGGCCGCAGCAAGGCACTCGAGGAGAACGATCAGAACGCTGAAGAGAGCGGCGAGAAGCGTCTCCAGCCACTTCTTCCGAAAAGGGGTGGCCAGCAGGGCAAAGATAAAGAGGAGCAGGAAGGGGCTGCGCGCGCAGCCGGTGAAGAGACAGATCAGCGAGGGCCAGAGCAGGTCAGAGGAATGAACGAAGATCAGGAATGGAGCGGTCATGGCGCTGCTGACGAAGACGCGCGCCAGGATAGCGACGCTGACCATCGCATAGCCGAACAGAATCAGGGACAGAGCCAGCTGGTGGGAGCCGGCCAGCGGTTCCACCAGAGGGAAGACGATGACAAAGCAGAGGGCGGCGGTCAGCCGGCAGACGGCAATGGCCTGCTCGCGATAGAGCGCTCTGCCAAAGGGCAGGAACGATGCGAGGTTCGATTGCGCTCGGAGGGCCCGTGTTTTTTCAACACCCCACATGGAAAACCTTCGGCAAACAGGAGCAAAAGACCGAATTTCCGCAGAATGCCATCAGGCTTTGCCGTCGATTGCAGCAATAGCCGGGACAGCACAACGCGGTCCGGCGCACCAGCCGCCACGTGAACCAACCGGCGCGCATCTCTTCATTCAATTCAATTAGCTGGTGGGGGGAACAGCTAAGCCTTCAGATTATGGGCTGCCCGCAACTGCGCAGTCAAGCGGGGATTTCAATCAATGCTGAAATAGAACCATGTGGGTATCGAGGGCCGATTTCTCGCGGCGTCCTGGCACGCGGAGAATTAGCAATACATTGAATCAAATAGTGTTATTCTGGTCGGGAAGCGTCTGCAAGGGCGCGCTGCTAAAGCTCGCCAGACCAAATACACAGGGTTCGCCCGGGTGTTGCCGGACGACCCCTCAGGGGCCCACACAATGGCTACCTTGGCCAAGAGCAGCCTGAACCTCCGCCCGATACGCATCCTCATCGCGGATGACCACACCCTCTTCCGGGACGGCCTGCGCAGACTTCTGGAGTCGGAGCAGGGTTTTGAAGTCGCCGGCGAAGCCGCGGACGGCGAGATGCTGCTCACCATGGCGCGCAAGACGACGGCCGACATCATTCTTCTTGACCTCGCCATGCCGCGCCGGGACGGCATGGAGGTTCTTCGGGAGCTGGCGGCGGCGCAGATTCCGGCTCGAACCCTGTTACTGACGGTTTCGATCGAGAAGGCGCAGGTGGTTCAGGCGCTGAAGCTCGGGGCCTACGGGGTCGTCCTCAAGGAATCGACCACGCAGCGGCTGATCGAGAGCATTCGCTGCGTGATGGCCGGCCAGTACTGGGTGGGACGGGAGAGCGTGTCGGATCTGGTCAAGGCCCTGCGCAGCGTAGCGCCAGGGGAGAGCAAGCCCTCCAAACGAGAGTTTGGTCTGACCCCCCGTGAGATGGAGATCGTCACGCTGGTGGTCGCCGGATACTCGAATCCGGAGATCGCACAGCATTGCTCGATCAGCGAACAGACGGTGAAGCATCATGTCAGCAATATCTTCGATAAGTTCGGCGTCTCCAATCGCCTTGAACTCGCCCTGTTCGCGGTGAATCACCGTCTCACCGAAAACAACTCCTGAGCCGGCGCAGGGGAGCGCGCAGCATGGTTCCGGGCGGACTCCCCGCCTGGTGCCGGGATATTTCGTCACATTATCTGCGCGCGCGGGTAACTCTCCATAGTTCCATGGCGAATAGAACTATATGGGCACATGACCATGGTACTGTCGGGCCATTGAAGCGATGGCCGACACCTAATAGGCTCAGGTTTCGCCATTCTTGCAAAAAATTGCGAACTTTAACTTTCCCCCACACGCTGGAAGGAGACGGCATGGAACCGAATCGAGCCCCGATCGGCTCGCACGGCGAAGTTGCCCGAGCGCGACGGTACCCGATCGGCACCGTACTCCGCTATCGGGTGCGGGGAGAGCAGGAGTGGCGAGAGGGTGTGATGGAAAACATCAGCATTTCCGGTGTGCTCATCCACGCATCGCAGGTTCTCGAGACGAACACGCTGGTTGAATTAAGGTTTGCACTTCCTGTGGAACTGAACAATGAGGTTGCCGCTGAGGTTCTCTGCCGAGGCTGGGTAGTTCGATCGGCCCCCCGATCAGGCCCTGCCGGCAGCGTCAGCATGGCCGTAAGAATCGCTCATTCGCGGTTTTTGCGGCAGATGACAAAGAAAGAGGAGTTTGCCGGGGATTAACCATGATTTCTTCGCAAGCGGATATGCTTGCGATTCCCCGTTAACTCCAGGATGGGCCCGACGCAGTGTGAGCCATAACCTCCCCTCTGGAACCAGGCTCCTCCAGTGTGCTGCTCGGGGTCCGGATGATGAAACGAGAAATGGGCTCTGTAGCTCACAGGGCGAAGCTATGGGTAAAATCCGGGCCGGGCGGTGAACGGGCCGAGACGCTGAGGTGGCAATGCGAATGACGTTCGAAGCGATCAAAAGCGCAGAGTTCGCAGAGGCGCCTGCCTGGTGGGTGGTCTACACACGGCATCAGCACGAGAAGGTGGTGGCGGAGACGCTGGCCGGCAAAGGGTTCGACGTGTTCCTGCCGTTGTACGAATCGCTGCGGCGCTGGAAAGACAGACAGAAGCTGCTGTCGCTGCCGCTGTTTCCCTGCTACGTGTTTGTGCGCGGAGAACACGATCGGCGGCTGCCGGTGGTGAGCACTCCGGGCGTCCACATGATTCTTTCCCACGGGGAGCGAGTGGCGACTGTTCCTGAACAGGAGATTGAGGCCATCCGCAGGACCGTGGAGGGGAATTTTCGGGTAGAGCCGCATCCGTTCCTGCGGTGCGGCGAGCGGGTACGGGTGATCCGCGGCTCTCTGCAGGGGGTCGAGGGCATTCTGGTGCGCAAGAAGAATCTTTGCCGCCTGGTTCTTTCTGTGGAGATGCTGACGCAGTCCGTAGGCGTTGAAATCGATGCCAGCGATGTGGAACCGGTGAGGTCGGGAAGGGTGCCGAATCCTTTTGTACCGGCGCCGGCTGCGGTGCGGCCTCTGCCCTCGCGCAAAAGCGGATGGGCGGCGAGTTCGGATTCAGTTCCGGCGGCCGGATAAGCCGGACGCGCGGTTGCCACGGGCGCGCCCAATTGAAGTGGAGCGATGACAATGAAGCCGTACCGTTTCCTGAGCGTGAGCTTCCTGATTTTGTTGCAGGCGGCTTTCCTGCCGGGGCAGAGAACTGACGCGCAGGATCATGCTGCGCCTGGCGCAGCCGCAGCGGCCTCCCCGAATTCGGATGCGGACACGGCCTCCATTCAGAAGCCGCACAACGATACCTATGTGATCGGCGACGACGATCGGCTGGCGATCAATGTGTGGAAAGAGCCGGACCTGACGCAGACGCTGCCGGTGCGCTCGGACGGGAAGATCTCCTTGCCGCTCATTGGAGACATTCAGGCCGCGGGACGGACTCCTCACGATCTGGAACTGGAGATCGCCGCCAGGCTGCGCACCTACATGACCGATCCGGAAGTTACGGTGATGGTGCTGCAGATCAACAGCCAGAAGTTCAACATTCTGGGACGAGTGGCCAAGCCGGGATCGTACCTGCTGTCGACCACCACAACCGTGCTCGACGCCATCGCCCAGGCGGGCGGATTTCAGGACTTCGCGAAGCAGAAGGACGTCTACGTTCTGCGCGAGAAACCCGGCGGCGGAGAAGTGAGGATTGCTTTTAATTACAAGGATGTTATCCGTGGAAAACATCCCGAAGAAAACATTAGGCTGCAGCCGGGCGACACCGTGGTTGTACCGTGAGAGAGCGTTTGTGCGCCTGAGCGTTGCTGTGATGTTCGCGCTGCTGATGTCGGTTCCGGTGTGGGGTCAGGCCGACAATGGAGCGGCGGGTCAGGCCGAGGATACCCAGATGCAGACCCCGCCGCCGGTGAGCGGCGCCGCGTTTCCGACTGCGGTAGGGAACGAGGAGCGGTCGAATTACCTGCGCATGGGTGTCACTGTCAGCGGCGGCTATATCGACAATCTGTACGCGGGTCAAACCGGCAGTTCCCTCAGCGAGACAACGTACACGGTTGCTCCTACCATTTCCTTCGACCGGTCGTCCTCGGTTCAGCACGCCACCGTCAGGTATAGTCCAGGCTTCATTTTTTATCAGCCCAACAGCGTGCTCAACGAAGCCAGCCAGACCGCAGCAGCGGAATACAGCCTGCGGTTCACGCCGCATACGGCGATGAATTTGAGCGATGCCTTCCAGGATACGTCGACGGCGTTCGGCTCCGCGTACGCCGGAGTGGGCGGAACAGTATCCGGTTCGCTGCAGTCTCAGGCACCCGGCGTGGTACCGCCCTTTGCGCAACTTCGGAGCAACATGGCCAATGGCGAATTCACCGCGCAGTTCAGCCGCGCCAGTATGTTCGGCTTCTCCGGCATGGACGCGATCCTACAGTATCCCAACTCCTCCGAGACAGCCGGTCTCGGCAACTCGTCATCGCGAGGTGGTTCAATCTTCTACAACCGCCGCGTTTCGGGCTCGCAATACATGGGCGTCACCTATCAATATTCGGAATTCCTGACTTCCCTCGCGGACGGGAGCAGCCAAACGCAGACACACTCCGTGAATGCCTTTTATTCGTTTAGCCCGACTGAGCGTCTCTCGCTGTCCGTTTCGGGCGGCCCGCAGTATTACACGTTCTCGCAGACATCTTTCCCGGTGCAGACCGGCTGGGGACCGGCGGTGATTGCCAGCATGGGCTGGCAGGGCGACCGCACCAGTTTTGCGGTGAATTACTCGAGGGCAGTGACCGGAGGCGGAGGCATCCTCGGCGTCTTCAACAACAGCACCGCCGGGGCATCGGCCAGCTGGGAGGCGACGCGCAACTGGACGGCCGCGGCCACCGCCAACTACTCGGATTACCAGACGCTGACCGTGCTGGCGATCGCCGGCGAACAGGGTGGTCACAGCGTATCCGGCGGCGCCAATCTGCGCCGCGCTCTGGGTAAGCAGTTGCAGATCGGGTTCGAATATGAGCGTATCCACGAAACCTACGCAGGAATCAGCTCTATTACGAGCAATCCCAACAGCGACCGTGAAACCGTGTCCCTTACCTGGCGCTTTGCGCGGCCCCTGGGGGAGTGATTATGCCGGACGAATTCGAAGAACAGACATCGCAGACATTTGATATCGGGCGGTACCTCGGCGTCATTCGCCGCCGGCACGTCGTATTTCTGACGATGCTCATCCTGGGATGGGCAATGGTTTGGGGGGGCAGCTGGGCTCTGCCTGCGCGATATAAGTCGGGCACGCTGATCCTGGTCCAGGAGCCCACGATGCCGAAAGATTACGTGCTGCCCAACGTCAGCGACAGCCTGCAGGACAGACTCCAGAGCATTACCCAGCAGATCCTGAGCCGGACTCGGCTATTGCTCATCATCAATAAGTTCCATCTTTACGAGGATAAGCACCACGTGCCGAATCCGGATGTGCAGGTAGCGCAAATGCGCAAGGATATCGATATTGATCTGGTGCAGAATCCGCAGGACGTGATCACGGCCTTTCGCATCTCATATTCGGCTCCGGACCCTCACGTGGCACAGAAGGTTACCGGGGAGTTGACGGACCTGTTCATTAACGAAAATCTGCAAGTTCAGCAAAGGGAATCGGAAGATACCACGCAATTCATGCAGGAGCAACTGGCCAGCGCGCGCCAGAGCCTCGCCGATCAGGACGAAAAAGTCCGAGCGTTCCAGTCAGCGCATGAGGGCGAACTGCCCACCCAACAGGCATCCAATCTGCAGATCCTGAGCGGTCTCCAGTCTCAGCTGCAGACTGAACAAGACGGGCTGAATTCTGGTCGGCAGCAACGCGCGTACCTTCAGTCTCTGGTTGAGCAGTATCGGGCGATTCAGGGTCCGACTCAGACGGTTACAGGCGCTCCCACTCCCCTGGCAGCGCTCGATCAGCGGATCGCGACGCTGCAAGCGAATCTGACGGATCTGATGTCGCGGTATACGAGCGAATATCCCGGAGTGCAGCAGGTTAAAGCCGAGATCGCACGGACTGAGAAGGCGAGAGCGGATCTGCTGGCGACCCTGAAAGCCAACGCTGACAAACCGCACGATTCTCAGGGTGGCACGCAGGCTCTTGTTTCTCCCGAGGCAAACCCTGCTCTGCTGCAGCTGCAGGGTCAGCTCCACGCTGAAGAGGTCGACATTGCGTCGCGGGAACGGACCATCGCCGATCTTCAGGCGAGGATCGCTGAGTACCAGGGCCGACTGAATGCGGAGCCGGCGGTAGAACAGCAACTCGCGGACCTGACACGCGGCTATGAGCAGTCACAGGCCAACTACAACCAGATCCTGCAAAAGGAGAGCAATTCGCAGATGGCGACCAGCATGGAACAAATGCAGGAGGGTGAGCGCTTCACCATGCTGGATCCCCCGAGCCTGCCGCTGAAACCCGACTTTCCGAATCATCTGAAGATGTGCGGAGCGGGATTCGGTGTGGGAGCGGCGCTGGGGATCCTCGTGGTCGGCCTGCTCGAGTTCATGGACGACCGTCTGCATACGGAAAAGGAGATCAAAGACCTGCTGTCTGCGGCGGTGATCTCGGAGATTCCGGAGGTGCTGAGTCCGCGCGACGCAAGCCGCAACAAACGAAGGGCATTTCTGGGTTGGGCCATGGCCGCGGTGGTATTCGTCACGATTCTGGCCGGCACGGCCTTCAGCTATCTGCACGCGTGAAATGAGCTGCCTATGTACAAGAGTTTCTTTCAACTGACGCGCAACCCGTTCGACCTGACTCCCGACCCGAGCTGCTTTGTCTCCACACGGCGGCACAACGAGGCGCTGGCCGCACTCTATTACGGCGTGCGCTGGCACAAGGGGTTCGTGGTGGTCACGGGAGAAGTCGGCACCGGGAAGACCCTGCTGCTGCGCTGTCTGCTGCGGCTGCTGCGGGAGAGCAAGGATATCTGCTATTCCTACCTCTTCAACAGCAGGCTTTCGCCGTCCGAGTTCCTGCAGTACGTATTGTCTGACTTCGGACTGCCGGCTTCGGGAAAGAACAAGAGCGAACTGCTGCTCGATCTGGGGCAGTTTCTGGTTTCTCGGGGAGCGAAGAGACTGACCACGGTGCTGATTGTCGACGAGGCCCATCATCTTTCAGACGATCTTCTGGAAGAGATCCGGCTGCTGTCGAATCTGGAGACCACCGACGACAAGCTGCTGCAAATTGTGCTGGTCGGCCAGCCCGAACTCGATCAGAAACTGGATTCCCTCGGGCTGCGCCAGCTGAAGCAGCGCATCGCGCTGCGCGCTCAGCTGGGTCCTCTGGACAGCGAGGAGACAAGGGAATACATCGCGCAGCGCCTGCACATCGCGGGAGCCGATCCGGGACACGCCGCCATATTCCCGCCCGAATCCATCGAAGCGATCTATCAGCACTCGCGGGGACTGCCCAGGCTGATCAATACCATTTGCGAGAACAGCCTCATCGCCGCCTATGCCCGGCAATCGACGGTGGTCACGCCGGAGATCGTCGGAGAGGTGGCGAGAGAGTTCCGCCTGGATGTGGTGTCTTCGAATGGCGACGTCGGTCAGGGCACGGAGATCGATATCCGCCAGGCAGCGAATTTGCTGCTGGATATATTTGCCACATTGCGCAAGCCGGCCGACGGCGAAACCGAGTCAAAAGCCTTAGCAGAAGTGAGCCAACATGAGCCATATATTTGACGCCCTGCAGCGCTCCGAGGCGGAGCGCAGCGGGAACGATCGGGCGATGACGGCGGCGGCCACCGAACTCCTGGAGCGCGCGGAGCGTCAGGCGGCGCGGCAGTGGCGTTCCGAATCAAGCAGCGAGGACCACGGTGCGGATACGGCCGCGGAGATCGCCTCCCGGGCAGGGCTGTACGCCCTCGAGACCGACGCGGCGGAGGCTTCCAACGGCGCGGCGCCCTCACAGGCTCTGGAGCGGGTGAGCGCATTAAGCCAGTGCCGGACGCTTCAACTGGCGCCCGCCCCCGATGCGCGCCTGGTATGCCTGACGGAGACGGAAAGCCCGGCGAGCGAGGCCTTCCGCCTGCTGGGTGTGCGCGTGCGCCATCTGCGTAAGGATCGCGCGCTGAAGAAACTTCTCGTCACCAGCACCGTTCCTCGGGAAGGCAAGAGCTTTGCCTCGGCAAACCTCGCCTGCGTGCTGGCTTCCGCATCCCGGCAGAAGACGCTGCTGCTGGAGGGCGATCTGCGCCGGCCGGCCCTGTCTCATATGTTCGGGGTGGCAGGCGGTCCGGGCGTTTGCGAATATCTGCAGGGCACGCGCGGGCTCTCGTCGAGCATCTGCCATCTGGAGAAATCGAATCTGTGGATCCTGCCGGCTGGGGTCGCGGTGGGCAATCCTCTCGACGTGATGCAATCCGCGAAACTGCCATCGATGATGGAACAACTGAGCAGCTGGTTCGACTGGATCATCATCGACTCGCCGCCGGTGCTGCCGCTGGCGGACACCAGCGTGTGGGCGCGGCTGGCCGACGGAATCCTTCTGGTTGCACGCCCGGGCATCACGGAGAAAAAGAGGATGCAGCGTGGCATCGAGGCGCTGGAACCCTCCAAACTGATCGGCACCCTTCTGAATTCCTCCCACAGTTCGCCGGACAGCGACTACGCGTATTACCGAAATGCGCCGTCCTCCGCGGATACGTCCGAATCTTGACTGGGAGTCGCTGTAAATCCAACCCTCAATGGGAGGACTGACACTTTATGCAGATCAATGTTGAGTCGTGGCACCTGGGCGATGTAGCCGTTATTGTTCCGGATATTTTCCAGGACGACCGCGGCTTCTTCATGGAAACATTTCGTGTGGATCAGTTTGCCGCTCTGGGCCTGCCCGCCGAGTTTGTTCAGGATAATCATTCGCGCTCAGCCAAAGGTGTCGTGCGGGGTCTGCATTTCCAGTGGGATCCGCCCATGGGCAAACTGATGCGGGTTACGGTGGGCAGCGCCTTTCTGGTTGCGGTCGATATTCGCAAGGGATCGCCGACTCTGGGAAAGTGGATCGGCATTGAAGCTTCCGCGGCGAATCGCCGCGCTGTCTGGGCGCCTGCCGGCTTCGCTCGCGGTTTCTGCTCCCTGAGCGACGGCACTGAAATTCAGTACAAGTGCACTGGTATTTACAATTCAAAAGCCGAATCGGGCATTCGGTGGAATGACCCGGAAATCGGCATTGAATGGCCACTCACAGATGTGACGGTATCGGATAAGGACCACAAGGCCCGCAGCCTCGCCGAATGGCTCGCCAGTCCTGACTCCGATAATTTCCGGTACTCTGCCCAAAACAACGGATAACGATCATCGGGGGATCTGATATGAGACTACTAATCGCTGGCGGCGCCGGCTATCTTGGCTCGGTGCTGATTCCACGGCTTCTGGACCGCGGCTACAAAGTGGACGTGGTCGACCTGTTCTGGTTCGGTAATCACCTGCCGCGCCAGGTCGGAATCCTCAACAAGGATATATTCCAGCTCTCGGCCGAAGATCTGGCCGCATACGATCAGGTAGTGTTTCTGGCCGGGTTGTCGAACGATCCGATGGCGGAGTATTCGCCGAGCAAGAACTTCATCTTCAACGCGGCCGCCCCCGCTTACTTGGCGTACATCGCAAAGATGGCCGGTGTAAAACGCTACATTTATGCTTCATCTTGCTCCGTCTATGGCTATACGGAGAACGAGCTGTTCGATGAGACACGCGCGGTAAGCTCTCACTATCCTTACGGGATATCGAAGCTTCAGGGCGAGCAGGCCGTGATGCAGCTCATGGGCGAGAAATTCTCTGTTATCTCCCTGCGTAAAGGAACAATCTCGGGATATAGTCCGCGAATGCGACTGGATCTTATCGTGAACACCATGTTCAAGACCGCCGTGAGAGATAACACGATCACCGTCAACAATCCCTCGATATGGCGGCCCATCCTTAGCATCGATGACGCGGCAACGGCGTATATCCGGGCGATCGAAGCGAATTTGAGCCTCTCCGGCATTTTCAATCTGGCCTCGGGCAACTACACGGTTGGCGAGGTAGGCGATCAGATCAGGAGCGCGGTCGAAGAGCGGCTCAACATTCATGTCAATCTGTGCATCAAGCACATTCAGGACTATCGCAATTACAAGGTCAGCACCGAGAAGGCGGCGAACGTGCTGAGCTTCCATCCGAGCGGAACAGTGAAATCCATTGTTGATAATCTCATCGACAATATGCATAAATTCCAGGACTGGGATAACCCCGAATACGCCAACATTCAGACCTTCAAAACCATCGAGAAGGACCTCACGGTACACAACATGGTCGGTGCCATGTGAAAATTGCAGTAATCGGAGCCAATGGGCAGCTGGGCGAAGATGTCGTCGCCGTATGTGAGAACAAGGGCGACGCCGTGACGCGCTTCGCCCATGCGGACATCGAGTTGTCCAGCATGGAATCGGTGCGGACGTGTCTCGAAGGTCGTCCCTACGACTGCGTCGTCAATACGGCGGCGATGCACCACGTAGAGAAGTGCGAGCAGGATCCGGCAAGGGCATTCGCGGTCAACGCGGTGGGGGCTCGGAATCTCGCCCTGGTTACGCGCGACATGGGCGCTGTGCTCATCCACGTCAGTACCGATTACGTGTTTGACGGCGCGAAGCGCGAGCCATACGTCGAGAGCGATGCTGCCCTGCCGCTCAATGTCTACGGGAACTCGAAACTCGCGGGTGAATACTTTGTCCGTTCTCTGAATCCACGGCATTTTGTGCTTCGGACGTCCGCTCTTTACGGTGAACATGCGTGCCGGGCGAAGGGCGGCAGAAACTTCGTGGAGTTGATGCTTCATCTGGGACGAGAGCGGGGGCGCGTGAAAGTTGTCGATGACGAATTTGTGAGCCCAACACCGACTCTCGATGTGGCGAGGCAAATCGCTGTGCTTGCTGGATCTGACGAGTTCGGCTTGTACCATGCCACCGCTGAAGGAAGTTGTAGCTGGTATCAGTTTGCTGTCGACATCTTCTCTGCTGCGGGCCTGGCGGTTGACACGGAAATTGCCGGTCCCGGAGATTTTCCGGCGAAGGTGCCTCGTCCTTCATATTCCGTGCTGGAGAACAGAAAGCTGAAGGAAATTGGGTTGAATCTCTTCAGGCCGTGGCAGGCAGGGCTTGAAGAATATCTCTCGCGCCGGGCAGTTACCGCAGCATAGACCGTCTGGCGCAAACGGAGAGCCGCAAAACGCCGCGCGACTCTTCCCCCATTCCATCCCCTTGCCGATTCGCAGGATCCGCGCTCTCAGTTGAGATTGCGGGCGCGCCGCTGGCATTCGGCAACTCCGCCCTTCATCGATGTGCAGGGCAGGATAAGACGCAGTTCACAACGGGCCATCCGGGAGCAATCGTCCTGGAAAGGAGCGGACTTTGATTCCGTTACGTGTGGAAAACGCAACCGGTCTGGAAGAGCTTATCTCCGGATCGACCCCAGTCTCCGAACGGGTAGTGCTGAGTGAAGACGCGTTCAAGCGGATGATCGCGATCGAGCGCAAGCGCACCGAGAGGTCCCGGGAGCCCTTTCTGCTGATGCTGCTGGGGGCCGGCGATCGGCCTGGCGCCGGTAAGGTTCTCGAAAGGGTCCTGGCCGCGCTTCTGCCCGCAATTCGGGAGACGGATATAGCCGGCTGGTACACCGAACGCGCCACCGTTGGGGCCGTGTTCACCGGCCTGGGAGCCGTGGACAAGCGCACCGCGCTCAGCACGATTCTCAACAAAGTTACGGGAGCGCTGCGCGATGAGCTGCCCATGGAAGAGTTCAGCCAGGTCAGCATTTCATTCCATTTCTTTCCCGACGACTGGGAGGGGAACGATTCCGGTGATCCGGGCGATCCGGTCCTCTACCCCGACAGGCATGCGCACCCTCCGGGCAGGCGCTCCATGCTGCGTCTGAAAAGACTGATGGATATCGCAGGCAGTCTGCTGCTGGTCGCTCTGTGCCTGCCGATTCTTCTGGTGATTGCGGCTGCCATCAAGGCTACCTCCAGAGGTCCGGTGTTCTTCCGGCAGCAGCGGGTGGGCCAGTATGGGCGGCAATTTACGTTTCTGAAATTCCGCTCCATGTATGTGAACAACGATGCGAGCGTTCACAAGGAATATGTGAAGCAGCTGATCGCAGGGAACGCGGAGCGGATCGCGACGGATGGAGACTCCGAAGGCGTTTACAAGCTGGCCCACGATCCCCGAATTACACCGATCGGAAGATTCCTGCGCAGGACCAGCCTCGACGAACTGCCGCAGTTCCTCAACGTGCTGTGGGGAGACATGTCGTTGGTCGGTCCCCGGCCTCCCATTCCCTATGAACTGGCCGCGTACCAGCTCTGGCATCGCCGCCGTCTGCTGCAGGTGAAGCCGGGCATCACCGGGCTGTGGCAGGTCACCGGACGCAGCCGGGTGACGTTCGACGACATGGTGCGGCTCGACCTTCATTACGCAACCACGTGGTCACCCTGGCTGGACGTGAAGATTCTGATGCGCACGCCCGGGGCCGTCATCCGCGGAGCCTACTAACCGGAGTCGCCGGAAGCTGGATCGTGCCGTGCACGATTCCGGCAAATAACTTTGCTGCAATTGGAATTCTGAAAGTGTGGTGATGCTGCCGTGAACTTTGGTGTGATTGGTTACGGATACTGGGGTCCCAATGTCGTGAGGAATCTCGCGAGCCTGGACGGATCCCAGGTCGTCTCTGTTGCCGAGATGAGCGCTTCCGCGCGCCTGCGCGTCCAGAAAGCTCATCCGGGTATGCATGTTACGGCTGACGCCATGGAGCTTATAACTTCACCGGGTGTTGACGCTGTAGCCGTGATAACTCCTGTGTGGACCCATTACGAGCTCGCCAGGGCCGCGCTGGAGAACGGTAAACACGTTTTCGTGGAGAAGCCGTTTACGAGCACCACCGCGCAGGGCGAGGAGCTGATTGAGCTGGCCGCGAAGAAGAACCTGACCATCATGGTGGACCACACGTTCCTCTTTACGGGCGCTGTGAAAAAGATCCGTCAGTTGCTGGGCGAGGGCACACTGGGAAAGCTGTATTACTACGATTCCACCCGCGTCAATCTGGGCCTTTTCCAGCACGACATCAATGTCCTGTGGGACCTGGCGCCGCATGACCTGTCGATCATGGATCACCTGATTCAGGCGAAGCCGGAAGCCGTTGTGGCGACGGGGCAGAAACATCTCAACTGTCACGAAGATATCGCGTTCATGACCCTCTATTTTCCCGGCGATGTGATCGCGCACATCAACGTCAACTGGCTTTCTCCGGTGAAGGTCCGCACCACCCTCATCGGCTGCGAGAAGCGGATGCTGGTGTGGAACGATCTGGAAGCCGATGAGAAGGTCAAGGTCTACGACAAGGGCGTCAACATCACCAATCGGGAAGGAGTGTACGAGCTCCTGGTGAGTTACCGCTCCGGCGATATGTTTGCTCCGCAGCTGGAACAGGGCGAAGCGCTGCGCCAGGAGCTGGCCTACTTCGTGGACTGCGTCACCACCGGACAGACTCCGCACAACGACGGCTGCGCAGGGCTGCGCGTGGTGAAAATGCTGGAAGCGGCGACCGAGTCGCTGCACAAACGAGGAGCCCTGGTCAGCCTGTGAATGACTGGAATTCGATCGCGGACGACGTGAAGCTGGGCGCCAATGTGCGCCTGTCACGATTCATCAACCTGTACGGCTGCGCCATCGGCGAAGAGACGAAAATCGGGGCGTTTGTCGAGATTCAGAAGAACGCGAACGTCGGCCGGCGCTGCAAGATATCCAGTCACACCTTCATCTGCGAGGGCGTGCTGATTGAAGACAACGTCTTCGTCGGACACGGTGTGACGTTTACCAACGACATGTATCCCCGCGCCGCCTCAGCCGATGGCAAACTGCAGACGGAAGCGGACTGGAAGGTTGAGTCCACCGTGGTGCGCCGGGGCGCTTCCATCGGGTCGGGAGCGACAATTCTGTGCAACCTCAGCATCGGGGAAAACGCCATCGTGGGAGCAGGCAGTGTGGTCACCCGAGACGTTCCCGCCAACGCAATCGTGGCCGGCAATCCGGCCAGGGTTCTGCGCTATATCCAATCGAATCTGGAGGAATCCAATGTCCGTCCCTGAAGCCATTCCGTTTCTTGACCTCGTGACTCCTCATATGGAGATTGAGCAGGAGCTGACGGAAGTTTTCCGCAAAGCCCTCAGCACCGCTGGCTTCATCGGCGGCCCTATGGTGGAGGGGTTTGAGAATGAGTTCGCCGAGTTCTGCGGCGCCAAGCATGTGGTCGCAGTCAGCAGCGGCACGGATGCCCTGCGCTTTGCTCTGATGGCCTGCGGGATCCGGCACGGCGACGTGGTGCTGACGGTGCCGCACACCTTCATCGCCACCACCGAAGCCATCTCGCAGAGCGGGGCGCTGCCGGAGTTCATCGACATCGACGAGGAGACCTATAACCTGTCTGTCGAGAAGCTGCGGCAGTATCTCACCGAGCACTGCACGAGGGATAAGTCGGGCCGCCTCATCAGCCATCGCAGTAACCGGCCGGTGACTGCGATTGTGCCCGTGCATCTCTACGGCCAGATGGCCGACATGGATCCGATCCTTGCCCTGGCGGAGCAGCACGGTCTCACCGTCATCGAGGATGCCTGCCAGGCGCACGGCGCAGAATATTTCTCGCGCCGTCTGAATCGCTGGATGAAGGCCGGCACCATGGGCCGGGCCGCGGCGTACAGCTTCTATCCCGGCAAGAACCTCGGAGCCTGCGGCGAGGCGGGAGCGGCGGTCACCAACGACGACGAAATTGCCGCCAGCATCCGCATGCTGCGGGATCATGGTCAGGCGCGCAAGTACTACCACGATATCGAGGGCTACAACGGCCGGCTCGACTCCATCCAGGCGGGACTGCTGTCCGCGAAGCTTCCGTATCTGACTCGCTGGAACGAGCAGCGCCGCGAGCGGGCGGCGGAATACAATCGGCTGCTGGCGGGGAGCAGCGCGGTCGCCTGCCCGTACGAGCCCTCCTGGTCGCGCGCGGTCTATCACCTCTATGTACTCCGGGTGAGCGATCGCGACGGCCTGATGTCCCATCTGAAGACGGCCGGCATCGGCAGTGGAATCCACTATCCTGTGCCGCTGCACATGCAGCGGGCCTACGCGTGGCTCAATTACCGGCCGATGGATTTGCCGGTGGCCTGCCGCGTTGCCGCGGAGATCGTTTCGCTGCCGATGTTTCCGCAGCTGACCGCCGGGCAGCAGAAGCGAGTCGCCGACGAGGTGCTTTCCTTCACCTCAAGGATTGCGCACAAGCCGGCGGGAAGCACCGAGACGGTGGCGGTTGCTGAGATGACCGCATAACTGCCTGCATTGCGGGCTATTCCCGGGCATTTCAGGCCAGAGTTCGGAGACATTGCTCTGCCGCACTCGTCGCAGAGAGCGGTAACGGGGAAAACGATCCAGTAAGGGCGCACTTCGAGCTGGCGCGCCGCTCCTGAAAATACAGCATCAGAATTGCCATCCTGCCGAAGGTCTGCGTCATCCAGGTGGCTTTCGGGTCAGCCGCAGATCGCCATCGCCTCATCCTAGGAGGATTATCATCGTGACATCCAGGGAATCGATCGTTGTCGTCGGACTGGGAGAAGTGGGAAAACCACTTTTCGAGGTCTTGTCGGGGAGTTACCTCACCACGGGCGTGGACATTACTCCTCCCGCCGCGGTGCACAAGGCAGATGTGCTGCACATTTGCATTCCTTTTGAGATCCGCGATTTTGTCGGGGAAACGGCGCGCTACATCGAGATGTTCCGTCCGGACCTCACGGTTGTGAACAGCACGGTGGGCGTGGGGACGACGCGGCGGATCGCGGAGCGCACGGGGGCCGCCGTGGTCAACAGTCCGGTGCGCGGCAAGCACGTGCGAATGCGCGAGGATCTGCGGCACTACACAAAGTTCATCGGGGCAATGGATTCGTCAATTGGCGAGGCGGCAGCAAGGCATTTCCAGGCGGCCGGCCTGAAGACGAAGGTTCTGTCCACGCCGGAGGCAACGGAACTCGCCAAGCTTACGGAGACCACCTATTTTGGACTCATGATCGCGTGGGCACAGGAACTGGAACGCTACTGCGATCTGTCGGGAGCGAACTATGAGGAGATCATTTCCTTCTACGATGAGATCGGGTTCTTTCCCTCGGTAAAGTACTTCCCGGGCGTGATCGGCGGCCACTGCGTGATGCCGAACATCAAGATTCTGAGACAATTCATTAAGTCGGATATGTTGGAGGCGATTGAGGTCTCCAATGAAATGAAGATTGAGCGCGAGGCAAGGAAGAAGGAAGCGCTGAGCCAGCAGGAAGTCGCCGTATAACCCCGCGCGCTATGACTACCCAGATCGATAGCCAAAAGGCCGCGTTTCGGGGTGCAGCCGAAGCGGAAACACTTCCGCTTCGCAGTGGCGCCGAATCTGAACTCTCGCACCAGCGCCTGTCTGGAAAGCGGGCGGGCATGGTCGTTTTTTCTGCCTATCCGGAGGACCCGCGGCCACGCAGGGCGGCAGATTCGCTTCTGCAGCAAGGGATGACGATCGATCTTCTCTGCGAGGGAGCGGAGGGATTTCCCCGCCGGGAGAGACGTGGTGGTCTCGACGTCACGCGGATTCCCATCCGGCATTTTCGGGGCGGCGCCCTTTCCTACGCCTATCAATACTCCGTGTTCATCTTCCTGTCGGCGGCGATCTTCGCCTGGCGTACGCTGCGGCGGAGATACGACCTGATCTATGTCCACAACATGCCGGATATCCTGGTGGCCAGCGCGCTGTTTCCGAAATTATTTGGAGCAAAGGTCATCCTCGATCAGCACGATCCGATGCCGGAACTGATGATGACGATTTTCGGCAAGCAGGAGGACAGTTTTTCCGTCCGAATCATCCGCATTCTGGAGAAGTGGAGTTTCAAGCGCGCCGATCTGATCGTCACCGTGAACGAGGCGTGCCGTAAGATTTTTTCCGCGCGTAGCTGCAAGACGGAAAAGATCGCGGTGGTGATGAATACCCCGGACGAGAACATCTTTCCTTATCGTCCGGCACGCTCGTATGCTTCGCGCAGCAAGGATCAACCTTTCGTGATCATGTATCACGGGTCGCTGGTGGAACGGAATGGCGTGGAACTAGCGGTCGATGCGCTGGCACGGGTTGTGGAGAGAGTTCCTGAAGCAGAGTTACGGATCTATGGAAGCCGATCCGCTTATCTGGACCAGGTGATGGAGAAGGTGAAGCGTCTGGACCTGCAGGACCACGTTCGATATCTCGGGCGAAAGAAGCTCGAGGAACTGGCACAGGAAATCCAAAGCTGCGATGTGGGGGTGATCCCGAACCAGAGAAACACCTTCACCGATATCAACACCCCGACTCGGATTTTCGAATATCTGTCCCTGGGAAAGCCGGTGATCGCTCCACGCACGCCCGGGATTCTCGACTATTTCCCACCAGAGTATCTTTACTGCTTTGATTCCGGCAACGCGGAAGAGCTGGCGGAGCGGATGGAAGAGGTGGCCAGCCATCCCATGGAAGCGATACAAACCGCGGAGCGCGGGCAGCAGGTATATCACGCTCACACCTGGTCGAGGGAACGTGAGTGCCTTGTTCACAGGGTAGGCGCGCTTCTGGGCGTATAAGGCGCGCGATCTTCCCGGTGCGCGAAAGGTGCGGTTTTATTCATGTCGCTCGAATCATCCACTGATCTTATGCAGGACGGGATCGTCCCCGGCGATCATAATCAGCCAATCGCAGTTCCGCGTTCGACAGTGAAGCTGTCGATCGTCATTCTTTGCTGGAATGACCGGCGCGTCATTGCGGACTGCCTGCGCTCGATTTTCGAGACGACCCATTCCACGGAACTGGAAGTCATCGTTTCCGACAACGGCTCGACGGATGGATCGATCGAGTTCCTGCGATCCGTCTATCCTGCGGTCCGGGTGATTGAAAACGGGCGAAACCTGCGGTTTGCCAAAGGGAACAATGTCGGCATTGAGGCCAGCCGCGGAGAGTACATCCTGATCCTGAATCCGGACACGATCATTCATAACGACACTCTCGACAAGATAGTGTCCTATGCGGACCGGCATCCCGAAGCGGGAGCGTTCGGCTGCAGAGTGCTGAATCCGGATGGCTCCTACCAGGTGTCGGGCCGGCCGGCCGCGTCGTTCAGGAACGAGTGGATTGCGGCACTGTATCTGCGTGGCCTGGGACGTTTGCACCAATGGTTCACAGCGGACAGTTATCCGGGATGGAGAGGCACGAGCGAACGGCAAGTGGACTGGGTATCCGGATGCTTCATTCTTGTTCGCGGGGCGTTGCTCAAGTCGCTGGGCGGCTTCGATGAGCAGTTTTTTTACTACTACGAAGACATGGACCTCTGCAGGCGCATAGGGCAGGCGGGATATCCGATTCTGTACTCGCCCGATGCGACGATCACGCACCTTGGCGGCCAGTCGACCAAGACGCGATTTCCCGCGTTGTCGTTCGTGCTGGACGGGCAGGTGACGAGATATCTGTATTACCGCAAGTATTTCGGAAACCGCGGCCTGCGCCGTGCCCGGCGGATCGCTCTGACTTCCGCCGCGATCCGCTGGCTCGGCTATCGCGTGATGGGGGCGATGCGGCCGTCGGAAGCCCTGAAGAAGCGCGTGGAACACCTGTCTGCCCTGATGGAATGGCAGTGGCGTGTAGATCCGGTTCGCCTGGTGGAGAACGGAGAAGAGCCGGAACTGCGCATGAAACTGACGGGGCGTGTTGCAGAACGTTAAGAGAGCCGTGCTGTGGGCGCGAAGCACGCAGTCGTGTTGCGAGAGATTGAACAGGTGAAAGAAGACAATCAGCCCGTGCACGTCCTTTATAGTTTCCCCAACAAACTGGGGGCTCAACGCATTTGCTACACCGCCTGGCAGCAGGTAAGGGGCCTGGCGGCGGCGGGGGCACAGGTTCTGGTCTACACCGGCGGCCTGCTCAGACCGGTGCCGGCGGGCGTGGAAGTACGCACCACCCTCGCCCGGGGAAAGCTGCGCATCCCCTACAAGCTCATCGGAAACCAGAGAGCCATGGCGCTGCACGATGCCATCGTCGCGCGCCAGATAGAGCGGCTGGCCGGCAAAATCGACATCGTCCACGTTTGGCCGCAAGGGGCACTGCGCACGATCAAAGCCGCAAGGCGGTTCGGGATTCCAACAGTGCTGGAGAGATGCAATGCTCACACGCGCTACGCCTATGAGGTTGTGCGAGACGAATGCCAGCGCCTTGGGGTCGCATTGCCTCCTGGTCACGAAAGCGCCTTCAACGAGAAGGTTCTGGAAAGGGAAGAGGAGGAATTCCGTCAGACCGACCGCCTCCTGTGTCCTTCTGATTTTGTAGTCAGAACCTTTGCGGACCGCGGCTTCGAGGCACGTCGGCTGGCGCGGCATCTGTATGGTTTTGACGAGGCGGCCTACCATCCGTCTGGCGAGCCGCGGATCGCAAAGCCCGGTCTGACGATGCTGTTCGTCGGTGTATGCGCCGTACGGAAGGGTCTGCACTTTGCCTTGGAGGCCTGGCTTCGTTCGCCGGCCTCGAAGGACGGTACCTTCCTGATCGTCGGGGAATTCCTGCCGGCGTACCAGGAGAAGCTGAGGGAAATGCTTGCCCATCCAAGTGTCCGGGTACTGGGACATCGGAAAGACGTGCCAGAACTCATGCGGCAGACCGACATCCTGGTTCAGCCGAGCATCGAGGAAGGCAGCGCGCTGGTAACTGCAGAAGCTCGTGGCAGCGGCTGTGCCCTGCTTTGCTCGGATGCTGCCGGCGCGGTGTGCACCCACATGCAGAACGCCCTGGTTCACCGGGCCGGCGACGTTGCCACTCTTGGGCGGCATATTTCGATGCTCCATGAGGATCGCGGGCTGCTGGAGCGGTTGCGCGGCGCGTCTCTGGAGATGGCGCCCAATCTTACGTGGACTGCTGCCGGCGTCCGGCTCAATGAGGTGTATCGTGAGACGATCGCGATGTATCGCGGCCGTCCTTCCGTCCAGGTAAGAAGCGAAGTCAGCGTCGATACTGCCAGGAGCAAAACGCGGTCTGCTCCCGCCATTGCCGCATCGGCATCGGTAGCAACTCCGCGTACGGCCGCCACCAAATACGTGCTCATTTCACCAGTTCGGGACGAGGAGCTGTTTATCGCCGACACCATCGACTCGATCCTCGGCCAGACCATCCCCCCCGCGCAGTGGATCATCGTCAACGACGGCTCACGCGACCGGACCGGCAGTATTCTCGATGAATACGCGCGGCGGTATCCCTCCCTGTTGGCGGTCCATCGCGAGGATCGTGGCCGCCGCGTCGCCGGCTCGGGCGTGATGGAAGCCTTCTACTCCGGCTACGAGCGCCTGCAGCGCGACGACTGGGACTTCATCGGCAAATTCGACGGAGATATGGTTCTTCCGCCGACGTATTTCGAGAGCTGCTTTGAGCGGTTCGCGCAAAATTCGAATCTCGGCATTTGCGGTGGTGTGATGTATTGCGAGGACGGCGGACAGATCAAGATTGACGAGCAACCCGAGAACCACGTCCGCGGCGCCGTAAAGCTGTACCGTCGCGCCTGCTGGACGGACATCGGTGGTCTGATCCGCAGCACCGGGTGGGACACGGTGGACGAGATCCACGCCAACATGCTGGGCTGGCGCACCCGCAGCTTTCCGGACCTCAAAGTCCTGCACCGCCGACCCACCGGCGCCGCCGCCGGCGCGTGGCGGGACAGTCTCAAGAACGGGCGAGCCGACTACGTCTCCGGCTACCATCCGCTATTTCTGGTTGCGAAGTGCATTCGGCGGATTTTCCAGAAGCCTTATCTGGTCAAGTCCGTGGCCCATGCCTGCGGTTATCTGAGTGGCTGTTTCAGTCCGTCTCAGCGAAGCGGCAACGCCGAACTCGTGCGTTACATTCGTCGCCGGCAGATGCGGCGTCTTTTCCTGCTCGAATCTAAAGGAAACAAATAGAACCCTGCTGTGCCTGGCGTCCAACGCCGAGCCGCAGCAGCCCATCCGGTATCGAACGCGCCGGAGTCAGGCGAACGTAATCAGCGTAATAATATGTGCGGCATCTGCGGCAAATACATGTTCGATCGTGAAGCATCCGTTCCTGCGCCTTTGATCAGGAGCATGGCGGACGCTATTCGCCATCGCGGTCCAGACGACGAGGGGTTCTACGTTTCAGGACAAATCGGCCTGGGATTCCGCCGTCTCTCCATCATCGATCTGAGTGGAGGACACCAGCCGCTCTCCAATGAAGATGGAACGGTCTGGATCGTATTCAATGGGGAGATTTATAACTATCAGGATCTGCGCGTCGAACTGTTACAGAAAGGCCACACGTTCCGGACGCAATCCGACACTGAGGTTATCGTCCACCTGTACGAGGAGTATGGCAGGGACTGCGTCCAGCGGCTCCGGGGAATGTTTGCCTTCGCAATCTGGGACGAGCGCGAGAGAACGCTCTTCCTGGCGCGGGACCGGGTGGGTATCAAGCCGCTCTATTACCACGTGCATCGGGATTTCATTGCTTTCGGTTCTGAAATGAAGGCGATCCTGGCCGACGCTGCCGTCCCGCGTGAAGTTGCGCCCGAGCTGATTGACCGCTTTCTGACGTATTACTACATGCCGGGCAACGAGACACTGCTGAAGAATCTGTTCAAGCTTGAGCCCGGTCACACACTCACGGCGCAGAACGGAACGTTCGAGGTTCGCCAGTACTGGGATCTCAGTTTCCCCGACTCTCATAGCCGCCAGTCGGAGGGAGATCTGGAGGAGCAACTGATCGCGCTCCTCGATGAGACAGTGCAACTGCACATGATCAGCGACGTGCCGGTGGGATTTCTGCTGAGCGGCGGTCTGGACTCGACGGCCATGCTGAGCTTTGCAGCACAGAAGACAGACAAGCCAATCAGCACCTTCACCATTGGCTTTTCGGGCGAAGGAGTGGTGGACGAACGGCCCTACGCGCGGCTGGCGGCCGAGCGGTTTGGAGCGAGACATCACGAGCTTTCGATTTCACCAGGCGATTTCGCGGAGTTTCTGCCCGGCTATGTGTGGCACATGGAGGAACCGGTATGCGAGCCGCCGGCGATCGCGTTGTATTACATCTCGCGGCTTGCCCGGCAGCATGTTACTGTTCTCATTTCGGGCGAGGGTGGAGACGAAGCTTTTGCCGGATATGAGAACTATCGCAACAATTTCTGGTTCGAACGCATCAAGGCGGCCTTGGGTCCGCTGCGGAGGCCGGTCGGGGCTGGGATGGAATTCCTGGGCAATGCGGCACAATCCCGCGTGCTAACGAAATATGGTCCGCGAATGGCGGTTCCGTTCGAACAGTATTACCAGGGCCGGACCTCGTCGGGGTTCGAGTTCTTCTCGCAACAGAAGGCGAGTCTTTACTCCGAGGAGATGGCACGGCAGGTCGATCCGGAGCTGTCGGTTGCAGTGACACGGCGACTGATTGCACAGGCACCGCAGTCGGGCATCCTTAACAAGATGCTATACGTCGACACCAAGTCATGGCTGCCGGACGATCTGCTGATCAAAGCGGACAAGATGACGATGGCGAATTCGCTTGAGTTGCGCGTACCGCTGCTGGATCACAAGGTTCTCGAGTTTGCCGCGGGTTTGCCGCGAAACCAGAAGGTGCGCGGCTGGACCATGAAGTACATGCTGAAGAAGGCGCTGCGGGGCCGGGTGCCCGAGGAGATTGTTGCGCGGCGGAAAGTGGGCTTCCCGGTGCCGTATCGTGCGTGGCTCCGCAATGGCCTGCGCGATTGGGTGGGGGAAATCCTGCTGGACCGGAGCACGCTGGATCGGGGTTATTTCCAAAAGCGAACGATAGAGAAACTACTCGAGCGTAATGCAGTTGGGGCGGAGTACAGCAAGGAAGTGTTCTCGCTGGTGGTGCTGGAATTGTGGCATCGCTCTTTTGCCGACGGTGCTCCGATTAGGGATGGGGCGGGCGTGGTAGAGCCCCCCGCATTGGCCGCCAGCGCACGGGGCGGTCGATCGGCCGGTGCGCTTTGATTGGCGTCCTTGCAAAAGAAGGCGAAGCCAGGGTGGTTGCGGAGTTTTTCGAACTTTTCAAGACGCCCTGGGAATTCTGGCGCGCGGGACGGAAGTACGAGCTGGTGATCATTACATGCGATCAGATTCCCTCGGATCCGGGTACGGACGCGCTGGTGGTTTACAGCTCGCGTCCCACCCGTATTGACGAACAGATCGGCGTCGTGCCGGAATGGGTGGGATCGGGCGGGCGGGCAGCGTGGCAGGGCAGCGAATTCCCGATCTGCGGGGAAGCGATGACCTTTCGCTGTGACGGGCACACGGTGATCCGATCTAAGTCTTCGGTGGGGATTCTGGGGTCCGTTATTGAAGCGGCGCAGGGCACGACCGTTCGCGTGGGTTTCGATCTCTTTGGTGAGGTGGCCTTCCTGCTGACCTGTGGTCAGCCCGCGAAGGACGCCCTGGTGGCAACGCTGGACCTGCAGATTTCGCTACTGCGATTCATCCTGCAATCGCTCAGGATTCCATTTGTCGAAGTGCCGCCGGCTCCGCACGGGTATGATTTCGTCGCGTGTCTTACTCACGACGTGGACTTCGTTGGAATTCGTGATCACAAGCTCGACCACACGCTGCTGGGTTTTCTCTACCGTGCTTCTCTGGGTTCACTTGTTCAGGCTCTGAGGGGGCGGCTTGCATGGTCGAAATGCGTGCAAAACTGGAAAGCGGTTTTGTCTCTGCCGCTCGTGTATACGGGAGTAGTTGAGGACTTTTGGCTGGAGTTCGAGCGGTATTGGGAGATCGAGAAGGACTTTGGTTCGACGTTTTACTTTCTGCCTTTCAGGGATGTGGCGGGGCGGCTGGGTTCTGCTTCGGCTCCGCGCCGCCGCGCGGCGAAATACGATATAAAGTCCATCGAAGCGGAGATCGGGGGACTGATCAGGAAAGGCTGTGAAATTGGCCTGCATGGGATAGATGCGTGGCAGGATGTTGAGCAAGCTCGAATTGAGCGAAAACGAGTTGGCGAGGCGGCGGCGAGGCCGATTCCAGGGACACGGATGCACTGGCTTTACTGGAGCCAGGACTCTCCCGGAATCCTGGAGGACGCGGGATTTTCGTATGACTCGACGTTTGGTTACAACGATGCCGTAGGTTTTCGAGCTGGCACTTCGCAGCCCTTCTGTCCGCTGAATGCCCGGAGCCTGCTTGAGCTGCCGTTGAACATTCAGGACTCTGCGATGTTCTACACCGACCGGATGACGCTTTCAGAAGCCGAAGCGCTGCATGCCTGCCGGCACGTGATCGGCACGTTCGCGGAATCAGGAGGCGCACTCACCGTAAACTGGCACACGCGAAGCTTGTCGCCGGAAAGACTGTGGGATCACTTTTACGGCGAGCTTCTCGGAGAGATTCAGAAGCATCGCGTTTGGTTCGGGACTGCGGAGGAAGTCGTTGCCTGGTTTCGCGCCCGTCGCGCGCTTGCGTTCGATGATGTGCAGTTCGACGAGGGTGGTGTTCGCATTGCACTTGGGGGCCCGGATGGCGCAGTTCAACCTCCCTTTAATGTGCGTGTTTACGATCCGCGAATCTCGCTGGATTCAGCCTGGCTTCCCCGGGGAGTTGTTGCAGAAAAACCCTGGAATGGGGAAGGAGTTGTTGAAATTGCGTACTGCAGAGGTGACGAAACGCGGGGCTCTGCGCTGGCTTCGCCCTTGGGTCGGGCTTGAGTCGTTTCAGGAGGAGGACCTGAGGGACTTGCGAGTTGAAGAGCTCTGGTAGCGATGTGGCGACACGATTGCATGAAACCAAAAGACAATCGTGTACATGCCGAGCGTGGATGAAGATGTCTGGGTTGGCTGCCAATTTGACTGCCGTGCATCACTCATTGTTTCAAATGTTTAGCTGAGTGTTCTGACCGAAACTGGGCTCTGGCAGGCCAGACACGTGAATGGCACTTTGGTAATCTTTTCATCGTTACCATGCTCGGGTATAAAGAAATTACTTAATCGCCCATCGTAAGCTACTTTAGGTTTCATAGCTGATGCCGTCGCCACAATGAAACGAAACTGTCGCCGACAGGTGGAGCAGAGCGGGATTTGTACCCGGGAAAGGCGCACATGCGCAGCACGCTTCTGTCAATTGCTCTCACTCTTCTAATTTTCGCCACGCCTTCTTTGAGCTGGGCCGGGACTTGCCCCACAGGCGCCAATTATCTGAACACCACGAATCCGACAGGGCCACTGGTTACACTGGCTAGCCTCGGGGTCACCAACTGCTTCTACGTCGCAGCCAATGGGTCAGACTCCAATGACGGAGCCAGCGAACTGAGCGGACATCCTTGGGCGCATGCGCCCGGAATGAGCACCTGCACGGGAAACTGCGCGGCCAATAAACCGGCAGGTGGCGATGGCTATATTTTCCGAGGCGGCGACGCCTGGCACATGGGAAACGGTTCTGATACGCCCTACACCAACGGCTGGGTATGGACCTGGGCGGGAACCTCGCAGAGCGTTCCAATCTACATTGGTGTTGATCCAGGATGGTATTCGGGATCTTCATGGGCAAGGCCGATCATGACCGCTGACAATCCCACACGAGCCTGTCCTGGAACAGGACCATGTCCAGTTTCATCCTGCGCCTATGACACGGTCGGCGGCTCCGGCAACAACATGATCCGCTTTCCGGGCTATAACTGGATTGTCTTCGATAACTTCGAGGTGACCGGCTGGTGCTGGAACAACAGCAATGATCAAGGCATGATTGGCTACTATAGTGGCGGGGCGCAGAACGCCTACACGCCGTACTATCTGGTTCTCGAGAACCTCTATCTTCACGGCTGGAGCCACACGTCCGCAGGTCAACAGGGCACCGCCTCCGGGATGGAAGGAAACGCGAGCTGGCCCGGCGTCGTGCTTCAGTTTGATGTCGTGGACGGCCAGGACTCGGACGATCTCTCGTTGTCCACTCTGGGGAGAAACAACACCGACCTCTATATCGTCAGGTACAGTGTTTTTCGCCGCTCGGCGGGAGATATTGTGTCCTCCAGTTGCCATTACATCTACGATAATCTGTTTGAGTATTACAACATGACGACAGACGGGAGCGGACACGGTGACGACCCGTTTTGCGAGGGAGAGTACGCGGGCGGTCCGGCCAACCCAAACTTGTTCTTTGACAACATCTGGCGCTATGTAGGCACAACCTACGATAATTCCGTCAGCTACGTTCCTGATTTCGGAACCCCCTCAGGCCAGACGGACTACATTTTCAACAATGTTTGGCATGACAATCAGCCGACAGCGAGCGGGAATTATCTTGCTGACGAAGGCAGGAGCGGGAAATGGATTCTGTTCAACAACACTGTGGAAATGGTTCCTGGGGGAGTCGGAGCGTTCGTCTTTGCTACAGGAAGTGCCGTTACCTCAGTCAATAATCAGTGGATTTCTCCTGCTGCTAACCAGGGCTCGATATTCAATAGCGCCCCGGCGTCCGAATCGGAAGCGGTCTACATGACAAACTCGACCGCCGCGATCCAAGGTTATACATCAGCAAACAACTATGCTCCGACGGCAGCAACGGACTCGACGGTAACCACACCAGGAATCAACGAAACGACGGGATACTGCGCTGTGAGCATACTAAATCTAGTTTCTGCCGAGGCTGCGTGCGCGCAGGGGACCACCGCCGGCTGCTCCTATGACACCTCGAATCACACCGTAAGCTGCTCAGCGGGCAATGCGCGGCCGTTGACCGGGTCATGGAACGTTGGAGCATACCAATACTCGGGTCTACAACCGTCCTCACCGACTCGTCTTGGAGGTCAGGCGGTGCCGCAGTAAGGGTCGATTTCGTAGTCCGTGATTGGTAACCTGGCCTCATTCAAGGCAAAACCGGCGGTCCAGATCAACATAACAGTGGTCCCATGGACCTGCGAGAAGGAATTTACGGCTACCGGAGGGACTCTGTTTTTTGGGGTGTGGTGGCGATGGCCCTCTGCCGGGCGGTTGGTTTCCAGCGGGGTTCCCGACCCATTTTTTCGCTTTGTCTTCGTGGTGGTAAGCGGCTGCATTCTGGCTGTTCTGAATGGGATCGTGTCCGTCGTGCGCGAAAAGAGACCTGAAAGGCGTCACGGCCAGTGAACACGCAGGTTCTGGTTATTGACTTTTGCGTCTGCCCCGGAACAGATTTTAGTAAAGGGGTATCGAATAAAATTTAAGTTCAGGGGGATTTTGAGTTCGTGTCCTACACGAATCGGCTCACCTTTGCCATTGCTGTCAATGACAGGGACACGTTTGAGAGTAGTTTCCTCGCCTCACCCTGCTTGAAGCCTCCGCACGATCACGAGATCCTTGTTCAGAGCAATTTCTCATCTGCTGCGCTGGCCTATAATGATGTCATCGATCGTGCGCAAAACGATCTCATCGTCTTCTGTCATCAGGACATTCTTCTGCCCGAAGGGTGGTTGCGCAGACTCGGGAAAATCCTGGATTCGCTCGAGAAGACCGATCCGCATTGGGGTGTACTGGGGCCGTATGGCAAGACGAAAGACGGTCGTGGCTGGGGCCACGTGTACTCGTCAGGCCGAGGCATCATCGGAGAGCCATTTCCGCATCCGGTGGAGATTCAGACTCTCGATGAGATCGTGCTCATTCTGCGAAGGTCATCGGGTTTGCGCTTCGACGATTCCCTGCCGCATTTTCATTTTTACGGAACAGACATTTGTCTCAGAGCCGAGACAATGGGCATGAAAAGCTATGCCATCTCCGCCTTCTGCATCCACAACACGAGCCAGATTCTTGTATTGCCTTGCGAATTTTACGAATGCGCGAGACACATCAGGAGAGCTTGGCGGAAAAATCTTCCGATCCAGACAACGTGCGTCCGCCTCACCAGGTTTGGGCTTCCCGTCCTCAACAGGAGGTTGCGGGAGTTCCATCTTAAGCATATCCGTCACAAGAAATACGGCGGAATGCGGGTAGCGGATCCCCTCCCTCTCCTCAGAGAATTCGCTGAAAAGATCTGACCGCGTGGGTTGTCTCCAGTGGAGCCACCCTTCAACCAAATCCCCGTCGCACGCAGATTCGGACCTCCCTGCAAAGCCAGATTATCCTTTGGAGCCAAACGACATAAGATTCGGAGGTGGGGCGTCGGGCACTGTCCTGCATCCCCTTGTTGCCGTTGCCCTCCTGGTCACCATCGTTCTCACCTTGGTGTGGCCACGAAGATGGGTGATCGTTCCATGGCTTCTGCTCCTGTTTCTTGTTCCTTCGGGACAGGTGATTGTTCTCGGCGGCGCCCATTTTACGATCTATCGTGTCCTTGTTGTTTTCGGCCTGATCCGACTCGCGATCACTGGCCGACAAGAAGGAGCGTCCCGCTTTGCGGGTGGTTTTACACCCGTTGACCGGGCTTTTACGGTCTGCGCTCTGGTGATTTTCGCCACATTCTGTCTCCAGTGGATGGTCGGTGGGGCAGTTATTAAGGCTCTAGGGAATCTGCTCGACGCTCTGGGAGGTTATTTTGTTCTTAGATTTCTGATTCGAGACAGCAAAGACGTTCGGCGGGCCATCAGGGTGCTCGCTGTCCTCGCACTCATCGAGGGAGCGTGCATGCTGAATGAGCAGATTACCCACAGGAATATATTTGGACTTCTTGGCGGGAGCCCGGTAGGGGTCTCGGTCCGCGATGGGAAACCACGAGCCATGGGCTCGTTCGAGGTTTATATCACTGCCGGCGCTTTCGGCGGAACGCTGTTGCCCCTGCTGATCTGGCTGTGGCAGGACCGCGAATCAAGGAGGTTTGCCATCGCGGGGCTGATCGGCGCCACCTTGATGACAATTACTTCCAACGCCAGCACGTCGCTGCTGACCTATGTGGGGGGTATCGTTGCTCTGTGCTTCTGGCCCATGCGCCGGCGGATGCGTGAGTTCCGCTGGGGAATCGTAATTACTCTGATCGGCCTGCAAATGGTCATGAAAGCGCCGGTCTGGGCGCTGATCCAGCGCATCGATCTCACCGGATCTTCCTCTGGTTACCAACGCTTCGAACTGGTGAACCAGTGCATCCTCCACTTCAGCGAATGGTGGCTGATGGGGACGGTGCACTACAACAAGTGGGGATTTGACATGTGGGACCTGTCAAACCAATATGTGGCCGATGCTGTGACCGGGGGCCTCGGGGCCCTGGTGCCGTTCATCCTCGTGATCTCCCGTAGCTTTGGCCGGCTCGGAGCTGCTCGACGACGCGCCGCAGGGGACCGAAAGAGACAGTGGTTTTTTTGGTGTCTCGGCGCGGCCCTGCTGGCCCACGTCGTTGCATATTTTGGAATTGGGTATTTCGATCAGATGCAGTTTGCCTGGTATGCGCTTCTGGCAATGATCGGGGCCGCGGTATCCGAAGGGGGTACGGGTGGTACGGTGCGCCGCGACGCCCGAGTCGTCGCGAAACATAAAGCAGCGGAGACCGCTCCCGCCAAAGAGCTGGTGGCGGCGCGCCCCTGACGGATTGGGGAGCGCGCGAAAATCTTCGGAGTCCGACAATGAGAGCACAAGCTCCAGTGGTGAGCATCGGCTTGCCGGTGTATAACGGGGAAAGCTTCGTTGCAGAGGCGATTCGGTGCGTGTTAGCTCAAACGTTCTCGGACTGGGAGCTCATCGTCTGCGACAACGCCTCTACGGATCGAACTGTAGCCATATGCCGAGAATTTGCAGAGCAAGATAGTCGGATCCGCGTCTATGAGAGTCCCCGCAATATGGGGGTAACCCCCAACTTCAACAGAGTATTTCAGCTGTCGCGTGGCCGCTATTTCAAGTGGATCGCTCACGATGATCTGTTCAGTCCGGAATTCATTGAGGTCTGCCTGCAAGGGCTCGAGCAAGACGAGGGTGTCGTCTTGAGCTTCCCTACGATTTCTTATGTGGACGCCGCCGGACATCTGCTGCGGCGGCAGACCTTTTGCCTCTCCATCATGGATGACGCGCCAGAAGCGAGAATTGCCCGCCTCACAGAAATGGAGCGTAAGAGCGCGGATATTTTCTGGTCGCTTTATGGAGTGATTCGGCGTGACGTACTCGAGCGCACAAGCCTGCACGGATTCTATGCCGGATCCGACCAGGTTCTGCTCCTCGAGCTGGCTCTGTCCGGACGCCTTCAGCAAGTCGACAAGGACATGTTCTTCCGGCGTGAGCACCCTGCGGCTGCGACGCTCAGGAGAGACTGGACTGCTCGCGATTGGATAAGATTTGCATACGCGGATGACAAGCGCCGAATCGCATTTCCCTACTGCCGTATGCTGAAGGAGCACTTAGCCACGATCAGGAGAAGCGACCTACCATTTAGCGCGCGCATGCGATGCATATGCGCAGTCTTGGCGAGGTTTGCGACGCAGTGGAAATATTTCGCTGAAGAAGCGATATGGTCCCCGTTGCACGCCCTTCGCCCTGTGCAAGCGCAGAATAATCCGCCTCTAAGCAAGGACGTGGCCGGTCACTAAACACCACTCCGAGCCGAGATGCTGTGAAATCAGAAGTGCCCTCGCTAAACGATGAGAAGCCACAAAAAAGACAAACAGGGATCCCCCGTGGCGCCGCGAATTGCGCTTTTCGGCAATTTCGGTGTCGGTAACCTAGGAAATAACACAACTCTTGAGGCAACTCTCTTCCATCTTCGCAGTCTGGCGCCTGATGCTGAGATCATGTGCATCTGCACTGGCACGGCGGCGGTTGCTTCAAAATATGGGATCCGCACGGTACCGATTAACAAAGTTGTTGTCGGTCCATGGACGACGCGGAATCCCATTGCGCGCCTCGCTCGCAAACTGTTGGTAGGGGTTCCCAGTGAGATATATCGCTGGTTTTGCTCTTTCCGAACGCTGCATGGTGTACGAGTTCTGATCGTGCCAGGGACGGGGCTGCTGAACGACGCCTTCGGCATGATGAGAGACGATGGCCCCTACAGCGTTTTTAGGTGGTCTCTGGCCGCCAGACTCAGTGGCTGCAAGCTGCTCTTCCTGAGCGTGGGTGCTGGTCCCTTATACAGCAGAGTGGGACGATTCTTCGTGAAGTCCGCGCTTGTCATGGCCGATTACCGGTCCTATCGTGATGTTTCGACGCAACAATACCTGCAAAGCATCGGTTTCGTGAAAGCCGGTGATCGCGTTTATCCTGACCTGGTGTTTAGCCTGTCAGACCGAGCGAGAGAGGATCCGTCCCTGCGACCGGTAGGGCGATTGGTTGTGGGCATTGGTCTGATGGGATACGCAGGTCGCTATAGTATTGAGAAACCTGACGCAGCAGCTTATGCACGCTATCTTGAGGCTCTTGCGGGGTTCGTCGAGTGGATTCTGGAGCGCGGCTACGATGTGCGACTGCTCCTGGGCGATTCTATAGATGCGAAAACGGCAACAGAATTCAAACAGTTACTGAAGGCGCGCCTGACAGAATACGACGATCGCCGAATTATTGACGAGCCGGTTGAGTCGATAGAGGCTCTGTTATCGCAGATTGCGGCGACGGACTTGGTCGTGGCGACTCGTTTTCACAACGTATTGATGTCAATGGTTCTTGATAAACCGGTGTTGGCGATTTCATTTCATCATAAGTGTTCAGCGCTGATGGAGGCGATGGGGATGCCCCATTACTGCGTGGATATCCACTCACTGACACCGCAGCTCTTGATCGAGCGGTTCTATGATCTTGAAAAGCACGATGGAGCTATAAGGGCGAGCATTAGCTCCAAAGCGGCGCAGTATCGCGCCGCTCTAGATGAACAATATCGGTTGGCCGTTGCCTGCGCGAATCACCACTAAAACAGGCGTGGAGTGTGGATGTTGTCGCCGATCAGCTGCAGGACCGTAGAAGATCCGTATCCTATTCTCTCGGCTTGGCAAGCGACCGACAACGCGTTCGTCGAGTCATGAAACGGCACCTTGCGCGATGAACGCTTCAACGTATATTGGTTCGAGCCATTGGCCGATGCAATACAACTGATCGAGGCGTGGCGCCGCGAATGCAATAAGAGCCGCCCTCACATAGCGCTCAAAAGACCTGACGCCGGACGTATTTGCCAGCCAGCTAGCGGCGAGCAGCGAACGAGTGCAACCTAACCCCCCGGAGGCTAACATTGCGCCTGGGATAAAACGCGCGGCTTCTCACGGAGAGTGCTCGGACAGATGCTTAGCGAGCCGAAGATGAAGGGAGGTGTGTCTATTGTGATCAACGAGCTTAGGGCAGCAAATAATACTGCGCCATTTCCGCCGCCGGCGCGCGGAGTGCAGGTGTCAACGCTTCGGAGACATATGAGCCGGCTATTTCTGCGCATGAATGAACGGATGTGGCAGCGTCTGCCGGCTGTTCTCCGGAAAACAGGTCCTGGCCTTCGCTATGGAGCATTTCTGCATGACCTGGTGAAATTGCATTCTGCGCGGCGGCAATACCACGGAACGTTTTTTCTGCGCAATCGCCCGGAACTCGATCTGCTCTGCACCATCGCGGATCGTTGCGAGGAGGGCGCTACACTCCGGATCGGCGTTGTCGCATGCAGCAATGGAGCTGAAGTCTATTCCATCGCATGGGCGATTCGTGCAGCGCGTCCGGACCTGAAGCTCATTGTGCATGCCGTCGATATCTCCGCTCAGGTGGTGGAGATTGCCCGGGAAGGCAAGTATCCAGTGGAGAGCCAAGAACTCATCGGTTCGGACATTTTCGAACGGCTTAGCGAGTCGGAAAAGCGGCAGATGTTCGAGTATCAGGATGGCTGGATGACGATTAAGCCCTGGCTCAGGGAAGGCATTGAATGGCACGTTGGTGATGCGGGCGATCCAGAGCTTGCTCGCAGTCTTGGACCTGTGGATGTCGTGGTGGCGAACAAATTTCTTTGCCACATGAATCCGCCTGACGCTGAGCAATGTCTGCGCAAGGTAGTCCGACTGGTGAGACCGGGCGGATACCTCTTCGTCTCCGGCGTTGATCTGGATGTGCGGACGCGAGTCGCGGTGCACTTATGTTGGACCCCAGTCCCCGATTTTCTGGAAGAGATTCACGAGGGTGACGTGTCGGTGCGGCGCGACTGGCCGTGGAGATACTGGGGGCTGGAGCCATTCGATCGCACTCGAAAAGACTGGATGATTCGATACGCTTCAGTATTTCAAGTGGGCGGCAACACGCAGCCGTCAGATACGCGAGTCGATCGCGACAAGGTGGTCACGCTTCCGCTTCAGGCGGATCTAACCGGGATCGATTTGCCGCATCATCCCTGATCTGAGCGAGCTGCATGCAATTCTTCGAAACCGGGTTGTCCGGAGCGTTTAAGATCTCAATCGAGCCGCGATGCGACGAGCGCGGCTTCTTTGCACGCACGTGGTGTTGCAGGGAGTTTGCAGCGCACGGCCTCAATCCTGCGCTGGTGCAGTGCAACATCTCTGTTAACACTCGCCGGGGAACGTTGCGGGGGGTGCATTATCAGGCCGCGCCGCATCAGGAAGCCAAGCTGGTGCGCTGTACCCGAGGAGCGATTTACGACGTGGTTGTCGATCTGCGCGAGGCCTCGTCTACGTTCAAACAATGGATTGGGGTTGAGTTGACCGCTCAGAATCACGAGATGCTCTACATCCCCGAAGGCTGCGGTCACGGCTTTCTCACCCTCGAAGACGATACCGAAGTGTTTTACCAGATGTCGCAGTTCTATGAAGAGACAGCGGCTCGCGGTGTGCGCTGGAACGACCCGGCATTCGGCATCGAGTGGCCTGGAGCGGTCGAGGTCATTTCAGATCGCGACGCGCAGTATCCCTTGTTTTCCTGATATGACCAGCCTGCTGGCAGACTTCAATGAGCAATGCGCGGACGGGCTCGGGGGCAAGCTGCACAGCTTTGCCGCCAGCCTCTATCCGATTTGCCGAAGCATCACCGGCGACGGTATCAGGCAGACGCTGGAGGCGATTGCACACCAGATTCCCCTGCGCATCTCCGCGGTGGCCAGCGGCACACAGGTCTTTGACTGGACGGTACCGAAGGAATGGAACATCCGCGATGCCTTCATCCGGGACCGTCACGGCAACCGCGTCGTCGATTTCCAGCGCTCGAACCTGCACGTGGTGAACTACAGCACGCCGGTCCATGCCACGCTCAGTCTGGATGAGCTCAGGCCGCATCTGTTTACGCTTCCCGAGCATCCCGACTGGATCCCCTACCGCACGTCCTATTACAAGGAGGACTGGGGGTTTTGCCTGTCACAAAACCAGTTACTTCAGCTTGAGGAGAGGGAGTACGAAGTATGCATCGACTCGAAGCTGGAAGACGGCGTCCTCAATTACGGGGAATGCTTCCTGCCCGGCCGCTCGCAGGATGAGGTGCTGATCTCCTGTCACGTCTGCCATCCCTCACTGGCCAACGATAATCTTTCCGGGCTCAGCGTCGCTGTATTTCTTGCACAGCACTTACTCGCGCAGGACGAGCTGCGCTATTCCTACCGGTTTCTTTTCATTCCCGGAACCATCGGGGCCATTACCTGGCTGGCAAAAAACCGCGAGGCTGCGGCGCGCATCCGCCACGGCCTGGTGCTCACCTGCATAGGGGACGCGGGCGGCTTTCACTACAAGAAGAGCCGCCGCGGCGACGCGGAGATCGACCGCGCCGCGGCCTGCGTTCTGCGTGACTGCGGTGAGCCTTTCGAGACGCTGGATTTCTCGCCCTATGGCTACGACGAGCGCCAGTATTGCTCGCCGGGCTTCAATCTTCCGGTCGGTTGCCTGATGAGAAGCGTCTGGGGCACGTTTCCGGAGTACCACACATCCGCCGACAATCTCGAATTTCTCCGGCCGGAGTCGCTGGAGCGCTCGCTGCGCGCCTGCGTCGCGATCTTCGATGTGCTCGAGGGCAACCGGAAGTACATCAACCGCAATCCCTGCTGCGAACCGCAGCTGGGACGGCGCGGCCTCTACCGCTCCACCGGGGGCACGGCCATCCCTGACGAGATCAACGCGCGGCTCTGGGTGCTGAATCTCTCCGACGGCGAGCACTCGCTGCTGGACATCGCAGAGCGCTCCGGGCTCCCGTTTTTCAGGATCAGTGAAGCCGCTTCTGTCCTGAGCCAGGCCGGCCTGCTGGCCGGCGATCAGGCGGCTGACTAACTCCGCAGTTATTGTTGACGACCGGCCGCACGGCGGCCCGGACAGGCCCTGTGCCTGTTCCACACACACACCAGATCAGACAGCTAAGGGAAGGAAGTCCTATGCGAATATTGTTGACGGGTCACCGGGGATATATCGGAGCGGTTGCCGTTCCGATGCTGCAAGCCGCGGGCCACGACGTTGTGGGCCTCGACACTAATCTCTATGACAATTGCAGCTTCGGCAGCGGTCTCCGGGCCATTCCGGAAATTCGCACCGACCTCCGCGAGATCACTCGCGCCGATGTCGAAGGCTTCGACGCCGTTCTGCATCTGGCGGCTCTGTCCAACGATCCCATCGGGAATCTCAATCCGCAGCTGACCTACGATATTAATCATCTGGCCTCGGTTCGCCTGGCGAAACTGGCAAAGGAGGCCGGCGCATCGCGGTTCGTCTTCGCCTCTTCGTGCAGCACCTACGGCGCCGCCGGAGATGATTTTCTCGACGAGACATCCGCCCTGCACCCGGTGACGCCTTACGGCGAATCGAAGGTCTACGTAGAACGCGATGTCGCGCTGCTGGCTGACGACACGTTCACGCCCACCTTCATGCGGAACGCGACCGCGTACGGCGCTTCGCCGCGGCTGCGCCTGGATATCGTCCTGAACGACCTGGTGGCCAGCGCCTATGCCACGAAAAAGATTGTGATCAAGAGCGATGGCACGCCATGGCGGCCCATCGTTCACATCCAGGACATCATTGGCGCGATGATTGCAGTTCTCGACGCTCCGCGCGAAGCCGTGCAGAACCAGACTTTCAACGTGGGCCGCATTGAGGAGAATTTCCGCATCCGCGAACTGGCGGAAATCGTCGCCCAGGTGGTTCCTGACTGCCAGATCGAATACGCTCCCGGCGGCGGACCGGACAAGCGCTGCTACCGCGTGAACTTCGACAAGATCACGCGCCTGCTGCCCGGCTTCCGTCCCCAGTGGACGGCGCGGCGCGGCGCAGAGGAGCTGTACGAGTCATACCGCACCGGCGGCCTCACGCTGGCCGATCTCGAAAACGGCCGCTATCTCAGAATTCGCGAGATTCTGCGCCTTCAGCAGGCTGCGAAACTGAACAATGATCTGCGCTGGGCGGAGCAGTATGCCGCAACCGCAGCGAACGCCTAACAGGGAAGATCAGGAAAAAGGATTATGACCACACTTACCGCTCTTCAGGAAGTCGAAGCTCCGGCAGCGACCGCGGTTTGCCGTTTCTGCGGCGCCGGCCTGCGCGAGACCTTCGTCGATCTCGGCATGTCTCCGCTGTGCGAGAGCTATCTCGCTCCTGCCGATCTGAACAGGGGCGAGATGTTTTATCCGCTCCACGTCTACGTTTGCAGCAACTGCTTTCTCGTGCAGCTGGAGGAGTACGAGCGCGCGGAGAACATCTTCAGCGACTATGCGTATTTCTCCTCCTATTCCGACTCCTGGCTGCGCCACGCGGAACACTACTGCGCGGAGATGACCACGCGCCTGGGCCTGAACGAGAAGAGCTTTGTCGTCGAAGTGGCGAGCAACGACGGCTATCTGCTGCAATATTTCGTTTCCCGGAACATCCCGGTGCTGGGCATCGAGCCCGCCGCCAACGTCGCCGAAGCCGCCGTGAAAAAGGGCGTGCCCAGTCTGGTGAAATTCTTCGGAGCCGCGCTGGCCGAGGATCTGGCGAAGGAAGGCCGCTGCGCCGACCTGGTGCTCGGCAATAACGTCCTCGCGCAGGTCCCGGACCTGAATGACTTCGTCGAAGGCCTGAAGATCCTTCTCAAGCCCGAAGGCGTGCTGACGCTGGAGTTTCCGCACCTTTCAAGGCTGATCGAGCACAACGAGTTCGACACCATCTACCACGAACACTTTTCGTACTTCTCGCTGCTGACCACCGTCCGCATCCTCGAAGCGCACGGCCTGCGCGTCTTCGATGTCGAAGAGCTGCAGTCGCACGGCGGCTCGTTGCGCGTCTTCGCATGCCGCGCGGAAGCAGCGACCCATCCCGTGGGTCCCAGCGTCGCGCGCATCATCGCCGAAGAAGAGGCCTCTGGTCTGGCCACCCTCGAAGGTTATCGAAGCTTCGCCCACCAGGTGAAACAGACCAAGCTTGCCCTGCTGGAGCTGCTGCTGCAGGCAGCGCGCGAAGGGAAGAGCGTGGCCGGCTATGGCGCGCCGGGAAAGAGCGCCACGCTGCTGCATTACTGCGGAATCGGCCGGGACCTGATCGAGTACACCGTTGACCGCAGTCCCTATAAGCAGGGACGTTCTCTGCCCGGCACTCACATACCCATCTATCATCCGGACCGCATCCGCGAAACCCGGCCGGACTACGTCGTGATCCTGCCCTGGAACCTGCAGCGCGAGATCATGGCCCAGTTACAGTTCATCCGCGAGTGGGGCGGTAAGTTCATCGTGCCGATTCCAGTACCCGCAATCTTCTGAACGGAAAGGAGCGATCCGAACTATGAAGGTCGTATTATTTTGCGGCGGAGCCGGCATGCGGCTCCGCGGATATGCCGACGATGTGCCCAAGCCGATGGTGCAGATCGGAACGCGTCCCATTCTGTGGCATTTGATGAAGTACTATGCCCACTTTGGCCACAAGGACTTCGTCCTTTGCCTCGGCTACAAAGGCAACTGCATCAAGGACTATTTCCTGCACTACGACGAATCGGTCTCGAACGATTTCGTCTGGTCCAACGGTGGCAAGCGGGTGGAGATGCTCAACCGCGATATCGACGACTGGACAATCACCTTCGTCGAAACCGGCGCCAACGCTAACATCGGCCAGCGCCTCAAGGCGGTCGAGCCTTACGTCCGCGACGAAGAGATCTTCCTCGCCAACTACGGTGACGGACTGAGCGATCTTCCCCTGCCTGGCATGCTGGATCGCTTCCGCGACAGCGGAGCGGTGGCCTCGCTGGTTCTCGTCCAGCCCACCTCCAGTTTCGATATCGTCCACGCCGAAGCGGACGGCACCGTGAAGGAAATTCGTCCCATTCCCAGTACGGACATCTGGATCAACGGCGGCTTTTTCGCCATGCGCCGCGAGATCTTCCAGTACATTCGCCCGGGGGAGGAACTGGTTCGCGAGCCTTTCCAGCGCCTGATCGAGCAACGGGCCCTGCTGGCACACAAATACAAGGGCTTCTGGCAGTGTATGGATACCTTCAAGGACAAGCAGCATCTGGAAGCGCTCAATCAGGCTGCTGCTCCCTGGAAAGTATGGTGCCAGGACTCCGCCACGGCTGATCAGGGCTGCGGCGCGCTCGAGGAGAACGCGCAGGCGATGGCGGTTCTGGCGCAGTTATGATCTCGCTTCGCCTGGGTGAAAAGAGCGGCGACTCGCTCAAAGTTCTCTGTATTGGGGCTCACTCCGATGACATCGAGATCGGCTGCGGCGGCACCATCCTTCGCCTTGCTGAGGAGTATCCCGGTTGCGAATTTCACTGGGCAGTCTTTAATGCGGTCGGGGTGAGAGAGGCGGAAGCCAGGCGAGCCGCACAACTCTTTGCCGGCTCCCGCCTCAGAGGGCCGATCCTCAGGGATTTTCAGGACGGTTTCATGCCCTGGCATGGCACCAAGGTCAAAGCGGTGTTCGAGGAGGAGTTAAAGCCCGTGGCACCCGACCTCATCTTCACTCATAACAACCAGGACGCACACCAGGATCACAGGCTGCTCTCTGAGCTCACCTGGAACACTTTTCGCAGTCACCTGATCTTCGAGTACGAGATTCCCAAATACGATGGAGACCTCGGCCGCCCTTCGGTCTTTGTGCCTCTCCGCCGTGACCTATGCGACGCCAAAGTTGCGCATCTGATGGACGCCTTTGGCTCGCAACGGGCGAAACACTGGTTTGAGCCGGAAACTTTTCTCTCCCTGATGCGCCTGCGGGGTATGGAGTGCGCCTCCGCAAGCGGTTATGCCGAGGCTTTTTACTCCCGGAAACTCGTGCTGTAAACGTCGGGATCGTCTCCGGCAGATAAAGGGTTAATGAAGGATCTCAAAGAGCGCACGATTCGCGGCGGTCTGGCCAGAAGTCTCGGCCTGGGCGCGCGCTTTGCCCTCCGCCTGGGGACGCTGATGGTTCTGGCGCGGCTTCTGGCTCCGAAGGATTTCGGCCTGGTGGGCATGGTCACGGCATTTACCGGAGTGCTCGATCTTTTCCGGGACTTTGGTCTCTCCGCGGCCACCATTCAGAGCGCGAACGTCACCATCGAGCAGAAGTCCACGCTGTTCTGGATCAACATTGCGTTTGGATGTTTGCTGGCCGGCATCATGATAGCCATGGCCCCCGTCATTGCGGCCTTTTACCACGAGCCTCGGCTCGTCCGGGTGACCATCGTTCTTGCCGCGGGTCTGATTCTGAACGCAGCGGCGGTGCAACACTCTGCGCTGCTGCAGCGCGAGATGCGCTTTACTACATTGACGGCCATCGATGTTACTGCGCTCACGCTCGCTGCCGTGGTTGCCATCGTCGGAGCCAAAGCGGGGTTCGGATACTGGGCTCTCGTGGCGATGACCATCACGCTTCCGCTCGCGACCGCGGCGGGAGTGTGGCTGACCAGCGGCTGGATCCCGGGGTTGCCCCGGCGCGGCGCCGGGGTTCGCCCGATGATGCGCTTCGGCGGCACTCTTACGGTCACCGGCCTGACTGTTTACCTGGCTAACAATCTCGATAAGGTTCTGCTCGGCCGTTACTGGGGCGTCGATGCCCTCGGCCTCTATGGACGCGCCTACCAGCTGATTAATATACCGACCAGCAACCTCAACTCCGCCGCCGGCGAGGTTGCTTTCTCCGCTTTGTCCCGGCTTCAGGACGACCCACCCCGCCGCAGAAGTTACTTTCTCAAGGGGTTCTCGCTGGTTCTTGGATTGACGTTGCCCATCACGGTTGCCTGCGCCTTCTTTGCCAGGGGCATGGTCCTGGTTCTGCTGGGCCCTAAATGGGAGGGCGCCGTGCCGATCTTCCGGCTGCTGGCCCCGACGATTCTCGTTTTCGCTGTGGCCAACCCCCTCTCCTGGCTGCTTTCGGCAAGCGGGCTCATCGCGCGTCAGATGAAGATGTCACTGGTGATTGCTCCCGGCATGATTCTCGGCTATGTCGTCGGCTTGCCGTACGGCCCCCGCGGTGTCGCCTTCGCCTATTCCCTGGTGATGACCCTCTGGGTATTCCCGCTCATTGCCTGGGCCGTCCACGGCACGGAGATCTCCTTCCGCGATGTGATGCGCACCGCCGGTCCGCCTTTGATCGCCAGCGCCGCAGCGGGCGCCGTGGCTTTTGCAGTGGGGATGGCTTTTTGCCGATCCTTTGTGCCACTGCTTCGCCTGAGCATCGAATGCTCCGTGCTTTTAGTCGCCTTCATCGGCTTCCTGATGATGGTTGCGGGACAGCGGACCCTCTACCTCGGGCTGCTGCGCGGCGTGATCGGGTCCGTCTCCGGGCGTGCGCGAGTCGCCGCCTCCATATAGGATCGCCGTATCCGGCGAGCGACGGCACACCCAGCCGCATCGCGTGGAGTTGTCAGTCGTATCCGTGAGGGAGTCTGAGGTGAGCAGTTTCGAAGCACAGCGTCCTGGTGGGCTGACCGGGCGCATTGCCGTGGTTACCGGTGCCAGCAGCGGGGTCGGCCGGGCCATCGCGCTGGCCTTATCACGCGAGGGTGCCCGCGTCACGGCTGTGGGCCGCAGCGCGGATGGCCTCGCGGAGACGGTTTCCGCAGCGCATGAAGACGGGCCGATCACAGCAGCACAGGCGGACCTGACCAGCGAGGAGGATTTACAGACGCTGCTGCGCCATCTCCTGCAATGGGATGGGGTCGACATTCTGATTCATTGTGCTGGCGCCTTCCGCCAGGCGAACATGGAGCAGGCCCCCGTCGACGATCTGGATCTGCAATATGCAACGAACGTGCGCGCTCCATATCGGCTCACGCAGGTTCTGCTGCCCCAGCTGATTGCCGCACGGGGCCAGGTGGTCTTCATCAACTCCAGCGTTGGCCTGTCGGCAAAGCGCGCCGGGGTCGGACAGTACGCGGCCAGCAAGCATGCCCTGAAGGCGATAGCGGACAGCCTTCGCGAAGAGGTCAATCCACAGGGCGTTCGTGTTCTCTCCGTTTATCTCGGGCGCACGGCCACGCCCATGCAGGAAGCGGTGCATCGCATCGAGGGGAAGGCGTATAATCGGGCTTCGCTGCTTCAGCCCGAGGATGTAGCGTCGACGGTCATCTGCCTGCTAGCGCTCGCGCCCTCGGCTGAAGTGACGGACATCAGTATCAGGCCCATGCGCACGCCGTAGCTGCGAAGTGTTCTGTCGGGCTTCCTGTTGCAACAGTTGATTGGGCAGACACCCGGGCCAAGGGCCTCTGGTTGCTTCGGCAAGATGGTCCCTCGCGAACCGATGCCGAAAGCTCCGGCTGCGGTCGGGCCTGTTCGTCTCGCGTGATTCCTGTGCGGCGCCGAATTTGTTGCACATAACCTCAGGAACCGCATGACTTTTGGAACGTTGCTGCCGCAAAACCTGAAGTGTAGACTGATCGCTAAATAGGCTGACTGGTTCCACGGCGAGAAGGAGGACGTCACCGTGCGACGCTTACTCCCCCCTGATTTTGGCATCTCTTGGGTGATCCTTCAGTTGGGCGCAGACACCGACGCTGGTTCAGCGCATCAGCTGCCCCAGTATCGGCGAACTGGGCAGCGGGATCGGCCGATCGATGAGCACCACCCCGATCTGTCAATGCCCCGCGCCGGAGCGAGCAACAACGCCACCGCCGGTACGGGCTGGATCCTGCCATCCTCCTCGTCACCAACCGCAACCTGCTTCACAGAAAGCAACGCCAACCAAGGCGTGCCTACCTTCGTGCAGTTCACCCCTCCACAGCCTCCGATGGTCAATCTGCCGAAGGTCCGAGACCCGTCCAGCAGCGTTTATGTCACAGTCGACTTCGATCAGGGCAGTTACATCACGTGTGGCTCCACGATCATTCTGAGCATTGCGGTGGCATGTCCGTCTACGACTTCGAATCTGTTGTTTCAAACAGAGCAGAAGGTGAGCACCTCGACGACGCCGGCCAAAACCTATGCCGCTTTCGCCGAGACGATTCATCTTAGCTCCACTCCCCTAACGAGTTGCGTTGCTCAGGGGTTGATGTTCCTGACAGCGTCGCGTAGCGCGCGCGGCTCGGCGACGGTGACGCCATATGTATTCGACATCGATGTGGCTCTGCCGGTTCGTCCGGTCCAGAGACAGGCGCAATAACATGAGAAGATTCCTGTTTTTTGTGATTCTCGGTTGCGTGTTTATGGTGACGCAGAAGGCTCACGCTGCTGCGCCTTCGCTCGTTCAATACCACGACTGCATGGATGAGATCGACGGAGGCGCGGGCACGGCCAGCGGGAGGAGTGGCGAATATGTTGTCTGCCGCTTTCCTCAGCCGACCCTTGGAGGGACGGGAGACTGCATCGTCGGCGGCTTTATGAACGATGCCAGTTCAGCCGTCTACACGCCGACCGACGACGCCAGCAACAGCTACACGGTCAAGAGCTACGAAGACACAGCAAACACTGAGGCTCTGGCATTGTTTTATTCAATCAACGACACCTCAGCGAACTATGTCACGCTGACTAATTCCGCCTCTGATCCTTTGAGAATACCGTGGATTGCTGAGTTTACGAACTGTGGGGGGCTGGATGTGGCGAGCGAGGGAAATCACGGAACAAGCACCACAGCCACGGCGGGATCGGCCACGCCCGCTGTTACCGGCGATCTCGTGATCGACGAGATGGATGCCGATTACCAGAGTCCCAAGACGGTCACGATGACGCCCACGGTCGGATCGCAAACAAATATCACGTGGGCACTCCTGGCGGCCAGCCGTGCTGCTCTAGGAGCGGTGCAATGGGGAGTGTACACCTCAACGTCAGCACTCAACCCCTCTATGACATATTCCGTGGCCGGAGCCGGGAATACCAATGGCTTCGTAAGCATCGCTATCTTCCTCAAACCCGCGTCGTCCGGCCCAGGTATCCCGGCGGGTCCGTGGATCTATGGAATGAAGGATTCCTGGATCACAAACGACGGGAGTGGCTCTACGGCCTTTTACACGAGCCCGCGGACGGACAATTTCCCGTGTCCTTCAACCGCGACGATGGGCTATGTCGGATGGATCGGGGCTACGGAAGGTTCCGACACGCTGACGGCAGCGACTCTCAACGGGACCTCTCTGACCCAAACAGGAGCCGCTTACAACGGGGCAGCGGATTCGATCAGCCATAATTATTACGGCGTGGGGCTGATGATGACCACAAATCAAACTCTGGTCCTGACCGGGAACTTCGTTTCGCCTTCGACGATTGAATATTGCGTTGGCGGGTTGTCAACGTTCGCGCAAACGGAAACCGGATCGGGAAGTCAGTCTTCGACCACCGGAACATTGACTGCGACTCCGGCACCCCTGCTGACCACCACGGGGGCTTCAGGGTTGATTTTTACTCAGACCGGTGTAAGCCTCAACACGGTCTATGGAGCTCTTTCGTCTACTGGGCTTACCTGCTACGCGCACACTGGCTTGGACAGCGGGGAGAATGCCAACATTCAGGGTATCAACCAGAACAATGGATGGGGAGTCTGCAAATTTAGCAGCTCATCAACATCGGTAACCCCAGTCTGGATGCAATATAAGTCTTCGACGGCATCGAACGCCTTTGTGGATCGAGCGGATGAGTTTGACGCTTCTGCCGTTCTCAAACCTGCCACTCCGAAAAATCTGAGTGGGTCTGTTGTTCCCCAGTAGCATGTGTCCTCGCATTCCGGGATGCCGTTTCGCCTCACCCTCGTGTGCCCATCCTCACCCTCGTGTGCCCATTCTGACTGGTATCTGGACACGCGAGAGCAGAACACTGCTTGACGATTGACCCGAGTGCGGGGCACCGTACGTGGTGAACGCTCCGAGCCAGACGAACAAACCGACATGGTGCAGGGCATGACTGTGGCGTGATCCACCGCCAGCCAGGATGGCTTTCGATCACCGCCGATCCGAACAATCGTTAAGGAAGAATACGCCTAACATAACGTCTCTTCAGACAGAACCAGCTTATGATCGTAACTGACCACTCCCAGTACGACTATGCTGGCATCGTCAGCCAGGCAAAGCTCGTGGTCGACACACGGAATGCCACACGCGGCATTGCTGCGCCAAACCTGACCCGGTCCTGACGGTGATTCGGTCGACTTGTATTCGGATCCGGCTGGAAAAGCATAATTCGCCGGATCTTACCCGATAACTCTCTGAGATTATTGCGATGAAACGTATATCTGCCTGGCGGCTGGTCGCGGCTCTGTGCCTGGCCGCCGGCATTCTGTCGGGCTGCTCCATCAACCCCGGCCTTCGAAAGCAGCAATGCTTCCAAAGTGGGCAGCGCTACTTTCAGAAGGGCGACTACCGCGCGGCTGCGATCGAATTCAGCCATGCCATTCGCATCGACCCCGGCTATGCGGATGCACATCTCCAGCTGGCTGAAACCTACCTGAAAATGCAGCAGCCGGATCGCGCATACGCAGAATTAGCCGACGTCGTCCAATTGCGTCCCAACGACTATCAAAGCCGCATCAGGATGACGGGCCTGCTGATTGCCGCCCACCGGTTCGCCGATGCGCGGGAACAGACGACCCTGCTGCTCGGAGAGCGGCCGAACGACCCTGTGGTGCACTCGATGCTTTCCAGCCTTTTGGCTGCGCAGGGCGACATACAGGGAGCCATCGCGGAGATGCAGAAGACCATCGCGCTCGCTCCCGGCAAGTGGGATTCGTATCTGGCTCTCGCTCTGCTCCAGGTAAAGAACAACCAGCCGGTTGCCGCCGAGGCGAGCTTCCGGAAAGTCATTGCCCTGGACCCCGATGCGATGCAGCCACGCGTTCTTCTGGGCAACTTTTACATGTCCGGCGGCCGTCTCTCCGATGCGGAACAGGAATATCGCGATGCGATGCGGATCGACCCTGGAAGCATGGAGCCGCGCGAGGCTCTGGCGCGGCTAGACCTGGCCGAGGACCAGCCGGCGGCCGCGGAAGGTATTCTGCTGCAAGCCGCGCACGACCTTCCGAACAACCCGCAGAGCCTGCTGGCGCTGAGCAATTACTATTTCATAACAGGAAATACGGACAAAGCCGTCGGAGAGTATAGCCTTCTGTACCGGCAGCGCCCGAACGACTTACAGGTTAAAAAGAAGTTCATACAGCTTCTCATTCAGGCCAACCGCTTCGATCAGGCACGGCCGCTGATCGGTCAGGTTCTCCAGGCCTCGCCCCACGACAGCGACGCACTCCTCGATCAGTCTGAGATACAGATAAGCGCCGGCGATGTGAGTGACGCGATTCCGACCCTTCAGGCCGTCATCAGGAACTCGCCGGACAACAGCGAGGCGCACTACGCTCTTGGCCTCGCTTTCAGAAAACAGGGCAATCCGGAACGCGCGCAGGGGGAATGGCGGGAAGCATTGCGCCTGAACCCCGACTCGCTCGGCGCTGAGCGCGCCCTCGCCGACTCGGCGATGGAGCAGGGCGACATGCGCAGCCTTGACGGCGATGCGATGCAGTTGATCCGTATGGAACCCGGATCCCCTCAGGGATATTCTCTGCGCGCGCTTGCCGAGATCAACCTGAAGGAGTACGGGCCAGCCGAGCAGGATATTCAGAAAGCGATCGCGGTCGCGCCGCAGAGCGGTTATGGCTATGTGCAGCTGGGCAATCTCAGATTTGCGCAGCAACGCTATGCCGACGCCCAGACCGCGTACCGAACCGCTCTGGACCGGGATTCCGGCTCTCTGGATGCTGTCCGCGGTCTGGCGAACACTTACATTGCCGAAAAGCAAGTCGATAAGGCAGTGGCAGCGGTGAACGCAGGCATCGCCGGTTCGCCTTCGGACAGCAACCTCTATACTCTGCTGGGCAGCATTTTGTTCCACAATCGGCGCGACCTGTCCGGCGCCGAAGCGGCGTTTTCAAGAGCTGTGTCGCTCGACCCGCACAATGTCGATGCCTGGCTACAGCTTTCAGAGGCGCAGGCCACGCAGGGGAAGGTGGATCTGGCCATCTCCACCAGCCAGCAGGCCCTGAAGATAAATCCGGGACGAGTTGCCTTCTGTTTGTTGCTGGGCGATCTGTATGAGGCCGGCTCGCAGTGGAAGGACGCCGCGGAGGCCTACCAAAGTGCTCTGGCCATGAGCTCTCAGAATCCGGTAGCCTCCATGGGCCTGGCGCGGGTCATGCTTGAAACCGGCGGAAATCTCGATGTTGCGCTGTCCCTCGCGGAGACGGCCCGGAGAGAGATGCCCGGGTCGCCGGCTGCCGCCGATGCCACCGGATGGGTCTATTACCAAAAAGGGCTCTATTCGCTGGCGCTCACGTGTCTTCAGCAGGCTCTCAGCCTGCAGCAAAGCACCACGATGCCGGATAATCCCGACATCCGCTATCACCTGGGCATGACTTACGCAAAGGTCAGGCAGCCTGCGCTCGCCCGCCAGCAACTGGAGCAGGTGCTGAAGACCGATCCCGGCTATCGCAATGCCGCCGAGATCAGGCAGGAACTGGCCGGGCTCCGATCCTAAGCGACCTTTCTCCTTCAGTGAGCAGCCCAGGGCGTATCCCGGTATTGACTGGATGATTAGCGAGCGGCGCGCACGGGACAGCAAAGCTGCCAATGTTGCAAAGGTTTGCGACGGGTTGCAATCGATTGCATCTCCAAGCTGTCTTCTCTGGACCCGAAGTTACCCGATTGCCCCCGGGCAAACCCTCGAGTAGGAGGGGTAAGAACACCGGGTAACTCACAGACGTAACCTCAGCAATTTGCAGTATGTTGCAAAAAGAATCAGCCTTGACAAGCGTTGCTGGATTGCGCAGAATGTCATTCACTCAATGCAGGACGTCGCAGGCCACCCCCTCCCGCGGCGCAGCTAACCGACAGTTGATAGAGCGGAGTTCCGGGAGGAAGTAATGAGATACAGAATTTCGGGGTTTGCGGCACTCACCGTTTCAGTGTTGCTCTGCCTGGCACTTCCCGCGCGCGGGCAGGATGTCACCATTGATTTTACCGGCGTAGCGAACACCAACGTACAGGCGCTGGGCGCTTACGCTGGGTTTTACACCGGAACTGTCAACGGCGTTACATCGACGCCCGGCTTCATCTGCGATGACTACAACAACGAGATTTTTCTTCCCAGTGAGTCATGGCAAGCCACTGCGACCTCATTCGCATCGCTGGCCACCACTCCGGGCGCGCTGAGCACGGCCCTGTTTGGCGGGACCATTGGCATCGACGGTTATGCGGCAATCGCATACTTGTCGAATCTGATGGCCACGACGCCGGCATCGGGACAAGGCGATATCTCCGCAGCGATCTGGTACATTGGCTCTCTCGGATCGGGCACGCTTTCGCTCTCCAGTCTGGACGCGACCGCGCAGAATTATGTGACCAGTCTGCTTGGCGCCACGGGCGAATACGGTGCAGTTGACTCCAGCACAGCCGCCGCGCTTGCGGAACTGGAGGGTTCGAGCCTCTGGCTCTATACCCCGATTGACGGTACGCAGACGGCAGGAGATCCGTTCCCGCAGGAGTTTGTCGGTGATGTGGCCGTGCCTAACCTGTCTGTCCCGGAGGGCGGCTCGCCGTGGCTCTACCTGCTTTTGGCTGCCTTTGCGTGCTGCGGGGCCGTGGCTCTGCGCCGCGTGCGCCAGGATGCGGCGCTCAAGCAGCTTCCGATTGCGTGTCGATAAAGGCGTCGCAAAACTGCGTGCCGGGCATCACACCGGTCGTTTCGAAACAAGGTTCATGGCGGCAGTAAGTCAGGCCGCCCGATACAGCCGGGATAACTGTCCCGGTTGTATCGTTTTCTTTTCCACGTTGTTAGTAGGTGCCGGGTGAGTGGGCGCTGATTTCTCCGGCGAACAGCAGGGAAGCACAATTGGATGCCTCTCCGCTCCTCTTTCGCCGTGCATGACCGGCGTAGAAACTTCCTGACTATCAGTCTCGCTAAGCCCAGCAGGAACAGGGCAGGGTGCATCCCGCAAAACGGGTCCTCGTCTGCCCCTCACGCCATCGAATTCCTCACCAGAACACCTCGATAACATACTTCGCTTGCTCAGGTCACGCCTTGCTTCTCAGGGGCGAATCGTCATGGAGAACATTGTTACAGCAGCGGGTCTGCTGATTGTCAGCCGCGACTCAGGAATTCTGCGTCCCACCTGGGACGTGGGTCAGTCGAATGGCTGGCTGGTCGAGATCGCGGGCGACGTGTGGGAAGTCATGGACAAGTTGCGCGCGGGCGCGGCGCCGGATGTCATGTTGTTCGATCTGACCCGCGGAAACGTTGATGGTGTGGAAGGGCTGCGCCGGCTGCGGAGAATGCATCCCGCCGCAGCGGTCATCGTGATTGACCATGAGGATAATCGAGGCCGCAGGGAGCTGGCGTATCGTCTGGGTGCGCGCGAGTATCTGGTGACGCCCCTTGCCGAGACGCAGTTACAGGAGGCTGTCGCGCGCAATCTCCCTTCCGCGAGCGATTGTCTCGAGGAGAACGTCTCCAGCGACAACGTCGAGCAGATCGACAAAGACAGGTTCTTTGTGGGATTCGGCCCGGCCATGCAGAAGCTTCGCGCGCAGGTAGCCATGCTGGCGGAAGCGGACGTGCCGGTGTTTATCTCCGGCGAGCCGGGTAGCGGCAGAGAGACGGTGGCACGATTGCTGCACGCGCTTTCGATCCGTTCCGGATTCCCGTTCGCGAGGATCGATTGCGCCGCTCTTCCGGAAGATCTGCTGGAGCGGGAAATGTTCGGCTATACAGCGCGGAGCTCCGCGGGGCCCGGCGCCGCACATCGCGGAAAACTGGAAAAGGCCGCTAAAGGCAGAATCTTTCTGGATGGGATCGCAGAACTGCCGCTGCGCCTGCAGTCGAGGCTGGCCGAGGCGTTGCAGAGCGGGGAATTCGTGCGGCCAGGAAGTTCCGAAAGGGTCGGGATCGATGTAGCCGTGGTGGCCTGTGCCTCCACCTCGATGGATCAGGCGCTCGCAGAGCACAGACTGCACGCCGACTTATGCCGGTATCTGAGCGTGTACGAAGTTCGGGTTCCGTCGCTCAGAGAACGTAGGGAGGAAGTTCCCTTTCTGTCGCGGCACCTGATGCACCGGTTTGCCAGAAGCTATGGCCTGCCGCCGCGCGACTTATCCGCATCGACGGCGGAGCTCTGGCAGTCCTATCAATGGCCGGGCAATCTGTGTGAGCTCGAACAGATGGTGAAGCGGTATCTCGTGGTCGGCGACGAGATGCCTGCATTTGTCGAACCGGCGCTGGACGAGCCAGCGGACGAAGCAGTTTGCGGAGCTTCGAAAAAGTCGCTTCGCAAGGCGTCGGGACCGGCAACGACTGCGGATCGCACCGGTATGGCCGGGCATAAGTCGTTGCGCTCCCTGTTACAGAGTGTTAGAGAGCAGGCCGAGAGAAGCGCAATTGCCACGGCTCTGGAAGAAACCGGGTGGAACCGAAAAGCGGCTGCTCGGCTGCTCCGGATCAGCTACCGGTCGGTGCTTTACAAGATCGAGCAATATCAGATGAGTTCGTCCGATCGATCCTCGTTTCCCGCATCCGGCGGATCGGGATCGAGGAGGACCCGGCACAACGGTGCCGGCCAGTCGCCTGCGGCCCGGCAGGGCTGAGAACGACGGTTCGACACAAGGCTAATTCTGTTCGATAGGTGTTACTGCGCCGAGCAACCTTTGTCAGCCTGCGAGCAGGCATGCCAATATGCGTCTTTATACTCTGGACCCACTGCTGGACGATCGCTGGTGCGACCTGGTTGCACGCCATCCCGGGGCCTCTGTTTTTCATAGCAGCAGCTGGTTGCGAGCTCTGACCAGGACCTATGGCTATCGCGCCATGGTCGTGACCAGTAACCCGCCCGGCGAGGCTTTGTCGAACGGGCTGGCGCTGTGCGAAGTGAGAAGCTGGATAACTGGAAGCCGCCTCGTTTCGCTGCCATTCAGCGATCACGCACAGCCTCTGCTGGACGAATCGTGCGGGATTTTCGATATCGGGGAATGGATCAGGGAAGAATGTAGTCACGAAGACTGGCGATACATTGAATTCCGGCCGCTGTCGGGTAGGTTCCATGCGGAGCATCGCATGCAGGCCAGCGAGTCCTTCTGGTTTCACAGCCTGGATCTGTCCCCGTCCACGGAGCAGCTTTTTCGGAAGACTCACAGGAACTGCATACAGCGTCGGATCCGCCACGCGGAGCGTCAGGGACTTTCCTACCGGAGGGGTTGTTCAACCGAACTGCTCGACGCCTTCTACGAGTTACTCACGCTCACCAGGAAGCGCCATCACCTGCTCCCGCAGCCGCGCGCATGGTTTCGTAACCTGCTGGAGTGCATGGGGCCCGACGCGGAGATCCGGCTCGTGCGCCAGGATGAAATTCCGGTTGCGGCCATCCTGACCCTTCGCCATCGGAATGCCGTCGTCTATAAATATGGCTGTTCGGACCGAAAGCTCCACCACCTCGGCGGCATGGCGCTGCTTTTCTGGAGACTGATCGAAGAGAGCAAAGCGGAAGGGGCCGAGCAGATCGATTTCGGCCGGACGGACATGGACAATGCCGGTCTAACTCGCTTTAAGGATCGCCTTGGCGCCCTCCGGACACAGATTAACTACTTTCGCTGCACCAGGGATGACCGAGAGAGCCTGACGCTGGCTTCACGCCTGCCAATGACACGCGCTTTATGCTCAACGCTGCCGAGCGCACTCTCCACGATGGCGGGACAGTTGATTTACCGGCATATGGGGTAACTCATTTCGTCGATTGGTCGAACACTGCCGCGGCGGTCCGTGTTTGCGAACCCGGGAGCCACTCATCGGTGTCGGCCATCTTTCCGGTTCGCAATTCCCGATTCATTCTCCCTCCATGACGGATTTCCAGCGGCATTGGACAGCCTTCGTCTCTCTTGCGGTGATCGCCGTGCTGCCGGCGTGGCATCCGTTTCTGCAGACACTGTCGCTCTCGCGGCATAATGACGAATATACGCATATCCTGCTGATTCTTCCGCTCGTGGCGCTCATCGTTTTTCTGGAGCGCAAATCGGTGCGGCAGTCGTATCGCTGGGGCAGTTTCAGCGGTCCGGCTCTGATGGCGATTGCCGCCGTTTCCGCATTCGCCGCATATTTCTACCGTCAGTCACTCGCCCCGGATGTCGCGCTCGCCCTTGAAGTCTCAGCGCTGGTGATGTGGTGGATCGGGAGCTTTGTGCTCTGCTTTGGCCGCGGAGTTGCGCAGGCCTTCTCGTTTACCATTCTGCTTCTGTTCGGCCTCGTGCCGCTGCCCGGCGCCGTTCTCGATCGCATCATTGCTTTGCTGCAGATCGCTTCGGCGTGGTCGGCGCACGCTCTCTTTGCGCTGTGTGGAGTTCCGGTTGTGCAGAACGGTATTCTCCTCACCATCCCCAACCTGACCCTGCAGGTGGCTCATGAGTGCAGCAGCATCCGTTCCAGTTCTATGTTGCTGGTCACCACCATCGTGGTGGCGGAAGTGCTCCTTCGCTCGCCGTGGAAGAAGGCCCTGCTCATCGCGCTGGCCATTCCGTTGTCCGTTGCGAAGAACGGCCTCCGTATATTCGTGATTGCGATGCTTGGCACCCGGGTCGATCCGGCGTATCTTACAGGAAACCTCCACCGGGAGGGCGGAATACTCTTTTTTGCGCTCGCTCTGATTTGTATCTTTGCCGTCCTTGCGATCCTCCAGCGGGGCGAAACGAAGACGATTCACTCCGGTCTGCCTGGGCCGAGTGCGGCGACGACGGGGGACTGACGGAGCCGCTTACATCCTCTGATGGGCGATAATACCCCTGAGAACACTCAATCCGGGGACGACACAGGCCGCGGTTACCTGCAGACACAGCTCACGCGCTCCGTGCGGCGAATCAATATGCCCTTATGAGCCACCATTTTCTCGATTACTATCGCTGCCCGGAAGCGTATGCCGGCTTCGCAACGGGTGTTCAGCTCTCGGAAGATCCTGGATATTTCCGGTGGGGGCAGGACACTGTCTGCTACGGGCGCACGGCAAGCGGTGTTCGTGCCGACCATGCGCATGCGGTAACCTGGGATGCGAACGACGACGTAGCTGTTCGAGACGATCAGGCATATTTGCCCTTTGACCCCGAGGAAGTAACTGAGAATCTGCAGCGGGAACGGTATTCCGCGCACTTTCGCGAGCCAGGCCGCCTGTCCAACGAAGTCCTGCGCAAAATCTACTACCGCCTTCGTCCGTGGCTCTCCGTTTCGATCCGCAAGCATCTGCAGAAAGCACATCTCCGGAAATGGAAAGAGATTTCCTTTCCCGAATGGCCCGTGGATTTGACGGTCGACCGCATTCATCGCCGGCGCATGGCTCTGGCAATGCGCGCACGGGGTGCTGACAGAGTGCCCTTTGTCTGGTTCTGGCCGGATAACTGCGCGAGCTGCTGCATTGTAACTCACGATGTCGAGGATCTGCCCGGCCGCGACTTCTGCGGCAAGTTGATGGACCTTGACGAGTCCTGCGGATTCCGCAGTTCCTTCCAGGTCGTTCCGGAAGACCGATACCCCGTTCCCAACTCCTATCTGAAATCGATCGTCGACCGCGGCTTTGAGGTCAATGTGCACGACCTGAAGCACGACGGTCGCCTGTATGCCGAATACATTGAGTTCCGGCGCCGAGCCCTGCGCATCAACGCGTACGGGCGACAGTTCGGCTCTTCCGGTTTCCGCTCCGGCATTCTGTACCGCAACGCGGACTGGTACGATGCGTTCGATTTCCTCTACGACATGTCGATTCCCAACGTCGCTCATCTCGATCCCCAGCATGGCGGCTGCTGCACGGTCATGCCTTATTTCATCGGAGATATGGTCGAGCTGCCTGTTACCTGTACCCAGGATTACACTTTGTTCCACATCCTGAAGGATTATTCGATCGACTTGTGGAAGAAGCAGATCGCGTTGATCCGGGAGAACTACGGGTTAATCAGTATCCTCGTCCATCCCGACTACGTTGTCGACGAGCGGGAGCAGCAGCTATACCGGGAGCTCCTTCAGTATCTTGCCGGCCTGCGCGAGACCGATCATATGTGGACGCCGCTGCCCGGCGACGCTGCCAGGTGGTGGCAGCAAAGGCGTCAGATGCGTCTGGTGCGCGAGCAGGGACAGTGGCGCGTTGAAGGGCCGGGCAGCGAACGAGCGCGTGTCGCCTATGCCTGCGCTGCCGGTGACCAGGTAACCTACAGCTTCGAGGCGGAGAGCGTTTCGGTTTTGTCCTGAAGTGCAGATGCCGCGAACCGCGCGTTCCGCTGAGACGAATCCCAGCACAAGTCAGCCGTCTGTACTTCACTCGGAAAGACACTCCGTGTCAGAAGCCGGACGTGGAATCAAGGGGAGCATGTCGCAATGAGCGTTGTTGACGCAGCCATCATCGGCGCCGGTCCGTACGGATTGTCTGCCGCGGCCCATCTTCGTACGATCAGGGGATTCGACGTTCACGTATTCGGCGATCCCATGTCCTTCTGGAGCGCCAACATGCCGGTGGGCATGTTTCTGCGCTCCAACTGGACGGCAACTCAGATTGCCTGTCCCCATGGCGACCTGACGCTGGAAGCTTTTCAGGCCGATCGAAATCAGTCGTTCGGACTTCCGGTCCCGATCGAGCAATTTATTCAGTACGGCCGGTGGTATCAGGGCCGGGCTGTCCCGGATGTCGACCGCCGTCACGTCTCTCGCGTGGAGCGCTCCGCGAAAGGCTTTAAGCTGACCACGCAGGATGGCCAGAGCTTTGACGCACGCCGGGTTATCGTTGCCGGCGGGATCGGTTCGTTCGCGCGCCGTCCTGCCGAGTTCCGCGAACTTCCTCCGGAACTGGTGACGCACACATCGGAGCACGCCGATTTCGCGGGCTTTCGCGGCAAGGAAGTCCTGGTGGTGGGAAGCGGGCAAAGCGGTCTCGAGTCCGCGGCGCTGCTGCACGAAGCCGGCGCGCAGGTGCAGGTGATCGGGCGTTCGCGTCAAATCCACTGGCTCCAGGGCTGGGCATCGACCACCCTCCACCATCGCCTCGGCAAAGCCGTTCGCCGGCTGCTGTATGCGCCCACCGATGTTGGCCCGGCCGGATTGAGTCAGCTCCTGGCTCGACCGCACCTGGTCCGTCGCCTGCCGCGCTCCCTGCAGGATAAGCTCAGGAAGCGCGCCGTGCGCCCCGCCGGAGCCCGCTGGCTCGTGGACCGTCTGCGCGACGTGCCCATCGCTTTGGGCTGCGAGGTGGTTTCCGCGGTGGCCGACGGCGATCGCGTGCGCATCTCTCTCAGCGATGGCCGCCAGCTCAGCGTGGACCACATTCTCCTGGGCACGGGTTTTAAGATCGATATCTCCAAATACGATTTCTTTGCCGCCAGCCTCATGGAGGGGATCTCTCGCGTCAACGGTTTTCCCCTGCTGAACGACGGTATGGAGACATCTGTGCCCGGGCTGCATATTCTCGGCGCGCCCGGAGTTTATTCCTTTGGGCCGCTCCTTCAGTTTGTATCCGGAACGCATTTCGCCTCGCGCTCTCTCCTGCGATCCGTTCTCCGGACGGCAAATCCGGCCTAACTCCTATGAACCAAATTTCTACGGAGCCCATCGTGACTTCCCAGGCGGAGCCCTCGCCGGATGGCCCGCGCTTTCACGGTAACGCCGGAGCGGTCGTCATCGGCGGCGACTATCAGGGCCTCGGCATTGTCCGGAGCCTCGGCCGCCACGGCGTGCCGATCTGCATCATCGACGACGAACATTCCATCGCGCGCTATTCCCGATATTCAACTCACGCTGTTGCGGCGCCGGATCTTCGCGACGAAGCTCGGGCCGTCGAAACCCTGCTGGATACGGGCCGCCGTCTGCAGCTGCAGGGGTGGGTGCTGTTCCCGACGCGCGACGAGACGGTGGCCGCTCTTTCGCGCCATCGTTCGCGTCTCGAAGAGATCTTCCGCGTTCCAACGCCGCAGTGGTCGACGATCGAATGCGCCTGGGACAAGCGCGAAACCTACCGGCTGGCGCGCGAACTCGGGATCCCGACCCCGCAAACATGGCGTGCGGACAACGTCAACCAGCTGCGCACCCTGGATATCAAGTTTCCCGTGGCCATCAAACCGGCTATCAAGGAACACTTCTTCTACGCCACCAAAGCCAAGGCATGGCGCGCCGATAACTGGGCCGAACTCGAAGATAAGTATGCGCGAGCTGCCGCTCAGGTCGGCGCGGCGGAAGTTATCCTTCAGGACCTGATTCCAGGCGATGGCCGCCAGCAGTTCGCCTACTGCGCCTTCTTCGACGGGGAAGACAGTGTCGGCAGCATGGTGGTGAGACGGGCGCGGCAGCATCCGCCGGAGTTCGGGCGCGCCAGCACGTTTGTCGAGACCACCGAAAGCGAGCTGCTGGAAGAGATGTCCGCGCGCTTTCTGAAGGCCATCGATTATTACGGCCTGGTTGAACTCGAGTACAAGCGCGATCCACGCGACGGACAGTTCAAGCTGCTCGACGTGAATGCCCGCACGTGGGGTTACCACACTCTCGGTTTCGAAGCCGGAGTTGATTTTCCATGGCTGCTGTTTTGCGATCAGATGCAGTTGCCGGTGGAGCGCCGGCGGGCGAAGGTGGGCGTCTCGTGGATCCGCATGGCGACGGACTTTCCCACTGCCGTGTCGGAACTATGCCGCGGCCGCCTGCACTGGAGTGAATACTGGCGCACGCTGCGCAGTGCGAGCGCCGACGCAGTCTTTTCGCTCAGCGACCCGCTCCCGGGTCTCGCGGAACTGGCTCTCATTCCCTATCTCGCCGCCAAGCGCGGCTTTTAGCCGGATCAGGCTCCAGATTGCCCATGATTTGCGCGACAGAATCCAGGTATGATTGATTGGTAAACCGGATCATGCACCATAAAAACACCATTCTCGTTACCGGCGGCGCCGGTTTTATCGGCTCGAACTTTATCCTGAGCTGGATTGGCGCGGTTGGCACTCCGGTTGTCAACCTCGATTTGCTCACGTATGCCGGCAACCCGGAGAACCTCGCGTCGCTGGAGGGCGATCCGCGGCACCTGCTGGTACGGGGCGACATCGACGATGCCGATCTGGTTGGATCGCTGCTTCAGGAACACCGTCCTCGAGCCATCGTCCACTTCGCAGCGGAAAGCCACGTGGACCGCTCGATCGTTGCGCCCGACGCGTTCATCCGCACCAATGTCCATGGCACGTTCACGCTGCTGGACCAGGCAAAGCGCTTCTGGTCGACGCTGGATGAAGAGGACCGCCGCGACTTTCGCTTTCTGCATGTTTCCACCGATGAGGTGTACGGAACGCTCGGGCCGGATGATCCGGCGTTCTCCGAGACAACGGCCTATGCGCCGAACAGCCCGTATGCCGCGTCGAAAGCCGGCTCCGATCATCTGGTGCGCGCGTACCACCACACGTTTGGTCTGCCGGTGCTGACGACAAACTGTTCCAACAATTATGGGCCGTTCCAGTTTCCCGAAAAGTTGATTCCGCTGGTGATTCTCAACGCGCTGGAAGGTAAGCCGCTGCCGGTCTATGGCGATGGCGGAAATGTGCGCGACTGGTTGTATGTCGAGGATCACTGCTCGGCCATTCGCACGGTCCTCGAGCGCGGCCGGCCGGGCGAAACCTACAATATTGGCGGTAATTGCGAGCGAACCAACCTGGACGTGGTGAATACCATCTGCGATCTCGTGGACGAAATGGCTCCTCGCGTTCCCGATCAAAGCTCGCGGCGCAAGCTGATCACCTTCGTGAAGGACCGGCCAGGCCACGATCGCCGCTACGCCATCGACGCTTCGAAGATTGCGCGCGAGCTGGGATGGTCGCCGGCGGAACGGTTCGAGTCCGGGTTGCGGCGTACGGTGCGCTGGTATCTCGACCATCACGCATGGACCGATAACGTGCGCAGCGGCGCGTACCTGGAGTGGATCGACCACAATTACGCGGAGCGGCTGGCCCGATGAAGGGCATTATTCTCGCCGGTGGATCCGGCACGCGGCTCTATCCCGCCACTCATGTGGTCTCCAAGCAGTTGCTGCCTGTCTATGACAAGCCCCTGATCTATTACCCGCTGAGCACGCTGATGCTTGCGGGCCTGCGGGAGATCCTGATCATCTCGACGCCGCAGGATCTGCCTCGCTTCTCGGAGTTGCTGGGCGATGGGCATCGCTGGGGCCTCGACCTGCAGTATGCGGTGCAGCCCAGTCCCGACGGCCTGGCGCAGGCTTTCCTCATCGGCCGCGACTTTATTGGAAACGATCCAAGCGCGCTGATTTTGGGCGACAACATTTATTACGGCCAGTCTTTCTCCAGGCAGTTACAGGAGGCGGCGCAACGAGAGAGCGGGGCGACGGTCTTCGCGTATCCGGTGCACGATCCCGAGCGTTACGGCGTGGTGGAGTTTGACGAGGCAGGGAATGCGATCAGTCTTGAAGAGAAGCCCACAGCGCCGCGCTCTCGGTATGCCGTTACGGGGCTTTACTTCTATGACAACGAGGTGGTGCATCACGCTGCTTCGCTGAAGCCGTCTCCGCGTGGCGAGCTGGAAATTACAGATCTGAATCGCTGCTATCTGCGCGCGGGACGGTTGAACGTGCAGATCATGAGCCGCGGAATGGCGTGGCTTGACACGGGCACGCACGATTCGCTTTTTGAAGCCGGACTCTTTATCCAGACCATCGAGCGGCGGCAGGGACTGAAGATCGCGTGTCCGGAAGAGATCGCGTGGCGGCTGGGCTACATTGATGCGGAGCAGCTCGCCGCGCTCGCGCAGCCGGTGGTCAAGAGCGGTTATGGCCAGTACCTGCTCGCGCTTTTGCAGGAACCAAACATGGCTGGCCGAGCAGCGCAGCCATGAAAATCCAGGCGACCAACCTGCCTGGCGTGCTGTTGATGACGCCGACGATCTATCGCGATGCGCGCGGCGCCTTCTGGGAGACCTGGAACCAGCGGGCGATGGCCGATGCCGGGCTGCCCGGCGAATGGGCGCAGGATAACTTCTCGCTTTCCAGTAAAAACGTCCTGCGCGGGATTCATTACCAGATCACGCAGCCGCAGGGAAAGCTGGTGCGCGTAACTCATGGCGCCGCGCTCGATGTCGCCGTTGACCTGCGGCGCGGCTCACCCACCTTCGCGCAGCATGTGGCTGTGGAGCTGAGCGGCGACAACGGGGCCATGCTCTGGATTCCTGCGGGCTTCGGTCACGCGTTTCTGGCGCTCAGCGACATCGTCGGATTCGCTTATAAGGTGACGGACTACTATTCGTCCGCCGGCGAGCGGACCATCCTGTGGAACGATCCGGAGATCGCGATCCCATGGCCGGTCCAGCCTGCGGACGCCATCGTCTCCGACAAGGACCGTCAGGGCGCGCTTCTGCGGGATGCGGAGCTGTTTCCGTGAATCCGCGTATTCTGCTTGTCGGCTCAGGCGGCCAGGTGGGCAGGGAACTGCGGCGGAGCTTCGCGGGACTCGGTGAGCTGGTTGCCTGCCATCGGCAAGCCCTGGACCTGACTTCCGAGAATTCTGTCCGCGCCGTCGTCGAGCGCACCGAGCCGGACGTCATCCTGAACGCAGCGGCGTACACGGCCGTCGACAAAGCGGAATCCGAAGCCGAGCTGGCTCACGCCATCAACGCACGCGCTCCGCAGATCCTGGCCGAGGAAGCTGCCCGCCGGGGCGCGTTGCTTATTCATTACTCCACCGATTACGTTTTCGACGGCAGCAAAACTTCGCCCTGGACGGAAACCGATGAGCCGCATCCGCTGAATATCTATGGGGCGAGCAAGCTTGCGGGCGAAGAGGCGATTCGCCGCGTGGGCGGACGCTACCTCATCTTCCGCACCAGCTGGGTTTACGGGCCGCACGGGAAAAATTTCCTTTTCACCATGCTTCGCCTGGGGCGCGAACGCGAGCGCCTGACGATTGTCGACGATCAGCGGGGCGCGCCGACAACGTCCATTGCCATCGCCGACGCAACGCGAGCGATTGCAGAGGGCGTGCTCGCGGGGCGCTTTGGCGCGATGCAGGACTGGGCCGGCTTGTACCACATGACCTGCGGCGGCGTAGCTTCCTGGTTCGAGTTCGGCCAGGCCATCTTCGCGCGCGCTGGCCGGCTGTTGGATGGCCGGCTGCCGCAGGTGGCGCCGATCGCAACCGCCGATTATCCCACGCCCGCGCGCCGTCCGCTGAATTCCGTGCTCTGCTGCGAAAGGCTCGCCAGAATATTCGACGTGCGGCTGCCCGACTGGGAGGCGGCGCTGGATAGTGTGCTGCGTCAGCTCTGAAGCCGCGAGGCTTAAGGAATCGTCACGCTGTAGAGATTCGATGGCGCGCTCTGATTGCCGGAGGCGTCGACGCTGACGACATAATAGGTGTAAGCTGTCCCGTCCTGCACCGTTGTATCCGTGTAACTCGTAGATACACTCGCGTTCAACAAAAGGTAAGACGAGCTGCCGCTCACCGCGCGGTAAACGTTGTAGCCAGTCACGGGAACCGCCGAATCCGTGGGCGCATCCCAGTTCAGATCCACCTCATACGCGGCCGCCTGTCCCGTTCCGCTCAGCTTGATAGTCACCGCACCGGCGGAAGTATTGGTTCCCAGCGCTACGGTTCCGGTCGCCGCTCCGCTCACCGTGGGATCAAATTGAATGTCCAGCGTGGCGGCCGAGTTCGGCGCCAGCGTGATGGGGAACGTGACCCCGGAAATACTGAACCCTGCGCCCGCTACCGTGCCTGCGCTGAGGATCAGCGGCGCCGTCCCCGACGAAGTCAGCAGCACGGTCTGCGTTGCCGCGGTATTCAGGTCCACATCGCCGAATGCAACGCTGGTGGAACCGAGCGTCAGACCCGGACCAGGCGCTTCGAGGCTGATGGTGTAGCCCACCGTCACGCCTCCTGCCTCCGCCGTCAGCGCTGCCGTCTGCGCCGTGGTCACGGCCGATACGGTCGCCGTGAAGCCCGCGCTCGTCGCGCCCGCCGGTACGCTGACCGAGGCCGGCACGGTCACAGCCGTGCTGCTGCTGGTCAACTCCACCGTCAGCCCACCCGCGCCAGCCGACGCCGTCAGCGTCGCGGTGCAGGCATCCGAGCCGGCTCCGGTGAACGAAGCGCTGCTGCAGCTCAGCCCGCTGAGAACCGGGGCCGCGACCGCTTCTCCCGTGCCGCTCAGCGCGATTGTTACCTGAGCATCGCTCGATTCATTGCTGGTCAGGACGAGCGCGCCGGTGGCCGCTCCTGCCGCAGTGGGGTGAAACGACAGGCTCATTTTGTAGGAGGCGCCGCCGGCGACGCTGATCGGCACGTTGTTCTGTCCCGTCAGGGCGAAAGCCGCCCCCTGCAGCTGTATCTGCGTGATCGAAACCGGGCCGGAGCCGGTATTGCTCACCGAGACAGTCGCGTTGACCGTCTGGCCAACCGTCACGCTGCCGAAATTCAGGGATTGGGTGGAAATGACCAGCGAACCGGTCTTATTTGTGGAGCTGAGGCCGGCTAGGGTGGTTCCGCATCCGGACAAACCGGCGATCATGAGGCATGCCACAGCGGGCATCAGGATCGCAGCGGATCTGCGGTTGCGCAGTATCGAGAGTGGAATTCTTCGCGCTCGTCGACGGCGATCCCGGAGGACAGCCCTGAGCGCGTCCCGTTCATCCAGTTGAAATAAGAGGCGAGCAGTCTTCCAGCCCGTGCTCAACCTCCAGTCGTTCTGAACGTGCACACTTCCTCTTTAATGAACGGGACTCAAATGATCCTCCCCGCCGCAGAGAAGAACGATCCAGGGCCAGAGGCGCTGCTCAGCGAATCGGCCTCAGCCAGAGAATTGCGAAGACATGTTAGCAACGCAATAGCACGTGCGTAACCACTTTCGATGCAGGGGTCATCTGGGTAGTACATGGCGCAATCCTTGCAAATAGAAGGCCTGAGGGACCTGATGCCTGCGGAAATTTGCCGGGTGCCCCTGCTTCGCAGGGAATCTTTACCGAGGTGGCGGAAAAATTCTTTACGGTCGATCGCGCCGAGTTCGTCGCTTTGCCGGTGTGGTCGCGCATCGACATGCGCAATTCGCGGTATGGCCCATGCAACTGTCGTGCGACGGCAGGCTCCCCGGTAAGTAACACTTAGTGATTACCGTAGACACCAGACACATTACGTTAGCACTACAGAAGTCTGTGCGAGGCTGCGACCGGGCCTTCGAATTTCCATTTCTGCGCCCTTTCGTTCTGAAGACGAGGCAGTTACTATTTTGATTCCATTCTGTTACTGCATGCCGATGCGCGCGCCTGGGCAGCCGCATACAGTAGCATTTCAATGGCCCGGCGTACACAGAACGGACTCTCCCTCCCAGCCAGTCTGGTTGCGATTTCCACGGTTTTGATCTGTCTCCTGTGTGGGTGCGGCGCAGCGACGACGGTGGCAGCCAGCGGGTCCAGCACGGGCAATGGCGGACAAAGCGCGGCACCGGTTCCCGGCGAGAGCACCGTTGTCACGGTGCTGCTTTCCAGTACGGCGAACGACGAGCTTGCAGATTTCCGGCTGAGCCTTGGCAGCCTCACTCTCACCGATCAAAACGGGAAGAGCGTGACTGTGTTCAATGGGAATAACGGAAGCCAGCTTGCCGAGTTCATGCACTCGAACAGCATCCTGGAGCCGGTGATGTCAGTCAGCATTCCTCAGGATGTTTACACCTCGGCAGCGCTTACGTTTTCCAATCCGCAATTTACATTTGTCACGTATAACGCCGGGTATATCTACTTCAACACCGATCTAAATATGGGCGGCAGCGGATTTGCGCCTGCTGCAGTCAGCCTCCCTGGCGGGATCACGGTAAGTGGGACCTCCATGGCGCTGGTGGTGGATTCGGAAGTTTCCCAGTCCGTGTCCATGTCAGGAAGTCCTCAGCAGAACGACTTTTCCTCCTCCGTTGCGCCGCAGTTCTCCATAACGCCGGAGGCGCTCAGCCAGGGCGCGCAGGACACAGTCAGCAGCCCGCAGGTGAATACCTTCCGCGAGATCAGTTCTCTTCAGGCTTCAGCTTCCGGAGAAGGCAGCCTGGTGCTCACGTCGCCATCCGGCAATACGCTCACCATCGCATCGGACAGCAGCACCGTCTATCAGGGAGTCGGCGGGTATGCCTCCCTGTCGCCCGGCATGTTTGCGGATGTGGATATTGCAATGCAGCCGGACGGCGCCCTGCTCGCCACTCGCGTTGAGGTGCCGGACACGACGGCGCGCGATCTGGTTACGGGACCGGTATTCAACATCAATCCGTCCGCCGGCATCTTCAACCTGGTGGGCGAACGCGAACAGGGTCAGGATTTTTCCTCGGGCTTCCGCTCGGGCGGCATGGCTCTTCAGTTTACGGGCAACACGGAATTTCTCATCGACGGTGAATTTCAGGCGCCGCAAGGGCTCCCGTTTACTCCGGGATTCGACAGAAACAGCGTCGTCGCCGGTCAGGATGTGGCTGTGACGTCCGGGTCCATTCCTCTCTCCGGGCCCTATCCCACCGTCACAACGGTTACGCTGCTTCCGCAAACGGTTGACGGAACCGTAGATTCAGTGAGCAGCAGCAACGGATTTCAGGTGTATCAGCTGAGTCTGGCGTCCTACGATCCGCTCAGCACGACCCGCGGCCGCGTGAGCCTGGAGGTGTACGTGAGCAGCCAGACGCGCATGCTGAACACGACTTCGATCGAAGCGGGAGAGGTTCTCCGCTTTCACGGCATGGTCTTCAGCGATCAGGGTTCTCTCAGGATGGTTGCGGACCAGGTGAATGACGGCGTTGCGGAATAATCCGCTGATCCCTCGAAGCGCTCCGTATCGCTCCCCGTTTTCTCCGGCTCCCGGATTCACTCTGCCCCTCATGACCGGGTGCGCGCTGGCCAGCGATCCTGTGGCTGTTCTTCTCGCGAGGCCAGCCTTATGCTTATGAAAGTGCAATGAACTTTGCATCCTGGTTTTCTGTGCGGAGGGTTAGGCTCTCTCTCCGCCGGAACGCCAATTTCTGTCTCGGTGTGATGATCCAAAGTACGTAAACCTGCAAAGCGGGTGCTTCTATGAAAGTTGCAGTTATCGGCGGTGGAATTGTTGGTCTGGCAACGGCACATCGGCTGCTCCGGAGACGTCCGGATGTCCAGGTGCTTCTGCTGGAAAAGGAAGACGGCCCTGGGCGTCATCAGACCGGACACAACAGCGGAGTGCTGCACTGCGGGCTCTACTATAAGCCGGGTTCAACCAAAGCCCGCATGGCGGTGCAGGGCATTCGTAAGATGGTGGATTTTTGCGCGGAGCACAAGGTCCCGTTCGACTTGTGCGGCAAGGTGGTGGTGGCCACCGAACCCGAAGAGGTTCCCCGCCTGCACGCTCTGCTGGAGCGCGGCAAGGCTAACGGCCTGGAAGGACTCCAGCTGCTTCGCGCGGAGCAGATTCGCGAACTGGAGCCCTACGCTGCAGGCCTCGCGGGGCTGCGAGTCCCGCAGGAAGGCATCGTCGATTATCCCGCCGTAGCCGATGCCATGGTCCAGCAGATTCGCAATCAGGGCGGCACAATTCACTTCTCCTCGGAAGTGACCGAGCTCCGCAATGGAAGCAACTGGCGCATCCGCACCGCCGGCAGCGATCACGAGGCGGATTTCCTGATTAACTGCGCCGGCCTGCACTGCGACCGGGTGAGCCGCATGGCGGGCAATCGCGATGCCACGAAGATTGTGCCCTTCCGCGGCGAATACTACAAAATCAGGCCGGAGCGACAGCACCTGGTGCGGAATCTCATCTATCCCGTGCCCGATCCCAGGTTTCCGTTTCTGGGCGTGCATTTTACCCGCCTGATTTATGGCGGCGTCGAGGCCGGCCCCAATGCCGTGCTTGCTTTCGCGCGCGAGGGCTATCGGCATACGGACTTTTCCTTCCGCGATATGGTCGAGACCCTCACCTACCGCGGATTCTGGAGGTTCTTCCTGCGCTATCCGACCATGTGCTGGAGCGAGTTTCGCCGCTCCTTCAGCAGGGCTCTGTTCTGCAGATCGCTGCAGCGCCTTGTCCCCGAGCTGCATCTCGACGATCTTGCGCCAGGGGGCGCAGGAGTCAGGGCGCAGGCTCTGTCTCCCGCCGGCGAGCTCATTCAGGATTTCTACTTCGTTGCTCAGAACCGCGCGCTGCACATTTTGAATGCGCCCAGCCCCGCTGCTACCGCCAGTCTGGCCATCGCCGACGAAGTCATCGACCGGATTCAGGACGCGCTCCCCGCGTAACTGCGCCGTTCACCCACCACAAGCTCCGCAACGCACCCACCCGCCGACTCGGGAGGAGAGACCATCATGCTATCTGTCGCAAAGAACAAGGCGAGTGACCTGAAACAGCTCATCGCCTCTCGTAAGGCCCGCATCGGTATTGTTGGAATGGGCTATGTCGGGCTTCCGCTCGCGCTGCTGTTCAGCGAAGAACGCTTTCGCGTCACCGGCTTCGATATCGACTCCCGCAAGGTCACCACGCTGAATGAGGGCGGTTCCTATATCGTCCGCATTCCCGGCACGGAGATCCAGCTGGCGCGGCAGAAAGGCTTCAGCGCCACCGCCGACTACCGGCAGATCGCCGACATGGATGTTGTCATCATCTGCGTGCCGACTCCCCTTACTGAGCATCACGAGCCCGACCTCAGCTTCGTCACGGGAACGGTTCGCAGCATTGCGCCTCGCCTGCGTGAAGGCCAGCTGATTATCCTGGAGAGCACGACCTTCCCTGGCACGACGGAGGAGATCGTTGTGCCGCTGCTCGAGCAGAACAATCTCCAGGGCCTGCGCGTGGCCCGCGACGCTGCCAGTTCGGGCTTCTATGTGGCGTTCTCTCCGGAGCGCGAAGACCCCGGCAACGACTCGGTGGCTCGCCGCGACATCCCCAAGGTGGTGGGCGGCTGCGGGCCCGTAGCGGCTGACCTGGCCTCTGCCGTGTATCGGACCATATTCAACCGCACCGTCGCCGTCTCTTCTCCGGCGGCCGCTGAAATGACCAAGCTGCTCGAAAATATCTACCGCTGCGTCAACATAGCTCTTGTGAATGAGCTGAAGCAGCTCTGCATGCGGATGGACATCGACCTTTTTGAAGTTATCGATGCGGCCAAAACCAAGCCCTTCGGCTTTCAGGCGTTCTACCCTGGCCCCGGCCTTGGCGGGCACTGCATTCCCATCGATCCGTTCTATCTCTCCTGGAAAGCCAGACAATTCGATTTCCAGACAAGGTTCATCGAGTTAGCCGGTGAAATTAATCTCCAGATGCCGTATTTCGTAGTCGAGAATGTCACCGAGGCAATGAACCGCCAGGGCAAGGCTCTCTCCGGATCGAAAGTGCTGGTGCTCGGCCTGGCGTACAAGCGGGATATCGACGATCTTCGCGAATCGCCTTCGCTGACGATCATCGAACTGCTGCAGAAGCGCGGGGCCCATGTGGAGTATAACGATCCGTTCTTTCCCACCGTCGGGCATGGCCGCAAGTATGCGCTGAACATGACCAGCACGCCGCTGGAGCGGATTCCGGAGTTCGACTGCGTGGTAATCGTCACCGACCACTCGCAGTACGATTATGCCGCCATCGCTGCTCAGGCTCGCCTGGTCGTCGATACCCGAAACGCGATGCGCGGCATTCAGGCAGGCCATATCGTACGCTGTTGATCCCCGCCGGGGCCGGCGGCGCCCGCTATTGCAGATCGAATGCCGCCGCCCTATCTGGCTCGGAGCAGGGTTTACGAGACGGCACATTTCTGTGCCATGGCGCCGATGAACTTCACCCGCTCGACTTAGTTGCCTCGTTATCCGCGACCGCTCCCCGCGGCCTCGCGAAGATCATTCCGCGATCCGAAGGGCAGGACACTGCCCCCTTCGTCGATTGCGTCCCTCCTGTACGTGACAGCCGTCACATACGAATCTCCTGGAAAACTGGATAATACCTCTGCCGCCCTGTGATGCAGACAGCCTGTCTGTGTCTCGAGAGGTCTGCCCTCCCCCCGCGTGATTCCAGTACCGCAACGCCCGTGCTCTGCGCGGCGCGAAGCCGTTTGACATCGCGCCCTGCGGCGCCCGGAACGGGGGTGAAGGGTTTGCGCAAGTATTACCGATTCATCGATGGGCTGCGGAAGTTCGCGAAGGCGCGCATGCAGCCCGGAGAAGTCATCGATCTGGCGCGATCCACCCTGCGCCGGCGCATCGCTGCGCGCGAGGAGAACTTCCTCCGCCTGGCCGAGAAGGGCATCTTCCGATACCCCGGCAGTCCCTATCTGCCGCTGCTGGTAGCCCGCCATATCTCCTTCAGCGAACTCAGGTCGTGGGTTACCCGGGATGGCCTGGAGGCAGCCCTCGAAAGGCTGAAACAAGAGGGCGTCTATGTCACGGTGGACGAGTTCAAGGGAAAAACTCCCCTCCGCCGCCGCGATGTCAGCATCATTCTGCGCGAAAGCATGTTCGACAATCCCTGGCTCTCCGCCGGATACGAAGTGCGGAGCGGGGCCACGCGCAGCGCCGGAACCAGAATCCGCATCGACTTCGATTATCTCCACCAGCGCTCGCTCTACGATGCATTTCTGCTCGATCTCCACGGATGTCTTACCGCTCCCATCGCCAACTGGTTTCCCGTTTTTCCTGGGGCGCCTGGAATTAACTCCAGCCTGCGTTTTGATCACATTGGCAACCCGGTGCGGCGCTGGTTCTCGCAGGTTGCGGAAGACCAGGTTAAGGTCAACTGGGAGAAAACGTGGGGCACCAAAGCGATCTTCGCGCTCTACCGTTATTCGGGCGGAACCCTGGCCAAACCGGAATATACCCCCCTGCACGAGGCGCAGCGCGTGGCGCAGTGGGCCGCGGAGGCCCTCGCCGATGCCCCCAACTGCGTGATCTATACGTTTGCGGCATCCGCTGTTCGAATCTGCAGTGCTGCCGCCGACCTGAACCTTAACCTGAGGGGCGCGAAATTCCTGGTGACCGGCGAGCCGCTTACCCCGCAGAAGAAGCGCGAAATCGAATCTGCCGGAGCCGTCGCCATCCCGGTTTACGGCATCTCCGAAGCCGGGGTGATTGCCGCCGGCTGCGATCGGACGCATGAGCAAAGCGACCACTGCCACCTTTATAAAGACACCATGGCCGTCATCAGCCGCCGGCAGGAAGTTCCGCACTTCGATGTCCGCGTCAACGCATACCTCTTCACGACCCTTCTTTATGAATCGCCCAAGCTGCTTCTGAACGTGGGCATGGGCGATTTCGGCGAGATTGCCGCTGCAGACTGTAACTGCCGCTTTGGAGAGACAGGGTTCGATGTAACTCTGAGTAACATTCGCAGCTATGAAAAGATGACCGGCGAGGGAGTCACCTTCGTCGACACAGATTTCGTCCGCATCCTGGAAAGGGAACTGCCGCAGGCGTTCGGCGGCCGGAGCACGGATTATCAGCTGATGGAGGAGGAGGACGAGCATGGGTTCACGCGCCTCCATTTGCTGGTCAGCCCCCGCATTGGCAAGCTGAACGAGGCCGCTGTTCTGGAAAAATTCATGACCCTGCTGCGGCAGAGCGAAGCCAGTCCGGAATCCTGGGCTCAGTCCGGAGTCGAAATGTGGCGTCAATCGGGCATGGTGCGCATCCGGCGCGAAGAGCCGGTCTCGACGGCGAGCGGCAAGATCCTGCCCTTTCACCTGCGTTCCGCCGCCAGCAATCCAACGCCAGCAGCAGCTGACTGAAAAGGAGTCGCCATGGCATTCCCGGCGCAACGGCTCAGAAGGCTTCGCCAGAGCGAAGCGATGCGCGGCCTGGTCCGCGAAAATCATCTTTCCGCGAGCCGATTCATCCTGCCTCTCTTTGCGGTGCCCGGCAGCCGGATCAGAGAGGAGATCTCGTCGCTGCCGGAGAACTACCATCTCTCCGTCGACTGCCTGGTGGAGGAGGCGCTGAGTGCGCGTGACCTTGGGATACCGGCGGTCCTGCTCTTCGGCGTGCCGGAAGCGAGGGACGAGCAGGCATCCGGCGCCTATGCCCCGCACGGCATTGTCCAGGAAGCGGTCCGCGCGCTGAAGAAGATGGTTCCCGATCTTCTCGTCATCACCGACGTCTGCGGCTGCGAGTACACCGCCAACGGTCACTGCGGCTTCATCGCCAACGGCTATCTGGACAACGACGCTTCGCTCGAGCTCATCGCGCAAATTGCGCTCTCGCACGCGGAGGCCGGCTGCGATATGGTCGCGCCCGCCTGCATGCTGGACGGACAAATCCAGGCGATCCGCCGCCGCCTTGACGCGAAGGGTTTTCACAATTTGCCCATCATGGCGTATTCGGCGAAATTCGCCTCAAAACTGTATGACCCGTTCTTTAAGGAAGGGACGCAGTCAACGGTTTCGTTTGGAGACAAGCGAACCCACCAGATGGATTTTTCGAACTCCGACGAAGCCATGCGCGAGATCGCACTCGACATCGAGGAAGGCGCGGATATCGTGATGGTGAAGCCCGCTCTCTTTTACCTCGATATTGTTTCGCGCGCCAAACGGGAGTTTCATATGCCTCTCGCCGCGTATAACGTCAGCGGCGAATACGCGATGATCGACGCGGCGGCCCGGCTCGGCCGCCTCGATCGGGACGCTGTCATGATGGAGGCCCTGACCGCCATTCGGCGCGCGGGCGCGGACCTGATCATCACCTATTTTGCAAAGCGGGCCGCGGAGCTGCTCGAGAGCCGCGCCTCGCGTTCGCCCCATGCAGAACTCCTGCATGTGTGAGGGGCGGTAGCGGACGGACCATGGCCACTGTTCTCACGCAGGATCCATTGGAACTGCTCGCGCCGTCGGATTCCTGCTCGCACGGATCTCTCCGGCACTTCATCCGCCTGCTCGACGATGCGGGCTTGCTCGTCCGGGTGGCGCAGCCGGTTCACTGGAGATTCGAAATCGGCAGGATGACGCGGGATGTACGCAAGCCGCTGCTCTTTGAGAACATCATCGGTTACCCGGGTCAGCGGGTGTTCAGCAACGGACTATCCGGCGCCGCCTCTCTGGCACTGGCGCTGGGAATCGCTCCCGGCAGCTCGCGGCCGGCAATCCTGCGTGAGGTGCGGCGCAGGCTCTCCCCGGCCCTCGACCCTCGACCCATTGAAATCCCGGCCCTGCCCGGGGGCCTTGTGGAGGTCTGCGATCCGGACCTGACCAGTCTGCCGATTCCGCACTGGTCGGAGTCGGACGGAGGCAGATATCTGGGCACCTGGCATATCAATGTCAGCAAAGATCCGGAGACCGGCGCGCGCAATGTCGGCGTTTACCGTATGCAGTTGCTGGACGGCCGCCACGCGACCGTCAATGCCAATCCCGGCAGTCATCTGGCCATGCACGTCCACAAGGCGGAGCGGCACAACCGCCCTCTGCCTCTGGCCCTCGCCATCGGCGTGCCCGAGGCTGTGGTGATCGCCGCGGCCGCCGGACTCCCAGCCGGAAAAGACGAATATGAACTCGCCGGAAGGCTGTTAGAGCGGCCTCTGGAGCTCGTCCGATGCCAGGGAGCGGACCTTGAAGTTCCCGCGGCCTCGGAGGTTGTCGCAGAGGGATTCGTTCACCCGCGAATTCGTGTGCGGGACGGGCCGTTTTTCGACTACCTCGGCGTACCCAACACGAATCCCGAGGCATTTCTTTTTGAAGCGACGCGGCTTTGCATTCGCAGCGAGCCGATCTTTCGTGGCGCATCGGTAGGTGCGCCGGGGGGTGAAGACCATCAGCTTTTTTCTCTGCTCGCCGAGCTGGGGCTCCTGGATTTTCACGGATCCCGCCTCCGCCGCCAGGTTCAGAACACGCTGTTCAGGCGCGGTATGTTTCGCGCCCTTCAGCGAGTGAGTAAGGCGGGCAGAGTGCTCCGCCGGATGGCCAGGCCGAAGAACGTCGATTCACCATGAGGCCCGCAGTTGCTGTCCAGACCTGCTGCGTGCTCATTGGGCCTTACGGGATCGTCACCGAATAGGTGTTGGACGGCGAGCTCTGGTTTCCCTCGGCGTCCACGCTCACGACGTAATAGGTGTACGCCGTTGAGTTGGCCACGGAGGTATCGGTATACGACGTCGTAGGCGCAGTGGTGGAGCTCACCAGTTCGTAGGAGGTGCTTGTACCGGTCGCGCGATAGACGTTGTAGGTCGCTACCGGATCGGTCGAGCTGGTCGGCGCATCCCAGTTCAGTTGCACCTCATAGGCGGTCGCCTGCCCTGTTCCCGTCAGCGTCACAGTCGCTGTCCCGGTTGAGGTGTTGTCCGTTAGCGTCACGCCGCCGGTCACCGCTCCGCTGGTGGTGGGATCGAACTGGATGTCCAGGACTGCGGTCGAATTCGGATTCAGCGTGATCGGGAAGCCCACCCCGGAGATGCTGAACCCGGTTCCCGTTACCGACCCTGCGTTGAGGATCAGCGGAGCGGTACCTGAGGAGGTCAGGGTCACCGTCTGGGTGGCCGGCGAATTCAGGTCGACGTCACCAAAGGCTACCGTGGTGGAGCTCAGCGTCAGGGCGGGCGTGGCCGCGCCCAAACTCAGAGCGAAGGTCTCCGTCACTCCGCCGGCTGTCGCCGCCAGGGTCACGTTTTGAGCGGAGGTCACCGCCGTTACGGTCGCGGTGAAGGTGGCCGTCGTCGCTCCGGCTGCTACGGTCACCGAAGCCGGCACGGTCACGGCCGAGCTGCTGCTCGAGAGGTTGACGGTCAGGCCTCCGGTTGCTGCCGGGGCGGACAGCGTCACCGTGCAGATATCGGATCCAGCTCCGGTCATGGAGTTGGTGGTGCAGCTGAGGCTGCTCAGTGCTCCCACCGCGCTCAGATCGAGAGCGAAGGTCTCCGTCACTCCGCCAGCTGTCGCCGTCAGGGTTACGTTTTGAGCGGAGGTCACCGCCGTCACCGTCGCGGTGAAGGTGGCTGTGGTCGCTCCCGCCGCTACCGTCACCGAGGCAGGCACAGTCACGGCCGCGCTGCTGCTCGAGAGGTCCACGGTCAGCCCGCCGGTTGCGGCTGGAGCGGACAGCTTCACCGTGCAGGCATCCGAGCCTGCGCCGGTCATGGAGTTGCTGGTGCAGCTAAGGCTGCTCAGCACTCCCACCGCACTCAGATCGAGACCGAAGGTCTCCGTCACTCCGCCAGCTGTCGCCGTCAGGGTTACGTTTTGAGCGGAGGTCACCGCCGTCACCGTCGCGGTGAACGTGGCCGTCGTCGCACCGGCTGCCACGGTCACCGAAGCCGGCACGGTCACGGCTGTGCTGCTGCTGGCGAGATTCACAGTCAGGCCGCCGGTTGCTGCGGGAGCGGATAGCGTCACGGTGCAGGTATCCGAGCCGGCACCGGTCATCGAGTTGCTGGTGCAGCTGAGGCCGCTCAGCGCACCCACCGCGCTCAGATCGAGAGCGAAGGTCTCCGTCACTCCGCCAGCTGTCGCCGTCAGGGTTACGTCCTGACTCGAGGTCACCGCCGTGACGGTTGCGGTGAACGTGGCCGTCGTCGCTCCGGCTGCTACCGTTACCGAAGCCGGCACGGTCACGGCGGAGCTGCTGCTCGAGAGGTCTACGGTCAGCCCACCGGTTGCGGCTGGGGCGGACAGCTTCACCGTGCAGGCATCCGAGCCTGCTCCGGTCATCGAGTTGCTGCTGCAGCTCAGGCCGCTCAGCGCACCCACCGCGCTCAGATCGAGACCGAAGGTCTCCGTGACTCCGCCGGCTGTCGCGGTCAGCGTCACGTTCTCAGTGCTTGTCACCGCCGTCACGGTCGCGGTGAAGGTGGCCGTCGTCGCACCCGCCGCTACCGTCACCGAGGCAGGCACGGTCACGGCGGAGCTGCTGCTCGAGAGGTCTACGGTCAGTCCACCGGTTGCGGCTGGGGCGGATAGCTTCACCGTGCAGGTATCGGATCCTGCGCCGGTCATCGAGTTGCTGGTGCAGCTAAGGCTGCTCAGCGCAGCCGCCGCGCTCAGATCGAGACCGAAGGTCTCCGTCACTCCACCAGCGGAGGCGGTCAGCGTCACGTTTTGAGTCGAGGTCACGGCCGTCACGGTCGCGGTGAACGTCGCCGTCGTCGCTCCGGCTGCCACGGTCACCGAAGCCGGCACGGTCACTGCCGAGCTGCTGCTGGCGAGATTCACCGTGAGTCCGCCGGTTGCGGCGGGGGCGGACAGGCTCACGGTGCAGGCATCCGATCCTGCCCCAGTCATCGAGTTACTGCTGCAGCTGAGGCCGCTCAGCGCTCCTATCGCACTCAGGTTGAGAGCGAAGGTCTCCGTCACTCCGCCGGCAGATGCCGTCAGGGTTACGTCTTGAGTCGAGGTCACGGCCGTCACGGTCGCGGT
>JBATVK010000015.1:0-4769 GCA_049671725.1 Acidobacteriaceae bacterium
GCCGGCGTGGCTGCCGGCAGGGATTGCGCTGGCCTGGGGCGCGGCCTGCGCGTATTTTGCGGCGCGGTTTGTGCGGCGATGGGCGAGATTGTGGAGTCTGCGGCGGGAAGCGGTGGCGCTCGAAGGCGAAACGAAGGAACGCTGGACGCGGTGCGCGGAGCGGCTGGGCATGGGAGACGTGGCGATTGCCGCGTCGACGCGGGTGTTTGGCCCGGTGACGATGGGGCTGCGGCGCAGGCTGGTGCTGCTGCCGGCATCGATGGCGGAGGATTTGCCGGAGGCGGAGGTGTGCGCCGTGCTGACGCATGAGCTGGCGCATCTGCGGCGCAACGATTATGCGAAGAACCTGGTGTACGAGCTGGTGACATTGCCGGTGAGCTGGCATCCGCTGCTGGGCGCAACCCGGGAGCGGGTAGCGGAGAGCCGGGAGATGATCTGCGACGCGATGGCGGCGGGCGAGCAGGGGCGCCACGCGTATGCGCGCTCGCTGCTGCGGCTGGCGGCGCTGCTGGTGGAGGGCGCGCCGGTCAGGACTCCACACGCCATCGGAATTTTCGATGCCAACACGTTCGAGAGGAGACTTATGCGACTGACGGAGAGAGGAAACGAGATGCGGGGCGTGCGGCGGCTGGCGATGGCGATGCTGGTGGCGGCGCTGGGAGCGGGCACTTGCGCGTCCGCGGTGGGGCTGAGCGTGCACGTGGATGCGGCGACAGCCAGTACGGGCCAGGAAGGGACGCCGGCAGGCGGGACCATGCATCCGGATAAGGTGCATGTGGCGTCGGGCGTGATGGCGGGGCAGAGGATTTCCGGGGAGATGCCGGTATATCCGCCGGAGGCGAAGAAGAAGAAGGTGCAGGGGACGGTGGTGCTGAAGGCCACCATCGACAAGGACGGGAACGTGGAGGCGTTGACCGTGGTTTCGGGACCGAAGATGTTGCAGGGGTCGTCGCTCGATGCGGTGAAGACCTGGAAGTACAAGCCGTATCTGCTGAACGGGGACCCGGTTGCAGTGGAGACGGAGATCCACGTGGTGTATTCGCTGGGAAAATAGCGCTGCGGGTGCGGGGAGAGCCGGGGCTTCGGCCCCGGTTTTCTGTTGCGCGCGAATCTCTACTCGCCAGCGAGGACGCGGGCAAAGATCGCGTCGACGTTGGCGAGCTGGCGGTCGAGGTCGAAGGTGCGGGCGAGTTTTTCGGGCGTGAGGCGGCTGGCGATCTCGGGATCCTGGGCGACGAGGTCGCGGAAGACGAGGTCGTTCTGCCAGGCGTTCATGGCGTGCTGCTGGACGAGGCGGTACGCGTCCTCGCGAGACATGCCGGCTTCGGCGAGATCGAGAAGGAGCTGGCCGGAGAAGATGAGGCCGCCGGTGGAGTCGAGATTCTTCTTCATGCGCGCCGGGTAGACGACCAGTTTTTCGATGAGGTCGGCGGTCTTGGCGAGCAGGTAGTCGGCAAGGATGGTCGAGTCAGGGAGGATGACGCGCTCCACCGAGGAGTGGGAGATGTCGCGCTCGTGCCAGAGGGCGACGTTTTCAAGCGCGGCCTGGGAGTTGGCGCGGACGACGCGGGCGAGGCCGCTGATCTGCTCGGCGGTGATGGGGTTGCGCTTGTGCGGCATCGCCGACGAGCCCTTCTGCTTCGGAGAAAAATATTCTTCGGCTTCGCGGACCTCGGTGCGCTGCAGATGGCGGACTTCGGTGGCGATCTTGTCGAGCGTAGCGGTGAGCACAGCGAGCGTGGCCACGTAGAACGCGTGGCGATCGCGCTGGATGACCTGGGTGGCGATGGGCACCGGGTCGAGGCCGAGGCGCGCGCAGATGCGGGCCTCGTGCTCGGGGCTGAGATGGCCGAAGGTGCCGACCGCGCCGGAGAGCTTGCCGACGCGCATCTGCTCGGCGGCGAGGTCGAAGCGCTGCAGGTTGCGCCGCATCTCCGCGAACCAGTTGAGCAGCTTGAGGCCGAAGGTGGTGGGCTCGGCGTGCATGCCGTGGGTGCGGCCGACGGTGGGAGTGTGCTGGAACTCGAGGGCGCGGGCTTTGAGGACGCCGATGAGGCGCAGGATGTCGTCGCGCAGGATGGCGGAGGCGGATTTGATCTGGAGGGCCTGCGCGGTATCGACGACGTCGTTGGAGGTGAGGCCGTAGTGCAGCCAGCGCGCCTCGGGGCCGACTTTTTCAGCGACGGCGGTGGTAAAGGCGATAACGTCGTGGCGGACTTCGGCCTCGATGGCCTTCATGCGCTCCAGATCGACGGCGCCGCGCTCGCGGATGGCGCGGGCAGCCGCGGCGGGGACGATGCCGTCTTCGGCAAGCACTTCGCTGGTGACGGTTTCGACTTCGAGCCAGGCGCGGAATTTGCTTTCCTCGCTCCAGATGGCGCCCATGGGGGCGCGGGTGTAGCGCGGGATCAAAAGAAAATCCTCCAGGGAACCCATCATTCTATCGTTGCGGTCGCGCGCGCAGGGAGCCGAGGCCGTCGAAACGGAAGGAATTTGGGACGCGCGGCTGACGAATCGCACAAACGCGCATCGAAAGAGCAAGGAAGACGGATTGGACCGGGCGGCGCGGCAAGGAATAAGCTGCGTGCACGGAACAAATCCGAAATCAGGGCGGGACCCAGGGGGAACGATGGCAGACGTGGTGACGGTGGCGAGCTTTGAAGAACCGCTGGAAGCGGAAATGGCGAAACTGCGGCTGCAGTCGGCGGGCATCGAGGTATTTCTGTCGGGGGAAAACGCGCGGATCATGGAGCCCGGGCTGGGGCCGCTGCAGCTACAGGTGAGCGCGGAGGACGAGGAAGACGCGCGGGCGATTCTGGCCGATCCGGGGGCCCCTCCGGACGTTCAAATGTCGTAGCACGATATATCGTGGTACGATGTTGCCATGATGCAAGACGGGAATCACGGAATCCATGCCATCGCCACCCACGGGGCACGCAACAACAGCGAACCAGTTCCCCTGACGCGCGCGCAGATGCGCCGCCTGGCGGAATTCCGCTTCCAACTGAGAAAATTCCTGCACTTCAGCAGCCTCGCGGCAGACGCCGCGGGCATACGCGCGCAGCAATACCAGTTGCTGCAGTGCGTATGGGGCATGCCGGAGGAGCTGGATCCGACCATCGCCAACGTGGCCGCGCGCATGCTGCTCAAGCACAACAGCGCGGTCGAGCTGGTGGACCGGACGATCGAACAGGGACTGCTGCGGCGGTGCCCCGATCCGACGGATCACCGGCGGATTCTGCTGCGGATGACTCCTTTCGGCGAGAAGCTGCTGGGCTCGCTGGCGGCGTGGCACCTGCGCGAGCTGGAAGAGACGGGACCGGAGCTGATCCGGGCACTGCGGCGGGTGCTGCTGACGCCGGGACAGAACGCGAATCACGCTGAGCCAGCGCCGAACGGGCGCAACCGGGCAGTGCCGCAACGGATCGTGGCCGGGGCGCGGTAAGCCGGCGAGGGTCTGTCGAAGAGGTTGAGGCGCGGACCTCGGCGGGTTGAAGTGTGAGCCTGGGCTTGCAGTGCGGCGTGTGCCGGAGTGCGAGGCAGCCCGGGGCGCAGGCAGCAGAGTTGTGGCTCTAAAAAATGAATATGAGTTCCCTTCCCCGGACCTGGATGGTCCGGGGATTTTCGTTTTGGAGCGGTTTTTCTCTTTGTTCCAGCGGCTAAGGAGAAATCGAAAATGAGGGTATCATCAGGGGCATGGCAACGATTCACATCCCGGAGTCTGATGCTGCCCGCGACTTGCCGGGTCTGCTGGCCCGCGTGCGCGCCGGTGACGAGATCGTGATTGAAAAGGAGGCGTCGCCCTCGGTTGTGCTGCGCGTGGCCGTCGAGCCGCGCGGGCGTCTGCTGTCGGAGTCCATCGCGCTCGCGGAAGCCCATGCGAAAGAGACAGGCTACGAGCCGGTGATGGACCCGGATTTCGCGGCCGATCTGGACGAAATCATCCGCAACCGCAAGCCCCGCGATACGTCGGCATGGGACTGACGTTTTGGGACTGATCCTCGACTCCAGCGTGCTCATCGCAGGCGAACGGCGCGGCGAGAGTGGATGGAAATCTTTCTGCGCGCCATGATGGGGTGCACTCATCCCGCCCTGTCGCCCCATGCGGGCGACAAGGGAGGAGCACACTCGGTGCTCCCCTGTTATGAAGGGATGGGCAGGCCGCCTATTGCGAGCCTGCTTGAGCGAGATGTCTTTCCGACTCGACAATCGGGAAAACCTTATAGCTTCCGCGATGCCTCGCTGCGGCTTCTGAGGTCACGACATGTGGCATACAAGGAACTTACTCGGATCGCGCAATAGGAAGTCTCCCACCAATCTCCAGTTTCTTGGAAATGCGTATCCTTCTGTGCTCAGCTAAATAGCTGCCGTCGATTATTACCCAGTCGGATGCGGAAGGGCTTATTCTTGGCGCGTAATCGTCTCCATTCTCATATCCAAGCCAATAGGTACTATGATCCTCAGCAATTCTGACCTTTACCACATAATTCGGATTTTGCACTCTTTGCTCAAGTGGAATATTCAGAGGGGGCGTAGGATTCCATTTCATGTGTGCTAGGGCGGTCACAACCTGTATTGTGGCTCCTGCGGGTAAGTTGGCGCACCGCATCCGATATCCAGCATCCGAAGCCAAGACAACGAGCTGGTCTGCCCGGCAAATCTTGTACCAGTTGCTATGAGAGAAACTGGAACGAGAGGAGCCTGGAATGGCACGAGGGAAGAAGCATTCACCGGAGCAGATCGTGAGCCTGTTGCGGCAGATTGAAGTG
>JBATVK010000016.1:0-23324 GCA_049671725.1 Acidobacteriaceae bacterium
TTCTGTATCTCCATGAAGTCCTCCAGTCGCAGCATCCTTGACCCTCCCGGATCAGAATGCCGCCGCTCGGCCCATCTGGGGATTTTTCAAACGCCACTATCGGGGATTATTCAGACGACGCTAACAACCGGGTCGGGGTCACTGAACTGGCCGCCTTGGCCGGAGCCTTCCGCCCCCAACCTCCCGGCGCCCGTAAGCCTATCCCAGCCGACCTCAAGTATCCGCCAGCCGTCTCGCGACGGACTCCCGTCGCCGCCTTGATCCGACGAAGGGACCAACCAAGACGCCCCAGCGCGATCACCTGTTCCTGCTTCACTTTTTCCAAGACATTTCCCATGCCAACAGAGGCTAATTGCCCCCGTCGCATCTAATGTCTTAGGCCGGTTCTCTATGGCCGGATTTGAAGTGATAACCTATGGCCGCTTTTGGGTGATTGCCGAGGACGCTAGATGGTATCAGGATTGGCGGGACCTGCGATAAAATATGAATACTTGTCCGACTTGCAGAGTTTTCCAGACGCTCGAAGTGGAGTTTCTGTATGCGGACGGTTACTCGCCCGCGTGTACTCGTGGCTGACGACGAACGGGTCATTGCCGAGACTTTAACCATCATTCTCAGGAAGAGCGGATTCGACGCCGCCTCCGCGTTCGATGGCGAGGAGGCTGTCGCCAAGGCTCGATCCTGGAAGCCGGACCCTTTCCTTTCCGATGTCATGATGCCACGGCTCGGCGGGATCGAGGCCGCGAGGCAGATCCGAGCCGAGCTTTCCTCCTGCCGGGTGCTGCTGTTCTCCGGAATGGCGGCGACGTCCGATCTCCTCAGCGAGGCAGGAGCTCAAGGGCATGACTTTGAGGTCCTTGCCAAGCCGGTGCAACCGGAGGCTCTGCTGGAACGGCTCGAAGTTCTCATGTGAGAGCCGGAAGCCGACTTCACGGGATACGGCCGCAGATCAGCTGGCTCGTTTCCAGCGTGGAGCAGCGACAGTGATCTGCCGGTGCTCCGCTCACTCGACTCTGATTTGTATGATGCTGGCGCGGAATTCGTCGCTGAAATGCCGCTCTGGAACGCTCAGTTCGGCGCTGGCGATAATCTGTTCGTGTATATAGGCGTGCTCGGAGTCGACCGCGATCAGCCAATGATTGCCCTCCAGCTTTCGGTGAGGAGGCACGACGGTCCGCCCGCTGAAAGCGCGGCGGCCGTTCGGCTCGCGAATGCCAAGGGGCAACTCGACATTCCAGACAGCCGTGAGAGGATCGCTGCCAGGGTTCAAAATCGAGAGCGTCAGCTCGAAATGAAGCGGTTGAAGAGGTCTCGCACTCAGTTCAAGATAGCCGATCATTGCGATCGTGCTCCTTCATTTCTTTTCAGAATTCCCGATTCTGCGGTTGTTCCGAAGGCTCGTGGTCTTCAACTTGTGTAACACTGCAGCCGTCTGTCATCGGCAGTTATTTCGCATTGTCCGTTGCCGTTGAGTACGGATGATGTGAACCTGTTAGGGGAGGCTGAGCTGCAGAAAATATAGTGGGGTGTCATCGATGAATCCGGCCGTTTGATTGAGAATCCGCGGCCAAAATGATGAAGTTGCGCAGTTTACAATCCTGTTCTGGGAGGAATGGCGATGGAAACAGCTGAAATCGTAAGGGAAATCGACGCGGAAATTGCTCGTCTGCAGGAAGTCCGCGCGCTGCTCTCTGGTTCAGCATCGGCCGGTCGAGTTGCCAGAAGGCCAGGAAAGCGTGTTCTGAGTCCGGAGGCCCGCGCCCGTATTGCTGCCGCACAGCGTAAACGGTGGGCGAAGCAAAAGAGCGAGGGCGGCAAGAAGGCGTAAGGGGTCCCGGTCATCCGTTCTCCTCATCGCTTCGGAACTCCTGTCTGCATCATGCGAGAAGCCTCATGGACGGTAAGCCCCAGAAGAGGGAGAAGCTGGGTGTCTATCTGACAAACCCACGGTGTAGATGCTCCTGGGGTGTCTGCCGATGACGAGGCGCATTCTGTTCTGGAGCCAGAGGAGTTATCACACTCTTATGGTTCAGCGCATATATCTTCGGTTGTCAGAGAATTCGGTCACGGCGAACCTGCCTGGGAATTGTCTCGCCATTCGTCATGTCCGTGATGGCCACGGTCCTGAGCGTCGTCTGAAATGCGTTGAACATCAGCACCAGGAAATCACTGATATTGTCCTCTGACTCCCGGTGCATTTTCTTCCAGAACTGCTGGTCTTCATCTGAGAGGTGCGGCAACACGCATGCAAGAATGTCTTCGCTCTGCGGCCCGTAGAATTGCTCTTCAAGCAACCCTGTCTCAGATTCCAGTTCGCTGACAATGGCCCTGCGACACATGCGATGAAATGTCTCCGGGGTCGTGAGGGTGGTTAGGGCGAGACGCCGTTGTTCTGCGGTGAGGTCGAGGGTCTGAAGATATTCAACCATCGGCCTCGCGTCGACAACGAAATCCGCTATGAGGCGAAAGCAGTTTGATAGGCTGCTTTCGATGCTCGAGGGTCCGGAGAAGTCTGGGCAGTCTGAACCTGGCTCAATTGCCTCGTCGATGTTGCCCAACTGCCGAAAACCCTTTTCGTTGGGACGGTCCATCATAAGCACCTCCTGCCGGTGGGGATCCGGGTTTCGAACCCCCGGGGACATAATTCCAGCGTAGGGCAGTTCGGGTAAATTCGTCCATACGCGCGTCCCATGGGGCCGACGCCCCGGAGGCGCGTGCCTTTTCCCCATTCGGTATCGGCGGCGCCTTCGGACAGTTGCATTAGAATGGCCCTTAATGTCCCTGGCTGCCATCCTCACCGAACTTGATCTGCAGCTGTTCCGACTGGAACAGGCGCGAGATCTGTTGGTGCAATCCGTGATCCCAGTCCGACGAGGGCGGCGACTTCCGGGCGTTTCGAAGAAAGTGGACCGCTCACCGGACGTCGCGCACAGGGTTCCCGTATCAAGGCGCAGAGCGCCAAAGGAATCGGTTCGCGAAACACTGTTGCGGGCGGAATACGTAGTTGATCAGGCAGCGCCCTTGCCTGAGATTGTCGATGCGAGGCGGCTCTCTCCCGAGAACAGTCCGTCGGTCGAATCACTAATGCGACCCTCGGTCCTGCAACCTCCTGCCAGGCAACCTTCCGTTTCCACACGGAAGATAGAGCAGCGCCGCGACCGCCTCCCGGGGCGAAAGCCGCCGGTGGCCGCGAACGCCCTCAGCAAAAGAGGCGCTTCGGGATGGGTCGGGGTTTCGGCGGAGGAGGCAAGACGCGCTGGCAAACAGAAAACAAGCCAGCCTGAGGCGAGCCGCTACGAATATCCTGTAACGGCTGCCGCAGGAAGGCGTGCCTTTGAGGCGGCCTTCGGCGGCACAGCAGAGACAGGAGGAACTGCGACCCAGGACGCTGCCCTGGACTAGGAAGCCGGCGCCTCAACACTGATTTCAGTGAAGAAACGGGTTCGCTTTGTTCCAAGCTGTCCAGCGCGTTGGTGGTTGCCGGACCCGTAGGCTCAAGCGCGGAGATCGTTGAATCTCCGCAGCTCGATTCCTGGGAAATTCTCCTCGATTAGCGGGAACAAATCATGGGTTGGCGGTGTCGTTTATCTACCGGGGGGCTTGCAAATCGCCGGGAACATCATCCGGAGCCCGATCTGACGACCCTTCGGCCACCTGCGCCTTCCTCCACTGACCGTGAGAACTCTCGGCCTCCCCTGCGGCCCACATTGCCCGCAGGAGTGGAACCAGGACCAGCAAAGGTGCGCCTGTTCGTTCCGAGAGCACAGACGTGCTCTGCCATTCGTCCGTCAAAAGCTCGCGGAGTTGCTGCTGAATATCCACGCCGAATCCATTGTACGGTCCGGATGGAATTGAACCGTGAAGCATTCACAGGTTGGATCCCTGATGGACCTGCGAGCCTGATCCATGTCTGAGTAGCGGACCGAAGATGATCAGGATTCTCTTGGGTTCGACTGGATGCGGGGAAGCCCTCAGCAACGCCTTTGGAAGTGGATGAGGTGGCTGGAAATCCGGAGAGGTTCCGAATTTCGCGGTGAGTCCCCTGACGAACCGAAGGTTGTTCGAGTTCTGTCCGGTAAGAGGCTTCGCAACGCGCAGTGCTATGGCTGATATTCCCAAAGGTCGTTGTAGGTTGCGGTTCCGATGCAATAAGTGTCTTCTCCGCCGAAGAACCAGAGATTGCCGGACTCGTCGGTCCAGGTAACGGCCCCGTCGCGGGCGCCTGGAATATTCACACTGGAAGGTGTTCCCAACGCGCCATAGGTACCATTCTGGCAAGGTTGGTCTGACCCATTCATCCAGGTCCATTCGCCGTTGCGGTACTCCCAAAGGTCGTTCAGATCCAGATCTCCTGCCCCAACACCACCAAAGAGCCAGAAATCTCCTTCGGCATCGGTCCATGTAGCGGCATCGTCGCGAGGCGGGGGAACGTTGTCTGCAGACGCAAGGCCTTCCGTACCATAAACGCCTGGCTGACTGTTCAGGTTGGATCCTCCCATCCATGTCCATTCGCCACCGCTGTATCTCCATAAATCGCCAAGCTGAGGACTGCAGCTCGTGCAGTTTCCTGAGCCGGACCCGCTTCCGCCAAAGAGCCACAGATTGCCGAAAGGATCTGTCCAGGAAACGGCGCCATAGCGGGAACTCGGCACATTGGCAGAGTCTGGTTCGCCTTTAGTTCCCCATACACCGGCCTGATCGCCGACATTTGAGCCGCTAACCCAACTCCACTCCCCGTTGCTGAATCTCCAGAGGTCATTCAGGTCGGCGCTGGTCCCGGTTGAGTCGATTCCGGTTCCGCCGAAAAGCCAGAGATTGCCTGAAGCATCACTCCAGCCGGTGGCTTCAAAACGTGCCCCTGGAGAATCTTGAGGACTCGGCACACCCTTGGTTCCGTAGGTTCCTGGCTGAGCGGAGAGATTCGATCCGGCCATCCATGTCCACTCGCCATTGCTATACCGCCAAAGGTCGTTGAGCAGACCAGTATTATCGGTGGAATCGTCTCCAATTCCTCCGAACAGCCAGAAATTCCCCTGGGAATCGGTCCATGCGACGGCATTGTCCCGCGCTCCCGGCATATTAGAGAGAGAGGGAATCCCTTGAGTCCCGTAGATGCCGGCCGCCCTGATTTGATTCGAGCCGCCCATCCAAATCCACCCTCCGTTTGTGTACTCCCAGAGGTCATTGAGGTTCCCGCCCTGCGTGTGGGAATATCCGCCAAAGAGCCAGAAATTTCCCGCCGCATCCCTCCAGGAGACGGCCTTCCATCGGCCAGGTGGGACATTATCCGAGGAAGCAACGTCTTTGGTTCCATAGTTTCCCGGCTGATCGGCGGTATCGGACCCATTCACCCATGCCCAGGAGCCTTGCGGGGTGGGAGAAGGTGGAGGGGGTGACGTCGAAGAGCCGTTGGAACTCCCACACCCGCTCAGAATGAGCAGGAGTAAAGCGATGAATCCAGCAGTTGGCGCTTTAGCTTCGCCCGTAGAATTGGCCTCCGCGAACCGGGATTGCGGGGCCTGGCGGCAGACCCCGCAATTACATCAATGATTATCGTCCACCGCCTCCCGACAACGAACCCGATGTGGATACGGTAAACACCGAGTAGTAATGTATTCCCGGACCTTCCAAACATTCGGTGCCGCTCCCGGTAACGGACATGCCGTCACCGGACGTTCCCGGATCCCTCGCGGCAATGTAGACGACGGATCCGTCGCTCATTGCCACTGCTGGAGATCCCGAGGCGTTCAAACCTTCAGCCAGGACACCGGCCATGTCCGCGGCGGTCCAGCCTGTTTGGTATTGCGCTGAGACCTGATAGCCGCCCACGGTGACCGTAGTGGCGGTGTAATTCATGCAATCAGGATACTGTGTCGGACCACTGAGGGATACCCAACCGCCTGCCGCTCTGCCTAACGCGAGCGTGCTTACCAGCGTCGAGCCATTCGGGCTTCCCCAACCCGTCACCAGATCATACCCGTACTCCGCCGAATAAGATCCGTTGCTTCCGCTCGTGATGTCATGGAAGTTCGCAAAGTAGCTTCCATCCGTTAACGAATAAGCCAGAGGATTGATCAGTCCGATCCCAGAGGAGTTTCCATTGGCGGCCGCCTCCTGGTTTGCAAGAGCAGCAACGCCTGCCCAGCGCGGCGCTGCAAAGCTCGTTCCCCCGACGTCATCAAGGCAGGAATTGAACGAACAGGCAAGATTGTCGAAATTTGCCTCCGCCGCGACATCCGGAGCATTCCGATACGAAGTGGAACAGCCACTACAGGCCAATCCCGACTGGTACGTTGGTATCGCAAAGTGGTCCGGAGAAACGCCGCCGCTACTGTCCGACCATGCGGTCTCGCTCTCCCAGGAACCATCAGGACCGCTGGTTGTCAGATCCGTTCCACCTACCGTCGTCAGATTTGGCTCCTCTGCCGGATAATAAAAATCGGTGCTGTTGGGCCACGACCCGTGATCCCCGGAGGCGGCAAAGAGGCTCTGTCCAGTGGTTGCCATTTCTGAGAAATAAGAATTGTCCGGATCGCTCAAAGGATTTTCGGGGTTCCAGCCCCACGAGATACTCAGTTGAGCACAGCCAGTTCCATTGCCCCAGTCGTCCACCATCTGGCTCAGAATATCTTCGTCGCCGGTATTGGCCGGGAACACATAGTCGCCGGAAGTCGTCCACGCATCCGCTGCTATGTACACGCGAACCTGACTGATTCCGGGCGCCATTCCAATTCCTTGTGCAATGTCGAGGGCCACCTCCCGCGCTGAATCGATATCCCCTGCCTCAGGAGTGAGGCTGCCTCCGGTTACCAATACATTGTTGATTGGAATGGTATAACTTCCTCCGCTCGAGGGATCGTAGGTAAGGGAGTAGTTGCTGCCGTTGGTGGTTGCTGATGCTGCTCCATAGAAGTTGTCAACCACATCGGCGATGTTGTAACCGTCAAATTCAGCGAGGCCGATGCATTGCCCGGCACCGGTAAGCGAAGTAGCCGCATAATATGCGGTTCGCATGTCTTCCGGCAGGTAGGTCCCCCCTGGGCCGGAGCCATCGGCGTCTGCTTGTTGCCCGTCTGGAGCCACGACGCTGAGCGGGTGGGGCACGGAATAGTTGCTCATTCCAGCAATGTGCCAGAGGGGTACGGTGAGATCGACGGTGGGCTCCCTGTCGGGCGCATAAAAGGTACGGTTCTCAGTGGGGTGATGATAAGCCCGTACGATCACGTGAAAGGCCGCGTTGACTTGTGCAACAGTGCCTTTGATGGGCACGCGGAGTCGATTTGCTGGCTGATCTCCGATTGTGAATCCCTTTGACTTCGCCCATGCCACCACCAATCGATAGTCGCTGATGTCAGGACCGAACTCTTGCGTGAATTCGGCCGGAGTAAGGAAGTGCCGGTAATCCGGACTGGAAGGGTCGTATAACCGGCTCTGAAGCTCCAAAAGCTGTGCCCGATGGCGTAATGGCAGAAGGATGTCCAGCTCCATCAGCTTATCGCCGGAAGCCACGCTCACTGACTGCGCCTCTCCATCGGATACAACACGCGGGACGTGGAGAGTGGGCAAGGAAAGTTGGGCGCGTGCCGATCTATATCCAAACGGGAGCAGAATCGACAGGAGGACTAAGCGTACAATCTTGGGCGTAACCAGCCGTTTCATGAAACACCTTCCCTTTCAGAGGGTTACAATTTGTTTTGTGATTGCCGTCACCCTGGCGGTACATCTCCGCGCTGGTGCGGATGAATGCGTAGAGCGGAATGTGGCCACGAAAAGCGGCACGAAGGACCAAACATCGGTTTTAGCAATGCAAGCTCCCCAATAACGCGCGCGCCAAGGGGTGAGGCGGTTGGGCTTGCTGCGCCGAGCCGCTCGCCGTCGGGGAAAGGCACGCGCCGCCGTCTCAGACAGGTGTGATGGACATTGAGAGAACCTCGCTTTCTCAGGCAGATGGCCGGAGCTTCTGTTTATTTCCAGACCGGGACCAGTGTGTCCGGTGACCAATGGCGTCCGACTGCAGCGGACGCGGAAATAGGGGGACAGAATTAACGAAGTGATCTTTCTCAGCCTGCGCCAAGGAGGCGCGGCTTATTGTTTGCGTTGCTTTATAGACCTGCACATCGTGATTGTCAATATCCCAGAAGTTATAGGACTTTAGTCACTCATAGTTGCTGGCCTCTTAAACATACCGGAGGTATCAGATAGCTTGTTAACAGTTGTGGGTCAGTTCTGCTTCAAGTTAGAGTTTCTTCTTTGTTTACTCAGCCCTGGCTACCCGGTCTATTCATGCCTGTTGCGGGTGGTTTGCCGCTCGGAATGGCCATGCGCGATGCTGTTTTCTTCGTGTACATGTCCTGATCGGCGGCAACAAAGAGGGATTCCTGGTCGGAGGCATCGTCGGGAAAGATAGCCAGACCAACGCTCGCGGCGATCCTGATCGAGTTGCCGGCAAGATCCAGCGGCGTTCCCATAGCGCTAAGGAGAGAGGCAACGACGTGCAATGCATCCTCGCGACTGATGGGAGGCTCCAGGATGATCGAGAATTCATCTCCCCCGGTCCGGGCAACTGTGTCGGAGCGGCGGAGGCGGCCGGAGACCGCTTGGGCAACATGCTGCAGGAGCGCGTCTCCGATGTGATGACCGAGTCCGTCGTTGACGGTTTTGAAGTTGTTCAGGTCGATGACAAGAAGCGCCGCCTGCGACTGCGCACGACGAGCGCGCTCGATGGCCGTTGCCAGCGCTGTTTCGGAGGAGAGTTTCGAGACCTTTCAGGCCTCCGATCAGGCGCAGAACTTCCGGCGATTCAAGACTCCGGGCCTGTTCGTCAGTTCGCTGCTCTCCGGAATCGTCGATCACGTCACGAACGATCTCTTCGAGGCTGCTCTTGTCAACAAAAGCCAATCGTCGGGTTAGCCGTTCCCATTTAACCTGCGGGTCGCGGCGCCATCGGTTGAAATCGCGCAGAAGACTGATGAGTCCGGAAGTACCAACTGCCCCGCCTGCCAGCAGGAGAACCCAGGTTCGTAAGCGCATCTTCCACCCCTCGTCAGTTGCGGCCCGGTTCGTTGGCATTCCCGGAGACGGAGGGCTCGTTGTCAGCGTCGTTGGCTTCAGGATGCTGTTGGAGGATCTCAATGACACGCTGATGAGGGGTCTTATAGCGATCAATAGACCGTGCAATATCCGGCCAGGTCAGGGAGGTCCTGTTCGACTCGTTTGCTAACATGATGATCGCGCTCGGGAGGACTTCTCGCACAAACAAGATAAAACGTTCTTTCAATGAAATTAAGTGTATTGCCGGCCCCTAAGCAATACAACCCAAGTGTACGTACGTTTAAGTACGCAACAACGCCGGATTACTTTTGTATGTATACGGAAGTGCGGATATTGTCGGAGCCGCCGGCGCCAAATCGCGACCATCCATCGCCGTGCTTCGCGGCGGGACGTGTTGGATCATTTCCGGCAATGGGTGTGGCTGGGGACAGGGTGGCATGCGATGTGATTTTTGTCACATCTTCCGAGGCGGAGGTAGTGGCACGATCGGTAGATTGATTCGGGGAGCATCATGTACAGCGCCGCCCTTCTTGCCACTCTTCGTGAGATCGAAACCCTGTTGGACGAGCGGAACGATGCTGCGCGTATTGGCGACCTCGTCGCTCGCGCGCTCGAACTCGGGGTGCGGGTCGAGCAGCGATTCCTCGCTGTTGTCGAAGAGTACACAAAGCTGTCCCTGCGCCACCGGGCGTGGCAAAGGACAGGATTATTGCTGAGTTCCAGAGACTGCCTCACAACCCATGAAGGGGTTTCCATGGATCGTTCTCGTCCGATCGAACTGGTTCGTCCATCCAGGGCGAGATCAGAGCTCGTACATTAGAAGGTCTCCGGGCCAAGAAAATTGCCCTCCCCCCTCATCCGGAATGTTCAGGGTGGCATGGAGGAGTCGCAGCGGCTATTGTGCGCGTTCTCGAAACCCGAGAAATGATTTTGGGCATCGGCAAAGTTGTGGACGGCATCGAGGAACTTCTAAAGACTCTGTTCGACGCTCATTTCGATGGCTGATGTTTTTGAGATCGACTGGCCGAGGCTTGTGGCCAGTTGTGGAGTGGCGTCAGTGTAAATGTGGGCGTCCTCCGCGGCGCGGGAAACGGAGACATAGGCAAACCGGCTGTCGATCAGGTCAGGATGCACTTTCGTATCGACGTTGACCAGGACCCTATTCGCGGTGAGTCCCTGCGAACTGTAGGAGGTCACGGCATACCCGTGGTCGAAGTGCCTCATCTCATTCGGATCAAATAACACAGTTTTTCCGTTATCCAGCCGTACCGAAAGCTGACCATCCGGATCGATTTGCTCCACGGTTCCAAGGTCTCGATTGGCTACGCCCAGATCGCGATTGGGCGCCGTAAACTGCAGCCTGTCTCCAACAGCAAAATCTCGTTCCATCTCGCGATAAGCGCTGATCCCGAGCAGTCGGGAGGGATTGTACGTGATCTGCTTACCGTTCTCCGTCTGCACTGTAAGGAGGTTTTCTTTGGGTTGGGTAGCGATCACGGTAGCATAGCTTTGCTTTTCGATGTCCAGGCTTCGGCTGCCGCGCTGGTAGAAGAGCATGTCTCCGACTTCATAGTGCGCCGCCCAGGTGCGGTCCGCTCCGGTCATTTCGGAGCGTGGCACGAGCACGCGCATCGTCCGGCTCTCGGCTTCGACGATGCCCAGCGCCTGCAGTTCTCTCCGGATAGCCTCGTTGATTTCACGACGGGAGGCGTTATCCGGGGAAACAACGAGCGTATTGTCCGGGCTGGCCGCGTAGCTGCGGGCGATGGCGGCGATGCGTTTCCGTGGGTTCGAGATCTCCGTTACTCGTCCCTGCTGTTCGAGAAGGGCGATGCCTTCGGCTACCTCGCCTCGGGAGAGATGCTCGACGGCTCTGAGCAATCCAGGATCTTTCTGGCGCACGATCTGATCGAGCTTTGCTGTTTTCATCCCAGCCTGCAGAAGCTGTTCGAACGGCTTACCGGCGTCGATGCCCTGATGCTGGCGGGTATCGCCGATGAAGAGAACCCGGTCGTTTGAATCGAGTCTGCGCAGGAAGTCGCGGACCTGCTGCGTGCTGGCAAGACTCGACTCATCGACCATATAGAGATGCCTCGAAGCAGGATCGCCGCCGGTCCGTGGGCCGCCGGCAAGGAAACGTTGCAGCGTGTCGGCGGCGATGCCGGCCTCGCGGAGCTGGCGGGCTGCACGTGAGGTCGGAGCGAAACCTTCGACAACATAGCCTTTCTGCTCGGCAGCTTCGCGCACGGCCTGGAGTGCCGATGTTTTGCCGGCGCCGGCATAGCCTTGTAATCCCTGTACGGCATCGCGCGACGTCAGAATGGTTTCGACCGCTGCCTTCTGTGCTGTATTGAGTTCCGGATGCCCGCCGGTGTGGGCGACCGCTTCCTGGATCGACAGGATGGGCATCCTCTGGCCCTGACCCTGCTGCATCCGATCCAAAATCTCTTTTTCCGCTCGGATGGTCTGCGGAGTGGTGAAGCGCCGTCCCGTGTCGTGTTTTTCCCCTGGGACGAGACGAAATTCGCCGGAAGCAACGCGGGCTTCGAACGTAGTGCGCACTTCTTTGTACGTGGTTTCGCCCATGCCGCGCCGTAGGGCGTCGCGAAAGAGAGCACGTTCATCGGTGACGGCCTCGCGCTCGAAGCTGCGCTCGCGGGCAAAAGTTACGGCTTCCTGCGCCACCTGCCGCATTTTTTCCGGGACTTGTTCGCGTGTTTTACCCAGGCTGCGACTGCGGGCCTCTGCCACAACCCGGTCGGGCTGATTGCCGAATTCAGCGGCCAGTTTGCGATGGGCGGCCAGTACCTGGGTCGGCGGCTGGATCACCTTTCGATCGCGGGTGGCGTGAGCGGCGACCTCCGCTGCCTCGTGACCGGAGAGGCCATGCTCTTCCATATGGCTGCGTATCTGATCCCGCCGAAGGCTTGATGCATCGAGGTATTCCAAGGAGTATCCCCGGATCTCCGGCGCGCCACTGCGGCCGGCCTCGATTTCATATCCCAGTTCACGCAGGCGGAAAGTCAGCTCGGTCTGGTAGATAGCCGTCGCGAACTGCTGGGACTCGAAAAAACCATGTTCCTGAAGGGCGCGGGTGCCGCCATCTTCGCGCTCGGTGATGTTGAAGATCACCACGTGAGTATGGAGCTGCGGGGCGGCATAGCCATCGACAGGCCGGGCCGTGTCATGCTCGAATTTGGCTGCGATGAATTGACCGGTCGTTTCGGCGGGGCGGTTGCCACCGAGCCGGGCCTGCGTGTAGCGTTCCAGTTCTGTCAGAGCGATGGTGACAGCCTCCGCGTGCGCTGCGCGGATACGGTCATCACCTCCGACCAGGGCAGTCAGCGAGACGGATTTGGGAGGGGAGAAGGTGGCGTCCCACCCGGCCCGGTGCTCGACGGATCTGGTGGTCTTGCCATCAGCATTGATGTATTCGAAGGACTGGCGATGCTGGACAAGCTGCTCGCCCGTCTGCGGATGTTGTCCTTCAGACAGCCGCTGAAATTCAAGCTCGCCAACAGGCCCGGAGAGCCCGAATCTCTCGGCCAGGCGCCCCTGCCACTGTCCCTGCACCAGCCGGCCCTGGCTCCAGTAGCTCTGATCGGGCGAAGTGAATTCCAGAGAGTGGTAGTCCTGGAGTTTGGTGGCTGAGAGCGCCTTCGAGATGCGAAGCATGATTCAATCTCCCAGAGAAAACCCAGCCTGCATCGATTCCGCGGGTTCCTCTGTTGGCACAGCCTGAGGCGGCTTCTTTGCGAGTGTTCGCGGGTCGAAGGTGAGGTCGTCGTCTTCGAGAGGCCGCGGCAGAAATGCGGGCTGGATAGCGGGAATATCCTGGTAGCCAAAAGAGAAGTTGGCAACGTAATTCCCGAGCTTGAGGAAAGCGTGCCGATCCGGAAGTCCGGAAATTTCCGAGTCGAGGACCAGCGGCTCGATCTGGCGGTCGAGGGTGAAGTTCCTGCCCGTGCGGGTGCCGTCGTAATGGGTTTGCCGCATCCGTTCGATTTCGACCTTCCCAATGGCGTTTGAGACCCATTCGGCGGCTTTGGGCTCCGTGGTTTTGAGAAAGATTTTGGTGGCGGGCTGCGAGAGCATCACTTCAGCCATATGCCCATAGATCACCTCAAGCTGGGCCTTACCCTGGAAGCCAAGGATGACCGGGTTCCGGCTCTTCCTGTTCTCCGTGATCGCGGTATGAAGCTGGGGCAAACGCTGAAGACTCGCCAGTTCGTCCAGCACAAACCAGACTGGGTGCTGATTCTGTTTTGGCTCGTTGAGGAGCCGCAGAACCAGCAGATCGATCCATAAACTGTGCAGTGGGCGCAGGGCTTCGCGCTCGCTTGGTTTCGAGGTCAGAAAGATCCATCCTTTGCGCTCCTCCGCCCAATCCGTTGCAGTCCATTGCGAGGCAGCGGTATCCTTTGCCGGGAGCATACGCAGGCTGTCGGCAATCAGTCCCAGGGAGGCCAGGACCCCATTTCGCTGCTGCTGGGCTCCTTTCGCAATCATCATTGCCATCTCGGTATTTTGGACCCGGCGATCGATCTCATCGGGGTTCGACATCCATTCGACTAATTCCTGCGGAGTTGGCCCGAATGTGAGCAGGTGGGCAAAGATCTTCTGCGGTGTTTCGGTAAAGAACTCCCCCTTCTTATCTGTGGTTGGCTGGTAAAGGGAGGCCGCGATGGCTTTGGCTTCGGCGCGGCGGCGCAACTCCTCAGCCGGCCCCCAATAGGGGCACCGGGCGTCGAGAGGATTCAGGATAATGTCGCCGCGGTGGCTGTCATAAAAGCGCTGTACAAACTCACACGCCGGATCGTAGACTATCGCCGAATCTCCCCGTTCCCCGATCTGCGAAAGCAACTGCATAATCAGCCGGGTTTTACCGGCACCGGTATCCCCCATCAACTCCATATGCTGTCCCTCGACCCGACGCGGTATCCGCATCAGGTGTCTCGATTCAAGCGTTCGGAATCCGACGCCGTCACCCTTGATGGCTCGGTTGAAGTCCCGTGGCGCGACGCGCATCGGACCCTTCAGCAGGCGCCCATACTTCATTTGCCGGAAGCGCCCCATGTCTCGGCGTGTGGCAAATAGTAGCAGTCCGACAAAAACGATAAAACCCGCCAGCAGAGGCCAGCGAAACGCGCCGGCCACGCCGTAACCGCCGTAAACGAACTGCCGGAGATAGACGTGGAGAGCTCGATTCCGATAGGTGATTTTGGGACCGGGATACAGGTAGATCAAGCCCGCTGACCGTGCCGCCGGAGACAATTGGAGCGGTAATGGATTTCCGTGCAGCTGCGCCGTCGAGCCTTCTTCCACGTCGGCGGCGATGGCTGGCCGTGCATGAAAATGTCTGTCTGCGACGGATACAAGCCGGTAGCTGCTGGCGTGCCGGAAGGGCGAAACGATGCCGGTCTCGATATAGGCAGCCAGGTCCGAACGCTGCAGTGTCGGCATCAGGAAAGCTGCATAACAATAGAGAAAGATGCCCGTCAGGAACAATGCTGTAGCCACAGCTCCGTAGCTGTAGACCGGCGATTGTGGAGGGGTGATGATGGTCTCTTTGCGTCCCCAGTGAATGGTATTCATAGCCTGTCTCCGCCTCCCTCCGCATAACCGGCCAGCGCATCGGCAGCCGCTTTTCGCTTGTTATTTTTCACGTACTGGAGCATCGCTTTGAACTGCTCCGGTGACATCTTCTCGCCTCGCAGAAGGGGTTCCAGAGTGTTGATGAGGAGCAGACGAAGTGCCTGAAGTTCGACAAACAGTGTTGCTTTCTGGCTACTGTCCAGGCTTTGTTCTTGTGCAGCGGCTAACATCACCTCCCGTGCCCACTCACGGAGGTTTCTCCCGTGGCTGGCTGCCACATGCAGCAGCTTTCGCTCCTCGTCCCTCGTGAAACGAGTAGCGATGCTCTGTGTACGAACATCACGGCCTTTGAGGCGCTGGAGTTGCCGAGTGATCGAGCGCGTTTCGGTTGACATAGTTTCCTCCTGACGTTGAGGCAGAAAGGCGCGGTTCCTGCTGGAACCGCGGCGAGGGGCCGATTCTGTTAAGTTCCTGTTTCTCCGTACGTTTCCGTTTGGAACCGGACTGGTTCCAAACGCAACCCTTTGAGGGATGGAGTGTCTCGATGGTTCCGGCGCAAAGCGCCGTTGTGGCTCTGCCACCCATTCCGCTGCGGATCATGCCCTTGATCCCGCCACGGAAGCCACCAAAGTGCTGCCATTGGCAGCACCGTTCGCAGGCTTCGTCGAAGGCTGATCGGCGGCCTCGGAAACAGATGCTCGACGCACGCGCAATGTCGGAGTGATCTTCTGAGCATCCGCTGACTTCAGGAACTCCTGAAAGTCACGGTCTTTCGAGAAGACGTAGGCGAGCGCCTGTTCCACCACTTCATCGGCGGAAGCATGGATGAACGCGGCGTACTGATCGACCTGTGCTGCGGTCGTATCGGTCAGCCGAATCGAAGCGCTGAGGTGTTTGGTTTGGACGACTTCAAGCAGGGGCATTGGGTTCTCCTTTTGGGTGAAAATCAGGCGGTCTTTATCCGGGCGATCATGCGCTCGGCGGTCACCGCAATCTCGCGCGCACGGGGAGCGCAAAGGGCGACTGGAATCTCGAAGCGGCGCCGGCTTTCGAGCATGGTGATGACATCGTCGATGCGGATGCCTTCGATCAGCCAAAGGCTCGCGGAGGCAACATCGACCGTGCGCTGCGCATAGTAGACAGGATTGGGCTTGTCAGAGCGGCGCGCGGCCAGTTCGCGGGTCAGTTTGTTCGCGTCTTTACCGCAGGTGAGTTGATTGCAAACCCATGCCCAGTCGCTCTCCGAATGGCTCTGCTTCGATGGTGCCCTACGTGGCGTCGAAGCAGCAGTAAATACCGTGGCATCGACTGTGCCCGCATCCAGACGAAAGTCGTCGGAGGTCGAAACGGTATCGTCGAGGTATTCGACCGTGATACGGTGCGCCGGACTGTATTTGCGATTCAGGAATCCAGGGATGCGAAGCACCCGGTTGCGATCGGTGCAGGCAGGATCGCCGCCGAAGGCGATGGCGAGCCGTTTGAGTGTCTCTTCCTGCCGTTCGAAGTCGAAGCCTTCAACGCGCCAAAGCACCTGATATTTGCCCGGCGATGTTGAGACAATCGCGGAGGGTGAAGGCACGGAATCCGAGGCCCGCAGGGCAGCGAGCCGGATCTCTCCATCCATATCGATGTCGAGGTACAGGTGGCGGATGGAGGCAATGGTTTCCTTGGTGCGTTTCCGGCTGCCGGCGCGCAGCGGATTGGCGGACACATAGATGTCAGCCCCCATGCAGTTTTCGTACGTGAGCCACGCCTGATAGCGGGACTCCAGCGCGCGCTCGATATGTACGATGCGTTGGGTGATGGAGGCTGGCTCCTCCCTGCGCAGAAGGATGGCTATCGTCTCGTCGGGCCGAAAGCAACGGGCAAGGAATTCTCGGGCGATCTGGCTCATGGTTCTACTCCCGGCGTTCATGCGGGCCATAGCAGCAGGAGAGCCCGGTTTCGACCGGGCTCCCGTACAGTCGAGGAAGGAGGCTATGCAGCCTCTTCCTCGGCGGAGTCATCGTCTTCCGCCGCCGCTCTGGCGGCGCGGTCAAGCTTCAGGATTGAGCTGACCCGGATCTCCCAGATCGTCTGCTCCGAGTTCGTCTTTTTGCTGTCGTACTTGCGGCTGCGCAACTCGCCCTCGACCTGAATATGCGCGCCCTTTTTGAGCTTGGCGGCGAACTCTCCAAGCTTGCCGAAGACAACGCAGCGATGCCATTCGGTGCGCTCGATGTACTTGCCGTCCTTCTTGTAGGAGGATTTGGTTGCCAGCGAGAGAGTCGTGAGGCTGCGGTCATTGTTGGTGCGAACTTCGGGGTCGGAACCCAGGAATCCGATAAGTGTTACGCGGTTGCTGTACATAGTGGTGATCTCCGTTTCGTTGAATTTCCCGTATCCTGCTCGGGTCACACTTAGCGCAAGCGAGCGAGTGGGCCCGGCTCCCAAGCGCCCAGGAGTGCTTTCTCGGAGGGGGCCCCGCAAGAAGTTTGAGCGGCGTTCTCCGCCGCGGTTTTTCAAACTTGTTCTGGGAGGTTCCGAGACCCCGCAGGGGCGGCGTATCGAGGTCCCGAGACGCGTTCTCTGCGTGGTGGGGTGAGGAGCCGAAGCAGAACGACGCCGTGCCGCAGGGCGCCGGAGAGGCCCCGAAGCGTGATCCCGAGCAGAGGACGGGAGACGAGACGGAAGGCACGCAGATGGGCCGCGGTCGCTCGCAGGATTCCGACGATGCCAGTCCGCCACAACTGCAGCCCTGAGTGAAGCGGCAACCACTCCACAAGAGGCGGGCATCGGGCACACGGATTGCTGCGTCTTGCGAGCCGAGACCGCCGCGGCGGGCGCTTTCAGAGACGAGTTGGACCGTGCAGCTACAAAGGCAGCTCGATTGGACATCGGAATGATCTCAGATTTGGGTTCGAGACGTTAGCTCAGTTCCTGCCGCTCAGGCGTCGGAAGCACGATAGACCTCCTGCGTCTCGAAGGATTGATCCTCGTGGTTGTAACCGGAGACGGTGATCAGCTCGCGAACCCGGCGCAGGCCGGCAGGATCTCGCTCGCAATAGAGAACGAAGTCGATGGCCTCTGCCGTCTCCGAACGAATGAAGGAGTGGTTCAGATTGGGCCTGGCACTCAGGGCCAGATCCGACATGCGATTTAGAGCGTCCCACGCCGATTTGGCATGAATTGTCGAAAGCGTTCCGCCGTGCCCGGTGTTCATGGCCTGCAGCAGGTCGTAGCCGCATCCGTCGCGGATTTCGCCCATGATGATCCGGTCGGGACGATGGCGGAGGGCCGCGGCCACAAGCTGGCTTGAGGTGACCGCGGCCTGGCCGGGAATGGCCTCGACCGCTTCCCAGCGAACAGCGTTGGGATGGGCGATCTTCAGCTCGGCTGGCTGCTCGATCACAATCAGTCGTTCATGAAGCGGAATATGGTCGAGAAGCGCTTTCATCAGAGTCGTTTTGCCCGACCCGGTTCCGCCGCTGATCATGCCGTTCTTGCGCTCCCCGATGAAGCGGACAACGGCGTCACGAACCGAGGCCGGCAAGCTGCCGGATTCGATCAGCTCATCGGACGTAAACCAGCGGTTGAATTTGCGGACCGTGAAGGTCGGGCCGCTGATCGAAGAGGGGGCACCGACGACGGCAACGCGGGAGCCGTCCGGCAGACGCGTATTGAGAACGGGATTCTGGCTGGTCAGGTCCTGTCCGAGGATCCGCGCAACGCGCTCGATGGCCGCCTGCAGCCGTTCGTTCGTGTACGGCGTCCTGAGCGCGATTTTCTCGATATTACCGCCGCGGTCGGCGTAGACGCCGCTGGTGCCGTTGATCATCAGATCGGAGATCGACGGATCGAGCAGGAGCGCCCGCAGTTCCTCGGGAAAGAACGGAAGAATCAGGTCAAAGCTCATGAGGCCGCCTCCTGCCCACTGCATACTGTCGCGGCAGACTTTATGAGCTTGACGTAATATGAGCTACAGCACATAATAAATGCGTGCCTTATGAGATTCGCGCCACGCCTGAGTTTCGGGAATGGATGCTGACTCTCTCTCGGCAGGAACGCGAATCTTTCGATACAGCAGTAAACCTTCTCAGGGAACGAGGCCCGATGCTCGGTCGGCCTTATGTCGATACCGTCCGGGGATCGGCGTTCCCCAACATGAAGGAGCTGCGCACCGCGCACGACAAGCACCTGGCGCTTCGCGCATTGTTTGCCTTCGACCCGGGGCGCTCCGCCATCCTGCTCATTGGCGGCGACAAACATGGACGGCGCGGCTTTTACGAGAAGCTGATTCGCAAAGCCGACGAACTCTACCGCGAACATCTGCGGACGCTGAAGAGGTAAGCGCAGGCCTGCCTTTGCATGCGGCAGGCGAGAAAGGACACTATGGCGAACAAAACTCTTTCCTACGACAGCATCGCCGACGAGCTGATGACCAGGGCTAGCCGCGTCCGTGCCAAAAAGCGCGCCAACGCTATTCTCAAACGTATGACTCTCGATGAACTGCGGAAGGACCGTAAGATGACCCAGGGGAAGCTCGCGCTTGCCATGAAGATGCAGCAAAGCGAGGTGTCCCGCCTTGAAAAGCGCTCCGAGGTCAAACTTGGAACGCTGCGAAGCTATGTCAGCGCCCTGGGTGGCCACATCGAAATTCGCGCCGTTTTCCCGGACAAAGACGTCGAGATCGCGCTCGCGGAATAGCTCAGACCGGTTTGAAGCATATCCGCCTGAGAAGGCGTGGACGACAGGTGCCGGCCGATAAGTCTGCCCGTGCGACGTTCTGTGGAATGCCGGAGGTCTCATCGAGCATCTCCTTCTGCCGGCGCGGTCCCCGCGGCTGGCGCGAGCGGGTCCACGGAAACCTCGTTCTGATGGAATTGCGTGATGGTCAGGCCGAGCGGATTGATCGTCTCAAACTGCGGGAAGATCTGAGCCTGCTGGCTGACCTGGGCGGGATTCAGATAATAGGTGATGCTGAGCATCCAGTGTTCCGTTCGCGGCTGACGCGAGTGGTCGGGCGAATAGACCTTATCGATGGCCACGAGCGCGGTGCCGCGGGCGATGTTCGCGCCCTGAATCTTCTCGACGGACATGGAAGTGATGGTGACGTCGCGGACCTCCACATCGCTCTGCTCGATCTGCCCGGCGATCACCTGCGAGACCAGGTGATTGCGGTTATCTTCCGCCATCAATTGCGAGGCAAGAGCCTGCGAGAGGAAGTAGTAGTTCAGCGGGTATTTGGTGGCAATCGTGTCACGATTGATGGTGTAACGATAGTTGGCCCAGTCGGTGAGATAGGTCCGGACTTCGCCCTCCCGCGGCGTGTAGTCAAGGTCGCTGTACTGAATGGCCTGGGCACGGCCCATCTCGTCAATGCGGATGTAGCGATTCAAGATGGGACGATGGGCGAGAGAGAAATTGAGCCACATCGAACCGCAGAGCAGGACCGTTCCACAGGCGAGGATGAGGCGATAGGCTTTCCGTTCGGCATAGTGCGAGGCATAGACCTCGTTGCCGATCTCATCGGCGAGCAGCGCCTGCTCGGGCGTCAAGGCGTCTTCAACGGGGGCTGTGTGCGTGGACATGGGGCAGCCCGCTCCTTTCATTGACGGCTCGGAATACTGTGCAGGCATAGATGAAGCCCACAAGCACGAGCCCGAGCAGGAAGAGCTTGAGGAACGGCCGGACAAATCGACCCAACGGCGATTTGCCAACCGCATCACCCAGCAGAAGGCCCATCAGAAATTCCCACATAGACCTATGCACCTCCTCTGATCGCGGCGGTGACGAGGCCGCCTCCGATCAACTTCGGTGCCGCAGAGGTTAGCCCGGCGGCGCCGCCAAAGATCGCCTGCGTCATGCTCGGAATGAAGAGCATGTTGATGATGAAGGCGATAAATACCATGATGCAGGGGATCAGATTGGCAAGCCACATCTCCATCGAATAATTTCCGTTGAAGGTTTGCTGGAGAAAGGCATTCATGAAGCCGGCCCACACGAAGATGAAAGCGGCCGCCACGGCGCGAATCATGGCAAAGCTGACCAGCACATCGAGGAAGCTGAAAAACTTCGCGCGGAAGGTATTTGTCATCAGGAGTGGAATAAACACCGGGCCGAACAGGGCTGTGACCCCGTAAAGGATGAAGGCGCTGCAATTGATGACGAACAGAATGGCAGAGGCAATGCCCAGGAGTGCCTGCACCACGAAATAGCAAAGTATCTGGACTGGCGCCATGATCGACGGCATGGCGGTGTTGTCGCCCGCGGTCTTGAGCAGCTGCAGAAGCTGGTTGAGGGAGTTCTGGTCGAAGGCGGCGACCATCGCCTGCGCGATATAGCTGAAGAAATGATTGATTCCGAAGCTCGCGCCGGGGAATGGATTGACCCAGTAGTTCTCGAGCAGGCAGCAAACGATGAGGCGGAGCAGGAAATGGATCAGATCGCCCGCCTGGACCGGATGAGCATGGAATCGCAGCGTCATCCCCGATGTATTCCAGTTGACGACCATGCTGATGAGCGTGAAGAGAGCGATACAGCTCAGTTCCGTTAGACCAAACTGTGTGAGCGCGCCAGCGTTCTGCGTGGTGAGGTTGGTCAGGTTGTTGGTGAACTGGTAGAGCCAGTCCACGCCGGAACTCGCGGTCGGCAGCGCCTGTGCCAGCAATATCGTCGGAACCATTTTCGAACCTCGCATCAGGGCAGATACTTCTGCCAGGTCTTACCCTCGTTCGCCGCGGCGGAATTGCGCTTCTTTCTGTTCTGTTCCACTCGTTGCCGGAAGAGTTGATACTGCCGCTGGCGTTCGAGCGCAGCTTCTTCTGCTTCGTGCCGGCGGTAGGCGACGGTGCCGACGATTGCCAGCAACACGGCGAGAATTGCCACCAGGATCTTTATGTTGAGTGCGTTGAGCATTACGCCTCCTTGTTACGGCAGATAGCTGTCCCAGGTGTTGCCTTCGTTCGCGGCGCTGGTATCGTCGGCTGCCCGCTGCTGGGCGACGTAACCTGCGGTGTTGAGGTCGAGCGCGGCGGCATTGCGTTGCTGCATGTTCGATACCGCCATCTCGGAGGCGAGACAGGCCTGGAGCACGCCCTGCGACTGCATTTCGGACATCTTCTGCGCCTCGGCGGCGTTCAGCAGATTCAACTGCTCGACTTCGCTGTTGCTGGCCGTGCTGCCGTCAAGCTGCTCGGAAGCAAGGCTGTTGTTGGCCGTGGCGTCTTGCGTCCTGACCGCTCGGTACTGGCCCACGGCTGTAAAGCAGTCGGGCGAGACCGAATCCGAGGCTTCGATCATGGCAAGCTCTGAGAGCTGGGTGCTGCCCAGCGTCTGTCCTGCCAGATAGCTTGCGGTCGTGCCGTTAACCGGAACCGTGGCCGCCGTCCACGCCGTGGACGATGCAGCCGGCGAATTCGTGTTCAGCGCCGTGGTCATGCCGTTCGTTTCGCCAAACATGTTTCGCACGTTGGCGTTTTTCATGGTGGTCAGCGCTGTCTCCCACTGCTGCTTGAGGGAGAAGTGCTCAATATTGTTTTTGAGCATGTTGTACTGGGTTTCAAGCGTGGTTAGCTGGGAGACGAGACTGGCGTAGCTGGTGGGATCAAAGACGATGTCGCCGATGCCGAAAAGCGCGAAGCTCGGTGTGGCGGCGAGCAGAAGCACGGCACCGCCAACGATCCATTTCCGATGACTTCTCATGACAAAGCCTCCTTCCGGGCACAGGGTTAAAGAGTTGGATCCATCCGATGTTCCGCGTAGGACGGAACGAGGATGTCGCGGCCCACGTAAATGCGGGCGCGCGAACCTTCTTTGAGGGTGATCACGGGCAGACGATTGAGGAAATGGTTCAGCACCTGCTCGCCTTCCACAGCCGACTCTTCCGAGATGCCATTCTGAATCTCCGTGGAGGGCGACAGAATGCTGCCGTTGTTGCCGATCTGGGCGAGGCCGCCAAGGCCGCCGATGAGGGCGGCGGCGGCGAACGCCTGAAAGTAGCCGTGGCTGACTTTCGTAGCGAGGCCGGTGGTCCCAATCTGGTCGAGCCCAATGTATTTATCGAAATCGAGCGAAAAGCCATCGGGGCAGATGGCGCGGTGAAAAGTGACGAACATTTTGCGCTGCTGCGCGCTGCCGACGCTTTGTACCGTCCCAATCAGCCGCGTGCCCTGGGGCATCAGAAGCTGCTGGTGATCGTGCGAATAATAGTCCGTCGTGAGCATGACCAGGACTGGCCCGCTGAAGCCGCCGTCGATGTGGTTGGTCACGACGCCCTCCAGTACCGTCCCCTCGAAGATCCGGTACAGTTGTCCCTGGTAGCTGTCGAAGGCGTACGGCGCCGTCGCATTGCCGTTATCGTCTCGCTTCGCCTGCTGGGAAACTGCCGGGACATTCGCGGTCTTTTCCGAGATCGCGCCACTGGCGACCGGAGCAACTGCTGGTTGCTCTATCGCCGCCGCTGCCGGTGCCGGGCCTTTATCGGAACTCTCAAAGTCGATCGCTTCCGTATCGCTGTCGATCGCGGCCAGCGCCTGCTTTTCTTTGGCAAGCGCCTGTTGCTTCGCTTCAGCCCGTTCTTCGGAAGCTCCTGAGGTGATCAGGGGCGCATTCGAGCTGTCGCCGTAGATAGCCGCCCGCTGGGCGGCGGTCATCGGCGGCATGCCTGCGCCCTCTGGCCCCGGAATGCCGTCGGTCGC
>JBATVK010000017.1:0-106417 GCA_049671725.1 Acidobacteriaceae bacterium
ACCAACGCCCGCTCCGGTTGCCGCCGCGCACACCGCCCTGCCCCTCGCGCCCGCATCCAGCGCGCGAAGCGCCTCTGCCGGGCCGGTCGGTCCCTCTATCGGAGAGCGTGCAGACATCGATGCCCGCACCGTTACCGTCGCCTCCAAATCCGTCACCGGCTTCCGCCTGCCGCCCAGCACCCTGTTGCATCGCAGCGACGATCCTTCCCCGGTAAAGGAAGACGAGTTGCGCGCCTCCGCTCAGGTGCTCGTGGAGAAATGCGCGTAATTCGATGTGCTCGGCCAGGTCGTCCAGATCAACCCCGGCCCCGTGGTCACCACCTTTGAGTTCCGCCCGGAAGCCGGCATCAAATACAGCCGCGTCACCGGGCTCGCCGAGGATCTCTGCCTCGCCACCCGCGCCGAATCCATCCTGATCGAGCGCATGGCCGGCAAAAGCACCGTCGGCATTCAGGTGCCCAACCACGAGCGCGAAACCATCTGGCTCCGCGACGTCATCGAGAGCGAAAACTTCGCCACCTCGCGCTCCAAGCTCACCCTCGCTATGGGCAAGGACATCAACGGGCGCATCGTTACCGCCGACCTGACCACCATGCCCCACGTGCTCATCGCCGGCTCCACCGGCAGCGGCAAATCCGTGGCCATCAACGCCATGATCATGTCGGTGCTCTACAAGGCCACGCCCGAGCAGGTGCGCCTGATTCTGGTCGATCCCAAGCGCGTCGAGCTGGGCATGTACGAGGGCATCCCCCACCTCTTCACGCCCATCATTGCCGAGCCCAAGATGGCCGCCAACGCGCTGCGCAACGCCGTCAAGGAGATGGAGCGCCGCCTCAAGCTGCTCGCCTCGCGCTCCGTGCGCAATATCGACCAGTACAACCGCCTTTTCGACGGCGCCACCCGCTCGCTTTTCGAAGAGACGCCCGAGGAGCAGCCGCTGCCCTACATCGTCATCATCATCGACGAGCTGGCCGACCTGATGATGATCGACAAGGCCAACGTCGAGGAATCCATCACCCGCATCGCGCAGATGGCCCGCGCCGTCGGCATCCATCTGGTGCTGGCCACGCAGCGCCCGTCCGTGGACGTGATCACCGGCCTCATCAAGGCCAACGTGCCCACGCGCATCTCCTTCCGCCTCGCCACCAAGGTCGACTCGCGCACCATCCTCGACGCCAACGGCGCGGAAGCGCTGCTGGGCCGTGGCGACATGCTCTTTCTGCCCCCCGGGACATCGCGCCTCCATCGCGTGCACGCACCCTTTGTCACGGAAAAAGAAATTGCCGCGGTCACGGATTTCTGGAAGAAGCAGGGAACTGCCGAGTACGTGCAGGGCTTCCTCGAAGCGCCGAAGGAAGCGCGCGATCCCGACTCGGCGATGGACGGCGAGGAAGGCGACGAGGCGAACGACGATCTGTTCGAAGATGCAGTCCGCCTCGTCCTCGAATTCGGCAAGGCTTCCACATCGCTGTTGCAGCGGCGCCTGCGCATCGGCTACGGCCGTGCCGCTCATCTGATCGACATGATGGAGCGCGACGGCATCGTTGGACCCGCCGACGGCCCCAAGCCCCGCGAAATTCTCAAGCCGCCCGACTGGCTCAACGAAGTGGAAACCACGCTGCGATAACAGCTATGCTGCTGTCATCGGGCGTCTTGTCAGGTCAACTCCGCAGCCGCGCTGTGCATCCAACGCCCAAGTCCGCCTGGGATCAGGCGCATCCCCTGTTTGGAGTAACGGATTTGCGAAAGTTCACGTCCTTCCTCACCAACGGTCTTGCCTTTGCCGCGATGCTTTCCCTGCTCGCCTTCACCCCGGCGCTGCGCGCGCAGCAGGCAAACCAGAACGACCACCTCGTCTCGCCAGGCCAGTTGCAGCAGAAGGTGCAGTCCGCGTCCGCCGCGCGCCAGAAGAACATCGACACGCTCACGCAGTTTCTCTCCTCGCCGACCGCGGTGCGCGCCATGAAGTCGAATCACATCGATCCCGCGCAGGTGAAGAACGCCATCCCGGCGCTCTCCGACTCCGAGCTGGCCGATCTCTCCGCGCGCGCCGCGCAGGCTCAGCAGCAGTTCGCCGCCGGTGCGATGAGCAACAACACCCTGCTCATCATCATCCTCGTGCTGGTGGCTGTGATTCTGATCGCCGTGATTCACTAGGCCGCATCACTGTGGCGGAGCGCTCTCCCTGGCCGTCCGCAGAGCCACTCCGCCCAGCACCAGCACCACCAGGATCAGCGCTGCCCACAGCAGCCCCGGATGCCTCTCGGTGAACGGCCGCGTGTCCGGCCGCGCCGCGTACTCCGGATTTGCCTGCTCCGGCCCCAGCGTCGCCTGGGCCGCATCCTTCTCCGGCGTGAACAGTGTCGCGTAGTCGTACTGCGGAGCGGCCAGCGCCGCATCGCCATACATCAGCGTGAAATGCGCGCCCGCACCTGCGTCGAAGCACAGTTGCCGCTCCGCCATCTCCAGCCGCACCGCCGTCAGATCCAGCGGGGCATCGTCGCCATTGTCGATGGTCACCGTCCACCGCGAACCAGGCTCGTCGGAGTCGGCGTTCGTTGCCTCCACGGCCAGATGTTCTTCGTCGATCTGGTGCCCGTCGTGCACGCCATGCACGCGGAGCAGATTCCCCGAGAAGGAAACCCTCGTCGGCAAATCGGCTTCGTTCGTCTCTTGCGTCGCTCTGCCCGTCACGTTGACCGTGACGTCCCGGCTGAAGTTCACCGGCTGCGACCCCGGCACAAATTCAATCCGGTCCACCGGCACATGCGCGGGTACGGTGAACTGCGCCACCGATTCTTTGCCCTTCTGCGTCACCGTCGCCGTCTCGGCCACTGTCACATACGGCCGTTTGCCCTGCGCCGCCCGCTCCACCGACAAGCCCTGTACATCCTCCGGCTTTACCGGCCCCGTAATCGCAAAATAGAGGTACCGAAAATCCGACTCCGGCAAGTGCAGCACCGTGCTCCGTCCCAGCTTTTGTCCGGTCAGGTCGAAAATCGTGAACATCCCGAGTTCCGTTCCCTCGGTGCCCGTCTCGGTCTGGCTGCCCGTCACCGCCACTGTAGCGATAAAGTTTTTCGCCGTGATGTCCAGGTCGATGTCGCTGTAGTGCCCCTCCGGCATCACCGCTTCAAAACTCGTCGGCCCGTGACGCTTGCCCAGGTTCAGTGGCGCAATCATCTTCACCTGCGCCGCGACCGGCTCCGTCTCGTAGATCGCATACGGCGTCTCCACCGATCCGGAACTCCCGGTGCGGTAGAGCCGCACATCCGCCAGTCCCGGAGCCGCATGCGCGAACAGCCCAGCATCCAGCGCCACGCACGTCTGCCGCGTGGAGGCCCCGGCGAAGGCCGGCACATCCACTCCCCGCTCGTACCGGAAATGCCGCGTCTCCGGAGTCGCTGCCGCCAGCGCCAGCAGAACCATTGCAGCTCTCAGTTTCATGTCGTCGTATGTCCCGCGCCCCGCAGATTCAGCCAGTCCCGCTGATACGCGAAGCTCACCGCCAGCAGCAGCGCGCCCAGCCCCAGGAAGCTCAGGATGCGATAGCCCTGGCTTAGTTCCTCCACATCCACCACAAACACTTTTCCGATCGACGCCGCCAGCAGCACCAGCGCCTGCCAGCGCAGAAACGCCGAGCGCCGCCAGAATCCGATGCACAGCAGCGCCGCGCCGAACAGCATGAAGAATGCCGAATACGTGAACTGCGCGTACATCCTGTAATCGTGCAGCAGGTGCCAGTCGCCGCGATAGTTCAGGTACCACCAGTAGCTGTGAATCTCCCAGCTCACCGCCAGCAGGATCAGCACGTTCACCAGCACCACGCCCATCGCCACCAGCGCCGGCCACTCCAGCGTCCACGCCCCTTCCTTCTCTGCGGGAGCATGCGCCGCCACCCATGCCACAAACGCGCAGACCGCGATGCCCACGCAGTACGTCCCAAAGCGCTCGTTGAAGAACGGCGTCAACGACGCTACCGGATTGATCGTCACCAGCGCGCCCAGCCCCAGCAGCAGGCACAGCGCGGCCAGCGCACGCAGCAGCCGCAGTTCGGTCCGCGCCGCCACCCACATCAGCGCGCCGCCCTCCGCCAGCCATCCGATGGTCAGCCAGCGCCCCCGCGTCTTCAGCGGAATGGCAATCGTCAGGAACGCGACCGCGATGGCCAGGTAGAGCCCCTTCAGCACTGCCGGGCTGCCGCGCAGCGCGCCTCGCGGTGGCAGCCGCAGCACCAGCAGATAGAACACCGCGAACTCCACCGCCAGCCACGGTTGCGCCCAACCGCTGCCCGCCGAATCCAGCAGCAGATAAAATCCGAAAAATCCCAGCGCCGCATTCGCCAGGGGCACCACCACCTCCGCCAGGCTGTCCCACGCCGACAGCGAATCCGTGCCGCTCGCGCGCAGGCACACCAGCCGCGGCGCAATCGCAAATATCAGGAAGAAGCACGCCAGGAAGAACGCCGTCGTCCCAAACTCATCGGAAACGTAGAACTGCATCGACCACGAAATGAAAAACAGCACCGTCCCCAGGAATGCCGACGCCAGCAGCCGCGACCAGGCCTTCAGCGCCACCAGCGCCAGCACCGCCGCGTCCATTACCAGCAGGTAGCTGAACAGCACCACTTCGTGGTTCTGCCCGGTCGAGAGCAGCAGCGGCGTCGCAAAGCCGCCGACGATTGCGTAGAGGGCGAGCAGCTCCGCGTCCTGCGCCCACGCCAGGAACCCGTTGAAGGCGGTCACCACGATCATGGCCGCAAACGCTACCGGCGACCCGATCAGGTGGTACACCGAAAATGCCGCCCACAGCGACAAATACAGCACGCCGCTGCCGATGGCCTTCAGCGAGTACGAAAACGCCACGTAGCGATGCGTCCGGAATCGCTCCGACCACGCGATCAGCGCCGCCCCGCTCACCAGTCCGATCAGCACACGCCCCAGCGGCCCGATCCAGTGATTATCGAAGGCGAATTTCAGAAACCACGCAACCCCGATCAGCACCGCCAGAATGCCGACTCGATTGAACCACTGCGATCCGATCCGGCTCTCCAGCGAACCGTCAGTCGCCGCCTTCTCCACCGCCGCAAACCGCGGCGGCTCTGTCTCGCTCCACGCTGTGTCTGCTCGCGGTGCGATCGCAGCAGCGCTCGGGGTCACCGCTCTCCCTGCATCCGGCACATAGGTCGCAGTCGGAGCCGGAGCGGCATCAGCCCGGGTCCCCGCATCCTGGGCCTCCAGCGCGATCCCACGTTCAGCCAGTGTGCGCTCCAGCCGCCGCACCCGCGCGCGCAGCTCCGCGACCTGTTCTTCCAGACTCCCCGAGTCCATCGGCGTCATTTGCTGCCCACTTTACACCGCTGTTTCCGGCGATACCAGCGATTGTTTCTCCTCCTTAGTCGCCGCTGCCCGAAAACAAAACGGGAGCCGGTCTTCCCGGCTCCCGCAGCGTTGCTCAGCGATGGCAGCTGCTAATAGAGCAGTTTCAGCCCGAACTGAATAATGCGCGGTTCAAAGGTGCTGGAAATCTGTCCGCCGCTGGTCGGCACGCCGCCGCTGATCGCCGAAAGCGTGGGCGTTGCTCCCGTCCCCAGCGTCTGCGCCGTCGTGCCCTGGGTTCCGCTGATGGTGTTCGGCAGGTACAGGTTGGTGTGGTTGAAGAGGTTGTAGAACTCCGTCCGGAATTCGATCTTCAGGCTCTCTACCGGCGTGTTGAATCTCTTGTTCAGCGCCAGATCCGTCTCGTAGAACGGCGGCGTCCGCCCCGGATTGCGCGACGCATCGCCGAACGGGCTCAGATAATTTCCTGCCGCGTCCTTCGCCGGCGGCAGCACGAACGCCGCGTAGTTGATGTAGTTCACGTAGCCGGTGTTGGCCGCGCGATTCGAGCGTCCCTGCGTTACCTTCTGTCCCGGCACCTTGTCCGGCCGGTACTCGTTCGCACCGCGGTAGGTCGCGGAAATCTGCGGCGACACCGCCTGGTTGCCGTTCGGCGAGTACGTCAGGTTAAACGGCGTGCCCGCCTGCGCGGTGTTGATGGCGCTGACCTGCCATCCGCCCAGAACCGCGTCCTCCGCCGGGTTCATGCCGGAGAGGAACTGCCGCCCGTGCCCGAAGGGCAGATCGTACACCAGGCTGGTCACGTTCTCGATCGGCAGGTTGTAATCCGACTGCCCATAATCCGCCGCGATATCGAAAGCGTTCTGCGGCGACGGGGTGTTGCCTTCGAGCGAGGCGCTGGCGTTGTCCAGCGAGTGCTCCCACGTGAACGAGTTCAGCAGCGTCAGTCCTGCCACCATCCTCTGCTCGTAGCGCACGTCCAGCGCGTTATAGTTCGACCAAAACTCGTTCAGCGCCTCGGTAATGTCGCTGGGCCAGTTCGCAAACGGCCGCGCAAATCCGTTCGCGGGATTTTTCTGGTTCCCGTTCAGGAAGCCCTGCAGCTTCAGCCCGTGGTTGCCCACGTAAGCCACATCCAGCAGCGTGTTCTTCGCCAGTTGCCGCTGCACGCTCAGGAAGTAGCTCTCCACGTAGCTGTCCGGCGTGTTCTTCGGGACCCATGTGATGTTGTCGGTCGCCGGATTGAAGGCCGTCACCAGTCCCGAGGGGAAGCCCTGGCTGGCAGCCGCAAAGCAGCTCGGCGTTGTCTGCCCGTTGGGCACGATCTGCGCCGGCAACGGTGTCGAGCACTGATCGCCGGTGGTGGGCGTGATCTGCGTGATATTCGCAAACTGGGCCTGCGGCGCATTGATGCCCAGAATGTCTCCCGATCCGGCTCGCGTGTAGTGAGCGTAGCTGATGCCGTAGCCGCCGCGCAGCACCATCTTCGGCGCGAATTCGTACGCGAATCCCAGCCGCGGTCCAAAATCCTTGAGCTGGGGATTCATCAGCGTCTTGCCGTAGACTCCGCCCGCGCTCACCGCCGTGATGCCGTTGCCGGTCACCGCGCCCGGCGTAATCGTGAGCACCGTCTGCGACGTCGGATCGAAGTTGGAAATGTTGTTCTGCCACTCCGAATACGGCGAGCCGTACTCCCAGCGCAGCCCCAGGTTCAGGGTCAGCCTGGGCAGCACCTTCCAGTCGTCCTGCGCATACGCGCTGTCCATGGTCTGGCGCAGGTGCGTGACGAAGTAATTCGCCAGCGCGATGCTCTTCGGCGTGCCGAACAGAAAGTCGGCCCAGTAGTTGTCGGCCGCCGTCCCGCCGCTGTATCCGCCGCTGTACGTCCAGGAGCCGTACAGTGGATTATTGTCGTTCACCGCCATCCAGATGTGCTCGTATTCGTAACCGAACTTCAGCGAATGGTTCCCCTTTACCCACGTGTAGTTCACCTTTGGATCCAGCAGCGCCGGGTTCTGCCACTGCGGGTTGGTGCTCTGCCGTCCGAAGCCGGTGAAGTCGGTGATGCCCACCGACGGCAGTCCGCCCGCGACCACCGGATTCGAGGGCAGTCCCGGAATCGCAAACGCATCGTCCCCGATGGAGAGCGTGTACTTGCCCGCCTTGGTGCGCGAAAGTCCCAGCCGCGCGTCCAGCACCTTGTTCGGCCCGAACAAATGCGTGTAGCCCAGCGCCACCTGCTGATCCAGAATCCGGATCGTGCCGTTCGTCTGCCCGTCCAGAGGAAGCGGAATCGTCGTGTAGTTCACGCCCGTCTCCTTGCGGTCGCTGATGCGCAGGAACCACGAGCTGTTCGCATTTTGCTGATAGTCGAGGCGCAGATCGCCCTTGTCGGAATCGTCGGTAAACGGAGCTTCTACCGCATAGTCGTTCGACGCCAGCCCCGTCGACGCCACCCCCGATACGGGCAGCGAAATATTTTTGAAGTAGTTCACGATCTGCAGCGACAAAGGATTGAACGCCGACGTCGGAATTGCTGATCCCGCCGGATAACTCGTCCCCGTCAGCGGATTCGTCACATTCACTGCCAGAATCCCGTTCAGCTCGTTCTGTGTGGGCAGCGTCAGCACGCTCAGCGGCCGCAGCGTCTGCCGGAATCCCTCGTAGTCGAGGAAGAAGAACAGCTTGTTTTTCACGATCGGGCCGCCGAAATTCATCCCGAACTGATTCCGGTTGAAGGTCGGCTTCTGGAACGGCGTGACCTGGCCGGCGCCGCCCACGATGGTGGGCTTAAAAAATCCCGCCGCGTTCAGATCCGTGTTGCGCAGAAAATCGTACAGCGTCGCATGGAAGGCATTCGTTCCGCTCCTCGATGCCACGTTGATGGTCGCCCCCGACGATCGCCCGTACTCCGCATTCTCGTTGTTCGTCACCACGCTGAACTGCGCCACCGAATCCGGCGGAATCGCGATGATCTGGTTGTCGAATCCCTGGTTGCTCTCGCCGTACGCGTTGTTGTCCATGCCGTCCAGCAGAAAGTTGTTGAACATGCTCCGCTCGCCGTTCACGTTATACGAGCCCTCGCGCACCAGGCTCGAGATCGAGCTGGTGGTCGCCTGGGTCGGCGCCTGCCGCGAGCCGGTCACCAGCGCCAGCAGGTCGGAGTAGTTCCGGCTCACCAGCGGCAGCGCTTCGCTCTCGTAATTCGTGATGGTCTGCCCGCGCTGGCTGGAATCCGTCTCCAGCTGCAGCGCTACATCGCTCACTTCCACCGTGGTCTGCGTCTGCCCCGGCATCAGCTTCAGGTCGATGCGCTGCCGGCTGCCCACGGAGATGGTGATGGCCTCGGCCACCGCGTGCGCGAACCCATGCGCCGTCGCTCCAATCGTGTACACACCCGTGCGCAGCGAGGGGAATTCGTAATTGCCATCACCCGTGGTCCTGGTCTTTGCCACGATGCCGGTGGCATTGTTCGTCGCGGTCACAGCCGCTCCGGGAACTACCGCTCCGCTGGCGTCGCGGATGGTTCCCACCAGGCTGCCATTATCGTATTGAGCGTGGGCGAGGGCGCAGCTCATGAGGACGAGGCCTGCCAGAATCACCCGCAAAACACACGTATAGTTGGGCTTCATGGTCCAGACCCTAACGGGGCACTATGACGATTCGGTTAATAAACAACTGATACCGCGTTAATATCCTAACGGTCCTGTGTAAAATCAAGGCCGAATGTCATCGGGCCCCACATCCGCATCGCGCTCTATCCTCGCCATCGACGACGATCCCGTGAGCCTCGCCATCGCCGCCGTTCTCCTCGAGTCCGACGGGTTCACCGTGCTGCAGGCCACCGACGGCGAGCAGGCGCTCGATCTTCTCGCTCAGGGCGGTCCGCCCGACTGCGTGCTTGCCGATTTGCGCATGCCCGGCCTGGCCGGCTCCGAACTCGCTCATCGTTTGCACCGGCTCGCGCCCCAGGCCATCCTCCTCGCCATGAGCGCTACACCGCCGGCGGCCGTCGAGGGCTACCACGGCGTCCTCGCGAAGCCTCTCTCCGTCGATGCACTCCGCTCGGCCCTGTCGCTTCGTCCCGCCGGCCAAGCCGCTCCCGAGGCCCGCGACGACGGCTCCGAAGACGTCCTCGATCCCGCGGTCTTTGAGCATCTGCGCCGCGCCATGTCGATCGAGGCCCTCGAGGAGATCGTCACTGCCTTCGTGGAAGATACCGATGCCCGCATCCAGGCCATGCGCCGCGCCGACCCCGAAACGGTGCGCCGCCAGGCTCACACCGTCAAGGGCGGAGCCGCCATGGTGGGCGCACGCCAGGTGGCCCGGGCCGCCGCCGCTGTGGAAGTGGGTATTGACCAGGAAGGTGATCGCATGCGCATCCTCGACGAGATGGAGGCCCATTGCCGCCGCGCCGAGACTATATTGTTGCAGAGGCTTAAATCATGACTGCCCCTTCGCGGCCAGCTCGTTCCACTCCTCAGCGTCCCGCCCGGCCTGCGGCACCGGACATTCGCATCGTCATTGCCGACGATCACCCGGTGGTCCGCATCGGCGTCCGCAACATGCTCCAGTCCGATCGCGCCATGGAAGTAGTCGGCGAATGCGGCGACGGCGACGAGGCCATCACTCAAACCCTCGAGCTGCTGCCCGACATCCTCCTGCTCGACGTCTACATGCCCCGCCTGCCCGGTATCGAAGCCATGCGCGCCATCATGAACGGCTCGCCCACCGTCAAGATCATTCTGCTCACCAGCACCATCAGCACCCAGCAGATCATCGAAGCTCTGCAGATCGGCGCCCGCGGCATCGTCCTCAAGGATGCGCTCGCCGACCACCTGACCACCGCCATCCGCTCCGTCATGGGCGGCGATTACTGGATCGGCGGACGCCGCGTCGTCAATCTGGTGGGCGCGCTCCACGAGCTCATGCAGCAGGTCGCCGTCCCCGACCGCAAGACCTTCGGCCTCACCCCGCGCGAGATGGAAGTGGTCGGCTGCATCGTCGAAGGCTGCTCCAACCGCGATATCGCGAAGCAGTTCACGCTGAGCGAAGAGACCGTCAAGCGCCATCTCTCCAACATCTTCGACAAGACCGGCGTCTCTACGCGTCTGGAACTGGCGATGTTCGCCATCGCCCATCATCTGGTTAATCCGGAACAGGCGTAACCGGCTCCAAAATTGAGAGCGCCCGGCATAGCACCGGGCGCTTTTTGCATTTCGCCGCCGCTATTTCGAAATCAGCAGCAGCAGCGACTCTCCGCACTGGCTGTACCTGCTTCCCGCCGGACCGATCTCCGTCTCATTCCCCGGCGTCACCCACGTATCCGGACCGTCGTTCCAGTTGCAGGTGTCCGTCACGCGATACCAGTTCGTGCCCGTCGGCGGCGCCGGCAGGGTGAAGGTCACGCTACCCGACCACCCGTTGTACGCGATGTACATCGAGTTCGTGTCGCCGAAGGACGATCCGTTGACGGTATACGCGATCGCGTAGTTGTCGCCGGCATTCCAGTAGCTCGATGTCGCCTGCACCCCGCTCGGTTCCCACCACTCCACCTGGCTGGAGGTATACCAGGTCACCGGACGGAGCGCCGGATGCGCCTTGCGGAACGCAATCGCCCGCTGCGCGAAGTTGTAAAAATTCGACTGGTCCGTCGTCCAGCTGTAGTTCAGCCAGTTCGCCGTCGAATCCACGTTGTAGGGGTTGTTATTGCAGTTGATGGATCGCAGGTATTCGTCGCCTCCGGCCATAATCGGCGTTCCCGCGCTGAGCATCGTGAACGCCAGCCCGGTCCGTGCCGCGCGCCGCTGATCCTCTGCTGCGCCGCCCTGGTTCCAGCTATAATTCGTCGTCGCTCCGCCCGTCGACGGCCCATACGGCCATCCCTGGCTGTTGTTCGGCGAGTTGCAGTAGTACACGTCGTTCAGCGTGAACCCGTCGTGGATGTCCATGTAGTTGGTGGAATTCCACGGTGAGCGCCCGTTGGCCTCGAAGATCTGCGACGAACCGGAGAAATTGTCTGCGTCCTGCCCGATGGAGATCGGCATATTGCCAAGCTCGTTCTGCGCCTGGCGGAAGGTGTTCTCGAACACGCCGTTCCACTCCGACCACCCCTTCGGGAACTGTCCCTGGTCGTCGCCGCCGCTCGCCGTCCACGGCTCGGCATACAGATCGAGCCCGTTTCCACCGCCAGCCGGACGCACGGTGAAATTGTCCAGGATCTGATTGATGGCCACGTTAGGATCGGATGGATCGAAGTTGAAGCCGCCGTTGGGGCAGCTGGGCGCGGCCGATTCATACGCCTGGTTCAGGCAGTTGTTGCCCAGCACCGGGGCCTCGTCGAAACGGAAGCCGTCCACACCCATGGTGGTGCTCCAGTAGGCGAGCGAATCGATGATCATCTGCTGCGCGACCGGGTTATAAGTGTTGAAATTGCCGCCGGTCCCGGTGTCGTCGTAGAAATACTGGTTATCTGACGTCAGCTCGTAGTAAGTCGCGTTGTCCAGCCCGCGCCACGAATAGATGGTCGCCGTCGTCGGATCCGATCCGCTCCACGTTCCGCCCTCCGCCGTATGGTTGTACACCACGTCCATGTACACCTTGATGCCGGCGTTGTGGAACATCTGCACCATCTCCTGGAACTCCTGGGTCGGCCCGCCCGGGTTCTTGTTCGACGCATAGCGGCGGTCGGGCGCGAAGAAATCCTCCGTCATATAGCCCCAGTAATTCTGATCCGCAGTTGAATCCGGAATCACATCGTTCTCATCGTTCTGCGTCTCCTGCATGGGCAGGAACTCCACCGCCGTAATCCCCAGGCTCGCCAGATAGCTGGCTTTCAGCCCCGCGCCGTAATAGGTGCCCTGATACTGCGATGGCGTGTTCGGATCCTGCTCCGTCAGCCCGCGCACATTCACCTCGTAGATCACATCGTCTTTCTGCGCGCGCGTCGGCCTGGTCCCGGTGCTTTGCGTGCTCGGCTCCAGCACAATTCCCTTGGACGCGTAGGTGCCGCTGTCGATGTCGCGGTACGACGCTCCCGAGGCGAAGATGTCCGCGTTCTGGTTCTGCGCGTTCAGCGGATCCTGACTGATCTCTCTGGCGTAGGGGTCCAGCAGCAGCTTATTCGGGTTGAAGCGGTTGCCGTTGGAATCCACGTCGGAGATGAACCCCGCGTTCGAGCCCTTGGTCCAGCTCGACGAATACGGCCAGTTCGGCCCCCACGCCCGGTATCCGTAATAGACCGTCCCCGTAATCCCGTCGCCCTGAATCTGCGAGACCGGAACCACCACCTGCCACACTCCGTCGCCCACATCGCTCAGCACAGAGGTGGCCGATTCCTGCACGCCGTAGCCCGCCGTGTAGAGGTAGAGAACCATGCGGGTCGCGTTCGCCGAATACACGCGGAACGTAATCTCGGTACTTTGTGAGTTATAGGAGGCCCCAAGATTCATGGGGTCGATGGCCGCCCGCGCCGGCTGGTCGGAGAGAATGGCAAGGCAAAGCCCTGCCAGCATCGCGCATGCAAACGCCCTGGCACTCTTCTTCATTGCCTGTTTCCTTTTCCTGGCCATCTCATGGGGAGGTGGCCGGGGGATTCATCTGCGTCGGAAACGGTGACGCTGATTCGTCCAGCAACGCCATCCTCCACGTGTCCTTTCTTCTTCATTTCTTCGTCCACAGCCAGTACACGAGAAATCAATGTTTTATAAAGAGTAATCATCCGCCCTGTTAGGCGAGCACCCGGAAGGCCGCCGATCGTCCTTGATAAAAGAATGGTGCGCCGGAACGCAGGATGCGTGACTGCGGTACCCGCCGGCAGCCTCCTCAGCCCTCCGGAACCACACCGCCATACCGGCCCTGGAATTGCCCTGTGATTCTGGTCACATTGCTTCTCCTGGTCCGCCCTCTATCGTCAAAACTGCAGGGCATCGTAAAATCGAGCGTTCGCGAGGGGACCAACGCAGCATGCAGCCTGAGGCAACGGAAATCCTGGAAGTCAGCCCCGATCGCACTGTTTACAATCGCAACCATCCGTATCCCGCCACGGTTCTCGAGAACCGTCTTCTCACCGGCGCAGGCTCGGAAAAGGAAACGCGCCACATCGAACTGGCCCTCGGCGACTCCGGCCTGACCTACCTCCCTGGCGATTCCGCCGGCATCCAGCCGACGAACACCTGCCAGGCTGTCGAGGAGGTTCTGCGCCGCCTTTCGTACACCGGCGATGAGCCTGTCACCGACTTCTACGGCAAGCCGACCGACGTCCGCACCGCGCTCACCTCCTGGCTCATGCTCGGCAAGCTTTCCGGATCGACCGTTCGCGGCTGGGCCGCCCACACCGGCAATGCGGAACTGGCTGCGCTGCTCCAGGCCGGCGGCAAGGAGAAGCTCGACGCATACCTGTGGGGCCGCGAGTTCCTCGACCTCCTCGAGCATTCCCCGGCAAAGCTCAACGATCCGCAGCAGCTCTTCAAGCTCCTGCCCCGCCTCGCTCCGCGCCTTTATTCCGTCTCCTCAAGCCAGGCGCTCGTGCCCGACGCGGTCCATCTCTCCGTCCGCGTTGTCCGCTACGACAGCCTCGGCCGCACCCGTCTCGGCGTCTGCTCCGGCCTGCTCGGCGAGCGCGCTCCCAAAGGTTCCACCCTCCCCCTCTTCATCCACTCCAACAATCTCTTCCGCCTGCCCGCCGATCCTGACGTGCCCGTCATCATGGTTGGCCCCGGCACCGGCGTCGCGCCCTTCCGCGCCTATCTGCAGCACAAGCTGGCCGGATGCGGCCGCTGGCCCATGTGGCTCTTCTTCGGCGATCAGCGCGCCGCCCAGGACTACCTCTACCGCGAGGAACTCGAGGCCTGGGCGCAGAACGGCCTCCTCAACCGCCTCGACACGGCCTTTTCCCGCGATCAGGCCTTCAAGATTTACGTCCAGGATCGCATCCGCGAGAATTCCGCAGAGATCTGGCGCTGGCTCGATCAGGGCGCGTACTTCTACGTCTGCGGTGATTCAAAACGCATGGCGCCCGACGTGGAAGCCGCCCTGCTCCAGGCCATTGCCACCCACAGCGGCCGCGGTCCCGAATACGCCCAGGAATATCTGGCCGCGATGAAGAAGCAGAAGCGGTATCTGCGCGACGTTTATTAGTCGGAGTTTCCCTCCGTTGGTTCGCCGGAATCGCCCTCACGCCCGCGCCGGAATCGGCTTCGTGAAGCTCGCCCCTGCCCTGGTCGCCTCGCCGCGCAGCTCCGTCGTCTCCACTGCTTCCAGACGCACCACCGTAACGTCGTCTTCCTGACCAAAGCGCAACGCGGCCTCAGCTACGGCGTTCGGGTCCGCGTCGCCAGCCAGCAGCGTCCGCACCCGCTCGAACCCGAACAACTCGCCCGCCGCATTCCGCGCCTCCGGCAGCCCATCCGTGTAGAGCACCAGCCGATCTCCCGCCTCCAGCCGCACCGTCGCCGTCGCATAGTCGCCTTCCGAGGCCATTCCCAGCGGCAGCGCTCCCGGCAAGCTCATCTCTTCGCCGTTCACGAACGGCGGCAGATGTCCGGCGTTCGCCACCGTACACGTCCCGTTCGCATCCAGGCGCAGCGCCACGCAGGTCGCGAAGCCGCCGCTCATCCTCCCGTGCAGCCGCCGATTCAGCCCGGCCAGAATCTCCGCCGGATCGTTCGTCGTCTCCGCCAGAGTCCGCACCGCGCCCACAATCAACGCCACCGTCATGGCCGCTTTCAGCCCCTTGCCGCTCACGTCGCCGACGACAAGTGTCGCGCCGCCGTCGCATCCCGGAATCACCTGAAAGAAATCTCCGCCCACTTCCTGCGCCGGCCGGTAGGCGCTGGTCACCGTGTAGCCGGGCACCTCCGGCAGCGAATCCGGCACCAGCACCTGCTGCAGTTCCTGCGCGTTGCGGAACTCCTCGTCCAGCACGTTCTGCCTGCGGCTCTGCTCCGCCTGGTAGCGCCACACCGCGTACACAATGGCCACCAGCAGCAGCGTATCCGCCAATGTGGCCGGAGTAAATTCGATCCCCGCCGCCGTGAACAGCGGCTGCCCGATCACGGCCTCAGCGGTCCAGTGGGTCCACCGCGCTCCTGCGCCGCTCCAGTCGCCCGCCGTCTGGATTCCATTCACCAGCGTGGCCGCAACGGCCAGCAGCCAGCGTGCGGCGTCCAGCCTGCGCCGCAAGGCGAAGGCCACCAGCACCAGCACCCAGATCTCCACCAGCAGCGAAGGAATCGTCAGCCCGATATCCCACGCCAGAAAGACATGGCCTGGCCACGTCGTCCAGTGGAAAAGCTGCAGCGCCCCGTCTCCGAAGTCCCCGATCACGGCGATCACGGATATCCAGATCGTCCAGCGCACCAACCGCTGACTGTCCCGCAGGTTCAGCAGATACAGCAGCAGGAACCACAGGGACACATCCTCAGCGCACACCGCGGGCGCAACCAGCCCGTAGCTCCACCGGAAGCTCAGCAGTCCCGGCACGTTAAACGGCAGCAGCAGCACCGCGTGGGCCATATAGATGGCCAGCCAGAACAGCATCCACTGCTTCCGGTCCCGCAGCCACGCCAGCAGCGCCAGCAGCGCTACAATCCCTTCCGCCAGCGCCAGCCCCAGCCCGTACAGCCTGCCCTCGAGCCACGCGGCGCTCTGCCGGCCCAACTGGTCGCGGATCGCGGCGGCGCTGCCCATCTCCGGCATCGTCGTCAGCCCGCCTTCGTTCGGACTGCTGAAGAAGATATAGGGAGCCTTCCACACCCGGATCGCCAGCACCCCGGACTCCGGTTGCCCCAGCGCAATCTGCCCTCGCCCGCATCTGGGGCACAGGGCCGTCACGCCCACGGGCCATATCGAGTCGTACCACACCGGGTCCGGCGGCAGTTTCCCGTAGCTTCCCACCAGCCGCCCGTTCCAGTACACCTCCGCGGCGCTCTGCACCGCGGGCAGATACAGCGTCAGCTTCCAGCCGGGATTTGTGCCGGCATCCAGCACAATCCTTCGCCGAAACCACGCGAATCCCGTCAGGTCCCGGAATCCCTGCTCCTCCCACGTCTTTCCTGTCTCGATCCGCGCCCACCCCGAGTCGTCATACCCTGGCTCCGCCCACGCAATGTCGTCGCCCGGATGGAACTCCCACGGCCCATCCAGTTGCACCGTCGCCCATCCCAGCCCGTTCGCGACAAATGGCGCCCGTGTCGCTGCGGTGCCGCCGCTCGTCTGCGCCCACACCGGACTCAGCAGCAGCGCGAACGCCGCAGCCGTGGCCCAGACGCACAAATTCCGCCAGCGCTGAGGACACGTTTGCACGGTGCCTCGAATCATAGCGGGAAAACCGCGTCGTTCGGGGGCAGGAATTCAGTCGGCTCAGCTCGGCGGCCTCGCTGCACAACCAGAACCATGATCTGATATTCTGAAGTTCAGACATTCTGCTATGGAAACCGCCCGCATCGGCAAACGAGGAACCCTCGTGATCCCCGCCAAACTACGTCAGCGCTTTGCTCTCCAGGAGGGCGATCTGCTGGTCACCGAGGAACGCGAGGACGGCATCCTGCTGCGGCCTGCCGTCGCTGTCCCCATCGAAATCTACACGCCGGAACGCAAAGCCGAGTTCCTGCTGAATAACGCGGTCAGCCAGCGCGACTATGACAGCGCCTGCGAGGCGATCCGCGAAATGGGCCTCGATCCTGCCAGGATTCCGCACACCGGAGACGTGCGTCGCGAAGATCTTCCTTCTCGTGAAAGGTTCGAGCGGGAGATGACGCAAATTCGCAGGAACCTGGCGAAGCGCCGTGCCTGAGATTCTGCGCGTCTTCCTCGATGCGAACATTCTTTTCTCTACTTCTCACAAAGATGGTCATGACTTCCTGCAGTTCTGGCGGGTGCCGGGCGTTGTCTGCCTCACTTCGTTCTACGCAGCGGATGAGACGCGGCGCAATTGCGTCAGCGCTGCACATCGAGCGAGATTGGAAGTCCTTCTGGAAAAATCCCACTTCGTGTCGGACGCGACCGGACTTTCGTTGCCGGCTCCCCTGAGACTGCCCGCCAAAGATCAACCCATCCTCGCAGCAGCGCTGCAGGCTGGCGCGGACTATCTGATTACGGGGGACAATCGTCACTTCGCGGAGTGGATGAACATTCCGATTCCCACCAGGGTTGGAACGCTCACGATCATGCGCCCCAGGCCGTTCCTTCAGCTTCTCGCCGGCAGACTGTGAGGCTTGGGCTCTGATCACTGATCACTGAGCTCTGATTCAAGCCTCTCCACAACTACCGGCGCCAGGTGCGACACATTCCCCGCGCCCAGCGTCAGGATCGCGTCTCCTTCGCGCGCACGCTTGATCGCCCGCGCGACAGCTTCTTCGGATGAAGCCGCGTACTCCACTCCATACCGATGGATCGCCGCGACCAGCGCCTGCGCTGTCACTCCCGCAATTGGCTCCTCGCTCGCCGCATAGATGTCCAGCACCTCAACGCTCGCAGCGTCGTCGAAGGCCGCAGCGAACTCGTCCATCAGGTCGCGCGTCCGCGTGTACCGGTGCGGCTGGAAGATCACGTGCACCGCGCCAAAGCCGCACTCCTTCGCCGCCCGCAGCGTTGCCCGAATCTCCGTGGGATGGTGCCCGTAATCGTCCACGACCGTCACGCCGCGGACGCAGCCCTTCACCTGGAAGCGCCGGTCCACGCCGCGAAACGCCTTCAGCCCGGCCGCAACCGATTCCGGACGAATCTCCAGCTGCGCCGCAATCGCCACCGCGGCCGTGGCGTTCAGCACATTGTGCATCCCCGGCACATGCAGATCCAGCGGCCCGTAGACGTCGCTGCCCGCCGCAACCTCGAATCGCGATCGGCAGAGCGGCCCATCCGCGCAAGACGCCTTATTCGACGGCAACGGCGCCGGAAACGGCAGCATCCGCACCACAAAATCCGCCTGCGGCGAGGCTCCGTAGGTAAACACCCGACGTTGCACGCGCGGCAGCACCGCGGCCAGCCGCGCATCGTCCGCGCAGGCCACGCACGCGCCGTAGAACGGCACCTTCTCCATGAACGCGACAAACGCGTCCTCCACGTCGGTCATGTCCCGGTAGCAGTCCATGTGCTCGCGGTCCAGATTCGTCACCACCGCCAGAATCGGCGAAAGCCGCAGAAACGACCGGTCGCTCTCGTCTGCCTCGGCCACCAGATACTGGCTCTGCCCCAGGCGCGCATTCGATCCCATCGCGTCCACGCGTCCGCCCACCACCACCGTCGGATCCAGTCCCCCCGCCGTCAGCACCTGCGCCACCATCGACGTGGTCGTGGTCTTGCCGTGCATGCCCGCCACGGCGATTCCGTACTTCAGCCGCATCAGCTCCGCCAGCATCTCCGCGCGCTGGATCACCGGAATCTTCTGCGCCCGCGCCTCCGCGATCTCCGGATTCCCCTCATGAATCGCTGAGCTCGCCACCACCACGCCTGCGCCCACGACATTCGCCGCGGCGTGTCCTTCGAAGACCGTCGCTCCCAGCGCCGCCAGCCGCTCCGTCACCGCCGACCGCCTCAGGTCCGACCCGCTCACCGGGTAATGCAGGTTCAGCAGGATCTCCGCGATCCCGCTCATCCCGATGCCGCCAATCCCGATAAAGTGAACCCGCTGCGCCTTTGCGAACATATAAGAAGTAAATCAGAAACGGAGAGCTTGCGGATAAACTCCGCCGCTACCATGCTGGCACTCAGCTCTGCGTCTCGAACCCCGCCAGCTCCATCGCCTGCACGCACTCCGGATTGCTCATGAACGTCGTCCACACCAGCCCGGTGCGCAGGTTTTCCGCCATCAGCACGCTGATGCCCTGGTCGATCCCCAGCACGTCCGGGCAATACCAGTTCGCCGTGGGATGGAACGCGTCGACGAATCCATACCGTCCCCACGCGCCTGCCGCGCCCCAGTTCGCCTTCAGCGCTTCCAGCATCGCGAGGCACTCATTGGGCAGGAAGACCAGCGACCCCGCCGCCGCGCACGGCACCACCGTCCCATCAATCGGACCCTGTGCCGGCGGTCCGCCCCACGCGGTGTATCCGTTCACGAAATCCGACGACGTGATGCCCCAGTAATCCTCGGTATACCAGGGATTGGCCGGCGACGGATACCCCAGGCAAAATGTCTCATGCGCCTGCGTGGCCGCGATCGAATTGCCGAAGTAGTTGGCGTGCGCGTCCGTCTTATTCCGGAAATCGAACCACGCATGCGAATACTGGTGCGTAAACAGCGGATCGCTCTGGCTGCTGATGTACGTGTATCCCTCATACGACAGCGTCGGCCGCGCGAAGGCGTCCCAGCTCGATGCCGCAATCGGAAATGTCGGCGACCCCATCGCCAGCAGGTACAGCATCATCAGCTCGCAGTAGGTGTCGTAACGACCGCTCGCGAATCCCGTGTTCGGATACCACGCCTCAGCCAGCGTCGTCCCGCCATTCAGCATCCACGGCCAGTTCACGCGCTCGTAGAGCTGCGTCGCCAGCGAGGTGACGGTCGCATCGTTGAAATACGCCCGCGCCGTCAGCACGCCACACAGAAAAATCGCCATGTCCATCGACGACACTTCCGACCCCGTCAGCGGCTGCCCCGTGTTCACGTCGTTGAAGTGGTAGAGGAAGCCGTTCTCCTCCGGCATGCTGTTCAGATGGAAGCCGAGCGTCGTCTGCACCCGCGCCACAATCTCCGCGTGCGTCTGGTAGCCGCGGCTGTGTGCGATGCACAGAGCCGCCAGTCCAAAGCCTGTCGCGGCAATGCTGGACTCGGTCGTGCTCATGTCCATCGCGCCGCCCAGGTTGTTGCCTGCGTGGTCCAGCACCTGCCCGTTGCCGGTGTTGGCCTGCTCCCAAAAGTAGAGGCAACCCGCCTGTTCCAGAGCGTCCAGGAAAGCTTCATCAGCAGAGGACGGAGCAAATGTCCCCACCGGCAGGCTCGGCGGCCACGTCGAAGTCGGCGTTCCGTTCGAGCCGCCGCTGCTGCCGCATCCTGTAGAGGAGAGCAGCGCGTATCCCGCCGCTCCCGCCGCCGTGCGCAGCATCGCGCGCCGGCTCATGGGGCGAAGCCATCGCAGATTGGGCGTCCGGGTCACCGCGCCGCCTCCGTCCTGCGGCGCTCCCCATCATAATCCCCGTGGCGTCGCGCGCCCGCGAATCCAGCCTATTGCACCGTTACCGTCGGCACGCCCGCCGTCTTCATCACCAGCGGATCCTGATGCAGAAAGTCCACCGTCACCACGAAGCTCTTGCGCTGATCCCACTGTTGCTTCGTGATCGGGAAGTGAAAAATCATCTGCCCGTCCAGCTGTTGCCCCGGCGTCATGGTAATGCCGCGCTCGACCGGAGCCTTTTGCTGCGGAGCCAGCGCCGGATACGCCACAAATACCTTCGTGAAGTCGTCGTGGCTCGCTGCCAGATCCTGCTGCGTGGTTCCATCCGCCAGCGTCACCACCCCCCACATGTCATGCAGAAACAGCGGAAGCCTGGTCGTGCTCTGAATGTGCACGTTGGCCAGCACGATCACCTCGTCGTAGACGTTGTTCCCACCGTTCACGCCCCCCAGCGCCGACCCCGTCGACAGCTCCCGGTGAATCGAATACACCGCCATCGACTGCACCTTGCCCGCGTGCACCGGCCCCATCCAGGTCACCCACACGTAGCCGCCCACGCACACGATCACCAGCACGATCGCCCCCAGTATCGAAATCACCGGGTTCACGCCGCTTCCGCTTCTTTCCGCCATAGTTTTCTCGCCCTCTTAGTTTGTCTGCGCCGGATTGCGCGAAGCGCTCCCGCCGGTGCGGCCGGCACCCGGCCGGGGCCGGAGCGCTTTCAGAAAGTCCCGCGCTCCCCGCGTGTTCAGCACATCGTTTTTCGTCAGCCATGCGCGCCGCAGTTGCCGCACCCCGTAGCGCATCTTCGACAAATGACTCGTGTGGTGCGAATCCGTGTTGATGGCAATCCTGCACCCCAGCTCCTTCGCCAGGCGTAGATCGCGGTCGCACAAATCCAGCCGCTCCGGATACGCATTGTGCTCGACAGCCACGCCCAGCTCCGCCGCCCGCTGCAGCACCGCCGACAGATCCATCGCGAAGGGCTCCCGTCGCAGCAGCAGCCGCCCCGTCGGATGCCCCAAAATCCGCACATACGGATTCTCAATCGCCCGCAGCACCCGCTCCGTCATCTGCTGCTCCGGCTGGTTGAACAGCGAATGCACGCTGGCGATCACCACATCCATCTGCGCCAGCACCTCGTCCGACAAGTCCAGCGCGCCGTCGCCCAGAATATCGACTTCAATCCCCGGAAAGACGCGAATCTTTCCCTCCATCTCCGCGTCCACCTCGCGAATCCGCTTCACATGCTCCAGCGCCCGCTTGTCGTCGAGCCCGTTCGTCATCGCCAGGTTCTTTGAGTGATCCGTGATGGCGATGTACTCATACCCGCGCGTCACGCCCGCTTCGGCCATCTCCCGGATCGAGTTCTTCCCGTCCGTCGCATGCGTGTGCATGTGCACGTCGCCGCGAATATCCCGCTCCTCGATCAGCACCGGCAGCCGGTGCTCCTCGGCCGCCTCAATCTCCCCGTTGTTCTCGCGTAACTCCGGCGGAATCCAGTCCAGCCCCAGCGCCGCGTAAATCTCCTCCTCGGTCGCGCCCGCCACAAACGATCCATCCTCCACGCGCGCCAGCGCATACTCGCTGAGCGTGTACCCGCGTTTCAGCGCCCGCTGCCGGATGCTCACGTTGTGCATCTTCGATCCGGTGAAGTATTGCAGCGCGGCGCCATACGAGCCCTCCGGCAGCAGGCGCACATCCACCTGCAATCCGTTGCGCAGCCGGAAGCTCACTTTGTTCTGTCCCTTCGCCAGCATGGTCGCCGCCGGCGGATACTTCGCCGCGTGTTCCACCGCTGCGCTCACGCAATCCTCCGCGCACGCCGGCCCGGTGTCCAGAATGTCCAGATCGCCCACCGTATCGCGTCCCCGCCGCAGCGACCCTGCCGGCAGAATCGTCGTGATCCCCTTGAACTCCTGCAGGTACGCAATCAGCTTTTCCGCCGCAATCTCCGCGTCGTCGATCAGGAACCGCCCGCTGTTCTGCTTGTAGTCCTCAATCCCTTTGCGGAGTTTTTCAACCAGCTTGTCGCCGAAGCGAGGCAGCCCCGCCAGCCGTCCCGCGGCAATCGCCGCTGCCAGCTCCTCCACGCTGCCCACCTGCAGTGCGTCCCACAGCAGCGCCACCGTCTTTGGACCCATGCCCGGCAGCCGCAGCAGCTCCAGCATGGTCGGCTTGTATTTCAGCAGCAGCTCTTCGCGCAGCGGCAGCGTCCCCGCCCGCTCAATTTCCTGGATGTTCGCCGCCATCCCCTTGCCGATGCCGGGGATCTCCTGCAGTTTTTTTGGATCGCCGGCAATCGCGCTTAGCTGGATGGTCGTCGATTCTACCGCCTCCGCCGCGCGCCGGTACGAACGGATGCGGAACGGGTCGCCCGCGCTGATCTCCAGCAGGTCCGCCGTCTCCGCCAGCAATTGTGCAATCGATCGGTTATCCATCGCGACCCGGACGCGGCTCGCGTCTCACACAACACCGGCGTGGCGGGCACTGGGACTGCCGGCGCACCCGTGCGAAACCGCGTCTCGATTAGACCACGGCAGGGAAGCGGAATCCAGGATTCCGCGCCCCACGCGCACAAAGTCGCTGACTCTTCATTCCTTGCCGGAGCAGGGACCTACAGGACGCGGAAATCCCCGCGCCCTGCGTCCAGGACAACTGTTTCGTGATGGAAAAGAATGGAATAGATTGCGGAGGTGGCCCGGTCAGGCCACTTCCCGAGCGCGTACGACCTGATCTGCCTGGGGTCCTTTTTGTCCCTGGATGATGTCGAATTCCACTTCGTCGCCTTCTTTCAGGCTCTTGTATCCGTCCACCTGGATCGCGCTGTAATGGACGAACACATCGGGTCCATCATCTCGTCCGATGAATCCGTATCCTTTCGCGTTGTTGAACCACTTCACCTTCCCTTTGTACTGAGCCACAAACACGAACCTTCCTCTCAGGCGGACTGGAACCGGTCTCACACTTTCCAGCTCCTGGCGCGGTCGCGGAAGACGCTGGCTCGTAGATCGGACCCGTTCTTGGGTTGGGCTGGCCAACCGCTGTCTCATAGAGACGCTGCTCTGAAAGCTTTGGTTTGCTGCTCCTGCGCCGAATCCGCCTGTTACCTGCAACCCAGACCGGTCATCCGCGCGTAGTACAACGTCGCGATCAGCGTCTTTCCATCGCGAATTTTCCCCGCGTCGATCAGCCGCAGCACCTCCGACAACGGCACAAACTGCAGCTCCAGCCACTCGTCCTCGTCGGGGCGCGCCTCGCCCGGTGTCAGATCCTCAGCCAAAAATATCTGCATCCACTCGCCGAGAAATCCGGGGCTTGCGAAGTACTTCACCAGCTTCGACCACTTCTTCGCCGTGTATCCCGTCTCTTCCAGCAGCTCGCGCTTCGCCGCCTCCAGATTATCCTCGTTCGGCTCCATCTTGCCCGCCGGCACCTCATACAGATACTGCTGCGCCGCGTGCCGGAATTGCCGCTCGATCAGCACCAGCGGATCCTTCTTATTCTTCCGCCTGTCGATCGCCAGAATCACCGCCGACCCGCCATGCCGGATCACCTCGCGGAAGGTCGTCTTCCCATTCGGCTCCTGGATGTCCTCGGCCAGCACCCGAAACAGCTTCCCCGCGTACACCAGCTCCGACTTCAGCACCTTCGCCGGCTTGCCCGCGTCGATCTTCAGCTTCTTCTTCACCGGGACCGCCTGCGCTTCCTTTTTCCCGGACTTCTTCGCGTCTTTCTTCTTCTTTTTCGCCATGTTCCCTCGCTCTTTTCACGGTACCATCCGAGCCTTCACCGCAGCATGCGCACACGCCGCCCGCACTCTTCCCATGCTCTTTGCGTCCTCTGTGGTCAACGCTGTGCCGAATACCTCCTGAATCCCGATGCTTGCCCCCAGCATCCGATTCTCACGGACGTTCCACCCCCAACCGCGCCCTTTGCGCGTGAGACACTTGGACCGAGGCTGTTCGCTTGCACGCCGACTGTTATCCCATCTCGATCCTGCCGCGCCTCTCGCGCCTCTTCCAGGACTACACCTCCACGCGCGAGCCCATCGCGCCTTTCTACTCCTCCACGCCCTGGTCGCGGCCCGCACCCCCGCCGGCGCTCGATCCCGCGCATCGAGCTGCCCTCGCCGATCTTCTCCGCGACCAAAACGCCGCCTGGCTCGCCAACACCGGCGTCGATGCCGACAAGACCCTCGCCAACATCGAAAAACTGCGCAACGGCGCTCCCGCCATCGTCACCGGCCAGCAGGTCGCGCTCTTCGGCGGACCCCTCTTCAGCCTCTTCAAAGCCGCGACCGCCATTCAGCGCGCACAGGCGGCGAACGCGGTTCCCATTTTCTGGCTCGCCACCGAAGATCACGATCTCGCCGAGATCGACCACGTCACCCTGCCCGCGCGCCACGCGCTGCACACCCTGCGCCTCCACCCGGAACAGCCCCACGCCGGCCAGCCCGTCGGCAACCTTCCGCTTGGCCCCAAAATCTCCGCGCTGCTCGACCGCGCCGCCGAACTCATTGGAGGCACGCCGGAATTCGATCTCCTCGCCGCCGCGTACACACCCACCGCCACGTACGCCCAGGCCTTCGCGCAGCTCATTGCTGCGGCCTTCGCCGAACACGGGCTCATCGTCCTCGACGCTTCCAGCCGTGCCTTCCACGCTCTCGGCGCGCCCGTCCTGCGCCACGCCATCGAGCACGCCGCCGACCTCGAAGCCGCTCTCCACGATCGCGACAAGCAGCTCGCCGAGCGCGGCTACCACTCCCAGGTTCTCGTCGCTCCAGGCAGCAGCCTGCTCTTCCTCGTCGATGAAGAGACCGGCGCCCGCACCGCCCTCCGCCGCAAAAACGGCCAGTGGTTCACCGGGAAAACCGCCTGCTCCACCGCCGATCTCCTCGCCATCCTCGACGCTGCGCCCGAGCGCCTCAGCCCCAACGCGCTGCTGCGCCCCGTCTTTCAGGATTTCCTGCTGCCCACCGCCGCCTACATCGCCGGCCCCGCCGAAATCGCCTACTTCGCGCAGTCCCAGGTGCTCTACCAGGCCATCCTCGGACGCACCACTCCGGTGCTCCCGCGCCTCTCGGCCACGCTCATCGAGCCGTCCCTTGCGAAGGTGCTCGAACAGCACGAGCTCTCGCTTTCCGACCTTCTCTCCACGCACCCCGACGAGCTGGCCCACCGCCTGGGCGCGCGCAATCTGCCCGTCGAAGGCAAACTCCGCCTGGCCGCCACCGGCAACGCGCTCGATCAGGAGCTCGAATCCCTCGTCGCCTGGACGAACTCGCTCGACCCCGCTCTGGGCCGCGCCGCGCAGGTTTCCGCCTCAAAAATGCGTTATCAGATGAACCGGCTCCGCCGCCTCGCCGCCAACTACCAGCTCCAGCGCGAGGGCAGCATCCGCCGCCACGTGGACACGCTCTTCTTCAACCTCTTCCCCGACCGCCACCCGCAGGAGCGCAGCATCGGCGGCATCGCGTACCTCGCCCGCTACGGTACGCCGCTCCTGGACACACTCGTCGAGCAATCCTCCGACGACTGCCCCGGGCATAAAGCCATCTGGCTGTGAACAACAGCCCCGCCGGTGCTATCTTGATGGATCGAAGGGTGCGCGCTGTTGGCAGAACAGGCCCCCGTCGGCGAAATGAGTTCAATTTCAGAAAGCACAGCGGACGTTGAGGCTGGGGCGCGACCGCAGCCGGCGATCAGGGAATCCTTCTCTGGCTACAAGCCGCCGTTCAACGTCGTGCGAGCCGTACAGCGGATGCTGGATTTCGTCCCTCCGCGGTATCTGAATGGCTTGAGCGCCGTCGTGCTCACCAACTCGGACGCCCTCCCGCAGAGGCGGCTGAGACGGAAGACGAAATCGCGCGGACGCAAGGTAGCTACTTCCCGAGCTCTCGGCATCTATCACCCGGCACGATATCGACAGCCCGCCTGGATTGAAATCTTCGTCGATAGAATCTTCAGAGACGAGAAGTGGTTCTGGCACCGCGTGCGATTTATGCGCGAGTCAACATTGGGCGACGTTTTGTTCCACGAGATCGGACATCACATCCACTACACCGTCCGTCCGGAACACCGCGAAAAGGAAGACGTCGCAGATGTCTGGCAGGTTCGCCTGGCGCACAGCTACTTTCAAAAGAGCTTTCCTTTGATATGTGGATCAGTTCACGTTTTTGAGCGCCTGGCAGGTCCCTGGTTTCACCGGCTCTACGCCAGGAAGATGAAGGAAGCGCTCAGGAAGGGTCAGGTCTCGCGCGCCGAATACGAAGAAAGCCTTCGCACAACCGGATCGGCCTCGGTCCGCTGATCCCGGCTCTGCGCTCTGTCTCTGCGTAGCCAAAATGGCTACCGTGAGTGCAGGAGGGTCCCCATGCATCAGGTATCCCGCGTGAATTCCGAACCCGTGGCTCGAAACCTCTGAAGAAGGTTCCCGTTACGGAGACGATAGTGCTCGCTGGCCGCAACGGCCCCGAGTACTTCCTGGTTCCTGTCATCGAAGACCTCGCTACGCAGGATCGCGAACTACAGCGCGCCCAAGAGTCCGGCCTGGACAAGCTCACCGACGCCGAGATTGACGCCGAAATCGCCGAGGTCCGCGCCGAGCGCCTTCGCCGCCGAGAATCCAACCCTCGCCCCTGAATCCGCTAACCGCTAACCGCTAGAAGCTAACAGCTAAGAGCTAGCAGCTAACACCACCCAGCAGCGTCTCCAGCACATCCACCGCGCCATAGCTGACAGCCCCCGCCGGCAGGAATCCCGCAATCTCCGTCAGATCGTCCCCGGCCGTCACCAGCGGAGGCTCCACGTGACGTCCGCAGCGCACCTGCTGGTGGCCGATATTCGCCATCAGCGCGTTGCAAAGACATTTGCGTCCCGCCGCATCTTCGGCCCTTCCGCCTTTCGTCACGTAGACCGACAGCGGTTCGGCCGGACAGCGGTACGCAATCTTTCCGTCGTCATCCCGGTACAGTTCGCGCAGAAATCCGAGATCGCAGACCGGAGGCCGCGCGGCGAAAATCGCGTCTTCGGAACAGGTGCCCTCCAGCCGCGCCACTTTGAAGGGAAACCCCGTGGGCGACGCCAGCGGATCGGTGAAAATCTCCGCCTCGTGCCGTTGCGCCTTCTCGAGCAGCGCCTGCTTCAGGTCCTCGCGCAGCCCGGATTCGCGGGTAAAGGCGAACGCCGTTCCCACCTGAACGCCCGTCGCTCCCAGTTCCAGCGCCTCGCGCACTTTCGCCGCCGAACCGTATCCGCCCGCCAGCCAGAAAGGTGCGCCCAGATCCCGAATCTTCGCGAGATCGATCGCATCCCGCTCCCCGTACACCGGCTCGCCCTCCGCCGTGAGTTGCAGCTTTCCCCGTGGAGGAGCATTGTGCCCGCCCGCCGTTCTGGTCTCGATGATCAGTCCGTCGACCTTTCCGCTGGCTTTCCGCAGCATGGTCGCCGCCAGCGTGTTCGACGACACGATGGCCAGAAACGCCGGCCGCCGCAACGGCGCCAGCGCGCGGTCCGCGTAATCGCGCGGATCGAAGCGCACCGTCAGGTCGTCCCCTTCGCGCGATCCGGTCACGTGCAGCGTGTATTCCACCGCCTCGTGCCGCGCCAGCCGATCCAGCACGCCGGGCACCTGCAGCGGAATCCCCGCGCCCATCAGCACATAGTCCACGCCCGCCAGCATCGCTCCATACATCGATGGCAGATGCGGAACCTGGAGCTTCTCCAGGTAATTGATGCCCACAGGATTGCCGTGGCCCTCACGCGCCAGGAAGACCTCGACAAAATTCCCCAGCAGGCACAGTTCGATCCGTTCGCGCGGCTCGTCTTTCGCGTGCGGCGGAGTCGTCGCGTATGCGGCCATCGCCGCCTTGCCCCCCGCAATGTAGTATTTGCGGCCGATGCGCCCCGCCATCTCCGGAAAAGGAAACGCAGCGAGAGCGCGGCGAATATCGCCGCCCGGGTCTCCGTCCTGGAGCCGCCGTACCAGAATTTCGTCCAGAGCCGTGCCGGAAACCACTCCCAGCTGCCCCGTTCGCGACACGGCCTGGGCCAGCCGCCAGCCGGACACTCCCGCGCCCATGCCGCCCTGAATGACCACGGGAAGTTTGTGCATATGCCTGATGGTTGCAGAGGGACGTGTCGCTGTTCTGTAATATCCATCGCATCCCCGCGCATTTCGTAATCGTTAGTAACGTACGATCGGTGCGCCGCGCTCTCCCCCCGCCACGGCGCTCTCTAATCCCTGATCCCCAATCCCTGATCTCTGCGTTCTGATCTCTGATCTCCGTGCCTTCCCGAATTGCCATTCCCCGCGCCCCCGTATACGCTGCTGCTGATGCGCTCTTCCATCCGTGCTCTCATCCCTGCCCTGGCTCTGGCCATTCTCGCCGCCCTCCTTCCCGCCCGCTCCGCCGCGCAATCGCCCGCCGATGCCGCGCTGCTCCGGGGCTCCTGGCGCTTCCAGCGCGCCCACTGGATCTACGTCCACCTCCACGGCACGCCTCGCGAGATCGGCTTCCAGCACGGCTATCTGCTGGCGCCCGAGATCGAGCAGTCCTTCCACGTCGCTCGCCTCGACAACACCCACGGCACCGGCCGTCCCTGGTCCTTCTTCCGCGACACCGCGAAGAACATCTACTGGCCGCACATTGAAACCCAGTATCGCCAGGAGCTGCAGGGCATCGCCGACGGCGCCCGCGCCCACGGCGACTCCGACATCGACCTCTGGGACATCGTCGCCCTCAACGCCTTCCTCGAAACCCCGCAGTACTACGTCCCCTGGCTTGATGCACAGCATCATCAGGTCGCAGCGAACCACGATCCCAAAGCCCCCGGCAACTGCAGCGCTTTTGTCGCCACCGGCGACTGGACCCGCGACCACCACCCTGTCATCGCCCACAGCATGTGGTATCCCTTCATGGCCGGCGAGGACTGGCGCATCATCTTCGACATCGTTCCCGACCACGGCTACCACATCCTCATGGATGGCTTCCCCGGCAAGATCGACAGCGGCGACGACTACGGCATGAACTCCGCCGGCATCGCCATCACCGAAACCACCATCACCGGCTTCCTCGGCTTCGATCCCAACGGCATCCCCGAATTCGTCCGCGCCCGCAAGGCCATGCAGTACTCGGCCTCCATCGACGACTTCGTCCGCATCATGCTCCAGGGCAACAACGGCGGCTACGCCAACGACTGGCTCATCGCCGATAACCACGCCAACGAAGTCGCCCGCTTCGAGCTCGGCCTCAAAGTTCACCGCCTCTGGCGCACGAAGAACGGCTTCTTCGTCGGCTCCAACTTCCCCAGCGATCCCACGCTCATCAAGGAGGAGACCGACTTCAATCCCAACGATCCCTCCAGCTCCATGAACGCCCGCCACAAGCGCTGGGATGAGCTGATGGCCCAGTACAAAGGCAGGATCGACGTCACGCTCGCCCGCCAGTTTCTCGCCGACCACTACGACGCCTACGAGAACAAGATTGACCCCGACGAACGCACCCTCTGCGGCCACCTCGACACTTCGCCGCGCGGCGTGCCCCAGTGGGGATCGCCCGCCTACGACCCCAGCGGCGCCGTCAACGCCAAAGCCGCGGACAGCACCATGATCGCGCACCTCTCCTTCTGGGCGCGCAGCGGACGCCCCTGCGGGCAGGATTTTCTCGCCGCGTCCTTCCTCGCCTCCCACCCGCACTACGACTGGCAAAAGCCGCTGCTCGTGGATATGAAGGGCAATCCCTGGGCAGTCTTCCACGGCGACGAGCACGCCTCGACCGGATCAGCCAGCGGCGCCGAATAGCGCGCAGCATCCCTCCATCCGGCCCGACCGGTCTGCGCCGATCCAGGAGTCTGCCCAGCCCGCAAGCCACCCAAAAATTTCGGAGACGATACCGCCGCGGCCGTAGTACACTTCCGGGAATTTACCGGAGACCGCTTCCGTGCCCGGACAAAGTCGTATCTCGCGCTTTGTCGCCCCGGCCGTGTACGCCCTGATGAGGAGCGTGAGGTTGCGCTCCGTATTCCTCCAGTGCGCGCTCCTCGGCCGCCGCGTCCGCACCTGGATCTGGAGCGGATGGCACAAGGTCGCCCTGCTTTATCTGGCCGCGGCCGCGCTTGTATCACTCCATAGTCTCGTTTCCGCTCCCCACCCACGCCTGCTCTGGACCGCCTTCGCCGCCCACCCTGGAATCGAGTCGCTGCGCTTCCTTGCCTGGTTTTTCCACGGAGCCCTCGGCCCCTGGGCGGTCGCCATTGTCCTGGCCGCGCTCATCGCCACCGCGGCTGCCGCCTGGAGCGCGCGCCGGCGCATCGTCATCACCACCTTCGCGAATCTGTCCGGTGACGACGCCCTGAAGAACCTGGCCGGCCAGCTCCCCCGCCGCCTTATGCTCGAGCTGAGCGACATTGCAGAGGTCTATGCGCAGGCCAGCGACGACCCCGCAGCCCTCAGTCTGAATCAGATCCGCGATGCCACCGCCCCGCAGCTTTCCGTCGCCGAGGATCAGGGCATTTCCGACCTGCTGGCTGCCGCTAAGGGAGAGAAGATCCAGCTCGGACCCTTCAGCTTTCCCCTCGATGCCGCCATGACCACGCTCTCCGCCATCGTCCGCGGCCCGCGCATCTCCGGCAGCCTGCAGACCAACAGCCAGGGCCTGCTGCTGGAGGTTTCTCTCTCCGGAGAGCGCGCGCAGCGCTGGCGTGTTTCTGAGGCCGACCTCGACCTCTCCCGCGACGGCAAAACCCCCAGCGCGGATGTCGTCGAGGCTCTCATCCATCAGCTCGCCCATCGCATCTATACCCACCTCAGAGAAGCGGAGCTGGGAACCGCGTCGTGGCGCGCTGTGCTGCACCACACCGAGGGCATGCGCCAGTTTCAGATCTGGCAGCAGGGCAGAGGAGACGCTGGTCCCGCCGCTCTGGGGCGCGCGCAGTCGGAGTTCTTCCTCGCCTGCCGCGAAGACCGCCGCTTTCTCCGCGGCCGTTACAACCTCGGCGTCATCTACTACAGCCAGCACCAGTTCGCGGCGGCGTGGAACGTTTTCGCGGCAACCCTGCAGGAGCCGCGCGGCGACGCCTGCTCTGCCGATTCCACCCCCGTGCAGCGCCAGTCCCGTACTGACCTGGCCGGTACCCACTACGCCGCCGCCAAGGCCGCCCAGGGCTGTGGGAACAACGATCGCGCCGTGCACCAGTGCGATATGGCCATCGCCCTCCAGCCGGCTCACGCTGCCGCCTGGAATCTGAAGGGCGTTCTGGCCCACTTCGCCAGTCCCGAAGCCTGCCGCTGTTTCCAGCAGGCTGTCCCCTTCAGTTGGTTCGAGCTGTGCCGCTCCGCCTGGCAGGGTCCCGTCGGAGCCATCGCCGCCCGCAACGCGGCGCTGCATCTCGCGAACCTGGCCAAGTCGCACATTGGCAACAGCCGCTCCGCTGCGGAAATGCGCCAGTCGCTCAGCCTCAGTTGCTCCGACCCCGACTGGCTCGACCTCGGCCGGTTGCTGCTCGCCGTCCGGGATGCGGCCGGCGCCCTCGCCGCCTTTGAATCCGCCGTTCGCGCGAAGGAAAGAGCCCTCTACTGGGCCTGGATCGCATGCGCCCGCCACTTGCTCGACCGGCAGCCGCCGGCGAAAGATGCGTGGCGGCGCGCCATGGCCGTGGCCCGCGACGACAATTCCCAGGCCAAAGACCTGACCCAGTTCCTGCGCGACCTCGAAAACATCGAAACCCTGCACTGGATCGACCGCTCCCCCTTCGATGCGTGGAAGGCGGACGCCGACGCGCTCTCCGCCACCATCGCCGCCGTCGCGAAAATTACCGCCGACGTCGCGAGCAATGCCATCGCCTGGTGCGAAGGTATCAAGCGCCTTCCCGATAACAGCCAGGCCGATCAGGCCGCCCTGCCGCAGACCGACGACGCGGCGCTCCAGTGGTTGCTCGCCCACTACGCCGATAGTTTTTCCGCGCGCCAGCTCAGCGCCGCGGTCCTCCAAACCGCGCTCACCAACTGGGAGCAGCAAACCGAGCCCAGTCTCGATCGCTTCGACGCCCTGCGCAGCCTCGCGCTCAATGCGCTCCAGAGCGCGCCCCTGGGAGCGATGCAGCGATACTGGCTGGCCATCACCTGCTACCTCCTCCGCCTGCCCAGGCTGGCCATGAGTGAAATCGGCAACGCTCTCAGCCTCGATCCCGACAATTCCAATCTCCTGTTCCTCGCCAATCAGGTCACCTGGCAAAGTATCCAGTCCATCCCCGACAAGGCCGAACAGCAGAAGGGCCTGCGCCGCATCGTCGAAAATTATTCCCATCTGTCCGACCGCGCCCGCGGCGACATGTGGACGATGGATCGCGCCTGGGTCGGCATGGCCTGCTTCTGGCTGGCGCGATTCAACATGGAGCTACTCCGGTATCCGGCCGCGCAGCAGGGCCTGGAGACCGCCGTCGCCTGCGGATACAAGCCCATCGAGAGCCTCCAGAACCTCTGCCTCCTCCATTTTCGGACCGGCGCTTTCGAAGACGGGGAGAGCGTGTACAAGCGGATGATTCAGATGCTCCACATCGGCGCCGATCCCGGCCGCTTCCGGCGCGCCGATCTCCTCGTCGTGCCCAATCCCGCCGTTCCGCCGTCAGAAGAACTCCCTCCTGCCGCGAATCTGGCTGCGGCCTCATCCCATACCGCCGCGGCCATGGCCGAGCAGCGGCTGGTCGTCGAGGCCGCGCGCAGGTTGCGCGATGGAAGGCGCTGGGCCCGCTCCCTCCGTACGGTCGCGGGAGCGCCCATGGACAATCTCCGCAAGTCGCTTGCGGTTGCGTTCCTGCTCTGTCACGGCGTGGTGCGCCTGGCCGCAGGCGAGATCGTGGCTCCCATCTCGTCCGCCGCCGCCTGCTCTGCGGAGAAGGGAACTGAGAACTCGGCAAAGCAGACAGCTCGCGCTGCGAACTTCACCGCGCGGCGGATGCGCCATCTCCGCCAGGCCATCGAGATGCTGACGCGCACCGTGGAGCAGGCCCTCGATCAGGCTGTCCGCGCCGACGCGCAATACCGCATCGCCCTGGCCTGCCAGGCCCTCGCCACCCTGGACGCGCCCAATGCGGAAGCCTGGAGATCGTGCGGCCTCGACGCCCTGCGCAACGCCGAGTCAGCCGACCGCCGCGACGAATACAAAGACCGCATTCCCCCGCTGCGGACAGCGTTGCAGGCTCAGTCCAAACCAGCCGGGTAGCGCGCTATCGTTCGGCCGCGCCGGTAGTGTCATAGGAATGCGTTGCTCGTCTGAGCAAATGGTCCTCCATCTGCGTCTTTCGTGGGAATGCAGGCATCAAAAGTTGTGCTGTTGGAGCACCGAAGGCACGTTGCGGGCCAAAGTGCTTTCCTGTTAAAGTTGGAGATGTTGGAAAGAAAAGACTTGACGGCGATCCAACGGTGCTATATCACTTCTGCATCCAGGGAAGCAGAGGGTGTCTGTGCGGAAGAAACCAGACATCGTCTGGGAGGTCCAATGCTGGGACAACCGAAAGGTTATCCTCCACCGGCAAACCCTCACGGACCATGTTCTTCGTTTTCATATCGAGTCGGCATTCGTCGTGGACGCGCTGAAGCGGAACTTTCCGCAGCCGATCTGTGTCATTGATAACAGGAAGCATGGAACAGCGAATGCCATTTACGGGATCGAATGCGGGGGGCACCCGTACCTCCTCGTGGCTGTTAAATTCGGAGGAATCGCAAAAAAGCTGGCACGCAAACCTAATTTTATCAAGAGCTTCTACGGAGTAGACGAGATCCCCGCAGGGCCGCTGTTATGGGGGAAGAGACCATGACCTTTGAACTGACGCGCAACCGGGAAACAAACGTGGCCTACGTTGATGCCTGCGAGATGCCTCCGAAGGGTACCCGCATCAGCGTGATTGATGTGACGGAAAAATTGGGCCTCAAAACGCAGGTACTGGCGCGGATGGATGAAAGCGGGGTCCTCCTCGGCCTCATCATCGAGGACTACTCCGCGTTTAAGCGTGAGGTACGGCGGAAGTACCTAGCGCTTGCGGTGGAGCGACTTCTGGAACTCATCGTCAGCAAGGTGCGCCTGCTGACTGCGCCAGAAGCAGCGCCGTGCCCGGAGCATCATCAACTCGCCGCACACGCCTAACCCGGCAGTTCTGTGATCGACCAAGCGTGGTCCGTGACGTCCTGTTCCATTGCGGGCGTCAGGCGAGTGCCTCGGCGGGTGCGGCAGAAGTTGTAAAACGGAACAGGGGCACAAAGCCGTGCAGGTCCGTTGGGCAAAGGCGAAGAAGGCCAAGAAATCTGGAGACCGGGGTGAGGGTTGAACTCATTGCTCAGGAGATGCAAGCTCCTGTCCCAACCGATGAGATAAGCTCCCCGGTCTTCAGTGCGGCGGAGGGGGTGCCGTGAAAAGCACCCTCCCTGCTTTCCCCGCAGAGAGAGTTGCGAGTGGTGCTCCTTGGATGTGGTATACACACACGTAGAGCGTTGAATTCATAGGCGATGCTCGGATCGACATGAGGGGAGACCGCTAGCGGCGGTTCTCCCCTCGCTTCATTTATGCTCCTCCGAGACGGCCTCCCATTTTCTTGAGTTTCCCCGTTGCCTCACTTTTCCTCCATCTAAAAGGACCTGCATATCGGCCTTAAGTAAATCCTTGTTAACAGGGGCTTTAACCCAAGGGCAATCGTGGAGCTTTGCAACCAATTGAACGATCTGAAGGCCCGATTTATCCATTCTGAGGACGTGAAGAATGGCCTCTCTTCGATGGGCGGCCACATCCTGTTTTGCGAGAGATTCCGGCGGACCCCAGATGAGGCCGTGATCCAGAACTGGAGCGAAGTCGGACTTAGCCAAAGCCCAGCCGTCTTCAGTCTTTACCAGCTTCCCTTCTTTCTCTAGCCGAAAGCCCAAGTTGTATACGCTGCCGCCGGACACGTCGGGGATAATGTTTCCCACAGCGTCCACAAGTTCCTTGGGTCTCAACGGATGCCTAGCTCCCCGCAGCAGCGCCAACGCTACGGTAGTCGGGGTAGCGGCAGAAGCAGATATGGATATCCACTCCTCGGTTGCTTCCGGGGGAACCGAATCACGCTCAATGGCCGGAATGTTGATGACGGGGGTGCGCGAAGTCCCTGAGTTTTTCTGGTCGCTGAAAATCCGCAGCACAGTCTCAGGAAGTGCCATGCCAGCAGATTCATACAGTCGCCGGCATTCGTCTGCCGCAGCATAAAGCCTGCCGAGACTATCCACGGCCTTTCGCTCGGCCTCAAATTTGCTGAGTCCCTGAACCATTCTTTTAGGGTACTCACTTTTTCTCCCCTGTCAAGGGAGAAACAAAGAGGAAAAGTGGCACTCTCAAAGAAGACGGCCCGAAACGGGGTGAGAAAACGAGCAACGCACTAAAAGGACACCACCCCCACCCCACCCCGATTGCTTCTCCACCCCCGCGGCGTTACACTCACCCTCTGGAAGCCCACTTCTTCCAGGAACCGTAGTATGGCCAAGCCGAACAGCCACTCCACCTTCGACGTCACCTGCCCCGACTGCGGGGCCTTGCTGAAGATCGACGCCGCCACCCGCGCCGTGATCGCCCACACCCCCGCGCCGCGCAAGCGCACCTTCGAGGACTTCGATCAGGCCACCCGCGCTCTCCACGAAGCCGAGGAGCGCAAGGAAAGCCTCTTCCGCCAGTCCCTCGAAGCTGAAAAAAACCGCGAAGACGTCTTCAACAAGCGTTTTGCCGAGGCCCTCAAAAAAGCCAAAGAGACCCCCGACACCGGCAAGCCGCTCCGCGAATTCGATCTCGATTGAATCTCGATTGACCAGGAGTATCCAAAACCCGCATGGATGAAGAGATCACGCTGCCCACCCTCTCGAGCCGCATCGAAACCAGCCTCGCCGCCATTCCCTGGACGCGCAGTGTCGCTGCCGGCTCCCTCGCCGCCGGCGCCGTGCTGCTGCTCACCGGCCGCCGCCGCTCGGGGCTCATCCTGGCTGCGGCCGGAGCCGCCGTCGCCCTGCTCGAAAATCCCGAATCCGTCCGCGATGCGTGGAACTCACTCCCGCGCTACATTCGCTCCGGCCAGGATTTCATCGCGCGGGCTGAAGACTTCGTCCAGGAGCTGAACCGCCAGGGCCACCGCATCCGCAACGTCGTTGCCGGCGAATAGCCTCCGCGTTTACAGCTCCACCAGATTCAGTTCGGGAAAATCCGCCCGATACCGCCGCTGATCCAGCGTGACCAGGCGGTCCGCCCGCAGCAGGGCGTGAGCTCCGATCAGAAAATCCGCAACGATCCGCCTGGGCTCACCCACCCGATCCCTGCGGCGCCGGCTGGTGTATTGCTCAAACCGCTCGCCCGCTGTCTGCCAGATGGGCCGGTCGATGAACCAGTCCACAACAATCCGTGTCTCTTCCAGGAAATGCATCAGCTCCGGTTCGGAGATGCCTGGATTTCCGAGACCTTCGATGTAGACAACCGGCCCAATCACCAACCCGCCATGCTCGGAAGCCTCCCGGAGAAACGCCACAATTTTCGGTGCTGTCGCCTCGGCACTCCAGACCGACGACAGAACGTTAGTGTCCCGCGCGGTTCTCATTCCGGCGTCCTGTCGTCCCCGCGGATCTCCTGGATCCAGTTCTGAATCTCCTCTCGCGTCTTCAGGTGAGGGAAGGCCCCGATACGAACCGGCTACACTATACCCATCCCATGAATCGCACCATCCAGCATTACGAGCTGGTCCGCAAGCTCGGAGCCGGCGGCAGTGGCGTTGTCTACCTCGCCAACGACACCCAGCTCATGCGCCCGGTTGTGCTCAAGATCCTCAAGCGCGGCGCCCTCACCGTCGAGCAGATGCGCTCGACCGTCCTGCGCGAAGCCCGCATGGCCTCGGCCATCGAGCACCCCAACGTCTGCGCCATCTACGAGATCGGCGAAGAGGGCCAGGAAGCCTTTATCGTCATGCAGTACGTTCCCGGGCAGTCCCTCGACAAGCTCGTCGCCCGCGGTCCTTCCAGCCTTCCCCTGCTCCTTTCCGTCGGCATCCAGATCGCCGACGGTCTCAGCGCCGCCCACTCGCTCGGCATCTTCCATCGCGACCTCAAGCCCGCCAACGTGATGCTCACCGACGGCGGATTGGCCAAAATCCTCGATTTCGGCCTCGCCCGCCGTCTGCCCCCAGAAGAAGCCGACTTCGACCCCTCCAAAGCCTCGCGCCGCAAGCCCGGCGCCCCCATCGCCACCTACACCGCCCGCGGCGGAACCATCCCCTACATGGCCCCGGAGCAGTTCGTCACCGGCCAAAGCTCCGTCCAGTCTGACCTCTGGGCTCTCGGCGTCATCCTTTATGAGCTCGCCAGCGGCCGCCATCCTTTCACCCGCCCCGACAGCGAAGAATTCCAGGCAATCCGCGCTATCCAGTTCCTCGAACCGCCTCCGCTCGACGCCATCCCGCCCGAGCTCAGCTCCGTCATCCTCTGCTGTCTTAAGAAAACCCCCGCCGACCGCTACGCCTCCGCCGCCGAAGTCCGCGAGGCCCTCAAGACCATCATGAAGACCCTCCAGATCGAGACGGGCATCATCCCCGGCGACGCGGCCGCCGTCCTCCCACCCTCCAAAACCGCCCCCGCCGACGAGGAAAAGCGCGCCACCGGCATCCTCTCCATGCTGGCCGAGCGCTTTCGTGAGTCCTCCCCCGACCGCACCCGCCAGAACGCCATCCTCGTCCTGCCCTTTCAGAACCTCGGCGCCGCCGACGTCGCGCCCCTCTACGGATACGCCCTCGCCGACGCTATCGCCGCCCGCATCGCCCGCATGTCCTCGCTCGTCGTCCGCCCCAGCAGCGCGCTGATGCATCTCCCCATCGCCCAGCTCGACCCCCTCGCCATCGGCCAAAAAGTTCTCGTCGACTGGGTCCTCACCGGCAGCTTCGCCCGCTCCGCCAACGGATTCGACCTCAACTGGCAGCTCCTCGACGTCGAGCGCCAGAGCGTTCGCGGCGGCGGATCCATCAGTGTCCCATCCTTCGACCTCATCGCCGTGCAGACTGAAATCTGCAACGAGGTCTTTGCCTCTCTCCAGGGCAGCGGTGATCTCCAGACGCCCGCCGAGCGCTCCGCTCCTCCGCGCACCTCACGCCTCGGCGAAGAGCTCTCCGAGGAATATCTCCAGGCCCGCGCCCTGCTCTCCGGATTCATGCAGCGCACCGGCAGCCGCGCCGACCTCGACCGCGCTCGTGAGCTCTTCGAGGCAGTCGTCGCCCGCGATAACTCTTTTGCCCCCGCCTGGAGCGGCCTCGGCATCGCCCAGCTCCAGTACGTCCGCTACGGCTTCGGCGGACACATGCACGTGATGGCCGCACGCAAAGCCCTCGACCGCGCCCTCGAGCTCGACCCCGGCTCCGTCGAGGCCAACCTCTACCGCGTCTACATGCTTCTCTCCCGCGGCGAAAAGGAATCCGCCCGCCACGGCATCGAGCACCTCCTCCGCACCGCCGCCAACGACTGGAACGTCCACCTTGTCGCTGGCATCACCCTCCGCCTCGACGGCATGTACGAGGAAGCCCTCGCCGAGTACCACCGCTCCCTCACCCTCAACCCCGCCAACGCCGCCGTCATCTACAACCACCGCGCCCGCGTCTACCAGTATCAGAACCAGCTCGAGCTGGCCGAGGAAGAGCTGCAGAAGGGCCTCACCCTCGAACCCAAATACCCGCTGCTGCGCACCTCGCTCGCCTACCAGCGCATGCGCCAGGGCGACCTCCGCCAGGCCATCGACATCCTCGAGACCGTCATCCGCGACGACGCCTCCATGCGCATCGCCGTCCCCACCCTCGCCATGTGCTACGTGCAGCAGGGCGACCGCGACCGCGGCGCCTCGCTCATCGCCGAAGACTCCCTCGCCGCCGCCGAGGCCGACAGCGAAATGGCCTATCGCCTCGCCACCTATTTCGCCGTTGACGGAGACGAAAGCGAAGCTCTCCACTGGCTCCGCCGCGCCATCTATCTTGGCAACGAAAACTATCCCTGGTTTTCGAAGAACCCTGCCTGGAACCGCCTCCGCGCCCACGCCGACTTCGAGCGCATTCTCGACGACTTAAAGAAATCCTTCCGCCGCAACCAGAAAACCTGGAAGCGCCTCCTCGCCGAACCAGGTGCCTGAACCGGCATCAATTCCTTTCTCTGCCCATTGACGCTTGTATGTTTTTGTACAAAAATCATAATTTGTACGATTTCGTACAAGTAACCCATGCCCTCCCGCTCCACGCAAACTCGCTATGCCGTGATCACCGCGGACGTCGTCGGCTCGCGGAAAATCCGGTCTTTTCGCGCCAAACGCGACCGGCTTCTCGCCTCCGTCTCGCAGTTCCACCTCGAGCACAAGCTGATCCTCTCGCCCTGGACGGTCACCGCGTGGGACGAATTCCAGGCAATTCTCCGCCGCCCCGAGTATGTTCCCCAGGTGATCCTCGACCTGCGCCGTCTGCTCTTCCCCTTCCAGCTCTCCATCGCCGTGGGCATGGGTTCGGTAACCGATGCCCATCGGCACCCCGTCAATCAATACGCCGGCGGCGAAGCCTTCGAGCGGGCCCGGGTCGCAGCTGACCGATTGAAGCTGGGCTCTCCGAAATATCGCATCCTCACCAGTTTCGAATCCGGCCACGATCTCTTCGACTCGAGTGCCAATACCATCTACCGCCTGCAGGACGCCCTTCTCGAAAAAATCACTGCCCGGCAATGGGCGACCATCAACATGCAGATGAAGACCTCCCGGCAGGACATCACCGCCAAAAAGCTCTCCCTGGATATCTCCACCGTCTCCAGAAATCTCAAGCGGGGGTACTATTGGCACCTGACCGAAACCGCTGAGACCATGGAACGCATCGTCAGAGCGTATTTTTGACTTGTACGTTTTCGTACAAATTTCCGGATTTGGACGTTTCTATGCAACCATTCCTTCCCGTCTTCATGGCCTTGTTGCTGGGCCACCTGCTCGCCGATTTCCCTCTTCAGTCGGGATGGATCATCAGAAACAAGGGCAGAAAAATCTCCGCGCTTCTCCTGCACGGGGCCATGCACTATCTGCTCATGTGGGCCTGCCTCGCGTTCGCCGGCCATGTCCTTTTTTTCTCCCTGTGGAATGAGACCATCCTTGTGTCCTGCGTGGCCCTTCATCTGGCCATCGACAGGCTCAAGTCCCTTCTGACCGCTCGGCGCATCGTCCCCGACCGCGGCTGGACCTTTCTCGCCGATCAGAGCCTGCATCTCGGCGTCCTGGTCCTCGCGGCCCTGCTCATCGCCAGGACCCATCTCGCTGAGCTTCTCCATGCCATGCGCATCTCTTCCGCCGCCAGAATGCTCATACTGGAGACAGCCGCCATCTACATCGGCGTGGTATTCGGTGGCGGATACCTCATCCGCTACCTCACCCGAGGGCTCGCCGCGGACGTTGCCGCCCAGCCCTCACCGCAGCTGGGCAACGCCGGGCTTTATATCGGATGGCTGGAGAGAGCGCTGGTCATCACCGCCATGGTGATGCAGTCGCCGGCTCTGGTCGGTCTCATCCTCACCGGCAAATCCATCGCTCGCTTCCCGGAATTCAGAGAAGTTCGATTCGCCGAATACTTCCTCATCGGAACCCTGCTCAGCTTCTCGCTCTCCGTATTCGGAGGGGTCGTTCTCCTCCATCTCCTGTATGGAACGATCTCGTTGAGGTAGCCGGGTGCGAAGATGTCCCTCCGCGCATCCCCGACGGCCTAAGGAAGAGCGTCCGCCGCACACAGAAAACCTGGAAAGGCCTGCTGGCCGACCTCAGCTGACCGGACCCAAGGTGGCCGATTCTCACCAGCCGCTCAATCCAGCCGATACTTTGTCTCCGCCAGTTTGTACAGCGGGCGCCATACCAGCCGATTGATGGTGACCACCATCAGCGCCATGATCATCGTCGCCGCCAGCAGCACCGGGTAGTTCCCGTTGTCGCTGGCCGCGCTGATCTGCGCGCCCAGACCGAGCGTCGCCAGCGTTTGCCCCTTCACCTTGAAGTACTCGGCCACAATCGACGCGTTCCACGCCCCGCCCGACGCCGTGATCAGCCCCGTGATCAGGAATGGGAAAATTCCCGGCAGGATCACCGTCGTCCACCGCTGCAAGCTCGAGAACCGGAACAGTGTCGAAACCTCCTTCAGGTCCGACGGGATGGCCTGCGCTCCTGCGATCACGTTGAAGAGGATGTACCACTGCGCCGCCAGCAGCATCAGCGCCACCGATCCCACGCCCAGCCCCACGCCCACGCGCATCAGCGCGATCAGGATCAGCGGAAACAGCGCGGTGGCGGGAAACGACGCCGCAATTTGTGCAATCGGCTGTAACACATGCGACACCCGCGGATTGAACCCGATCGCCACTCCCACCGGAATCGTCCACAGCGACCCGATCAGCAGCGCCCCGTTCACCCGCGCAAAGGTCAGCCCCGCTCCCGCCAGCAGCGCCAGCACCTCGCCGCGATGGATGTCCTTCAGCAGCAGTGTCGCGTGAAACGCCGCATACCCCACCACGCACAGCGCAGCGAGTCCGGCCAGCGCGTAGATTGCGGTCGCCCTTCGCCCGCCTTCTTTCGGCGCCGCATGCTTCTTCCGGAGTTTGCGCCGCTCCGCCAGCTCCCGGTAGAACTTCTCCGCCAGTGGCCGGAACGTGAACCGGTTGATGATGCCCACCACGTTCGAGTTGCGCAGCGCATCCAGCACCGGCGAGGTCACGCGGTCTCCGCTCTCCACGTTCTCGAACTTGAATTTGTCGCTCCACGCGATGAGCGGCCGCCACAGCAGCTGGTCGGCCACCACGATGATCAGCACCATGGTGATCAATCCCCACGTCACTGCGACAAAGTCGCCATGCGAGGCCGCCGTCTGCAGATACGATCCCAGCCCCGGCAGCCGGAAATTCCTGCTGCCCACCGGAAACATCTCGCAAACCATCAGGAAGAACCATCCGTTAGCGACGGAAACGATCGAATTCCAGATCAGCCCGATCGAAGCGAAGGGCAGCTCCAGCTGGAAGAGCCGCTGCCAGCGCGAAAACCGATTGATGGCGCAAGCTTCCATCAGTTCGCGCGGAATGCTCTTGAGCGAGGTATAGAAGCTGAACGCCATGTTCCATACTTCGCCGGTGAAGATGAGCAGAATCGCACCCAGCTCGATGCCCATCTGCCGGGAAGGGAACAGCGACATCATGGCCAGCATCACCCCGGGCAGGAAGCTCAGCACCGGGATCGACTGCAGGATATCCAGAGTCGCGATCATCAGCGCTTCCAGGTGCTTGTTGTATGCGGCCGTGTATCCGTACACCACCGCGAACAGCAGGCTCAGCGCATAGGCGACGAAGATCCGCACCACCGAATAGAACGCATACAGCGGCAGGTGGGAAGGCGATCGGTAAATCTCCACTTCCGGAATCGCCGAGCTGAACCAGAATTTCGCCACCCACAGGATCGCGTAAAAGCCCGCCAGCAGCGCCGCCGCCACGCTCAGGTCGATGAAGAACGGCCACGTCCGCTCCATCACCACCTGCCGCGACAGCGTCACGCGCGGCCATCCCCGGCGGGTTGGCTCGCCCGGGCCGCTCATCCGCCGCGCTCCGCGTGGCTCTCCTGCGCCTCTTCACCCTCATGCTCGTGCAGCACAAATCGCCGCCGCGAATCGTCCCAGTCGAACAACTCCGCATACCGGCCCCAGTTGATGGCCGTGGCCAGTTGCCGCTCGCACTCCTCGTCGCTGAACTGCTCGTCGAGCATGTCCAGGAAGAACTCCTCGCTCACCGAGTGGTCGCTCTTATTTGCCAGCGCCCGCGTAATCTGCCGCAGCAGCAGCACGTGGTCGATCGCCGCCTTGCGGAACAGCTCCTTCTGCTTCAGGATCTCCGACTCCGCATACAGCTTTCCTTCCGGAGTAATGACGGCGTCGCCTTCCTCCACCTTCAGGAAGCCCAGCAACTGCGCCGCTTCCACGATCGGGAAGAGGTCGTCGATCTCGAAGGCCAGCTCGTCCGCCAGCCGGTAAATGTCCGTCCGCCCGCCGAGGTCGATGATCAGTTCCAGCAACCCGGCAATGCCGCCCGGCCGCGCGTGGGGCAGCATTTCATACCGCATCTGCCGCTGATCGCGAATCCGCCGCCCGTCCGCCAGCACCGGCATCTCCGCCGGGACTACATCCGGCTGCGTCAGCACCTTATAGATGTAGTCCACCAGCGCCGTAAACGCCGGATTCTTGCGCTCTCGCGGGTGCGCCAGCGCCACTTTGAAGTCCGTCCGCACGTGCCCCGGATTCCGCCCCAGCACGATAATGCGGTCCGCCAGCAGCACCGCTTCCTCGATGTTGTGGGTCACCAGAAAAATTGCTTTTGTGGGGATGGTCTTCTTGTGCCACAGCTCCAGCAGCTCGCCGCGCAGATTGTCCGCCGTCAGCACGTCGAGCGCCGAAAACGGCTCGTCCATGAACAGCACTTCCGGCTCGACCACCAGCGCGCGCGCAAACCCCACCCGCTGCCGCATCCCTCCGGAAAGCTCTTTCGGATAGGCGGCCTCGAAGCCGTCCAAACCCACCGTATCCAGGATCTTCAGACTCCGCCGCTGCCGCGCCGCAGCTTCCATCCCCCGCGCCCGCAGCGGCGCTTCCACGTTTTCCAGAACCGTCAGCCACGGAAACAGCGCAAAGCTCTGGAAGACGATGGAGACGTTCACTTCCGCCGTGGCCAGCTCCTGCCCGTGCCAAAGAACCGCCCCGGCCGTCGGACGGGACAGCCCCGAGAGCATCCGCAGCAGGGTCGATTTCCCCGACCCCGACGGCCCCAGCAGCGCCACGATCTCGCCCGGATAAATCGCCAGGTCGGTCGCCGAAATCACCTGGATTCGCGCGTCGCGCGACTGCGCATAGTACTTTTCGACCTGCCGCGCCTCGATGATCGGTTCCGTCATAGGGCTACCTGGCTGGCGGCCCGCTCCTTCCGAGCTGCCGGCATAAACTTCAAATTGGCCACGTTGGAGGTCTAAGATGAGAGCGCTGTCGGGGGATGAAGCATCTCCCGCCCTCAGCGTATCATCATAGGAGAAGGTTCACCCGGTACCCTCTCCCCAGTGGAAGTCCAGGTTTTCCCTATTTTTCTCCATGACAAGGAACTGGTAAGAACGAATGTCCGAACAACAGGCGCCGAACCAGGCAAAGCCCAAAGTGCTTGTCGCGGATGACGAGCGCGTGATTGCCGATACCCTGGCCATCATCCTCAATCAGAGCGGATTCGATGCTACCGCTGTCTACAGCGGCGAAAGGGCCGTGGAGATGGCCCAGGTCCTCAGGCCCGATATGCTCATCAGCGACGTCATCATGACCGACCTCAACGGCATCGATGCCGCCATTCAGATCCGCTCCATGCTTCCTGGCTGCAAGATCCTGCTCTTCTCGGGCCAGGCTGCCACCGCCGATCTTCTCGATCGGGTGCGCGCCCAGGGTCACGAGTTTGAGATCCTCGCCAAGCCCGTCCATCCCCAGGACCTGCTCGCCCGTTTGCGCAGCTAGAAGCTGGTTTTAAGTCCCGTCGCCGCCGCGGCGAACAAGCGGCTTCTACTGCGTCTTCTCCCGCGGATACCACGTGATCCGCGCCTCGACTGTCGTGTCGTTGTGCAGGCTGTTGTTGAACACCGGGTAGGTCAGGATGGGCGCTTTCCAGCCTTCGTACTGCACCAGCCCCAGCACCTCGATGTCCTTCCCGATGCGCTTCCGCACCGACCCCGCAAAATCGTTCTGCGTTGTCCCGCCGGGGAAGAATTTGATCGACGCTTTGGTGTTGCGATACATGAACTGCACGTCTTCGTTGGCTGACAGATGGTAGGTCAGCCACGCCTGTCCGCCCTTGTCCTCCCGCCCGATCCAGTCGGTTACCAGAAAGCCTTCGTTGGTTGGTCCCTGCTTTTGGACGCCCTCGTAGTAGAAAAACTGTCCCAGAACGTCCCGTGAACCCACCGGTCCGGCATCCGTGCTGGCTGCCTCGACACGCATGTCCAGTCTCTGCAGGCCCGGGAATCGCGCCAGGTAGATGCCGGGATGGATCGCCGCTCGCCGCGGTGCATCGATCGGGCTTACATCGTCGTGGACTTCCGAATCCGTATACAAAGTCAGCCAATTGCGCAAGTACGGCAAACGGTAGCTGAAGTCAAAGGTGCCGAACCGCGCTCCCGGATCGTTGCGCGTGGTTTTCTCGCTGCCACCGGCGGTGAAGCTGAAGAAACTGTGCAGGAACGTGTGCAGCGTGATCGGCTCGTGTCCTTTGCCGCCCCAGATCACCATGCGGCTGAAGCCGAATTCCAGGTTCCGCGTCGGCTTGAAGCTCACCTTTTCCACGTGTACCCACGGATCGTTCGGGTATGTATGCCCCTTCAGGCTGCCCACGAAAAAGTCGTACCGGAACGGCCCTGTGAGTCGCGACAGCAGCGGAATCCGCAGCGGCTCGACGCGGTTGATCTGAAACGCGTAGTTGTCCTGTGCGTTGTCGCTCCACAGCATGCTCGCGCCCTGGTCGGGCCCCATCCAGTGGTCGCTCTTGCCGAATGACACTTCATGCCCCAGCAAGTGATACGAAATCGTCGCTTCCATCACACGCGCATAATCTGCGCTGGCGATGGGGCCTTCCGGAATGGTCGGCTGATGCGGATTGCTGGCCACCGGGATGTAATCGATATTAGCCGACAGATAATCCGAAAGCGCCGTCGAATATCCGGTCGCACCCGCGCCCCGCTGGTATTCCTCGCGCCAGTACAGCGAGAAGCGTCCCGCCTCCGCGCGCGCGCTGAACCCGCTGTAGTCGTTGAAACCGCCCTGGTACGGCCGGCCGTAATCGTCGATGATCGTTTGCCCCAGGTGGAAGCTGTCCCGCAGCACCGTGCCGTCGATCCCGCGAAAATCCGAATAGACGCTCTCCAGTTGTCCGCTGGGGTGCGTGATTTCGGTTGCATCATCGAGGTCCGGCTGCACCTCGTTCAGCACCGCCAGATAGATCTCTTTTGCCTGCTCGTCGTCGCTGGTGTCGATCTTGTCCGCGCTCTGCTGGAGCATATGCGCGATGCTCAGCCGCGTCCACGGGCGCAGTCCCAGAAAGGCCGTATCCAGGTAGCCCAGCGAATGCAGACGGTCCAGCGCCGGATACATCCAGCTGTCCATCGGCACATAGGTCGAGCCCTCGGCGCTGGTGGTGATCACCGCCGGCGGCGTCTGGTAATTAGCCGGAAACGGCTGCTGCGTTGTCTGGCCCTGGGCTCGCGGCAAAAGCGCGCACGAAACAAGCGCCGCACAGAAGGAGAGTGAAAATCTCAAGCGCACCTCAGCGGTTCCTGCCATTCTATAGCGTTTCAGCGGGCGCAGCCGACACCCCCGGCATCCGCTGTGTTCACCTTACAGATGCGCCGGATCGTCGCGTTCCGTATCCACGCCCAGCTCCTGCAGCGCGGCCTGCGCCTTCTTCGCGTCGAACTTCCCATCCCGCGCCAGCTTTGACAGCGTTGCCGTCACCACCGCCTCTGCGTTCACCTCAAAGTGCTTCCGCAGATGCTCGCGATTATCGCTGCGCCCGAAGCCATCTGTACCCAGCGACACCAGCCGCTCCTTCAGCCACGGCGCCAGTTGATCCGGCACCGCCTTCATGTAATCGGTCGCCGCGACGATCGGCCCCTTTGCCTTTCCCAGCGCCGTCACGATGTGCGGAGTCTTTTCCGCCTGCGCCGGATGCAGCCGGTTCCACCGCTCCACGCCCAGTCCCTCGCGCCGCAGCTCGCTATAGCTGGTTACGCTCCACACATCCGTCTGCACGCCGTACTTCTCGGCAAGAATTTCCTGGGCGCGCAGCACCTCGTTGAGGATCGGTCCGCTGCCGAACAGCTGCGCCACCGCCTTGCCGCCCGGCGCTTCCTTCAGCCGGTAAATCCCGCGCAGGATGCCCTCCCGCGCGCCTTCCGGCATCTCCGGCATGGCGTAATCCTCGTTGTACATGGTGATGTAGTAGAAGCGGTCCTCACCCTGCTCGTACATCCGTTTCAACCCATCCTGCAGGATCACCGCCATCTCATACACAAACGCCGGATCGTAGCTCACGCAGGTCGGAATCACGCTCATCAGCAGGTGGCTGTGCCCGTCCTGGTGCTGCAGGCCTTCGCCGGTCATGGTCGTGCGTCCGGCGGTGCCCGCCATCAGGAAGCCCTTGCCCCGCGCGTCCGCAAACGCCCACATCATGTCGCCCACGCGCTGGAATCCGAACATCGAGTAGTACATATAGAAGGGAACCATCGGCACGTGGTAATTCGCGTAGGCCGTGCCCGCCGCCGTGAACGACGCCATCGAGCCAGCTTCGGTGATGCCTTCCTCGAGAATCTGCCCGTTCTTCTCTTCCCGGTAGTAAAGCAGCATGTCGACGTCGTGCGGCTTGTACTTCTGCCCTTCGCTCGCGTAGATGCCCACCTGCCGGATCGCCGACTCGAGGCCGAACGTCCGGCCTTCGTCCGGCACAATCGGAACCATCAGCTTCCCGATGGTTTCGTCCTTCATCAGGTGCCGCAGGATGCTGACAAAGCCCATAGTTGTCGACACCGCGCGGCCTCGCGAGCCACTCGTCCACTCGCTGAAAGAGTCCAGCTCCGGCGCTTTGAAATCGATCTTCGGCACCTCGCGCTTCGGCATGTAGCCGCCGAGGCTCCGGCGCCGCTCGTGCATGTACCGCATCTCCGGCGTGTCCTGCGCCGGAACGTACAGCTTTCCGGCCCGCGCGTCCGCCTCCGGAATGGGCAGATCGAAGCGCTGCACAAAATCCACCAGCGCGTCGTCCGCCACCTTCTTCTCCTGGTGCGACGCGTTTCGTGCCTGGGTGCTGCCCAATCCGTAACCCTTCACCGTCTTGGCCAGAATCACCGTGGGACCGCCCTTGTGCTCCACCGCCCGCTTGTAGGCGTTGTAGATTTTCCTGGCGTCGTGTCCGCCGCGGTGCAGGTGGAAGATCTCGTCGTCCGACATGTCCTTTACCAGTTCCAGCAGCTCCGGATACTTCCCGAAAAACTCGCTGCGGATGTACGCCCCGCCCTTGGCCTTGAACGCCTGATACTCGCCGTCCACGCACTCTTCCATGCGCTTCAGCAGCAGCCCGGTGTGATCGCGCGCGAACAGCGCATCCCAGTCCGAGCCCCAGATCACCTTGATGACGTTCCAGCCCGCGCCGTGGAAGACGGCCTCCAGCTCGTCGATAATCCGTCCGTTTCCGCGCACCGGGCCATCCAGCCGCTGCAGGTTGCAGTTGACGACGAAGATCAGGTTGTCCAGCTTCTCGCGCCGCCCCAGCGAGAGCGCGCCCAGCGTGTCCACTTCGTCCGTCTCGCCGTCGCCCAGAAACGCCCAGATCTTTCTGGGCGTCTCCTGAATCAGCCCGCGATGCTCCAGATACCGCATGAATCGCGCCTGATACACCGCGTTCAGCGGCCCAATCCCCATCGATACCGTCGGGAACCGCCAGAAGTCCGGCATCAGCCACGGGTGCGGATACGACGACAGCCCCGGCGTGTCGCGCAGCTCGTGGCGGAAGTTCAGCACCCGCTGCTCGTCCAGCCGCCCCAGCAGAAACGCCCGCGAATAGATTCCGGGGCTCGCGTGTCCCTGGAAATAGATGAAGTCCCCCGGCTGGTCGCCATAGCTCGCGTGGAAGAAATGGTTGAACCCGACCTCCAGCAGCGTCGCGAGCGACGAGTACGTTGCGATGTGCCCGCCGATGCCGTGATCTTTCTTGTTCTGTCCGTGCACCATGGCCATCGCGTTCCACCGGATCAGCGCCTCGATGCGCCGCTCCAGTTTGCGGTCGCCGGGGTAGGGAATCTCCTCGTGCTTCGGAATCGTGTTCACGTAGGGCGTGGTCAGCTCGCTCGATGGCGCAATGCCCGCCTCGCGCGCCCGCTGCTTCAGCGCCGCCAGCAACTCCGCGCCCTGCTCCGGACCCTCGCCCACCACCAGTTCGTCAAACGCTTCGATCCACTCGCGAAGCTCCGCGGAAAAATCGCTCTGTGCGGGAACGCTCACTTTAGTCGTTGTCATAAACCCTCAGTCGAATTCGTCGCCTGGGAAGGGCGCGGTTTCAGCCCTGCCGAAACGATCGTCAAGTTTTTTGCCGTTTGAGCTGTTGCCCCCTGACGGTTCGCGTCAATCTCGCGCCGCCACTGCTGCGCCGGCAATCCGCGCGCTTCCAGCCAGTGTTCCAGATGCTCCACGGCATCGTCGGTCGCACCCAGCGTCGCCGGCCAGTTCACGCACAGCATTCGTGTCGGACCGCTGCCCGCCCGTGCTCGCGCAATGGACTCGTGCGCCACCCGGTATAGTCCCACCACGTCCTGCGCGTCCACCGGAATCGCCGGCAGCGCATTTTCATCCGGCTCGCTCCCTTTGCGCTTTCTGCCTGGTGTTGCTTCCCCACCCAGTCCTTCCACAAAAATCACGGGAAGCTTCCCGCGGCTCGCCTTCGTCCACGCCTCGCGCAGCAGCGCCGCATGGGACGTCCCCTCGCAGAGGATGACGCTCACTCTGCCGTTCTTCTGCGCGCAATCGTCCTGCGCCTGCTGGAGCGTTTCCTTCACCTGCTCCGCGAACGTGACGGTCCCAGCCCCTTGCAGCCCGTCCGCGTTTGCGCCAGACAGCAGAGACTCCGCCGCCACGCCGCTCTCCCGCACCACGCGATCGTCCGCGCGCAGATCCGCCGCCACCGCAGCCAGCACGGCCTCGCCACCCGCGGCCTCGGTGCGCAGCCGCAGTGTCAGCTCATAGAGCTGCCGGAATTTCCCGTCGCTGATCAGCGTGTGGCCGTGTTTGCCGTTTGCCGCGGCAGATGCGACCCTGCTCTTCGCCTGGTTGGCCATGGACTCCTGAGAATGTCCCCGATTCGACCGCGGGATTTGGATGCGCGTCCTGCTCGGGAACCGCGCCGGTCGCTCGCCCCCGGGCCGCAACCACGCGTGCGTCACGCAGTTCCGGCTATAGAAAAATTGTAGCGCAGACAAGCCGACGCCTCAGCCGTCGCGTTCCCGTTCCACCCCTGGATTGCACCGCTGCACATTCCCGCGAGCAATCATGCGCCGTCCGCCGCGCGCTCCGTTTTCAACAGTTTTGTGAATATCCCTGTGCATTTCCCGTCCGCCGCCGCGCCGCGCTCAGCAACCATGCGCCCCTCAGCGTTCTGCACTTCCCCCGATGCACTCCAGTCCCTGCTCCCTGATCTCTAGCCGCTCACTGACTCCTGCTTCACGTGGAATACTCCGCATTGATCGCGACGTACTCTTTGGTCAGATCGCACGTCCAGAACCGGCATCGTCCGCTCCCTGCGCCAACGCTCATCCGGATCGAGTACTCCCGCTGCTGCAGGTACGCATGCGCGGCCTTCTCGTCGTACTCCGGCGCGCGTCCGCCATGCGCGCAGATGGGCAGCTGGCCAAACCAGACCGCGATCTCGGCCGGATCGAGCTCCGCGCCCGAGTAGCCGGCCGCCGCCATCAGACGTCCCCAGTTCGGATCGCATCCCGCCCACGCCGTCTTCACCAGCGGAGAGTGTGCGATGGCTTTCGCAATCTTCAGCGCGTCCGCATCGCTCGCCGCACCCTCGATCTCCAGCTCCACTACATGCGACACGCCCTCGCCGTCCGCCACGATCTGCTTCGCCAGCGAGGTGCACACTTCGGTCAGTGCCGTTGCAAATGCCGCGTCCGACGCTCCGACCCTCACCTCCGATGCCCCCGACGCCAGCAACAGCACCGTGTCGTTCGTCGATGTGTCGCCGTCGATCGAGATGCGGTTGAAGCTCGTCTCCACCGCCGCGCGCAAATATCCGTCCAGCGTCGCCGGCTCGATACCAGCATCCGTGAACAGATACACCAGCATCGTCGCGTGCAATGCAGGTCCGCCGACTGCGCCCGCCGGTACAAGCTGCGGATGAATCATCCCTGCGCCCTTGCACGCGCCGGCGATCCGCACCGCCCGTCCGCCAATTTCAACCACCGCGTGCGCCACCTTGGCCCGCGTGTCTGTCGTCAGCATCGCTCGCGCAAAACTGGAAAATCCCTCAGCGTCGGCCGTCAGCGATCCCTGCACCTCCGGCAACGCGGTCACGAGCTTCTCCCACGGCAGCGGCACGCCGATGATTCCCGTCGACGAAGGGAACACCTCGTGGCCCTCGCACCCAAAGGTCTCTGCCGCGGCTTTGCAAACCTGCTCGCACGCCGTCAGGCCCACCGCCCCCGTGGCGCAGTTGGCGTTCCCCGCGTTCACCGCCACCACGCGCACATGTCCGCCGCTGCGCTCCAGATGCCGGCGCCCCACAGTAATTGGCGCAGCCTGCACCCGGTTCGCGGTAAACAATGCCGCCGCGCTCGCAGTCTTGTCCACCAGCGCCACGGCAAAATCCGGCTTGCCGCTGGGTTTAATCCCCGCCTTCACCGCCGCAAATCGAAACCCGCGCGGCAGCGCCTCGTCAGCAATCAGAGAATCGCTCATTTGCGATACTTACTCTATCAACTTCTCTGGCTGCGAATTTCTTCATTGACCGATCCCGCTCACTCCGATTTTCTTTTCATGCGCGACGTCTCCGTGGCCCGCGGCGACAACGTCGTCCTGCACGACATCTCCCTGCGCATCGCTACCGGGGAGCATGTCGCCATCCTCGGCCCCAATGGCTGTGGCAAATCCACGCTCATCCGCACCATCACCTGCCAGTCGTATCCCATCCTGGGCCCCACTACGGAGCTTCTGCTCCTGGGCCGCAAGCGCTGGGACGTCTCCCAGCTCCGCTCCCACCTTGGCGTGGTCGCCGCGGAGCTTCCCGGCGAGCGCACCCCGGTCACCTCCGGCATCGACGCGGTCACAGCCGGATTCTTCTCTGCCTCCACACTCTGGCCCAACCTTCACGTCACGCCCGACATGCGCACCCGCGCGCGCGAAGCGCTGCACCTGATGCAGGCCGAACATCTGGCCAACAAGCTCGTGGGAGAAATGTCCGCCGGCGAGCAGCGCCGCATCATGATTGCCCGCGCCCTCGTGCATCAGCCGGAGATGCTCCTGCTCGACGAGCCTTCCAACGCCCTCGACCTCGCCGCGCAGCGCGAACTGCGCGATGCACTCCGCCGCGTCGCCCGCCAGGGAGTCGGCATCCTCATGGTCACGCATCACCTCGCCGACATCATCCCGGAAATCGACCGCGTCATCATGATGCGCGCCGGACGCATCTTCGCCGACGGCCCCAAGCGCGAACTCATCACCCCGGAAACCCTCCGCGCCCTCTTCGGCGTCGAGGTCTCGCTCGTCGAGCACGACGGCGCCTGGCACTCGTGGTAGATCGCCGCTGAGCAAGTCCGCCCGGCGGCCATCCACAAAACGGCCAGACCGCCTCGGCTGCTGTAGGATGATCCCTTTCGAGGTCCCTCTTGACCAGTGATGAGAGCATCGCCTTGATTCGCAGCTTCCTGGAGGCCTGCGTGCGTGCGGATCCCAACGAGTTCGCCGGCTACTTTACCTTCGCCGGCTACTTTACCGAAGATGCGGTTTGGTGGAACTCGCCCTGGCGACCCATCGAGGGGCGCGATGCCATTCGCGAAGTGCTGGGGCGCGGCGCTGAAAAAATGACGGCGCTTCCCTGGGAGATTCTCCACATCGTGGCAGCTGCCGATGTGGTTATGACCGAACGCATCGATCATTTCCTGTTCGAAGGCCGGCGCATCAGGGTGCCGTGCATGGGCATTTTTGAGCTGCGCGAAGGAAAAATCGCCGCCTGGCGCGATTACTGGGATTTGCGGCAATTCGAATCGCAGTTGCAAAGCCTGCCCGATTCGACCCGCCAATAATCGGCTACCCGGAACCATGGCTGCTGATCTGCCTCTTGCTTCCGCTCCTTCTTCGCGTTAACTTATCCGTACACGGGAAAGGAGGATGATCCAGCCTATGAAAAATTCCGATGGTAGTAGTTGCACGACCCTACGTGAGGTGACTGAGGCTTAGAGCCGCTTCTCGCCGGAAACCTAAGTCCTGGCGTTAACCATCGCCGAGGCCCGCCCCGCAAGCAAGAGGCGCCTCAGGTCAAACTCCACAGTCCACCGGTGAACGGCCCGCTCGCCCAACTCGGCAGCGGGCCGTTCACGTTTTTAGCGAACGGACCTGATCCGCGCCGCATCCGCCACGGACTTACAATACCCCCATGGAACCCCTGGTCATCGCAGGCAAAGCCTTTCAGTCCCGGCTTATCGTCGGCACCGGCAAATATAAGGACGGCGCTGAAACCCAGTCCGCCATCGAAGCCTCCGGCGCCGAGATGGTCACCGTCGCCGTCCGCCGCGTCAACCTCGATCGCTCCAGGGAATCCCTGCTCGACTTCATCGATCCCCGCCGCTACTTCCTGCTTCCCAATACCGCCGGCTGCTACACCGCCGACGAGGCCATCCGCGCCGCACGCCTCGGGCGCGAAGTCGGCCTCTCCGACTGGGTCAAGATCGAAGTCATCGGCGACCAGGCCACACTCTACCCCGACGTCCAGGCCACGCTTGAGGCCACGCGCACGCTGGTGAAGGAAGGCTTCACCGTCCTGCCCTATACGTCAGACGACATCGTCTTCGCCCATCGCCTCATCGATGCCGGCGCTGCGGCCGTCATGCCCCTGGCCGCTCCCATCGGCAGCGGGCTCGGCATCCAGAACCGCGCTACGCTCCAGATCCTGCGCGAGAAAATTACCGAGGTCCCCCTCATCGTCGACGCCGGCGTGGGCACCGCCTCTGACGCCGCGCTGGCGATGGAGATGGGCGCTGATGCCGTGCTGATGAACACCGCCATCGCTGCCGCCGCCAATCCGGTCCTCATGGCCGAAGCCATGCAGCACGCCGTCCTCGCCGGGCGCCAGGCCTACGTGGCCGGCCGCATGCCGCGCAAGCTCTACGCCACCGCCAGCTCCCCGCTGGAGGGGGTCTCAAAGGTCGGCGTTTGACAGCTCCCCCAATGCGGTAAACTGTTCGCACATCCCCCGGTTCGGTTCGACGGCCCCGAGGTTGCTCCCATGCGTGTCTGCGGCATTGACTGCGGAACCGAAACCACTGGCTACGGCGTCGTCGAGTGCGACGAGCGGGCTCGCGATCCACGTCTTGTCTCGCTCTGTTCCGGCGCCATCTGCCCTCCCAAAAAAGCTCTTCTGCCCGAGCGTCTCGCTCTCGTCTATCGCGATCTGGTCAGCGTCCTCGAACGCTTCCGCCCCGACGTCGTCGCCATCGAAGAAGTCTTTTACTCGGTCAACGCCAAGTCCGCGCTCAAGCTCGGTCAGGTGCGCGGCGTTGCGCTGCTGGCCGCAGCCACCGTCGGCCTGCCGATCGCCGAATACGCCCCGCTCACGATCAAGGCCACCGTCACCGGCTACGGCCTCGCCCAAAAGCAGCAGGTGCAGTTCATGGTCGCGCGTCTGCTCTCGCTGCCGGCTGCGCCCGAGCCCGCCGACGTCGCCGACGCTCTCGCCATCGCCATCTGCCACATTCACCACGCTCAAACGCTCTCGTTGCAGGAGGCTCGCGCTTAGTCATGCACCGATCCACCGGTCTTCTTCCGTTCCTTCTCGCTGCCGGATCCATGGCCCTGGCGCAATCCGCGACGCCCTCTGTTCTCGTGGCCCGGCAATCCGATGCCTCCGCGCCCGCCTCTTCGCAAATCGCCGCCGCCATCCCTGCCGCAGCCTCATCCCCGCGCATCGTCTACACCTTTTCCGAGCCGCAGCTTCAGCCTTCCCGCTACACCATCACGATCGACGAGAATGGCTTCGGCCACTTCGTCTCCGAGGCCGGCCCTGTTCCCGCGGGCGACACCGACGACGTTTACCCCGCGCCGATGGATCGCGAAATTCACCTCGACGACGCTCTTCGGGCCGGGCTCTTCCGCTACGCCCGCGATCACCAGTTCTTCCAGCAGAGATGTAGCCGCGGCGGGCACCTCGCCTTCACCGGGAACAAGACCATCGCCTACATCGGCCCTGACGGCCGCGGCTCCTGCGCTTTTATCTGGGCCTCCGATCCCGAGCTCCAGCGCCTCTCCGACCAGCTCAGCGCCGTCGCCTTCACCCTCGAAATCGGTCGCCGCCTCGACGTGGAAGTCCACCACGACCCCCTCGGCCTGGACTCCGAGCTCGAATCCCTGGAGGAAGCCGTCAAGGACCAGCGCGCCTCCGACCTGCCCAACATCGCGCCCCAGCTCGAAGCCATCGTCTCCGACGAAGACGTGATGGATCGCGCCCGCCAACGCGCTCAGAACCTCCTCGACCGTTGCGAAAACTCCCAGCAAAAGTCCAACTGATCGCTCCTCCGCGAGCGACCTCCGGCTCCCCCGTGGAGTGCGTCTCTGGGCCCTCTGTGGTGAAAAGGGTTCTGCAGAGCTTCCCCTGAAAACGCCCTCCTCCGGTCATCCGTGCGAAAATTAAGTCGAAACTTCCCCCCGTACTCGCGCGTTTAATAGAGTGCAGATGAGTTGTGGGTCCGCAGGAGGTGCTGGCATGAAGCACCGCAATCTTTTCCCGGTACGTTGGCCGTTTTCCTTCGCTCTTTTTCCTGCTGTTCTGGTCCTGGTCCTGACCGCCGCTTCCGCCCTGGCACAGGATTCCGCTCCGCCCCCGCCGCCCGACACTTCCACGGCTCAAAGCTCAGTCGCCGCGCCCAACAACGTTCGCGCTGTCCGCCTCAGCGACGTCGAAGGCCAGGTGCAGGTCTTTCAGGATGGCCAGGTGGCCTTCAACCAGGCTGAGCCCAACATGCCTGCCGTCGAAGGCATGCGCTTCGTCACGGGCGAAGACGGCCGCCTCGAGATTGAGTTCGAAGACGGCAGCGTGGCCCGCGTCGCCCCCAACAGCTCCATCCAGCTCACCCAGCTCTCGCGCAACCCTGACGGCACCACCGTCACTGCCATCACCGCGCTCACCGGCCTCAGCTACTACGAGCTGAACGGCCAGGACGGCCAGGTCAGCGTCCGCTTTGGGCAGGACACCGCAACGCCTGACGCCAACGCCGTCTTCCGCATCGACCTCGACGCAGTCCCCAACGAGCTCGCCGTGATGCAGGGCAATATCCACATCGGCGACGGTGGCGGCGTTTCCCTCGACCTGCGCCCCAATCAGACCTTCCAGACCGATCCGCAGCAGCCCGGCGAGTTCACCGTTGCGCAGAGCGTTACCGCGAACTCCTGGGACGAGTGGAACTCCGACCGCGACCAGGCCCTCGCCGATCTCGAGTCCAGCGAAACCACCGCCCGTGCCTCGAGCAACAACCCCAACGACGCCTCCTGGAACGACCTCGACTACTACGGCAGTTGGTATAACCTGCCTGGCTACGGCCAGGTGTGGTCGCCCAATGGCGTTGACGCCAGTTGGGATCCTTTCGGCGACGGCTACTGGGGCTACTACCCCTCCTTTGGATACTCCTGGATTTCCGGTTATCCCTGGGGCTGGTGGCCGTATCACTGCGGCGCCTGGGATTATTTCGACGCGTGGGGCTGGGTCTGGATTCCCAGCAACTGCGGCTACGGCTTCTACGGTGGCGGCTGGTACCCGTACCCCACCGTTTGGCGCGTTCCGCCTCACTATGTTATTCCGCCGCGTCCGCGCCGCGGGCCCGAACCGCACCCGCGCCGCCTGATTGCCGTGAATCGCGGCTCGCAGTTCGCCGCGCCCTTCCATTTCGATCCAGGATCGCGTCCGCAGCCGCGCCCGCTGCAGTTTGGCGGCTCCAGCATCCGGCCGCTCGATGCGGGCATCCACCCGCTGCAGCGCGGCCCGCTCGGCGAAAACTACAGCACCGCGCTGATCCGGGTTCACCCGGACATGGCGCCCACGGTGTCGCATGCTCCCGGAGTTGGCTCGCCGTACCGCGCGCCCATGCGCACCTTCGGACCGCCCACAGGTTCCCGTCTGTCGTCTGAAGGCTATCGTCCGGCGCCGCGGCCCAGCCCGGCTCCGCGTCCGGCGGCTCCCGAATTCCATCCGTCTCCGCCGCCTGCATCCCACCCCAGCGGCGGCACGCCGCACCACTGAGCGCTACAGACAGCGGGGAGCATCAGTTCCCCGCGTCTCACTCCTGCCGCAGCGCCTGCATCGGATCCACGCGCATCGCTCGGCGCGCCGGCAGATAGCACGCCGCCAGCGCGATGGCTGCCAGCACCGCCGGCACCGTCACAAAGGTAGCCGGATCGGTTGCGCTCACCGGGATAAAGCTCCGCAGCACGTGCGCCACTCCGAAACTGGCTGCCAGGCCCACCGCCAGTCCAATGCCCACGATCCACAGTCCCTGCCGGTACACCATGCGGAGAATGTCGCCGGGCTGCGCGCCCAGCGCCATCCGCACCCCAATTTCTCCCGTCTTCTGGCTCACCACGTACGAAAGCACCCCGTAGACGCCCACTACCGCGAGGATCAGCCCCAGCGTCCCCATCACGCCCGCCAATGCCGCCACCACCTGATACAGCAGCAGCCCGTTTGGCGAGTAGAGCGCCTGGTGCAGCGTCTTCACTTCGAAGACCGGCAATCCTGGTGCCATGCCATGAATCGTGCGTTCGATCTCCGTCTCCATCGCTTCCGGATCGCCCTGGGTCCGCACCTCCAGCGCCAGCAGCGAGTTCACGTCATGCTGGGTGTACGGAGTATAGAAATACTCCTGCGTACCGCCGTTCAGGGTTCCGTAGCGCGCGTTGCCCGCCACGCCCACAATCTGCATCGGGTGGGTTGGGTCGTACCCCGCGGCGAAATGCCGGCCAATCGCATCCTCATGCGGCCAGTACTTCTGCGCCATGGCCTCGCTCACAATCGCCACATACGGACTCTTGCTGTTATCCGCATCCGTGAAGCTCCGCCCCTCCACCATCGGAATCTGCAGGGTTCGAAAATAATCCGTCCCAATCGCGTTGTCGTTGATCGCCGGCGGCGCCTGTCCCGGCGGCGGTGTATAGCCGTCGATCGTCACCGTGTCGATCCCGTTGTCGATCATCCCCATGGGGATCGACGTGGCCACCGTCGCCGAGACCACCCCCGGCACGCTCCGCATCCTCGGCAGCAGATCCTTGTAAAACTCCAGCGACCGCGCCGAGTCGTAGCCGATCTCGCTGGGATCGATCATCATGGTCAGCACATGATTGGGATTGAAGCCCAGCTGCGCGTGCTCCGACGTCTGCAGCCGGCGCAGAAACAGCCCCGCGATCACCAGCAGCATCAGCGCGGCCGCCACCTGTACGGTGACGAGGGCATCGCGGAATTTGTGACCACCCCCCGCGATCCCGCGTCCGCCTTCGCGCAGCACCAGATTCAGATTCGCCCGCGCCAGCCGCACCGCCGGCACAATGCCCACCACCACCCCAGCCGCCAGCGCCACCATCACCGCGAACACAAACACGTGCCAGTCGAATCCGAAACGAAATGCAATCGGCAGGTCCGTCTGCAGGCTGATCGAGCTCAGCAGCCGGCTGCCGGCCAGCCCCAGCGCAACCCCGCCCATGCCCCCGAAGATCGCCAGCAGAATGCTTTCCGTCAGCATCTGCCGGATCAGCCGGAAGCGCACCGCTCCCAGCGCCGACCGGATCACCATCTCCCGCTCGCGCACTGTCGCGCGCACCAGCAGCAGATTCGCCACGTTCACACAGGCCAGCAGCAGCACCAGCCCCGCCAGTCCGATGAAGATCGCCGATACCGCGTCGAAGCTTCCACCCGAGTCCAGGGATCCCGACAGACGACCCGCCTCCAGCGAAAATCCGTGCAGCCCCGCGTTGCGTTCGTCGACCGGATGCTCGCGCGCCAGATCGCGCGCCGCCAGCGCCAGCGCCGCATCCGCCTGCTGCCACGTCACTCCGCTCCGCAGCCGGCCGTAAATGTGCAGGCCTCGGTTGGTTACTTTGTTGAAGTCGGTCAGCGGCGTGTTCTCGATCGGGACGATCATTGCCATGGGCAGGTACGCCTGCAGGTCCAGAAAGCTGCTCAGCCCGCGATAGCTTTCCGGCGCCACCCCGATCACCGTCACCGGTTTTCCGTCCAGCGCAATCTGCCGCCCCACAATGGACGCGTCTCCGCCGAAGTGCCCCTTCCAGTACGCGTAGCTCAGCACCACGTACGGATCGGCTCCCGGGGTCACCCCTTCTGTCGGCTTGAAGAACCGCCCCAGCGCCGGCCGCACGCCCAGGGCGTCAAAATAATTCCCGCTCACGTAATCCGTGAAAACCCGGTCCGGCCGGCTGCCCTGCATCGTGAGTCCGTCCAGCCCGTACTGGTCGGCGAAAACCGCGGAGAAGGTTCCCCTGGTCTGGGCCTCAACCGTCTCCAACTCCGGCACCGAGAGCATCGGCTGCCAGTCTTCGCCGCTCTGCCGGAAGCCGACCTGCATCACCTGCCGCTCGTTCTCGATATGCAGCGAACTGAACAGCAGCCCGTTCACCAGCGAGAAAATCGCCGTGTTCACGCCGATCCCCAAAGCGAGGGTGAGAATCGCCGTTGCGGCGAATCCCGGCCCCCGCAGCAGCTGCCGAAACGCATAACGGATGTCCCGGCCCAGGTTCTCAATCGAAACGAAACTGTTCATCTCCCAGATTTCCTCGCGAATCAGCGTCGGATTCCCCAGCCGGATATGCGCCTGCCGCCGCGCCTCTTCCGGCGTCATCCCTCGCGCCCGGTTGTCGTCGATCTCGTGCGCCAGGTGCGCCTCCAGCTCGCGCGCCCGTTCCTCGTCCCACGATTTCCGTCGAAAATACCGGCGCAGACTCACAACCGAACCTCTCCGCTTCGGGTTCCCCACTCTTGTCTCCTCGTGTTGTTCGAGGAGACAGGGTGGGATCCAAATTTCTTACTCCACCGTTGTTCCCGCATGCCCCAGCACCCGCCCGATCGCCTCCACCATCGCCTGCCACCGGTCGGTCTCCGCCGTCAGCCGCTTCCGCCCCGCCGCCGTCAGTTCGTAGAACCGCGCCTTGCGGTTGTTCTCGCTCGTCCCCCAGTACGACGAGACGAAGCCGCCGTCCTCCAGCCGGTGCAGCGCCGGATACAGCGATCCCTGCTCGATCTGCAGCACGTCCTCTGACGTGTGCTCGATCACGTGCGCGATGGTGTGCCCGTGCGCCGCCCCCATCACCAGCGTCCGCAGGATCAGCATGTCCAGCGTCCCCAGCAGCAGTTCCTGTTCTTTGCGCGAACGAACCAAATCGTCCTCCCCGAGAGCGTCTATGGGAAGCAACCATACACCACATAGACCGTCTATGGGAAGTGGAAAATATGCGCAGAGGAGGATTCCGCGGAGGACTTGTTCTTGCCGCCCCCTCTCAACCTGGCGACAAGTCCTGTCCTGAAGGTCCTCGCTCTCAGAGGATTCGGACACCCCGGCTTTAGCGTCTGTGCCCTGGATCAGGGCCGATTCAAGGCGGCGCTGAAACACATAAGTTGCTGACTCTGCGATTCGCTGGATTCACACGATTCACAGGAATCACAACCCGGCAGCAAATCACGACGGGGTAGCACAAATTGGCACAATTCTCAGCGCTGAACCGATGATGGCCGACCGGCCGAAGCTTCCAGATTGCCGACTGTACGGAACCAGTCAATGAGGGCATCGCCTTGCTCACGCGATGAATCTCGGTTGCCGCTTATGGCTTGATGAGCTGCAGTCGACCGTCTTTGTTGGTCAGCGACAGCGACGGCTCGCCACCGTCGGAGGCGATTACGATGTAGGTCGGATCGATGCCGCCGCCGAGAGTGAGCTCTGATCCCAGCTCCGATGTCGCGATCTTCACGGATGGCCGCCCGTCAGGGCGGATCAGCCGAAGAAGGACCGTTTCCGGATAAATCTTGCCATCCTTCGCAACAGAGCCGTCCGCCAGGCGCGCCGGGCCCTCGGGTTGAATGCTGATCGATGCCCGAACGGTTCCGTGGGCATCGACAATTTGGAGGCCACTCCCTCGAAGGATCGTCGGCTGGCCGGTGGCCTCAACCGATGGGATGTGGTGAAGCAAGAGGAAACTCACGATTCCGAAATTCGCGAGCGTCAAAAGGCTCATAGCGCGCTGGCTCTTCATAACTTTCTCCTCCGGCAGCTGAATCGATCTACGAACTCGAATGCTGCTACCACGGGATTGTTCCCAAATCGGGAAACAAGTGTCAAAGCAACGCCAATACCCTCCAGGACGCAGTGTTCTGGCCCTAAGGTCGGCCTTACGGGAATTTCAGTTGCCGAACCTCGCTGCTCGCCGTCGGAGCCACCGGGGCAAGCACAAAATCAGCAGAAAGCTTTTTCAAGGCGCCGTTCCCCATTCAATCGAAATAAGTTACGACCATCCCCTGCAATCAGGGCGCGACTTTAGCACCAGGGTCCCCACCGAACGAAGTTCGCTCGGGTGGTGGCCGTGCCGAAAACCGCCCCCTGCTAAGCCTCAGCGCCAGTCGTCGATGACATACACCTCGGCCCGGTTGAAGCCGGGGAGGTTCGGACGCAGCATCGCGACTCCCTGGGTCATGGAGCGATAGCCATGGCTTCGCATGCGGCGGAACGCATCTTCGCGGGCCAGATTCACGCCCGCTTCGAGCGACACTCCACGCGAGGAGGCGAATGCGTCGCAGGCGTCCAGCAACCGGCCGAAGCGATCGCCCGCGCCGGCCCCGCCGCGAGCCGCGCCGAATTTGATGTAGCAGGTTTTCGCGCCGCCTTCGGAGCCGGGACCGCAGAGGCAGACAGCGAAGCCATCGAGCGCACCACGCGTGTGGGTCAGGACCACGTCGCCGCTGCGCTGCGCGAGCACCGCGCGGATTTCGCCGGTAAGATCGAGTCCCTTCTCGATCTTGTTTGTGAGCTTCGCGCAGCCAGCAATGGCCTGTTCGCGCGCAGCGCGGGGCAGGGCGGAGAGCACAGTGGGCGGATTCGCCCGGGCCGCGCCTGCGTCCGGGGTGCGGGTCATGAGTGCTGTGAGAGAACGGGGCCAGTAGCCGAACTTCTGGTAGAGGCTGACATGTTTGGCGCTGTGCGCGAAGGTGAAGAGGCCGGAGCAGCGCAGATCCCAGCGCTCGAAAAGCTTCATGGTAGGTGCGAGCAGGCGCTGGGCTATGCCTTTGTCCCAGAATTCGGGGAGGATGACGAGCGGACCGAAGAAGGCGAAGGAGCCCCAGCGCGTGGCGGCATTGACGCCGATGAGGCGGCCGTCGAGGCGCGCGGCCAGGACTTTCACATGTTTCGCGTGGAAACGCGAAGCCATGAAATTGCGGTCGCCCATGAAGTTCATCGGGTCGGGAATTCCGAGGAAGGTTCCAAAGGCAAGGCGCATGATGCGGTCGGCCTCAGGCAGCTCGGATCCTTTGAGAGGGCCGATTTTAACGGGCAGGTCGATGGGCATCAGGGACGCCTCCCGGACGGAACGATTGTGGGGGATGGGAGACAGTGTAGCTGTTTCAGCCCTGTTGCGGTACCGGCGCAAGCGCAGCCTGCTGCCTGGCGCTGCGGCGGACCCCCAGGTTGTCGAGCGCGTATTCCACGTAGCGCGGATCCATCTGTGGAACCCGCTCCATGAAACGACACGTTGCGATGATCTGATCGACGATGAATTTCGGCTGATACGCCGCCAGTTCCAGGCCCTTTTCTATTTCGATCCTGTACACGATGGAGTCGAAGTCCTCGTTGGAAAGGGTCAGGCCCGCCCTGGCGCACTCCGTCTCGAAGATGCGGCGGAAGGACTCCAGACTCGGCGCGCCCACCTCGATCTTGTACGGCAGCCGGCGCAGAAACGCGGGGTCCATCAGATCTTCCGGCTCGATATTGGTGGAGAAGATGACCAGTTCCTCAAAGGGAATGCTGAAACTCTTGCCGGTGTGCAGTTTCAGGTAGTCAATGCGGTTTTCGAGCGGCACGATCCAGCGGTTCAGCAGCGCCGTGGGGCTCACCAGTTGACGGCCAAAGTCGTCGATGATGAAGCAGCCGCCCAGCGCCCTGATATGCAGCGGCGCCTCGTAATAGTGGCCGATGGAGTTGTAGAGCAGGTCGAGCATCTCGAGCGTGAGCTCGCCGCCGGCAACGATGAACGGCCTGCGGCAGGGAACCCACCGGGCGTCGAGAATATCGTGGCGCCCCGCCGGGAGTCCGCCATCGTCGCCGAGACCCGCGGGATCCACCGCGACGTGAATCGCCGGGTCGTAGACACAGATGATCTGCCCCTCCACGGCGATGGCGTAGGGCACATAAATGATGTCGCTGAAGACGCTGGCCAGGCAGCGCGCGATGGAGGTCTTTCCGTTTCCCGGCGGCCCATAGAGCAGGATGGCGCGGCCCGAGTTCAGCCCCGGCCCGCACTTCTCGATCAGAGCGTCGTCGAACGTGAGCGAGCCAATGGATTGGCGGATGCGATCGAAGGTGATCACTTCGTTGGTGAGCTTCTGGTGGGTCACCTGGTCGTTGAACTGATCCAGAGGCACAGGTGCGGGACCGATGTAGCCCACCTGCCCGAGCGCCTCGAGCGTCCAGCGCCTTCCCTCTTCAGTCAGGGCGTAGCTGGTGCCGCCAAGGCTGTCGGCGCCTCGCACGCCCAGCGATTGAAGCAGCTTCCGGTCCACAGCCATCTGCACCAGTTCGCTCACCATACGGTAAGGCAGCATGATGGCGTCGGTGATCTGGCGGATGGTCTGCAAACGGGTGGAATAGATGAGCTTCATCATCAGGCCCATCAGATCCACACTGTCAATGCCCGTGGCAGCTATATCGGCGGGCTCGATGGGAAAGTGATGCAGAAATCCTTCCAGCGCGTTCTGCGTGATCGCTCCCGTGGCGACCAGGTTCTCGCCCAGCCGCCCGCCCTGGCTGGCCTGGCGTTCGAGCGCCGTCGATATGTCCTGGACCGTGACCAGCTTAGCCTGGACGAGCAGATCTCCTAACTGCAATCGCGTGGCGATGACATCCTCCTGGAATCGGTTGGCGCGGTCGTCCTGTTGGGGCAGCACCGCGCCCCAGGATCGCACCGAACATAAGAAATGAAATGAAGGGTTCGTCGGGATTCAGGCGACATTCCGGCAACTCTCATTGACGAGGGACGTCCGTCGAGTCTGGTCGAACGGCCGTCATGGCTGGCCCGACGATTTCAGCCTACCGCGCCGGCCAGCAATCGCCCATACCTCTTCCGTGGTGTAGCGCTCGGATTGATTCCTGATGTATCGCCGGCTTCCCGAACCATTCGGAGGCCCGCAACCCCTCCCGCATCGGCAAGGCCGCGAAAGGTCGCGAAGCCAACATTACAGCCCTGATGCGTCCATGAGTGCTTTGCCTGAAATCATCAATCCACTGAGGAGCCAGCTCGCTCTCCAGCAGCTGGGAGATCACTTCGCACAAGCCGACTTCGCAATACCAATCCGACAAGCCTCCTCGGAGCCCGTTTGTGTGGACTCAAGTGGTCGGGCAACGATTGTAGAATGAGCTATTCTCAGTTGTAGCTGATCGCTCCATCCCCGAGAGCACTGCGTCATCCGATCCAACAGTGGCTAAATCCTTGCGGCTTCATCATTGCCGCGCCGGCGGTGATCGCACGATTAAGTTGTCGCCCGGAGCCGGAGACGGAGCCGCCGGTGCAGATCGGGCTCAGGTACCTGTTCCAGGCGAAGAGTAGAGGAGGGAACCATGTCGATCAGGACAGAGCCATTCAAAGGCAGGATCACCCGGCGGGCGGCCATAAAAGCAATGGCGTCGGCGGGAGCCACGGCCGCGCTGGCGGCCTCTGCCTCTCCTTTCGCAAAGGGGGCGTCCACTGTAGGTGCCATGACAGGCGTGGATGGCGACCCCGCCATCGTGTCACCCGGAAACAACAAAGTCACCGGAGCCGCGCTCTGCCCGCCCCTGCCGGCCGAATGGACCGGGCACAACACCCAGCTCCACCGCTACCACCTGGCCGAGGGCTATCCGGCCTACGATCCGCATCCGCGCTATCTCGGCGAGATCAGCGGCTCGTGGTTCAACATGGGCCGGCAATATGGCGAGCGCGCCGCGGACCTGATCCGCATGGTCTATGAGGGCTGGTACCGGGAGCTGATCGCCAGACAGGGGACGCCGGAGAACATACTGGGCTACCTGCACGAGCAGCAGACCTATTACGAGACGCTGCTGCCCGAGGGGCTGGAGTTCATGCACGGCATTGCCGAGGGGTCGGAGACGGAGCTCGATGCCTCCGCGTTTGCGGCCATCATGAACAACGACCAGAAGATCCTGATGATCAACAGCTACTTCGGCCTGCTGGGGGCCCCGCCAAAGTCGGAGACCGCCATGCTGGCGCCAGACGACGGTGTGCACTGCTGCAGTGGCGCCATTCTCCTGGGCGCGGCCACCAAGGATGGCAAGACCATCCACGTGAGCTCCGAGGATCAGCACTTTTTCCCGCAGGAGTATCTGGTTACGTTCGTAGCCAATCCCAGCGACCGCAATGCCCATCGCTTCACCGTGACCGACACCGCAGGCGAAATAGGCAGCGAGCACGCCATGAATGAGAAAGGCGTGGCTGTCAGCGGCTATGCCGGCGGCGGCATGAACATCCTGTCGCCGACGCTGTCAAGACCCTATTCTGGCTATCGGCGGCCGGGTCTGGACTGGCAGGTGGGTAACTTCTATGCTGCCGCGTTCGCTGGCACGGCCAAAGAGGCGGTCGAACTGCTGACCGTAGGCCGGCCCTCGTACCGCCAGAACAGCGGCTACAAGATCGTCATCGGCAAGTGCAGCAAGGGCGCGAACTGGATGGTTTCAGACGGGAGCAGTGCCTGGGTCGTCGAAAGCATTCCCGCCGATCAGCACGGCGTCGCCCGCTACGCCGTTCGCAGGCCCGGCGATATGGGCGAGCAGAATCAAGCCTATATTTGCTCCACCAACAACGTCGAAAGCAAAGACAGCTATAACGAACAGAACGAGTACGACCCCGCGCACCCGATGCGCCAGCACGGCAACGCCACGCAGGTGGATGCCAATCCGCATTTCGCAGGCGGCCTGCACTGGGGCCTGAATGGCATGGGCACGCGCTTTTACACCTTCATGTGGCTGATCAGGAACAACTACGGCAACGTAACCACCGATATGGTGAAGCAGTGGCGGCGCTCCCACGACGTCTACGACATGGACGGCACTCTGCACAAAAACATCGAGGTCAACGGCACTTCTGTGCCGCTTGAGCTCGTGCCCGGCGTGGGCACCATTTGCCGCCATACCAGCGGTCCGGCGGGCACCGATACCTTCGAGGGCATCAACATCTATGTCACCGTCTCGGTGGGGCAGGACCTGGTCTGCTACCGTACCAAAGGCCGCCCCTGCGAGTGGACGGGACCCTGGGACGCGCTGAAGCTATAGCCGAACCAAAACTACGGCGTGCGCGCCGGCGACGTGATCACCCAGGCATCAGCCATAATTTACGGGTGCTCGCAGTAGCCAGCGGATGTCCTAAAAAGGCTACCCAGTACACGCATGGGTGCGGCGAACCAATCGACGTAATCCACGACGGCGGTCTCGGGTATCGGTTTCGATGAGGTGGGATCAATTCCGGTAAACGGGCTAGGTACTGAAAAACAGGCATCCCGTCGGCGAACGGTAAAAGCCTCTCCGCCGACGCGGCCTGGGTTCTCGCTCAATCGCGAAGGCGCTTACCGAGGCGGATGATTGCCGTAATACCGGCTATACGGAAACCTCAATTGCTGCGAACCCCCACCCACGGCTCCGTCGATCAGGTGCGGCGCAACATCAGGACAGGAACTCCCAGGCATTCTCTTCGCGCCTGGATTTGCAGCAGCCACCAATCGCTTTTTGTATCGCCACCCGGCCGGAGAGCCTGCCCTGAGCGACCCCTAGCTTCCGTCAGCGGGATTCGAATCGGTGTCGCAAATCCTTCAAAATAGGTTCGGCCTTATCCCGGATCGATGACTGTCTGGCCGGTTAGCCGGCGCCCGTGCCTCAATCGTCTGCACCTTGTTTTCTTGTCAAGCTTTTCGCCCTATTACCGAAGTTTTGTGACTCATTTCAGATAACTTCCACGCCAACAAACCTGGCAGGCCAATTCTCCCAGACTGTTATACTGAGCATAGAAGGTAAAAAAAGGAAAAGCCCGCCATCCGCGGGCTTTCCTTTTGCCTTGGTTTTTACTGAGCTCTGCGCTCTGAGCTCTGTGTTCTGCACCCTATGACCTGCACCCTCTGCCTCCGCCGCATCGCACCCCTCCCGAAGGGGGCTGGAGCCGGATGGTCGCCCGATGTCAAATTAGTAACTATTCGTAAATCGAGCAAAATCTGTTACATGCAAAGGTGACAACCCAGGGGGCCCCCCCATGTCACCCCAGCTCAGTAACGTTACCGCCCGTGGACTTCGAGGTATTTCTCGGCCTCCAGCGCCGCCATGCACCCGGTGCCCGCCGCCGTGATCGCCTGCCGATACCGCCGATCCTGCACGTCCCCGCAGGCGTAGACGCCCGGGATTCGCGTGAAGACGTAATGGTGCGTCTTGATGTATCCGTCTTCGTCGAGCTCGAGCTGCCCCGCAAACATCGCTGCATTGGGGATATGCCCGATCCCGAGAAACATCCCGCTAATGCTCAGCTCGGACGAGGTGCCGGTCATCGTGTCCCGCAATCGCAGCCCGGTCACTTCCCGCTGCTCGACGCCCAGCACCTCTTCGATCACGGTGTTGGTCATGAAGGCGATCTTCGGATGAGCAATCGCGCGGTCCAGCATGATGCGCGACGCGCGAAAATGCTCGCGCCTATGGATCAGCGTGACTTTCGACGCAAACCGGGTGAGGAACAGCGCCTCTTCCATCGCGGAATCGCCCCCGCCGACCACCGCGATCTCCTTCCCCGAGAAGAAGAAGCCGTCGCAGGTCGCGCACGAGCTGACGCCATGCCCGATCAGTGCCTGCTCCGAAGGCAGCCCCAGCCAGCGCGCCGACGCGCCGCTGGCGACGATCAGCGTTCGCGTGTGGACGATTTCGTTTCCGAGGTTCAGCGCAAACGGATGCTTCGTCAGGTCCGCCGTCACCAGATGCCCCATCCGGAACTCCGCCCCGAAGCGGGAGGCCTGCTTGCGCATGTTTTCAATCAGCTCCGGCCCCTGGATTCCTTCCGGCCATCCCGGAAAGTTCTCCACCAGGGTCGTGATCGACAACTGGCCGCCGGGCTCGTGCCCCTCCAGAACCAGCGGGCTCAGGTTCGCCCGGGCGGTGTAGATGGCAGCAGTGAGTCCGGCGCAGCCGGACCCGAGAATGACCGTATCGCGAATGGTATCTGACATTTTCCTGAAGTTTCGATTGTACCTGCGCCGGCCCGCTCCCGATTTGGAATCGTCGCCAGCCGCCGTTCCGCTCTGAACTGATGTCCCGTAATCACCGAACGATTCTTTCGCCGCATGCCGCGCCCCATGTCGCAATGAAAACGGAGCACTTCGGGGAGTTCGCGCCATGCGCCTCAATCCAGAACCATGGATCGGCAGAATCGCCGCCCTGCTGATCGCCCTTGCGCTGCTGCTCGTTTTTGCGATCCAGGCGAAGGCCAGCGGGCCGCGCTGGGTCGCCGGTTCCAGCTACTTCAATCCCGCGGTGGAGGGCCAGCCAATCGTCTGGGCCAACGGGCTGGTGAGCTACTACACCGATCTCAGCCCGCTCAGCTCGAAGGTCACGCAGGCCCAGGCCAACACCATGGTTGCCAACGCCGTCGCCGTGTGGAATGGCGTTAGCACTGCTGCCGTCCTGATCCGGCGCGGCGGCAATCTCGCCGAAGATGTCGACACGTCCATCAGCACCGGCGCCAACGGCATCGTTCTGCCCGCCGACATCCAGCCCACCGCGACGAACAAGCCCGTGGCCGTGGTCTACGACGAAACTGGGGCTGTGATAAACGGCATCTATGGTGCGGGCGCCAGTTCTTCGCTGGATTGCCAGAACAACGGTGTCATTTCCACGGTCGACAATTTCGCGGTCACCGGCAACCTGGCCCACGCGCTCATTTTGGTGAATGGGCTGTGCGCGACCACAACCACGCAGATTGCGAATATCCAGTATCAGTTGATTCGCGCCTTCGGCTACGTGCTTGGTCTGGGCTGGTCGCAAACCAACGAAGAGATGTTCGTTAACGATCAGATCACCGCCGCGGGACTCGACGGCTGGCCCATCCTGCATCCCATCGAGCGTCTCTGCAATGGCAGCGGGGGCGTGTGCATGCCCAGCCCGGTCCAGCTACGCACCGACGACATTGCGTCGCTGAATCGGCTCTATCCCGTCACCTCCGCCAACATCGGCAACTTCACCGGCAAGACTCTCACCGCGGCGGCGACCATCTCCGTCACGGGAACGATCTCGTTCCCGCTCGGCCAGGGCATGCAGGGAGTGAATGTGGTGCTTTGCCCTCTGATCAACGGCGTGCCGGACATTGCCCATACCGTGACGGGCGTGAGCGGCGTGTATTTCCAGGGCAACGCAGGGAACCCGGTCACGGGCTCACTGGACGCGAACGGCAATCCGCTCACCCGCTTCGGCAGCAACGATGTCGCGCTCGAAGGCTATTTCGATCTCCGCGATGTGCCGCTGCCTCCCGGCGTCACCGCGTCGGACTATCAGCTCACTTTCGAACCGGTAAACCCGCTCTACACAGGTAATTCCGCCGTCGGACCCTACACCACGAGCCAGGTTGCGCCTTCCGGAACCATGCCCGTCATCACGCTCACCAGCCTCAGCGCCGGTTCGACAGTCTCGCAGAACGTTGTGATTCAGGACGCCGCCGACGAGCCTGCGGAGACAGCCGACGGCTCCTTCTCCGCACCGGTCAGCATCCCCGTGAGCGGCGAGTGGACCGGGCGCATCAACGGGTATGGTCACTCGGGATGGTTTCAGTGGTGGGCGCGCGGGGCGCGGGAATTCACGGTCGAAGCTCAGCCGCTCGACGAGACGGGAGCCGATACCGAGAGTAAAGCGCAGATCGTTGTGGGTGCATGGAACGGCACCGACCCGGCAGGCGCTGCACCGGTCACCGCAACGGTGCAGCCCTTCAATGGCAGCCTGCCGGGACTGACCGCACTGCCCGTGCTCACCATCGCCGACAGCGAGGTTCGCATCGGCCTGGCCGACTTCCGGGGTGATGGCCGGCCCGACTTTGGCTACCGCGGCCGCATTCTCTACGCCGATAACGTCACGCCTGCGCGCCTGCCACCGGAAGGCGGCCAGATCGTCATCCAGGGCATGGGCTTCCGGCCGTCCGTCACGGTTACGGTCAACGACGTCCCCGCCCAGGTCCTGAGCGTGACGCCAAACACGATCGTTGCCATGGCGCCCCCGTCGAACGGAGTCACCGGCAACGTCCTGCTTCAGGTGCAGGATTCGCAAACCCTTGGCGTCACCGCCATCGGAGACAATTTCAGCTACGACGCACAGGGCAATGACGCAATCTCCGTCGTAGTTGCGCCGTCCGGAGCCGTTCCGATCGGCGTGCCGGAGCCATTCACCGTCCGAGCCATCGATCTCGCCACGCAAACGCCGGCAGCCGGGGACACCGTGACCTTTTCTGTCACCGAAGGCACCGCCGCACTGGGCTGCGGGCTGGCCGCGTGCAGCGTGGTTACCGGCGGCGACGGTACCGCAACTTTGCCGGTCACCGCAAACTCTGCAGCGCTCGCACAGCTCACCGCTTCTCTCACGAACGGCAGCAGCGTGCTCGCGGAATTCTCCGGGACCGCCCCGCCATCGATCGCCGCGCTGACGCCGAATCTTTACCTGGTATTGGGAGCGACGGCGCAGTGGCCCATCCAGGCGCTCGCGCTCAATGCCGCCGGGATTCCGGTCCAGGGCCAGTCCATCAACTGGTCGTCCAACTCTCCGAGCCTTGGAGTCACGGCCAATCAGACGTCCAGCGGTGTTGCCGGCATCGCGTCGAACCAGATTGCCGCGGGGCCATTCAACGCGAGCGTTGCGTCCACGGTGAGCGCCTGCCTTGCTGGAACCGGGGCCTGCGCGAATTTCACCGTCACGCCTGTCGATGCTGAGACCGCCGCGCTGGTCGCATGGAGCGGCACGTCGCAATATATCCCCGCAAGCCAGTCGTTCGCTCCCTTCGAACTGCGCGTTGTTGACGCCTTTGGCGATTCGCTTGTCGGCGCCACGGTCAGCCTGTCGCAAACTCTCTACGGCTGGACCGAGCCTTGCCCGAGCCAGGGCTCATGCCCGCCCGCGCCCGTTCTCGGGCAGCAAACCGTGCAGGCGATTTCGGCCATCGACGGCTCCGTCACCTTCACCCCGCTCTCTGCGAACGGCCTCGCCGCGCGACTCATCGTGACTGCGTCGACGGGAGCTGCCTCCGTCCTCAATTTCGAACTCGATGCGCATCCCTGAGGCGGCCGCACCTCGGAGGAGAATGCGCCATCGAAGCATAGCCGCCGCCGTGCTGGCTTTACGCAGGCAACGAACCTCGTTACTCTCAGGAAGAATCGCTCCGCCGAGGTGCCCCGATCGACAGCCGTCCATTTACTTATCCTGATTCGAAATCGCCGCTGTACTGTAATGGCGTCAATCTGGAAGCCGCGGCGCGCCGCTTCGGCACGCCGCTCTACGTCTATTCCGCGGACCACATCATCGGCCGGCTGAAGCTCTTCGAGCGCGCCTTTGGCACGGTTCCGCATCAGGTTTGCTACGCCGTCAAGGCCAACTCTTCGCTGGCCATTTTGAAGCTCTTTGCCGACCACGGCGCCGGCTTCGACGTCGTTTCGGGCGGCGAACTGGAACGCGTGCTCGCCGTCGATCGCAAAGCCGCGCAGCGCGTTGTCTTCTCCGGAATCGGCAAAACTGCGCCGGAGATGGATCTGGCCCTCCGCGCGGATATCCTCCTCTTCAATGTGGAGAGCGAGGGGGAACTGGAGTTGCTCTCCGAGCGAGCAGCCAGGCTGCGCAAGCACGCTCGCATTGCGTTGCGCGTTAACCCCGACGTCTTCGCGGAGACGCATCCGTACATATCCACGGGGATGCGCGAGCACAAGTTCGGCATCGACATCCGCCGCGCCCGCGCCGTGTACCGCAAGGCCGGCAAGTACCTCGAGCCGGCGGGTGTCAGCGTACACATCGGTTCGCAGATCAGGAACGCCGAGCCCTTTGGGGCGGCGGCCCAGCGCGTGGCCGGCCTGATTACCGAGCTTCGCCGCGACGGTTATGCGATTCGCCTGATGGATCTGGGCGGCGGCCTCGGCATCGAATACCACGCCGACCACGCCTTCAACGCAGAGAAGAGAGTTCGTCAGTATGCGGCAGCCCTGATTGCCGCCGCCGAGTCGATTGGCGACGTAAGGCTGCTCCTTGAGCCGGGGCGGTTTCTCGTGGCGCAGGCCGGAGCGCTGCTAACCCGCGTGCTCTACGTGAAAAAGAACGGCAGGAAGAATTTCGTAATCGTCGATGCCGCGATGAACGACCTGATCCGCCCTGCGCTGTATCAGGCCTACCACGAGATCGTGCCCGTCGCGCCCCGCCGCGCCAGGCGCAGGATGGTCGCCGACGTCGTTGGGCCGGTGTGCGAAAGCGGCGATTTCTTCGCCCGCGATCGCGAGCTGCCGCCGCTGCTTCCGGGCGATCTGGTCGCCATCCTCGATGCCGGCGCTTACGGCATGTCGCTGGCCTCGAATTACAACTCACGTCCCCGTCCCGCGGAGATTCTCGTCACTGGGCGCCGCGCCCGGCTGATCCGGCCCCGCGAGACGGTCGCCGCCCTGATCGCGGCCGAGCAACTCTGATCCGCAATCTTTCGCAAGCGAGCAGGGCCGGGTGGAAAATCTGGGGACGACGCGCGTAGGCTGGGTTGGGAATGGAGGATCGATGCTGAGACGTCGTGTGAGTGCCTTTGCCCTGATGCTGTTCTTCTGCTTCGCTGCCGTTTGCGCTGCCGGGGCCAGCGATCAACTCACCGTAAAAACCGATAAGGGCAAAGTACGCGGCAAGCTCAGCGCGGATAGCCAGGTGCGAATTTTCCTGGGCATTCCGTATGCGGCTCCCCCGGTCGGCCCGCTGCGCTGGCAGCCGCCGCAACCCTCCGCAAAATGGTCCGGCGTGCGCGATGCCACCAGCTTCGGCCATCGCTGCATCCAGACGCATCCCTTCGAGGACATGATTTTCCGCGACCCGGGCCCGAGCGAAGACTGCCTGAATCTGAATGTCTGGACGCCCGCGAAGAACAAGCACGCGAAGCTGCCGGTAATGGTCTGGATTTACGGTGGCGGCTTCACTTCAGGCGCGACCTCCGAGGCGCGTCAGGACGGCGAGCACCTGGCGCACAAGGGCGTAGTCGTCGTCTCCATGAACTACCGCCTCGGAATCTTCGGTTTCCTCGTCCTGCCACAACTGGCGGCGGAGTCTCCGCATCACGCCGCGGGCAACTACGGTCTGATGGATCAGACCGCTGCCCTGGAGTGGGTCAGGCGGAATATCAGCCGCTTCGGAGGAGATCCGCACAACGTGACCATCTTTGGCGAATCCGCCGGCTCCTTTTCCGTGAGCGCCCAGATGGCTTCGCCGCTGGCGCAGGGGCTGTTCGTTCACGCGATCGGCGAAAGCGGCGCTGCTTTTTCCAGCCGTGGCCTGTCATTCCCGCCGCTTGCGGAGAGCGAAAAGACAGATTCAGCATGGGCCGAGGCTACGTTCGGAACCTCAAGTCTCACCGATCTCCGGGCCATGAGCGTGCAGGAGCTGATGGACAAGATGGACCATCCGGATCACGAAGTGCACTCCCGTATCGGTCCGGATGTCGATGGGTACTTCCTGCCCGAAAGCGTTCCGCAAATCTATGCGGAGGGTAAGCAGGCGCACGTTCCGCTGTTGGCCGGATGGAATCGCGACGAGCCGAGCGCCCTGGCCATCGACGACCCGCAGCACCCCACGCCGGAGAGCTTCCGCGCACAGGCGCAGCAGGATTTCGGCGCGAACGCGGACGAGTTCCTGCGTCTCTTTCCGGCACAGACCGAGGCGGAGACAGTTCGGTCGGACATCTTTCTTACCGGCGCGCGGTTCATCACTTTCTCCACCTGGAAGTGGCTTGAGGCGCAGGTTGCTACCGGCGATGCGCCTGTCTACCGCTACTATTTCCGCCGGCCGTCGCCCCCGAGCAAATACCACGAAGCGGGCTCCGGAGCGTTTCATTCCGACGAGATCGAGTACGTGTTCGGAACGCTGGATTCGCGCCCCGGGGCAGTCTGGCAGCCGGCGGACTACGCGCTGAGCGATCTGATGGAAACCTACTGGACGAATTTCGCGCGCACCGGCAATCCGAACGGCCGCGGGGCCCCGAACTGGCCGCCCTACGCTCCTAATGATGACTGGCAGGTGATGAACCTCGATGCTCAGTCCGCCGCCGCGCCGGCTGCGCATCGCGATCGCTGGCTCTTTCTCGATCGCGTCTGGGGACACCCGCAACCGTGATGGTTAGCTGATCTGCTGCAGCAGGCGATCGCGCTGAGGCGCCAGGACCTGTCGCAGCGGACCCGTTGCGGTTACGCGGCCGCGATCGATCAGGACGATCTCCGCGGGAATCGGCCAGATTTCCGCCAGATCGTGCGAGACGTACAGCACCCGCGTCTCCAGCCTGAGCAGGCGCGCGAGAATGTCCTGAGAGGACGCGTCGTCCAGGGCTGCCAGGGGCTCGTCGAGTAACAAGAGATCCGGTGCCGGAGCCAACGCGCGGGCCAGCGCCACACGCTGCCGCTCGCCTCCTGAAAGCCCCTGCGTACGCCGTTCTGCCAGCGCCTCGGCGCCGAAAAACCGCAGCATTTCCATGGCGCGCTGGCGGCGTTCCTCGTGCGCAAGTCTATGGATTCCAAACTCCGCGTTCTCGCGCACCGTCAGGTGGGGGAAGAGCGCCGGCTGCTGGGTTACAAATCCAATCGAGCGCCGCCCGGGAGCCACGGCCACGCCTGCGGTAGTGTCCAGCAGCGTTCTTCCCGCCAGGGCCACGTAGCCCGCGTCGGGTGCGATGAGCCCTGCGATGACCCGCAGAGCGGTGCTCTTTCCTGCGCCTGAAGGCCCAAAGAGCACTGTCCATCGGCTGGTCAGCGAAAATTCCGCCTCCAGAGCAAAATGTCCCTGCCGATGCCGAATGCTGATGTCAGGCATACGTGGTACCTTCACGCCTGCGGCGCCAATAGAGCAGCACCAGCGCAGCCAGCGAAAAACAAAGAAGCAGAAGTGCCGTCCGGTTGGCCTGGGCGTAGGCAAAATCCTGCACCTGGTCGTATATGGCGATGGACAATGTGCGGGTGGCGCCGGGAATATCGCCGCCAATCATCAGCACTACGCCGAACTCGCCAACCGTATGCGTAAAGCACAGTGCCGCGGCGGCCACCACCGAGCGCGCGGAAAGCGGCAGCAGAATGCTCCGCAGGATGCGCCAGCGTCCCGCGCCCAGCAGCCGCGCCTGCTCGATCAGACCCGCATCGACCGCGTGGAATCCGGCCGTCAGCGGTTGCACCGCAAAGGGAAGGCTGTAAATCACCGACCCCACGACCAGTCCCGTGAATGAAAACGCCAACGGATGTCCCATCAGATGTGCGGCCGCGCGCCCGAATGCCGTGCGTGGTCCCAGCAGCACCAGCAGATAAAAGCCCAGCACCGTGGGCGGCAGCAGAATGGGCAGCGTGGTCACCGCTTCCACCACGGGCCGCAGGCGCGAGCGGGTGGAAACAACCCACCAGGCGATGGGAATTCCACAGGCCAGCAGCACCGCTGTGGTCACAGCGGCCAGACGCAGCGTGAGCCACAACGCTTCGAGGTCCATCAGTGAATTGGCTCGAGTCCTCGCTCGGCGAGCATACGGCCGATCGCCGGCGTTCGCAGAAACTCCAGAAATTTTCGCGCTGCGGCCACGTTGGCGCTGTCGCGCACCACCACAGCTCCCTGCAGGATAGGCGGGTAATCTCCGGCGGGCACGCGAACAAAATGGCCATCCGCCTCAAGCCGCGGGGTCACGGCGGCAGTCAGGGAAATGAAGCCAACCTGCGCGTTTCCGGAATCGGCATACTGCGCGGCCTGCGCGATGTTCTCGGCGATGACCAGTTTTGGCCGAAGCGTTTCCAGCAGGTGCTCGTGTTCGAGCGCAGCTTGTGCCGCTCGTCCGTATGGCGCATGTTGCGCATTGGCGATGGCGATGGAGCGCACCGCGGGGCTCTGCAATGCGTCCATCGACAGCGTCTTCACGCCGGAGTCATTACGCGTCCACAGGACCAGAGTGCCGCGCGCATAAGGCAGCGGCTTTGCTTCTTCGGCCTTGCCGGCGTCGATAACCCGCTGCGGAAAGGACAAATCCGCTGCGAGAAAAAGATCGAACGGCGCGCCGCTGATAATTTCGGTCGCCAGCGTCGCCGATGACTTGTACGAGGCTTCGACCACAACGCCGGTTTGTTGCTGGAAAGCGCTGATCAGCGGAGGCAGGAGAGGTTGCAGGTCGGCGGCTGCCGCGATGCGCAGAGTTTGCTGGCCCCACGCATGCGGCATCGCCATCAGCAGCGCAGGCAAGAGCAGCAGCTTCCTCAGATCAAACACGCAGCACCATCACTTCTGTTGATTTGATCAGCGCGGCTACCGTCTCGCCTTTCTTCAGGCGCAGTTCGCGCGCCGCATCCGCGGTGATGATCGAGGTGATGATTTGCCCGCCGATCGAGAGCCGGACCTGGGCCAGCAGCCCTTCGATCTTCAGGTCGACAATGCGCCCCACCAGCTGGTTACGCCCGCTCACCGTACGCATCATTTGGCGCCTGGGCGTGTCCGGCTGCTTCGCCTTGTACAGCAAGGCGTCCAGTTCAGCCTCCGGAATGCGGTAGTGTCCGCCCGGGGTTCGGATCGCCTTCAGCTTTCCGCGGTAGATCCACTGCTTGATCGCCGGATAGGAGATGCCGAGCCGCATGGCGGCTTCGCGCGGCGTGAGTAACGCGGCCATGAGGCGAGTTTATACGACATTGCTGTTCAGTTGTATACGGATATACACGATCCCTGGTCGCGCGGCCCGATGTTAGGCTGAGATTGTTCACGATTCCATGATGGAGATTCATCAGTTCCGGTGTACCGGCTGCTCCGCGATCGTCGCGCCTGAAGCACTTGCGGGAAATTTCCGGTGCCCCGATTGCGGCGATCTCTACGAAGTTTTCTATCCCGGCTGGAATGGACCCAGGCACACGCGGCCCAATCCCAGCGCGCTCCGCTGGCTGTGGCGCGAGCGGCGGACCTCGCTCAAAGCCGAGGATCGCAGCGGCGTCTGGCGCTTCCGCGAGATGCTGCCGATCCTGGGCGACGAGGCGGGCATCGTAAGCCTCGGCGAAGGGAACACGCCGCTCTACGATCTGCCCCAGTCCGCGCAACGCCTGGGACTGGCGAATCTCCGCGCCAAGCACCAGGGCATGAACCCCACCGGCTCGTTCAAGGACACGGGCATGACCGCGGCGCTTTCGGTGGCGCGCGAACGCGGCTTCCATTGGGTGGCTTGTGCTTCAACCGGGAACACATCGGCGGCAATGGCTGCCTATGCGGCGCGCGCCGGCATGCGCAGCCTCGTGCTGCTGCCGCAGGGCAAGATTGCGGGGGGCAAGCTGGCCCAGGCTATGGACTACGGCGCGCTCACGCTGCAACTGCGCACCGACTTCGACGGCTGCGTGCGCGTCCTCGCGGAAGTGGTCGGGCGCGCTCCTGTTTACCTGCTGAATTCCGTCAATCCCTACCGCATCGAAGGCCAGAAAACCCCCGCCCTGGAAATCGCCGAGCAACTGGAGTGGGAAGTTCCCGATCACCTGATCGTCCCCGGCGGAAACCTGGCGAACAGCTCCGCTCTCGGCAAGGGTTTCCTTGAGATGCAGCACCTCGGGCTGACCACGCGTGTGCCGAAAATTTCCGTGATCCAGGCCGAGGGCGCCAATCCTCTGGTTCGCTCCATGCAGGAGTTCGGCGGCGAACGGATCGAGCCGGTGGAAGCCCGAACCCGCGCCAGCGCCATCCGCATCGGCAATCCCGCTTCCTGGCGCAAAGCCGTCCGGGTCCTGCGGCAAACCGGCGGATTTGTCGAGCAGGTCTCCGAAGCGGAGATTGCGCTGGCCAAGGCTGAGATCGGCGCGGAGGGTATTGGCTGCGAGCCCGCCTCCGCCGTCACCCTCGCCGGACTGAAGAAGCTCCTGGAGCAGGGGAAGATCGAGCGCGGCGAATCCGTCGTGCTCCTCCTCACCGGCCACACGCTCAAGGATCCCGACTACACGATCCACTTTCACCGGGGCGATTTGCTGGCCAGCGAAGAATCCGCGCCGAAGGCTTCGCTGATCGAAGGTCTTCGCCGCAACACCATTGAACTCGACGCCGATGCGGACCAGGTTCTGCGCGAACTGGAGCGCGTCCACCAGTGAACCGCGTTCAATTACGGGTTCCGGCAACCTCTGCGAATCTCGGGCCGGGCTTCGACACGCTGGCTTTGGCGCTGAAGCTGTATCTGGAGATTGAAGCCGAGCCCGCGGAACAATTCACCATCGATGTTTCGGGACGTGACGCCGCAATCTGCGCTGCGACTGAAAACAACCTGCTCCTCGATACCTACCGGGACCTGTTGCTGGCAAACCACAAGCCTGTCGCTCCACTGCGCCTCCGTATGAACAATGCAATCCCGGTAGGTATGGGCTGCGGCTCCTCGGCCGCTGTTCGCCTTGCCGCCGTCGCGCTGGCTTCCCATATCGGAGGACTGGCGTGGACCCGCGACCGCATCCTCGCAGAGGCCTGTCGTCTCGAGGGCCACCCGGATAACGCCGCAGCCTGCTGGCTGGGGGGATTTGTCGCCAGCGCGGCCAACGGCGATCAGGTTCAGGCCGTTTCCTTCGCTCCACCGCCGGAATGGCGGGCGCTGATTGTCATGCCCCGAGAAGCGCTCGCAACGACGGCTTCCCGTGCGGTTCTTCCCGCAGCCTGGCCTCGGAGCGACGTGGTCGCCAACCTTCAGCGCGTCGCTCTGCTCACCGCTGCCTTTGCGCGTGGCGAACCGGCCCTGCTCGCGAATGCCATGCGCGACCGGCTGCATCAGCCCTACCGCGCCGAGGTTTGCCCGCTGCTGCCCAAACTCCTGCCGCTGGCCGGACAATCCGGCATCGCCGGGGTTGCCCTCAGCGGCGCCGGGCCAGCCGTGCTGCTACTGGCTGAGTCCGAGCACGCCGCTTATGGCGCAAAGGCGCTGGTCACCGCCGCCTTGAAATCGAGCAGCGACGCGGAAATATTGGTTTGCGAGTTGGAGAGTCAGCCTGCGTTTGCAGCGCCGGTCGACTAAGGAACTTTCTCGAAGGCCGCGGTCAGCGACTCCCACTTTGGTAACCATCTTTTGCGACTCTCGCGTAACTCATTGCAAGCATTACTGAAATTACCCAAGATTTCTTGCTTTCGGACAACCGAGATCCTATCTTGACTCTCGTGGGCAGTTCTGGGGGAGGGCTGCTCCGGCGTCCGTGATTCTGCATAAGAATCCGGGCGCCTTAATTTTTGTGCCGGCAGTGCCGCCCGGCCCCCTCTGCGACCCTCCCGTCCCCGACGCATCTATATACTGGTAATTGCGAACAGCACGCAAGAGGGAGAACTATGGCCGCAGTGGGGATCGCCGAGGTAAGCGACGCGACATTTGAGCAGGAAGTTTTGCAGTCCGACCAGCCGGTTCTGGTCGATTTCTGGGCTACGTGGTGCGGGCCGTGCCGCGCTCTGGCGCCGATTGTGGATGAAGTCGCGGCGGAATACAGCGGCCGGCTGAAGGTGGCCAAAATGGACGTGGACCGCAACCAGGCAACGCCCATGCGTTACGGCATTCGCGGAATTCCTGCTCTGCTGCTTTTCAAGGGCGGGAAGGTCGCCGAGCAGATTGTGGGCTATGTACCCAAGGAAACGATTGCGAAAAGCGTCTCGCGCGTGCTCAGCTAGCTGCGGCTAAGAAATCGGCAAACAAGCCCGGAGCGATCCGGGCTTTTTTGCGTGGTGTTTGTGCATGAACGGGGCGCCGTCTCGCGGCGGCTCTCCTAATTGGATGAGTACAATCCAGAAAGCCCGCTATGGAATCGCCGCACTCCGCCTACAGTCGCCGGTTGCTTGAGAATCAGGCGCGGATCGCTCGCGGCCAACTGTGGGACCGGCGACTGGGCTACACGAAGGTCGCCATCTTCCTCGTCTCTGCCGCTTTCGCCGTGGCTTTGCTGCATCATCCTATGCGGCTGCTTTTCCTGTTGATACCAGCCGCGCTCTTCGTCATTCTTGCCGTCGTGCATGAGAAGGTGCTCCGGTGGCTGCGCGAGCGCCAACGTGTCTCGCAGTTCTACGAGCGGGGTCTGGCGCGTCTCGAAGGCCGCTGGATGGGCACAGGCGAGCCGGGCGATCGCTTTCTGGATCCAGCGCATCCGTACGCACGCGATCTTGACCTGTTCGGCAAGGGCTCGCTCTTCGAACTCCTCTGCACTGCGCAAACCCATGCGGGAGAAGAAACCGTGGCGCGATGGCTGCTCCATGCGGCCTCCCCGGGTGAAGTCAGTGAACGGCAGGGTGCGATGATCGAGCTGAGAGATCAGCTCTCGCTGCGCGAACGGCTGTTCATTGCGGGTGGACACCTGCGTGACGAGGTAGATCCCGAAGCTCTGGGAGCGTGGGGAGCATCGCCGGCGACGCTCCCCACGCGCTGGCTGCCGCCGTTGCTGGTATTGCTCGGAACGGCATGGGTTGCCGCAGCAGGGTGGTGGTTCACCACCGGATCCTGGTATCCGCTTCTGGCCATCTCCGTGCTCAACCTGGGGGTCAACCACAAGGTGGCTCCGTGTTCGAACGAAACGGCCGAGGCTGCCGAGCAGGCTGCCGCGGACCTGAGAGTCGTTGCGGAAGTGCTGGCGATTCTGGAGGGCGAGACCTTCGCAGCTTCTTATCTGCAGACTCTTCGAGCGTCGCTCAACACGCACCATCTGCCGCCTTCGAGCGCCCTGAAAAAGCTGCGGCGCATCGTGGAATGGCTCGAAGCGCGTGAAAATCTGATGATTCGCCCCTTCGCACCGGTCCTTTTCTATACGGCGCTGCTGGCGGCAGCGGCCGAGCGATGGAAGCACGAATTCGGTCCCGCGATTCAGACCTGGCTCGCCGCTGTGGGCGACTTTGAGGCTCTGGCCGCGCTGGCCGGCTACGCATGGGAGCATCCTGGCGACGTGCTGCCTGAGTTCGTCAGTCAGTCGCCCTGCTTCGAGGCGGAGAATCTGGCGCACCCGCTGCTTCCCGAACCTCAGGCGGTCGGCAACGATCTCGCACTCGGGCGGCAACTTCAGCTTGTGATGATCAGCGGCCCGAACATGGCGGGCAAGAGCACTCTGCTCCGCGGCGTTGGCGTCAATGCCGTGCTCGCGCAGTGCGGTGCGCCCGTCCGCGCCCGCCGCCTGCGCATGTCGCCGCTTGTGGTTGGAGCGTCCATCTGCGTTCTCGATTCTCTGCAGGGTGGGGTGTCGCGGTTCTACGCGGAGATTCGCCGGCTGAAGCTGTTATCGGATCTCGCGAGCGGTCCGGTGCCGCTGCTGTTTCTATTGGACGAGCTGCTGTCGGGGACGAATTCGCACGACCGGCTGGACGGAACCCGCCTGGTGGTCGATGCGCTCGTGCGGCGGGGCGCGATCGGTATGGTGACCACGCACGACCTCGCCCTGACCGCGATTCCGGATTCGATGAGCGGCATCGCGCGCAACTGCCATTTCGAAGACTCGCTCGAGGACGACAGGCTGGTTTTTGACTATCGGCTGAAGGATGGCGTGGTGCGCACCAGCAATGCGCTCAAGCTCATGCAGGCCGTGGGGCTCAGGGTGGGCGATTAGCGCCGCTCAGTACTTGCGCAGCATGCCGAGCACTCGCCCCTGAATGGCCACCTGCGCCGCCGGAACGAAGATCGGGTCCATCTCCGCGTTCGCTGGCTGCAGCCGCACCAGCGAACCCTCCGGATAATACCGCTTCAGCGTGGTTTCCGATCCGCGAACCAGCGCAACCACAATCTCTCCCGTGCGCGCTGTGCTGGTCCGTTCCACCAGCACGTAGTCGCCATCCACAATGTGCTCGTCGCGCATCGATTCACCGCGAACCTGGAGCGCGAACACATCGCGATTGCCGATGATGTCGCCCAGCGAAATGCTTTCCGGGATCTCCACCGATTCCACCGGGTAGCCCGCGGCGATGCGCCCGGCCAGGGGCAGGCGGTCGAGGGGACGTCCTTTGGCACGCGGCGGCAGCACGTCAATCGATCGGCTGCGATTGTGCGCCCGCGCCAGCAGGCCCTTGTTCTGCAGGTTTGTGATGTGTTTGTGCACGGTTGCCAGCGAGCGAAGATCGAGACCGCGGGCGATCTCCTCGAACGACGGAGAGTAGCCGTTGCGCTGCACGAACCCGGAAATAAAATCCAGCACTTCTTTCTGCCGCCGCGTCATGGCCATGGGCGCATTATAGCGAATAAAAGGCGAATCGGCGCAAGACAAGTCGTAACTCTGCGGATTCCCATTTTGGGAGCAGCCGCCAACTCATCCTGATTTGAATTCGCCTCCTGGGTTTTTCTCATCCGGGCTCTGGTCTTCCTGCACCCTCCGGCGAGATGCTGCGGGTGGGGGAACAAGACTATGCGGCTTCTGGTTGCAGAGGACGATCGAGCTTTGGGAGCCTTCCTCGCGCGCGGCCTCGAACAGGATGGGCATCAGGTAACGGTAGCCACTGACGGCGAGATGGCCATCGAAACGGCACGTAATCTCGTGCCCGAGATGGCCGTGCTCGACCTGAACCTGCCGCGCCGCGACGGCGTCGAAGTTCTCCAGTTCCTTCGCTCTCTCACGGAAGATTTGCCGATTCTTATCCTCACCGCGCGTCAGGAGCCGGAAACTCGTCTGCGCTGTCTCGAGATGGGAGCTGACGACTTCATGCAAAAGCCATTCTCCTTTGCCGAACTGCGCGCGCGCTGCCGGGCCCTGCTGCGCCGCCGCTCGCCTGGCCTGGTGCTGCGCCACGGCGATCTCGAAGTGAACCGCGTGGAGCATATGGTCAGGCGGAACGGCGAAGCGATTGCCCTGACCGGCAGGGAATTCGCGCTGCTTGAATACCTCATGCTGCACCGCGGCCAGGCGGTGTCGCGGTCCGATCTGCTCGAAGCCGTCTGGAACATGAGCCCGACCGGCGGCACGAACGTCGTCGATGTCTACATCAACTATCTGCGCCGCAAATTGCACGATCCGTCGCCGCAGCGCAACGGCGAGACCGGTGTCGAGCCGCTCATCGGCACCGTTCGCGGCCTCGGGTACCGGATCGGTGCGAATACCTGAGAGCGGCGCGCAGCATACCAAACCCACCGCGGAGAAACCTGTCATGGCAGCCGTAGCACAGCAAAGACCCTCCACTGTCGCCCGCACCGCCGTTCTGGCCAGCGCCGACGTCTCTTTCCGGCAGCGCCTGCGCGACGCGCTTACCGAACTGCGCTGGCAGGTACGCGAAGCCGCAGGCGGAGCCGAAACCCTCGCGTGCCTTGACGCTTCTCCAGCGGAAGCCGTGGTGGTTGACTCGTGGCTTCCCGACCTGGAAATTCAGGAGTTCATCGCGGAGTTTGAGCGCATGCATCCGGGCGTCGATCTGGTGCTCGCCGACGCCTCCACACCCACTGGCTCCCTGCGCGGCCCGCGCCACAACGAGGTGCTCTACGCGCTCCGCCGCGCCCAATCGTCCGACGGCGCCGCCTGGAACTCCGCGCCGCGCAGCATTCCACCTGTCCCCGCCTCGATGGCGGCGCCAGTGCCGAATCAACCGGAGAAACGGCCACTCATCCGCGCTGTGCCGCTGTTCTCCCGCAGCGCTGAGTCACCATTGCCCATACCGGCCGCCTCCTGCAGTCTCCCTGAATTTATTGGTTCTCATCCCGCTCTGCTCGAAGTGAGCCGCAGAATCCGTCTGGTCGCGCCGCGCGCGACGCCGGTGCTGGTGGAAGGACCTACGGGCAGCGGTAAGGAGCTGGTGGCGCGCGCGCTGCATCGTCTCAGCCCGCGCGCGGCTCGCCGCTTCGTCGCGCTCAACTGCGCGGCGATTCCCGAAGCTCTGCTGGAGGCCGAGCTCTTCGGGCACACCCGCGGCGCGTTTACCGGAGCGGTGCAGGGACGCACCGGCCGCATCGAAGCCGCGCACGGCGGCACCCTGTTTCTCGACGAGATCGGCGAAATGCCTTTCGCCCTGCAGGCCAAGCTGCTGCGCTTCCTCGAGACGGGAGAACTGCAGCGGGTGGGAGAAAACGAGCCGGTCCGAGTCGACGTGCGCATTATCGCCGCCACCCATCGGCCGCTGGGCGCGTTGGCTGCGAAAGGCGACTTTCGCGCCGATCTCTATTACCGCCTGGCTGTTTTCTTCATCCGCACGCCGCCGCTGGCCGGGCACACCGCCGATATCGAAACGCTGACGCTTCATTTTCTCGAAAAGGCGGCGCGTGAGAACCCTGCCAAGAGCGTTACCCCGGCTGCCATGGCGGCGCTTACCGCCTATCTCTGGCCGGGCAACGTAAGAGAGCTCGAGCATGTTCTGGAGCGGGCGTGGATCCTCGCCGAAGATCGGCCTCGCATCGACACCCAGGAGATCGAATTCCACGAACCGGATTGAGGATTTTCTAACCTCGCCGCCTCTTTGCCGGAGAGCCGGCTGCACAACATTCCGCGGCAGGCAATCCATCGAGGACCGAACCGTGCAACTAACAACGCCCGTGGCCGATGAGCTGAATCGATACCTGGACCTCTCCACGCTGGAGCTGAAGCTGACAGCGCAGAACATGGCCAACATCGATACGCCCGGCTATCGCACCGTGGGTTTCGATTTTGCCTCGGAGATGACGCGCTCGGTCGATGCGCTCAATCAGCAGCAGGGGAGCGGCGCTCCGGGAGCCTCTCTGCCCGCGCCGCAGACTGGCCCTGTCGGCGGCCTGCTGGAGCGCCCGGACGGCAACGATGTTTCCATGGACCGCGAAGGCATGAAGATGGCCGAGGCGCAGCTGCAGTTCCGTGCCGGGGAGGAACTGTTGAAGAACGAGTTTACCCGGGTGATGGACGCGATTCATGAAGACCAGAAATGAGGCGCGGGCATGAACGGAGAAGGAAGCGGGCAATGAATCTATTTGGCGTCATGGAGGTCAGCGGATCCGCCCTCGAAGCGGAGCGCATCCGCGCCGAGGTGGTGGCGGCCAACATGGCGAATGCCGAGACCACACGCACTGCCGGGGGTGGCCCCTATCGCCGCCAGCAGGTGGTCTTCACTTCCGAGGCGCCGCAGTCCGGGTTTGCCGGCCAGATGCTGGGCGCGGGCGGCTCACCCATTGCCTCCTCGGAACCCTACATCGGGGGGGTACGGGTCTCTGCGGTGGTTCCGGATCAGACGCCGTTTCTGCGCCGCTACGATCCAGGACATCCTGATGCCGATAAGGATGGCTACGTGTCGTACCCGGACATCAACCCTGTGACCGAGATGGTGGATCTGATGGGCGCAACGCGCGCTTATGGACTCAACAGTTCCGCGGTGCAAGCGGAAAAGAGCATGGTCTCGGCCTCGCTCGACATTCTGAAATAGGAGGCAGGCTCATGCAGACCGCCGCAATTTCTTCGCTTTCTCCCGCAGCCGCTGCTTTGAACGCGCCTGCCGCTGAGCCCGGCTCCGCGGCTGCTGCGCCCTTTGGAGACTTGCTGCGCAGCGCCGTTGCCGGCGTCGACGACCTCGAGCAACAGGCGTCGTCGGCGGTGGAGGGAATGATGCAGGGGGCCGGGGTGGACATCCATACGGCGATGATTGCCACGCAGAAGGAGGACATGGCCTTCGAGCTGGCCCTGGCCGTGCGCAACAAGGCCGTGGCCGCCTATCAGCAGGTAATGAGCATGCAGTTCTGACGCATTCCGATGCCTGAGAAACCCCAGACCGCCCTCACTGTTCAGCGCGCCGGAGCGCTGGCCCAGGAAGCCGTTGCGCGTTTTCGCGCCATGGAGCCGGCCCGCCGCACCCGCCTGATGGCCATTGCTGCTATCGTGCTGGCCTGCTTCAGCGGGCTGCTCTGGTACGCATCCAGTCCGGACTGGCGCACGCTCTACGCGGGCCTCGATCCGGACGACGCCCGTCAGATTGCGCAGGAGCTGACCGCTGCAGGCATTCCCTTCGACGTCTCGCCGGATGGTTCGGGGCTTCGCGTTGCGGCGCAGAATCTCGACAAAGCCCGTCTGACCGCCACGGCCAAAGGCGGACCGCGCAGCGGGCGCATGGGCTTCGAGCTCTTCGATAAACCAAACTGGATGGGTTCGGAGTTCGACGAGCAGGTGAACTACCAGCGCGCTCTGGAGGGAGAACTCGAGCACACCATCGAAACGCTGTCTTCCGTGCAATCGGCGCGCGTCCACCTGGTCCTGCCTCACGACTCGCTCTTCACTGCGGATCAGCGCGCGGCCAAGGCGTCGGTGGTGCTGCGCCTCCGTCATCGCACCCTCTCCGAAGACGAAGCGAGCGCGATCTCCAATCTGGTGGCCAGCGCCGTCGACGGTTTGCGCCCGGAAAATGTGGTGCTGGTGGATGCCGGAGGCGGCGGTTTACTGGGACGCCCCACCGGGGATGCCGCGCTGGCTTCACACGAGCAGGAACTGGCGGCAAAGCTCGTGGACACGCTGGAACCGGCGGCCGGCCCCGGCAATGTCCGGGCCTCGGTCAATGTGGACTACGATCCGACGTCCGCCGATGAAACAGACGAAAGCTACGACCCGGCGCAGACCGTCACCCTCTCTATGCAGCGCAGCGAGCAAACCTCCGGCCAGCCCATCGCTTCCGGTGTTCCGGGCACGGCCAGCAATGCGCCCAGTGCAAAGCCTCCGCTCTACCCCGTTCAGAATCCGGGCGCCCAGAATCTCAAACAGGAGAGCGATACCTATGCGGTTTCTAACAAGGTGCGCCACACGGTCGTCCCCGCGGGACACGTTCGCCGCCTCACCGCTGCTGTCCTGATCAACTATCGGCGCACCCCGCAGGGCAAGGGGGTGCAGTGGCAGCCACGCCCGGCGGAGGAGATGAAGCGCCTGAGCGATCTGGCCGAAAACGCCATCGGTTTCGACGCGGCACGCGGCGATCAGGTCACTGTGGAGGAACTGGCCTTCGACGACGACGCACCGCAGCCGCAGCCCGCACTGAGCGAGCGCCTGCTCGGTCTGGCCTCGGCATCTCAGATTCAGGCGGTGCTGCGCTACGGAACCATTCTGGCTGCCCTGCTTGGCTTTTTCTTCCTGGTGGCCCGTCCAGCTCTGCGCACCCTCGCTGCTGCTCCCGTTCCGAGGCCTCTTCAGGCTCCGCCGGGTGACGTTGCGCGCCCGGCATCGGCGCGCGAAGCCCAGGCCGTAACCCCCGAGCACCAGGCTGCGGAGCAGCGCAAGCTGCGGGCTCAGACCGTCTTCGAGCAGGTATCCGAAGCCGTCAAGCGCGAGCCGGCGCAGAGTACCCGCCTGCTGGAAAGCTGGATTCGTTCGGAATAGTCTATGGCTGCCGGATCGCTTCGCCTACCCTCCGAATCGGAACCCGGCCAGTCGCCGCTGAGCGGCGTGCGCAAGGCCGCGGTCTTCCTGGTCGCGGTTGGTGACGAACTGGGCAGGAAGATTCTGCAGAATCTGGCCGAGCCCGACGTGCAGCGCCTCACGGAGGAGATTGCCGATCTGCGCAATATTCCCCCGGAGCTTTCGCTGGAGGTGGTTGAGGAATTTGGCGAGATGCTCGAGACGCAGCAGTATATGGTCCACGGCGGTCTCGACTACGCCACCAAGCTGCTGGTGGATACCTTCGGCAAGCAGCGCGCCGAGGATCTGCTGGCTCTGGTGCGTCGAGCGCAGGAAGCCAGCCAGGGCGACCTCACCATGCTGCAGCGCGTCGATCCGCAGCAGCTGGGCAAGTTCCTCGAGAGCGAGCACCCCCAGACCATCGCCGTAGTCCTCGCGCACCTCGATCCCCGCCGCGGATGTGTAGTGATCGACAGCCTCAGCGAGGAGCGCCGCGTCGAAGCGGTCCGCCGCCTCGCCGCCATGCGTCAGTTTTCTCCGGAGATGGCGCAGCGCGTCGCCATGATCCTGCACCGCCGCCTGGAGAACATGGGCGACACCGGGCGCCGCGCGTATGCCGGGTTCAAGGCGGTTGCCGATCTTCTGAACCGCATGAACTCAGAACAGACCCGGAAGATTCTGGAGGAGATCGAGTCGGCGGACGTGGCCACAGCCCTGAGCATCCGCAATCTGATGTTCACCTTTGAGGACCTGGTGACCATTCCCCCGGCCAGCATGCGCGAGATCGTCTCCACCGCCGACAAGCGGCAGCTGGCTCTCGCCCTTCGCGGGGCCCGCGACGATCTGCGCGCTCATGTTTTTGGAGCCATGTCCACGCGCGCGGCCGAGATGCTCAAGGAGGACATGGAAGTGATGGGTCCGGTGCGCGGGCGCGAAGTAGCTGCGGCACAGCACGAGATTCTGGCTCTGGCGCGCGGCCTCGAAGCCGAAGGCAAGATCATCCTCAAGCTCGAGCAGGGCGACGATTTCATTGTGTAATCCGGAGGCAGAACTATGCTGGGCAAGTCCGACGCCGTTCGTCCCATGGAGTACCCCGTGCTCCCCGGAGCTTCGCTGCCGGTGGTCGATCTGCGATCGCCGGCCGAACTGGCGGCGCGGGTTCGCGAACTGGAAGCCGAACGGGAAGAGTGGAGCCAGCGAACGGCGCGCCAGGTGGAAGCTGCCCGGCGCGAGGCGCTCGAACAGGGCAAGGCCATGGCTGCGGGCGATCAGGCTGGATGGCGTAAGCAGTGCGCTGCATCGCTGACCTCGGCGGTGGAGGAATTCCGCGAGCGCCGCGACGAATACCTGGCGCAGGTCGAGCAGGAAGTGGTCCGTCTGGCCCTGGCCATCGCAGAGCCCATCCTGCATCGCGAAGCGCAGATGGATCCTCTGCTCCTCTCCGGGGCGGTGCGCGTGGCCCTCGGCCAGCTGGCCGACTCAACCGGCGTTCACCTGCATGTGCCGGCCGCGCAGCAGGAGATGTGGAGCGAAATGCTGCGCCTCATGCCGGGACTGCCGCTGCGGCCCGACCTGATCGCGGAAGCCGATCTGGAAGCTTGTGAAGCCTCGCTGGAAACCAGTCTCGGCCGCGTGGACCTGGGCGTGCGCGCGCAGATTGCGGAGATCGAGCGCGGCTTCTTCGACCTCCTCGAGGTGCGCGCCACCAGCAACGGCGTGTCGTCCAACGCCGGAAAGCAGGGCTGAGTGGATCTGCTCGGGACTTATTTTTCCCGTCTGCGCCAGCGTTCCCCGCTGCGCTGGCAGGGGCGTGTGACCGAAGCCACCGGCCAGACTATCGAGTCGGAGGGCCCGCCGTGCTCGGTGGGCGAGTGCTGCGAGATTCGCGACGCGGCGGGCGCCACGCATCCCGCCGAAGTCATCGGCTTCCGCGGCTACGGCGTTCTTTCCATGACTCTCGACGCGGCTGACGGCATCCGCTACGGCGATCCCGTCTGTGCGCTGGGCGCCATGCCTCGCATCGAAGCCGGCGAAAGCCTCATGGGCCGGGTGCTCGATGCTATGGGGAGGCCCATCGATGGCGGCCGGTCCCCCATCCGGCACACGGCTGTCCCTCTGGATCGGCCCGCGCCTGCGCCACTGCACCGCGAGCCGATCCGGGAGGCGCTCGGTACGGGCATCCGCGCCATTGATGGGCTGCTCAGCGTGGGGCGCGGCCAGCGCATTGGCATCTTCGGCGGCTCGGGGGTAGGCAAGAGCACCCTAATCGGAATGATGACGCGCAACAGCGATGCAGAGATTATTGTGGTTGGGCTGGTCGGCGAGCGCGGCCGCGAGGTGGGCGAATTCCTCGAGGACAGCCTCGGGCCTGAAGGCCGCCGCCGCGCCGTGGTCCTGGTTTCCACCTCGGATCAGTCCCCGCTGCTGCGCATGCGCGCAGCGCTGGCCGCCACCAGCATTGCCGAATTCTTTGCGGAATCCGGAAAGCATGTGCTGCTGGTTCTGGACTCGCTCACCCGCTTCGCGATGGCCGCTCGCGAGATCGGACTGGCCGCCGGCGAGCCGCCAACCACACGCGGCTACACGCCATCCGTCTTCAGCCGCCTCGCCCGCCTTGCGGAGCGCGCCGGCCGCTTCCGGCAGGGCAGCATTACCGCTTTCTACACCGTACTCATGGAGGGCGACGATCTGCAGGATCCGCTGGTCGACGCGGTTCGCTCCTTCCTTGACGGACACATCGTGCTCTCCCGCAGCCTGGCCGCCGACGGATGGTATCCCCCCATCGACATCATCGAGTCGATCAGCCGTCTGATGCCGGTGGTTGTTTCCGAGGAGCAAGCTCACGCGGCTGCCACCATCCGCCGTATGCTGTCCGCCTGGGGGCGCTCCGAAGACCTGGTGCGCATCGGCGCCTACAAGCCCGGTACCGACGAAGTTCTCGATCGAGCCATCCGCTTTCGTCCTGCGATTCGCCAATACCTGGTCCAGAGTGCGCGCGAGCGCGAGAGTTTCGCTGACGCACGGACGCAGCTTCTGCGCCTGGCCGCATCGATCGAGACGGGAGACGCCGGGCGATGAAGCGGAACCTGTACAGGCTGCTGCGTATCCGCGACCTTTTCGCGGAGCTTTCCCGGCTGGACCTCGAGCGAAAGGCCCTCGCGGTGCGCGAGGCCGAGCAGGCGGGGGCGCGGCAAAAGCAAATGGCTCGGACCGCGCGTGATGCGGCGTTTGGGCTGCTCGCAGAAGCGGCGCCCGAATCCGCTGCGGCATGGCGGACAGAGATCGCGGACGCGGAACTCCTTAGCTGGAAGACGACCCGGTTCCTGTCGATCGCCGCAGCCCGAAGGCCTGCGGTCGAGAGCGCTCGCGAAGTGCTCCTGGCGCGCCGCCTCGAACGCCTCCAGGTGAAAATCCTTGCTGCTGGGGCTGCCCGGGCTGAAGAGGCCGTGCGAGCCCGCCGTGAGCAAAGGAACATCGATGACTGGTTCCAGAGCCGTGCCGCGCGCGACGCTCGCATGTCGCGCGAAGGCAAGAGCAGGGGAACAGGCCTCCCGAAGCCGCGGCGTTGAAGTCGAGGCCTGGGCCCCCGGCCGCCAAGTCGGAAGGGCAGCCGGGCCCGGCTGAACAGGACACAAGGCGCTCGATTTTCCCTGAGAATCTTCTCAGATTGAGCCTTGTCTTGTGGCTGGCCTGTTGCTCCATTTCCGGACAAAGGAGACCGCCCTTGCCCGTTGCCCCCGTTGGCGTTGACGTCGCACCCACAACTCCCGGCATGCTGGCTGCCAGCCATCGCGCGCCGGTGCAGGCGGGTGGGCCATCAACCTTTGGCCGATGGTTTGCGCAACAGTTCGCAGCGACTCAGACCGCATCGAATGCCGCCACGACCTCGCCGGCGTTGGCGGCCACTTCCCCGTCGAATGCCGGATCGCAGGATTCAATGAAACCCACCGCGAACCTCTCCAATGACTCCGCGTTCTCCGCTGAAACCCGGAGCGAGGAGCGCAAGACGAATGAGCCAGCCAACGATGGTGAGCAGGACGCCAGACTGAGCGCGGCATCTGTCCCGGCTCAGGATGCGGTGACCCAAGGGTCCGGGGATGCTGCCCCGCCATCAGCACGATTCGCCGATGCGGCGTCATCTACCCACAATTCCGAAACAGGCGGCTCGGCGCGTCCGGCGGCATCCTCAGGGTCTCGCCCGCCTGCTGTCCCGGTCCGGGAGGCCGCGCCCGCGCATTCCCGTCGAATGCATTCCGGCTCTTCCAGTGCGTCAGCCGCGGCTTCTGTTTCAGTTCCTTCTTCCGCCCACGTCGTGACGACCACCGCGCAGACACACCGCACTGGCGGCAGCTCATCTCCTCTTCCGGAACGGCCTGCATCCAGCGACGCCTCCTCCGCCGACTCGCTCAGAGCGGATTCAGCCGCTGCCTCTTCCCGTATTCCAGTTGCGCCGACGCACACCATAGCGTCGTCCGATGCGGACGGGCAATTTCCGGCTCCGTCGACGGCATCGCCGTCGGGTGTTCAGGCGGCCAGACCGGCCGCCGCTACCAATGCTGCTGATCCGGTTCACGCCGCGTCGACGCCTGCCGAGACGTCATCCGCGGGAGAAGCGGCGTTGCGCGCGTCGGTTCATGGATCTGCAGCATCTGCGTCGCCGGCAGCTCCCTTGGGCACTGCTGTCACTGCGGCCCATCACCAGTCCTTCTCGCTTGCGGGGCCTGGCGCATCGGCCTCAGCGGCTTCCGGCATCACGCCGCCCCCTGCTGCCGCATGGCCGCTTACCACTCCGCACGGCGTCTTATCCGCCGCCGAGGCGCATCCCTCTGTGACGCCAGTGAGCGCCGCGCATGCCGGAAACGCCTTCGAGCGCATGGATACTGTGGCCGCCCCGCAGGTGCTTGCCGGAACTCCGCAGCGCTTGTCGGTGGGGGTCCGCGATGCGGGGCTGGGATGGGTTGAGATTCACACCCGCACTTCAGCCGGAGAGGTTTCGGCCGCTCTGGCGACGCCATCGGCGGCCATCCATACGGCGATATCCGCACAGTTGCCGGCGATCCGCGACTACCTCAGCGGCCAGCAGGTCCGAGTGGACCACCTCACTTCGGAACAATATGCGGCTTCGTCCGGCGGTAGCGAAAACTCCTCCCGGAATCAACCCCAGGCAAAGGACAACCATGAGCCGTCGGCGAGCCCAATCCGATCGTCTCTCACGGAGCAGTTGTCCGAGAGCGAAGGGCAACCCCTGTCCTGGATCGACGTCCGGGTCTGACCATCAGGCCCGGGAAAGGAACCAGACTATGCAGTTATCGACCAATCCGATCGCAACGTCCACATTGCTGGCCCCGGCATCCACACAGGAGTCGACATCGACGAACAACGCCGATGCGTCAGGCGACTCCGGCTCGGCGACGATCAGCGCCAACGATTTCCTGCAGCTTCTGGTTACGGAGCTGCAGAACCAGGATCCAACCGCGGACACGGATCCGAACGAGTACATCAACCAACTGGTGCAGGTGAACAGCCTCGAGCAGCTCATCCAGATCAATCAGGACCTCACTCCCAGTTCATCGTCTGCTTCCACCGGATCCAGCAACCCGTCCACGCAGGAGGTATCCGGAACAGCATCCTCAGGCACTCCCCCCAATGCCCCTTCTACCGGCGCGGCCGCCGCCGCGCTTGCTCCCGGCAATCTCAGCGCTCCGGCAAACGGGCACTCGGCTTCGCGGATTGCAAACGCGCTGGAGTCCGCCGCGCAAACCGTTTCCCCCGGCTCATCATCGAGTCCGGCCGATTCCGTCCTCGGCGCTCTGAGGGCTCGCGCGCACCAGGCGCGCAGTTTGACTTCCAACCCGGCGCAGTAGATCCGCGCGCGGCTATCTCATGGAGGAACCATGTCATCCTTTTCGATTCCGCTGACCGGGCTTACCGCTGCGTCGGAAGCGCTGGACACAATTGCCAACAACCTTGCCAACATGAACACAACGGCGTTCAAGAGCCAGAATGTGACCTTCAGCGATCTCTTCTATCAGCAGGTCGGCACTACCGGCTCCGGCGATCCGCTGCAGGTGGGCGCGGGCACCCAGGTGGCCGCTACGGAGACAGACTTTTCACAGGGAGGCATCGACGAAACCGGCAACGCCTCCGATGTCTATCTGAACGGCAACGGCTTCTTCGTCGTGCAGAACGGCGGTACCACGGAATATACGCGCGCCGGCAATTTCACGCAGGGCCCGGATGGTGCTTTGACTACCCAAAGCGGCCAGCAGGTCATGGGATATCCCGTTGTCAACGGAGTTGTCGACACGAACGCCCCGCTGGTTCCTATCGTGATCCCAACCAATGCCGTTGAGCAGCCGCAGGCCACAACCTCCCTTTCCCTGGCCGCGAATCTGGATGCGTCGGCGGCGGTGGGAACGACGGTTCCTGCCTCAGTGACCCTCTATGATTCGCTGGGCGTGTCGCACGTCGCGACCATCGACTTTACCAGTCAGGGCGGGGGAAACTGGAGCTACAACATCTCGATGCCCGACACTCTGACGCCCACTTCGGCCACCGCCTCGGGAACGACGACCGACTCATACGCCTTTGCGCAGAACGGAGCCTCGATCGGAACGGTAGACCCCTCGACTAGTCTCACCATTTCCGGAACGACCGCGACGGGCGGCACAGCCTCCATCGTCGCTCCCACCGTCACTGCGGGCGAGTCGCTGAATACTTACGCGGGGGACCTGACCAGCGCACTTCAGACAGCGGGCGTCACCGGTGTGACGGTCACCGCTACCGGTAACACACTCAGCATCGCAGGTACCGGCTTTTCAACCTCCGGCAGCGTGGTGCAGGATCCCGTTTCCACGAACACCTCGGGCACGCTGACCTTTAACGGGAGCGGCAATCTGACTTCGCCGGCGGGGAATATCGGAGCTATCACCTTCTCCGGGCTTTCCGATGGATCCAGTACACTCAATTTTTCCTGGGATCTCTATGGATCGAACAACCAGCCCAGCATCACCCAGGTAGCGTCGGCTTCGGTAGTCTCAGCTACCAACCAGAACGGTTATGCCAGCGGCCAGTCCAACGGCTTCGCCATCGATTCGAACGGTGTGATCTCGGCGCAGTTCACCAACGGCATGACCACGCCGGTGGGGCAGCTGGCGCTTGCGAATATTACCAATCCGCAGGGGCTCACGATCACCGCGGGGAACAACTACGAAACCACGCTGGCTTCCGGTGCCGCCAGTGTCGCCACCGCGGGCTCGGCCGGCCTGGGAACGATTCAGGACGAGGCTCTGGAGGAGTCGAACGTGGACATCTCGACGCAGTTTTCAAACCTAATCGTGGAACAGCAGGCTTTCGATGCGAGTTCGAAGGCCATTACCACCTTCGACACCATCTCGCAGGACACGCTCAACATGATCCACTAAACCGCTGCGGGCCCGTTCAGGATGCGTTCGTAGAACCGCTCGTACAGGGGGACAATCTTCGACGCGCAGTAGCGGGCCTGCGCCGTTTTCCTTCCCGCCTCGGCCATCGCGAGGTAGCGTTCGCCATCGCGCAACAGTTCCACCGCTGCGGACGCCATGCCGTCTACATCACCTACCGGAAACAGCCGCCCGGTCACTCCGTCTTCGATCAGTTCCGGCACGCCGCCGACGCGTGTGGCGATAGTCGGCACGCGGCACGCCATCGCCTCCAGCGCCACCAGTCCAAAGGACTCCAGTTCGCTCGGAAGCAGCAGCAGATCCGCCAGGGGCAGAATCTCCGAGACGCTGCTCTGCTTGCCCAGGAAATGCACGCGGTCCTGAATCCCTTTGCGGTGTGCGATCCACTCCGCTGTGGAACGGTCTGGTCCGTCGCCGATCATTAACAACCTCGCCGGCAGCTCGCCCGCGACGCGCGCAAAGACGCGCACCACGTCGGCGGTTCGCTTCACGGGACGGAAATTCGAGAGATGCACAAGGATCTTCTCGCCATCGGGCGCGTATCGCGCCCGTCCCGCAGTCCGCTCACTGTCGTTCAAGGGCATGTACACATCGCAGTTCACGAAATTCGGGATCACCTCAATTGGCCGCTCCGGGTGGAACTCCTGAATCGTCTTTTCGCGCAGGTAATTCGAGATCGCCGTGACCCCGTCGCTCTCGTCGATCCCGAAGCGCGTAATAGGCAGATACGAATGGTCCAGCCCCACGAGAGTGATGTCCGTTCCATGCAGTGTGGTGATGAAGGGTAGCCGCCGCTTCTGCCGCGTCAGCATCTCCCGCGCCAGATACGCAGAGATGGAGTGCGGGATCGCGTAGTGCACGTGCAGCAGGTCCAACTCGTAATACGCGGCGACTTCGGCCATCCGCGTCGCCAGCGCCAGGTCGTATGGGGGGTACTCGAAGAGCGGGTAATTCGAAACCGGAACCTCGTGAAAGAAGATGTCCTGCTCGCGCCCGCGCAGTCGAAACGGCTGCGAGTAAGCAATGAAGTGAACCTGGTGGCCGGCGGCGGCCAGCTCGATGCCCAATTCCGTCGCCACCACTCCGCTGCCGCCGTAGGTGGGATAACACGTGATTCCGATTTTCATAAGCTACAGCCTACAGATGCTGCGCCGCACTCGGGGATGCGGAATTGCGCTCGCTGCCCACATTTCGCCCACTGCCGAAATCTCTGCATATTCCTCCGAGAACCTACGACGTCTCGCCAGCCGTGTGGCGAACCGGCAGCCGCAGCGCGGTTGCGATCAGCGCCGCCAACAGAAATGCTCCCGATGTGAGGCACAGCGCAGAACCCAGCCCCGCAGTTTCTGAAACCTTTCCGATCATCCATGGCGCTATCGCGCTCAGCAGCCTTCCGATGTTGTACACGAAACCCATTGCCGATCCGCGCAACGCGGTCGGGAACAGCTCGCTGGAGATCACGCTGAAGCCGCTGAAATAGCCGGTCCCGAAGAATCCGATCAGCGGTCCTATGGCGAAAAGCGCCGCCGGACTTCTTACAAATGCATAAAGCGGCACCAGCGCCGCCGCAATCACCAGGTATCCAATGTACGCGTACTTCCGGCTGATTCGATCCGCGATGTATCCGAACGTTACGTACCCCAGAAAGGTTCCCACCTGAATCACGATCGTCCATTCCGACGTCGTCACCATGCCCAGCCCGCGTCCACCCTGCGCTCTCGGCATGGAGAGGAAGCGCGGCACCCAAGTGAATAATCCCCACCAGGCAAAAAGCGAGGCGGCGTTCATGGTGGCGCAGATCAGCGTGCTCCTGCCCAGTCCTCCGCGAAATATTTGTCCCATCCGCACGCGCGGCCTGCGTTCCATCCGCCAGGCCTCGGGCTCGTGCAGCCCTCGCTGGACCCACAGCGCAGCCAGCGCCGGAGCCACTCCCGCGAAGAAAACGGCACGCCATCCCCAGCGCGGCAGCACCACCGCCACCAGCGCCGCGCCCAACGCGAATCCTACTGCCCACGAACTCTGCACCAGCGCCAGCGCCTTGCCGCGATGCTTCGCCGGCCAGGTCTCCGCCACCAGCGCCGCGCCGGCAGCCCACTCGCCGCCCATTCCCAGTCCCAGCACGATGCGGCACAGCATCAGCGTTATTGCGGTATGGGTTAACCCGCACAGGGCTGTCGCCACCGAATAGATCAGCACGCTGGCCGACAGCGCTCGCACCCGCCCTGAGCGATCCGCAAACCACCCAAAGGCAATGCCGCCCGCGGCCGCGCTCACCAGTGTTGCCGACATCATCCCCCCGCTCACTGCCGCGGAAAGATGAAACTCGCGCTGTATCGGTCCCAGCACCAGCGCATAAAGCATCACGTCCATGCTGTCCAGCATCCAGCCCAGCGAAGCGCCCAGCAGCGTCCGCTTCTGCTCTCGTGATGCCTCGGCCAGCCAGCCGTAGATTCCGTTCAAGGCGCCCCTCGGGTGCTTTACAGTTCTTAGGTACGGCGAAACACCGTCATACCACGATACGAGAGACCACTCTTTTGCGCGCAGCCATCGATACCGGCGGTACTTTTACAGATTGCGTTTTCCTGAAGGATGGCGAGTTGCGCGTCCTCAAGGTCTTCTCGACGCCTGCCGATCCCGCGCAGGCTGTGCTCGATGCGGTTGCCCACACGGGAGCTTCCGGCCGCGTGGACGTTCGCCACGGCACGACTCTCGGCACCAACGCCATGCTCGAACGCCGTGGCGCTCGGGTGGCCTTTGTCACTACCGCGGGCTTTGAGGACACCATCGCGATCGGCCGCCAGACGCGCGCTGCGCTCTACGACTGGTTTGCACCGATTCCCGTTCCTCTGGTCCCCTCGGAGCTGCGCTTCGGCGTGCCCGAACGCGTGACTGCTGAGGGCAAAATCCTCCGCGCGCCCACCGACGCCGAGCTCGACGCCCTCGCCGGTGCCGTGCGCGCCGGCGGAGTCGAAGCAATTGCTGTCTCTCTGATCTTTTCCTTCGCGAATCCGGAAACCGAGCGCCGCGTGGAGGCCGCGCTGAGCCGCCTTGGCCTTCCCATCTCTGTCTCCCACCGCATTCTGCCGGAATTTCGCGAGTACGAGCGCGCCTCCACAACCGTCGTCAACGCCTATCTGGCGCCGCGTATGCAGAGTTATCTGCTGCACCTGGAGCAGCGTGTGGCCGCGCAGCATCACGGCGGCCGCGTCGATGTGATGCAGTCTTCGGGCGGCATCATCTCCGCGCGCCTCGCCGCGCAGGAGCCGGTGCGCACCGTACTCTCCGGACCGGCTGGCGGCGGGATCGGCGCCACTCGCGTCGCACAGCACGCGGGATTCGACCGCATCATTGGCCTCGACATGGGCGGCACTTCCACCGACGTCTTTCTCTCCGACGCTTCTTGCGGCGGGGTCCGTCGCACCCGTGAGGCAATGGTCGCCGGTGTTCCCGTCGGCGTGCCCATGCTCGAAATTCACACCGCCGGGGCGGGCGGCGGGTCGCTCGCACGATTCGACGCGGGTGGGATGCTGCGCGTCGGCCCTGAATCTGCTGGAGCCGATCCGGGACCGATCTGCTTCGGGCGGGGAACCACGGCGACCGTGACGGATGCCAACCTGCTCCTCGGCCGGCTCGACCCCTCGAGCTTTCTCGGAGGCACCGTGCCCCTCCATCGCGAGCGTGCTGAGAGACTTTTACGTGAACAGAAGGGTCCGCTTGCCACGGTTGAAGACTTTGCCGCCGGCATTCTGCGCGTTGTTGAAACCGAGATGGACAAGGCGATCCGCGCCATTTCCGTCGAGCAGGGCTACGACCCGCGCGACTTCACGCTCGTCGCCTTCGGCGGCGGCGGACCGCTGCATGCCTGCTCCCTTGCCCGCGCGTTGCGCATTCCCACGGTGCTCGTTCCCGCCATGCCCGGCGTGCTCTCCGCGCTCGGCATCCTTCTCGCCGATGTCGTGCGCGACCACTCCCGCACGGTCATGTTGCACGGAGAATCGATCCACCAGCTCGCCTCACACTTCGCAGAGCTGGAGCAACTCGCCCAGTCCGAATTTGCTGCTGAAGGACTCGCCGGTACTCCGTCGCACTCGCTCGATCTGCGCTATGCCGGGCAAGGCTACGAACTCAATGTTCCGTGGCACGTGGAATCTCCGGCGCGCTCGCTGGATGCCTTCCATGCACTTCACGAGCAGCGCTACGGATTCGCCGATCGGCAGAAGCCGGTGCAGATCGTCAACCTGCGCCTGCGCATGACTGCGTCCGCAGAGCCGTATGAGCCTCCATGTTGCGAGCCTGTCCCCGGCGACGCCCGCGGCGCCTGCTACGCCGAGCGCGAGATCTACTTCGGCGGCCGCTTTGTGCGCTCGCGGCTGTATCGCCGCGATCAACTCGTCCCGGGCGACGCCATTCTCGGCCCCGCGATGATCACGGAATACACCTCAGCGACCATCCTGCCGCCCGGCGCCCGCGCCATCGTCGATCCCCTCGCGAACCTCGTCATTGCCGCTGGAGAAGATCCCACATGACCGCCGTCGATCCCGTCGAACTCGCCATCTTCCGCAATGCCGCACATTCCATTGCCGAAGAAATGGGCGCCGCGCTCCGCCGCACTGCGCTCTCGCCGAACATCAAGGAGCGCCGCGACTACTCCTGCGCACTGTTCGACGGTGAGGCCCGCGTGATCGCCATGGGCGACCACATGCCGGTACATCTCGGCTCCATGCCCATGTCGGTCGAAGCTGCCGTTGCGCGGCTCGCCTTTGCACCCGGCGACGTAGCCGTGCTCAACGATCCGTATGCCGGTGGCACACACCTTCCCGATATCACCATGGTGCTGCCTGTCTTTCTTGCGGGCGGCGCGAAGCCTGCTTTCTACGTCTCCACGCGCGCTCACCATGCCGACGTCGGAGGAGCCTTTCCCGGCTCCATGGGCCCGGCACGAGAGATTTTCCAGGAGGGATTGCGCATCCCGCCCGTCCGCATCGTGCGCGGCGGCGTTATCGACCGCGAAATGCTCGACCTGATTCTGCTGAACGTGCGCACGCCGCGTGAGCGGGAGGGTGATCTGCAGGCGCAGATCGGCGCCTGCCGCGTCGGCGAGCAGCGCATCCTCTCGCTGGTGGCAAAGCACGGGAAACCCCGTCTGCGCGAGCTCATCGCTGAGCTTCTCGACTACTCCGAGCGCCTTGTCCGCGCCCAACTCCGCACCATGCCCGCCGGAGAATTCTCCGCCGAAGACTTCCTGGATGACGACGGCATCGACAATGTGCCGATCAGACTGGCGGTCCGCATCGCGATCGATCCTGGCACGTCGTCCCTCCACGTCGACTTCACGGGATCCTCGCCGCAAGTCACCGGCAGTGTTAACGCCGTCCGCGCCATCACACTCTCTGCGTGCTTCTACGTGCTGCGCTGCCTGCTCGGTGCCGATGCACCCGCAACCGCCGGTATCCTGCGCCCGCTCACGCTCGTCACTCAACCCGGCACGGTCGTGGACGGCCGTCCACCTGCGCCCGTCGCCGCCGGCAATGTCGAAACCTCGCAACGCATCGTCGATGTGCTGCTGCGTGCGCTCGCTCAGGCGATTCCCGATCGCATCCCCGCTGCCAGCGCCGGCACCATGAGCAATCTCACCATTGGCGGGATCGATCCCCGCACCAGAGAGCCCTTCACCTACTACGAAACCTCCGCGGGAGGCATGGGAGCGCGCCCTGGCGTTGACGGCATATCCGGAGTACACACGCATATGACCAACTCCCTCAACACGCCGGTTGAGGCTCTGGAGTACGCATATCCGTTCCGCGTTCGGCGCTACAGCTATCGCGAGAATTCCGGCGGCAAGGGTGCATTTTCCGGCGGTAACGGACTGATTCGCGAGATCGAGCTTCTCGCGCCCGCGCAGGTCTCGCTCCTCGCCGACCGCCGCAGGTTTCGCCCGTGGGGATTGCAGGGCGGAGGCGACGGCGCGCCCGGCCGCGCCATCGTCACCTCGGCTGAGACTGCGGAAACGCGCGAGCTCCCGGGCAAATGCAGTGTCCATCTCGCAGCCGGAGACCTCCTGCGCCTCGAAACCCCCGGCGGCGGCGGATGGGGAAATTCCTGACTATCCCCCAATTCATCTTCCGCAAATCCTGTAATTCCAGCGATTTTCCTCCTTTTTCCGCAATCACGCACAACGTTTCCTTCTTCTCGTCCAATCCAAGTTTTCTGTGGTTGAATCGCTTGTCCCGAGGTTTTCACCATGCGTTATTCGATTCTCCTCGCAGCGCTCTTCGCCATGTTCATGGCGCCTCCCGCGTCCAAAGCGCAGGTCGGAATCTCCGTGAACATCGGCCCTGCTCCCGTCTGTCCCTATGGGTATTTCAGTTATGCTCCCTACGCCTGCGCGCCGTATGGGTATTACGGCCCGGAGTGGTTTGCGGGCGGCGTTTTCATCGGCGCCGGTCCATGGTTTCACGGTCCCGCCAACTTCCATGGTCACGTGAATAACCATTTCGATCCGCATCATGGCTATCACGGACACCTGCCCGCGCGTGGAGTTCGTGCGGCTCATCATCCCGGTGGCGGCTTCCATGGCGGCAACGAAATGCGCGATGGACGCGGCCATGTCGTCAATGGCGGCGGACATCCGCGGTAGCCGATCCTCCACTCAGGGCGAAGGCTGCCTTCTCGGAGCCTTTGCTCTTTCTTTCTCCACCGGGAGAACCCGTCATGAATCCTGAGCCTCGTCCCGATCGCAAGTCTGCAGACACCGATCCATGTTCCGCGTCCGTTGATCGCAATGCTCCAGCCGGCGCCCCTGAGTCGCTTGGAGCAAAGAGCGATTGCAACGGGCGTCCCGCGACCGACGACAGCGTCGTCGAGGCCATTGACGAGCAGGGTCCGATCATCACTCCGCGTATGGAGAAGAGGGCGGAACACCGCTAAAATTGCGGGTTTCCGCGTACATTCGCGGTTGCTCCTGCTCCACGTTTCGCCTCCCCGTAATGCACACAAATCCCACGATTTGCACACAAAAATAGGTGTTGACGCTCTTCGATTCTGTGGCATGATTCTTAGCAACGGGAGAGCAATCTTCCACGAGAAGAGAGCGGAACAAAGCCCTCACGGAACTCGGAACCGCGACCTCGAAGACCTCGGGCAACCGAAACCTCCAGGGTCACGGAAATGAAAAGTGGCGCGGTGTCGGGCAACTGGTGCCGCGAGACGAATCAGCAACGAAGGCCAAGCCAAACGGGCAACCGAGAGGCTTGATCGACGGACACGAGTTTCAGGGATTCCGGGCAACCGGAATCCTCGAAAGCTCCGGGAAACCGGAGCTTCAGGGAGCCTCGGGTAACCGGGGTTCTGGAGAGAGCCGGGTGACCGGACCTTTCCTGAGCGCGGCGTGAATGCTCGTGCAGCGGAGGCGGCGTTAAGGGGCCGTAAGGGAAGCGCGGGTGCAAGCCCGCACAGCCTGAGCGGTTTCCGGCGTTAGCTCGCTGCGATCAGGTAGCCGGAGCCAGATCTTCGAGAAGTTCGGACAGAAAAGGGCGAGATCCCGCAAGGGACTTCGCCCTTTTCGCTTTGCTGCGGTAACGAAATTCTAGTGCGGTGCGACGACGATAGAGAAAATCACACCGTCGCTGTTGGCGCACACGTAGTTGCCGTCGACCTCGCGCCATTCGTAGCCCGCCGGCGGCCTGTGCAGATGGCGCGAGTGCCACTCCACCTGTTCCCCGCGTGACCAGTCGTCATTCTGGATGTGGCGCCCCTTTCGCCATTCCTTATGTTGGACGTACTGCTGATGATGCTCCTGATCGGGATGATCCTGGGCGATGACGATACCGCCGGTAAGGGTGAAGGCGAGGGTGGATACGGCGAGAGCTCGGCACAGTGCTTTCATTCGTGGGTCCTCCGAAGGCTTCGATTCGGCCTGAGTCCTGTGGTGTTGTTCGGCGCAGGACTTTATTGCGAGGGGGAGAGCGAAGTCTTGTGGAATCAGTGAGGAGCAGCTACGACGCGGTCGATGGCGTGGGTGGCCTTACTGACAAGGACGTAGTTGCCATCAATTTCGCGCCAGGCGGAACCGCGCGGCGCAGGAGGCAGGTGGTGCGCGCGCGGATGATCGATTTCGCGGCCCCGTCCCCACTCCGCGCCGGTCAGGCGGGCGCCTTTGGTCCACTCGTAGTGGTAGACGTACTTCTGCTGGCGTGGCGGCGGGGTCTGCGCCAGAGTCACGCCCATCAAGGCAGCCAGCGCCCCAGGTGTCAGCATGCGAAGGAGTGCCCGCATCGAAACCCCCTGCAGATTTCGATTCCCGCGCGCCAAGCAAGGTAGCTTAGGCGATAAACCGCAGTATCAAAACCTGAACCGACGTCGGGGGCTATCGCCGGCTGCGAAGCCTGCGTGCCGAGCCGGGAGACACCGGTCGCAAGAGTGGGCTCGTCGGAATCACTCGCTCCCCGAGCCGTTTCCCGCGTCAGCGAACTTCTGGAGCCGGAAGGTGAGGCGATCAACGGCGTCATCCGTCAGCTCCGCCGGAGCCCGAGTTAGAAGCGTTGAAGAGTCAGGAGCCCCATTTAGCGGCCGCTGTGCTGAATGCTCGATGAGCTGCTTCGTTTCTGAGAAAGTCAGCTCCACCATCTGACGCTCGGCCGTCGTATGCAGCTCACGAAGCTGCGCGCTCTGCGAAGCGTTTAGGCGCTGAAGCACTTGCGCGGGCGAAGCCCCGTCCGTCTTCGCTTGGATGAGCACGCTCAGAGCTGCCTGGGCAGACAATCGGGCGACCTCACGCCTCTGCTTTAGGGTTTCTATCCATTTCGGGTCGCCCCAAGCCGACCCGTCAGCAAACAGCGCCGCCTCCAGCGTGGTGGTCCTGGTTCGGAGTTTGTCCAGCGGCGGATTTGGCCCGAAGAGAACAAATGTGTAGCTCTGTCCTGTGGCCAGCTCCGCGGGACCGAATGGATCAAGGAGCGAGTCGAAAAAGCGCACGGATCGGTCGACCTGGTTTGACCCGAGCAGCGAACGCACGCCAACCACCCCAAGGGCCGTGACTGGGGAGTTCGATTGGTTGACGACGGAGAGTTTGACGTGGCCGTCCGGTAGCGCCGTCGCTTCATATCGAAGCGGCGTTCCCTGAGCCAGCACGTCCGTGCAGATGCACAAGAGCAAAATTGACGTAATGGCTGCGGCTAGTCGCGCGAATCCTCTCAGGTTCAGGGATGTCATGGTTCCGGTCCTCCTTCCGGTTGCTCAATAGACGCAGGATTCCTGCTGTTCGTCGTACCCTTGGTTGTCATTCACGTATGACGTGGCAGTTACCGAACTATAGCCGGTTGAGGAGCAGGGGCCCGAGCTGCAAGCGTGGAATGTCGGCGGGCTATTCCAGTTAGTCACGTCCCACCACCAATCGTAAGTGTAGACGTCCGGCTCCTCGGGGTCGGACTCCTCCTCGTAATAGAATTCGATGCTCGCCTCGTCGAAGCTCTGAGGCACGCCGTCGCAGTTGCAATTGATGTAGTTACCGACGCATACGCCGTCTCCGTTAGCTCGGCCCTCATCCCACTGCTGGCCCCCGAAATTGACGACCATTTCCCAAGTGGGGCTGCCGCAGTTATCCAGGGTCCCTTGCGTTGTGGTGCGGGTCTGATCGTCCGGGGGCCGATCGCAGCCATCGGCGAATGCCTGCTGACTAACAACCAGCGGGCACGTCACTAATGCTATCGCGAGAACCGTAGAGGTTAGCCATCGCCCGATTATCGGCATGGAGGTCGCTCCTTAGCCCAAAGTTGGGGACACCGTGGAAGGCAGTTTCCCCCCGGGGGGGAATATGTCAATATCTACTTTCGTAACTAAGCCACCGTCCTTAACCTATTGGGCCGGGGCGCCGCAGGTCAGTACGGCTTGCAGCCGCGCTTTCATTCGTGACTGAGGTCTGCTGCTTCATGACCGACAAAAACCGGTCCACATGGGGCCGCAGGGTTACCTGGAGGGAAAAGAGAAAGCCCGGCTTGCGCCGGGCCTTTCTGTAGGTGCTAGTTATAGGTTCGGTTATTCGCTGGCGGCCATTTCTTCGGCTTCGCCTTCCTGGCGCATCATTTCCAGCTCGCGTTCGGCTTCTTCCCAGGCGGTCTGGACTTCGGCCTGGATCTTGGCTGCCGCTTCTTCCAGCTCTGGTGAGAGCTGGACGTTGCGGTAGTACTCCATGCCGGTTCCGGCCGGGATGAGACGGCCGACGATGACGTTCTCCTTGAGGCCGCGCAGGTTGTCGACCGCTCCGTTGATGGAGGCTTCGGTCAGCACGCGCGTGGTTTCCTGGAAAGACGCCGCCGAGATGAAGGACTCGGTGGAGAGCGAGGCCTTGGTGATGCCGAGCAGCAGCGGCCGACCCACAGCCGGGCGGCCGCCGTTGGCGATCACGCGGTCTTTCTCCTCGCGGAAGCGGAACTTGTCCACCTGCTGCTCGAGCAGGAAGCTGGAGTCGCCGACTTCCTCGATCTTCACCCAGCGAAGCATCTGCCGGACGATGGTTTCGATGTGCTTGTCGCTGATGGCCACGCCCTGGAGGCGGTAGACTTCCTGAATTTCGTTCACCAGGTAAGCCTGCAGCGCCTTTTCGCCCAGCACGTTCAAAATGTCGTGCGGGTTCAGCGGGCCGTCCATCAGCGGATCGCCTGCGCGCAGCCGCTCGCCTTCCTGAACGTTCACGTGGATTCCGCGCGGCACCGAGTATTCCTTCTCGTCGCCGTTGTCCGCGGTCACGTAGATCTTGCGCTGTCCCTTCGACACTTCGCCGAAGCGCACCACGCCGTCGATCTCGCTGATGATGGCCGTCTCGCGCGGCTTGCGCGCCTCGAACAGCTCGACCACGCGCGGCAGGCCGCCGGTGATGTCCTTGGTGCGCGTGCTCTCCTCCGGAATCTTGGCCAGCACGTCGCCCGGACCCACCTCGTCGCCCTCCTGCACCATC
>JBATVK010000018.1:0-11476 GCA_049671725.1 Acidobacteriaceae bacterium
CAGCGGCAGACTCTGGCTGATCTCGTGTCCCAGCATCTTCACCGAAGCCGCGGCCAGCCCAATGCCCAGCGCGCCGGACACCGCGCTCAGCACCAGGCCCTCCACCATCATCTGCCGCACGATCCGCCACCGGCTCGCGCCCAGCGCCCGCCGCATCGCCATCTCCCGTTGCCGCGCCGTCCCCCGCGCCAGCAGCAGATTCGTTACGTTCAGGCTGGCGATCAGCCACAGCACCCCCGCCGCCGCCAGCAGCGCCAGCAGGGCTTTGCGCACGTCTTTGTCCACCAGTGTTTCCGCGTAGCCTTCCAGCTCAACGCGGCTGTGGACGCTCCGCAGATCCGCGTCCGGCCATTCCTGCCCGATCCCTTTCTGGAGTACGGCCATCTCCGCCTGTGCCGACTGGACGCTCACCCCCGGCCGCAGCCGCCCCAGCACAAAATAATTGTTCGCGTCGTTGCCGCGCGCTTCGTCGCTCTTGCCCAGCTCGACCGGCGTCCACACCTGGGCTACCCCGTACGTGTTGGCCGGATAGCGGAACCCCGGCGGCATCACCCCCACCACCGTCCACGGCTGGTCGTTGATCCGCACCGTCTTTCCCAGGATGTTCCTGTCCCCGCCCAGCGCCTGCTTCCACACCGCGTAGCTCAGCACAATCGTGCCGCTGTTCCGATTCGGCCCAACGCTCGGCGTCTCCTGCAAAAATCCCCGTCCCAGCATCGGCTCCACGCCCAGCATCGGGAAGAAATTGGCGCTCACTTCTTCGCCGCCCACTTCCACCGCTGTTCCGTGGCCCTCGAGGAAGCTCCTCCCGTTCATTCCGCTGGCAAACCCGATCTCCTGGAACGACCTGGTCTGCTGTCTCCACTGCGCAATATCCAGCCACGGCAGCGGCCAGGCCTCCTGTCCCGAAGCGTTCACTTCCCGGATCTGCACCAGTTGCCCCGCATCGCGATACGGAACCGGCTGCAGCAGCACATGGTCCACCACCGTGAACATCGCCGCCGCCGCCCCAATCCCCAGCGCCAGCGTCAGCACCGTCACCGCCGCGAACCCCGGCGACGTCCGCATCTGCCGCAGCGCATAGCCCACGTCCCGCCGCAGATTCTCAAAGAAGGGAACTCCCCGCCCCAGCCGCACCGTCTCCCGGACCTGCGTCACCCCGCCAAAGTCCCGCGTCGCCGCCTGCCGAGCCTCTTCCTCCGTCATTCCCCGCCTCCGATAGTCCTCCGCAGCCATCGCCAGATGCGCGCGCAGCTCCTCATCCATCTCCCGGTCCAGCGCCCCGCCCCGAAACATCGCCGCCCACCGGCTCATCAGCATCCGCAACCACGACATCGCACCCTCCCTGATCGCTGACTACTGATCGCTGACAGCTGCCCACTGATCACTGCTCACTGTTCACTGCTCGCTGCTCACTCGCTTTTCACCAAAAACCGCGCCATCGTCGCCGCCACCCGTTCCCAGTTTTCGGTTTCCTCCTCGATCTGCCCCTTGCCCGCACGCGTCAGCGAGTAAAACCGCGCCCGCCGCCCGTTCTCGCTCGTCCCCCACTCCGCGCGAATCCATCCCCGCTGGCAAAGCCGCAGCAGCGCCGGATAAATCGTCCCCTGGTTCAGCCGCAGCGCCTGCTCGCTGATCTGCTCGATCCGCCGCGCGATCCCATATCCGTGCAGCGGCCCCATGCTTTCCAGCGTCTTCAGCACCATCAGATCGAGTGTTCCCTGGAGTACATCCGGTCTGCCTTCGCCCACACTGCCTCCTGTTGAATGTCTACAGTTGCACGCACCCCCGCTCGCTGTCAATCTTTGGGTACCCCTCGGTAATTCGAAAATGAGGCCTTTTTTACGGTATTCTGATAGACGCCCAGCAAGGGTCGTCTGGAGGTGTTGGTCCTTGGCAGAGGTTCGCGTACAGGAAGGCGAGCCGCTTGAAAACGCGTTGCGCCGCTTCAAACGAAAGGTGCAGCAGGAAGACATCATTAAGGAAGTCAAGCGTCACTCCTTCTACCTGAAGCCGGGCGAGAAGCGCCGCGTCAAAGAAGCGTTGGCGCGGAAGAGGAATCGCAAGAAAGCTCGTAAAGAACAGGACTAAGCAGTTTCACCGGGCCGGTCTGTTCCGATCCCCAGATCCAGAACAGGCCTTTCCCCCGCAGGGCGTTCTCATCTCACCTGCGCTGGGACGGTTGCTGGATTACGGCGCGCCCTGCTCGCGTGCCGGAACTGGTCAGACCGGTTCGTCTCACTTTCTTTTGCTTTTGCATATCTTTCCGGCGCGGTTGCCGGAACTTGCAGCGTTTCGCCGCACCATCACTCGCGGCTTGGCGTTTTTTCGGAACTCGCACCCACAGGACGGACGCAATGAGGCCGCTGCTGATCTCCAGGCGGCGATTTCAATGCGGCCATCCGGGAGTCCCGGAATGAGCGCAGGGGCCCTTTCCCATTCGGTAGTCCCACGACCCGGATGCTTCCGGGCGTGTCGCAGCACGACGGCAGTCTTCTGAGCAGGTCCCAGGAATCTGCCGTTGCGGGACAGACGCGTTGAGCAAGCGAACGCGCAGTCGAAATGGTGCTTCGATCAAAGGCGAGGGAAGCGCATGGAGTTCGTCGATAAGATTTTGAAATGCGTGGACTGCGGGAACGATTTCGTGTTCACTGCCGGAGAACAACTCTTCTTCTTCGACAAGCAGTTCAAAAACGACCCCAAACGGTGCAAGCTGTGCAAGGCCAAACGTGCATCCGGTTCCGGCGCTGCGCGCCCTGAGACGCGCACCGTCTGCTCGGAATGCGGAACAGAGACCACGGTACCCTTTAAGCCGACCCAGGGACGCCCCGTGCTCTGCCGCAGTTGCTTCCAGCAGAAGCGCACGGTCATGAGCCAGGCGAGCTAAAGTCGCCTGGGTTACATTGCTGCTTTCGTCCGTTCTCGCGCTCGTGGTGTCTGCGAGTCCCGCGCTCTTAGCTTCTGGTCCCTCTGACCGGACGATTCGAGCCGCTTCGCGAAGCGGTCCCGCCTAAGCGGGACTGCGGTAGAAGCCCCGGCCTTCAGGCCGGGGACAAGGAGCCACTCATAGATCCGGCCTTCAGGCCCGGAAAACTTCGTCCCGTCATGACACGAGTGGTGTCTCTGAGCCTCGTTAAAGAATTGCTCCTGGGCCTTGTATCAGGGCACGACTTGAGTCGTGCCGCAAAGGTCCCGGCATCCAGTGGGCTTCAGCCCCGGCGGGTCCTTCCATATATCGCGACCCATCGAATGTTTCAATGAACTTCAGAGACAGGACATTACCGCGCGCGGCTCTCCGCCAGCTTGCGCGGCTTTCCGGCGGCTGCCTGCCGCACCGAGAGCGCCTGAGCCTTCTTGTCCGCCAGCAGACGTTTGTGGTCTTCATGCGAGATCAGCAGCGCCTCGAGCTGGCGCAGCAGATCCTGCGTGTTCATCGGCTTCACCAGAAGCTTGTCCGTGCCCTCGGTAGCCCATTCCTCGTCCTGCGGCGGATAGGCGGTCAGGATTGCCACCGCCGGCCGGTTGGGAGCCTTCTTGGCCGCCGCCGCCACTTCCCGCCCGGAGTTGTCGCTCTCCATGCGCAGGTCGGTGATCACCATGTGATATTCGCTCGTGCGCAGGCGGGCCTTCGCTTCGCGCGCCGAAGCTGCCGTTTCCACCTCGAACCCGCTGATCTCCAGCACAGCTTTCAGCGTCAGCAAAATCGCGATGTCATCGTCGACCAGCAGAATGCGGCGTTTCATAGGGGACTCCTGACTCGTGAGTGAACTGCGTCGGGGAGGGTGCGGCCGGCGAGCCTCCCGTTGATACACTGAGCAACGTGGCAGAATATCACGTCGAAAACTTCGGCTGCCGTGCAAGCCGTTCGGACGGCGAGTCCATCGCTGCCGCCCTGCGCCACCAGGGATTGGCCTCGGCACCCCGGCCCGCGGATGCCGATGTCGTCATTGTAAACACCTGCAGCGTGACCGCGGAGGCCGACCGCCAGGCTCGGGCCTTCGTGCGCAAAGTCCGCCGCCACAATCCCCGCGCCCGCGTCATCGTGACCGGATGCTACGCCCAGCGCGCTCCCCACGAGCTGGCCGCAATGCCGGAAGTCGATGCGGTCGTCGGCAACAGCCACAAGGCGAAGGTCGCCGCCCTGGCAGCCGCCTGGGCCACGCCGCCGCGCGACGCGGCGACTCCCGGCTTCGTTGCCGCCTCGGCCCTCGCTCCTGCCGTCTTCGTCGACGATGCCTTTGCCCACTCGGAGCTGGCCACCCTCCCCTTTGCGGCGGACTCGCAGCAGACCCGCCCCAATCTCAAGGTTCAGGACGGTTGCGGCAATCGCTGCTGCTTTTGCATCATTCCCACCACCCGCGGCCACAGCCGCTCCGTGCCGCTGTCGCAATGCCTGGACGACGTGCGCCGCTTCGTCGGCCTCGGCGGCCAGGAACTGGTCGTCTCGGGCATCAACCTCGGCCGCTGGGGACGCGACCTCCAGCCCGCGCTGCGCTTCGAGGACCTTGTCGCCGCGATCCTCACCCAAACCGCCCTCCCGCGCCTCCGCCTCAGCTCCATCGAGCCCATGGACTGGTCCGCCGACCTGCTCGCCCTCTATCGCGAATTCTCCACGGAATCGAACCCTGAGCGCAGCCCGCTGAACGCTGCTTTTCCCCGTCTCGCCCGCCATACCCATCTGCCCCTGCAGTCCGGATCGGACACGATTCTGCGCCGCATGTACCGCCGCTATCGCCCCTGGCATTATGCCGAGCGCCTCGCCCGCATCCGCGAGCTGCTTCCCGATGCCGCCATCGGCGCGGATGTCATGATCGGCTTTCCCGGCGAATCCGACCGGCTCTTCGAGGAAAGTTACGATTTCATCGCCGCGCAGCCCTTCACGTATCTGCACCTGTTTCCGTTCTCCGCGCGCCCCGGCACGCCCGCCTGGGAGTTGCACCGGCAACACCCCGTCCCCGAGCGCGCCGTCCATGAGCGCATGGACGCGCTCCGCCGCCTCATTGCGGAAAAATCCCGCGTCTTTCGATCACGCTTCCTCGGGCAAACGCTCTCCGCCGTCACCGTCGAGCCCGGCCCCAGCGGCACAACCGAAGCGGTGACCGATAACTTCCTGAAAATCACCCTGGATGAGGCCATTCCAGCGAATCGCATGGTGGCTGCCGTCGTCGACGCGCTCACCCCCGGCGGCCTCCGCGGGTCGCTGGCGCGGATTACTTCCGGCGCGCGACCGCTTCAGAGTATCTCGCATCTAAATAGCCCAGCGTTGCTATACTGAATTGCCGCGTGGCTCTGCCGCGCCTGAGGAGAGAAACCCATCGACAAGCGTTCCGCCAAGCAGTTTGTCCGCATTAACGATCGGATCCGCGCCCGCGAAATCCGCGTGATCGACGAAAAAGGAGAGCAACTCGGCATTCTGCCTCCCTTTGAGGCCCTCAAGATCGCCCGCGAGCGCGGGCTCGATCTCGTCGAAGTCTCCCCCACCGCCGTCCCCCCCGTCTGCCGCATTCAGGACTACGGCAAATTCCTCTACGAGAAGGAAAAGAGCGACCGCGCCGCCCGCAAGCGCCAGAAAGTCATCACCGTCAAGGAAGTCAAGTTCTCCGTCACCATCGACGACCACGACTATGTGACCCGCAAGAACCAGGCCGTCCGCTTCCTCCAGGATGGCGACAAGGTGAAGGCCTCGCTCCGCTTCAAGGGCCGCCAGATGGCGCATCGCGAGCTTGGCTACGCCATCATCAACCGCCTCATCCGGGACGTGGGCGAGAACGCCATCGTCGAGTTCATGCCGCGCATGGAAGGCAACACCCTCCACGCCATCCTCGCGCCCGGCAAAAAGGAAGTCCCGAAGAAACCCGCTCCGCCGCGCGCCCCGGGAGAAACGCCCGCCCCGCCCCAGCAACAGCAGGCGTAGCTGGCTGCCGTCCTGTCTCATCAGTTCGCTGAAGAGTTGCCCGTTGGCTCTGTGGTACGGCACGGCCTCAGCCGTGCCGTAAGTGTTTTGTATCAGCGTACGATTCAAAGCGCGGTTGAGAATAAACCAGCTCCTGATTCTTCAGTGCTCCGGATGCTCAGGATTCACACGATTCACAGCTGAGCAGCACAAATCAGCACAAATCTCCGGCGCGGCCGCCAATCCCAGGCCCTGGGCTGTCATCCTGAACGAGTGATATTAATGACACAACTCCTTACTTATCAATTATTTAATTGCGACGTGTTTGATTGTGTAGAAACTGTGCAGGACATTTGAACAATTCGGTCTAATTTTGAATGTCGCTCTTACCTTCTTCCATCTCCGCTTCTTCCCGAAGTGGCGGCAGGGACCGACCGGCCTTTCCCTCGAGTACCTTAGCCACGAGCCTGTTGAACGGCGTCAGTCGCTGTTTTGTAGCTGGCCTTCGCCTCGACGACGGCCAGCGGAAAATCCCGCGTATATCGCAACAAATAGTCAACACGCTTGGGCGGTTTTCGGACAAATCCCTCTTTGCCCACGGGAATCACACGTCCGTCTGTAACGGTGCGCTGTTCAGCTATGGAGTGCGGCTCGCTATCCCAGCCCACTGCGAGAAGCCTGGGAACAACGTATTTCCGGCAGGTGTCCGCTTCTGTATTCATTCCGTTGTATGCGCTTTCCTGGCGCAAATCGCAGACGCTATCGAGTGGGTTGCTTCAGTTCCTCCAATATCGCACACGTATCTTACTGACTCATAGGAGACTTGTTTGTAAGGGGCGACCACTGGTGATTTGCGAGAGGAGTGCCGTGAGAGTATGTGTGACAAAGGCAAAATTTTAACCTACATTATGCCGTCTATTCTGTGGCATAATGTATAGAATGAACGCAGCGAACACTCAAATCGGTGACTGGCTGGGGCTACAGCCTCCTGCCACCGAAAGCGAGATCCTCCGCATCGTTGAGGGACGGTTGCCACCCTCGATCATCAAGCGGCTGGTCGGCCTTGGACTGGAACGCTCGGAAATTGACGCTGTCATTATTCCGCAACGCACACTCCAGCATCGCAGGTCGCGCCGGGAAAAACTGACGGTCGAGGAATCGGATCGGGTATTGCGTGCGATCCGGGTTCTATCGCTTGCCGAGACTGTTTACGGAAGTCGTGAACGGGCGCTTGCGTGGCTGCGGAAGCCTCACGCCCGGCTCGATGGCCGCGTACCGCTTTCGCTGCTCAAGACCGACACCGGCAGCCGGATCGTCGAGGAACTGCTTGTCCAGATCGATGAAGGCATGTTTGTCTGATGGTCCTGTGGCGGATCAGCCGACATCGTGATTTGAGCGGAGTGGGAGGGCTCAGGGCTGCCGGGCGTTGGCACCACGCAGGTCGCCCAATCGTTTACTTAGCAGAATCACCTGCGGCCGCGCTGTTGGAGGTTTGCGTCCACACCAGCGCCAACGATGTGCCTCCGGAATTTACTTTGCTCCGCATCGAGGGACCAGACTTCGAGACGGCAACGATTCGGGTGGGGGATTTGCCGGAAAATTGGCGGACTCGTCTCGAAGTTACGCGGGATTTGGGCTCAGCTTGGCTCGAAAGAAACAAAGACATCCTGCTTGGGGTCCCAAGCGCTATCGTTCCGGAGACGATGAATTACCTCTTCAATCCCTCGCACAGCCGGGCGGCGGAATTCCAAATCGCTGACTCAATGGCATACCCGTTCGATCCGAGGTTAAAAAATTAGCTCTATTCGCGTCGTTGAGTGCCATCGTTTGGCGAGCTTTCATAAAGTTGGAATCTGCCAATCTTCGCCTGGATGATCGCATCCTAGGGCACACGGTGCTAAAGTCGTAAACACCGCGTCGCGGCGCCTGGCCGACGCAAGAGGATCCGCACAGCGGAGCATGCAAGATCTCGTAATGAGCAAGAGGTGAGAACGAGCCAAACCACATTCTGAGCAGAGGAATCCCCCATGAATATCCTTCGTGCCTCATCACGTGTCGCCAGCGTTGCCTGGAACGTCGCGCGCAGTATCAACCGGTCCCTTCCCGAGGGACGCCTCCCGGTTCCCGCCTGGTCGAGTACACCCCTAAAGCGCATACGCGAAAGAACATCCCCTCCCCTCGGCCCCAGATGGACCCAGTCCGTTTGTCCAAAATGCATGCTCGAAATTCGGGACGGCATTCTGAAGGGCGATTTGCCCGAGCGGGCGCTCATGGACGAGACTGCCGTCATTGAAGCTCACGTGTTGGAAGAGGCCGGTAGAGTCCTCATCCGCAAATCCTGCGACCGGCATGGGCCGTTCGAAGACCTGCTCGCGTCGGACGCGCAGTTCTTTTGGAGAATGGAGGGCCTCTACCCCGGATGTGACGACGAGCGATCCGACACAGGTGTTCACGGTATCCACGCGGTGCGCTACGGTCGCGGTTCGTACGTACTCGTTGATCTAACTACGCGGTGCAACATGAAGTGCAGCCCCTGCTTCATGGACGCGAATCAGCTGGATCACGTCTATGAACCCGACCTGTCGGAAATCAAAGCGCTTCTGGATCGCGCCGCATCCGCTCAGCCGAAGCGCGAGTTCAACGTACTCTTCTCTGGTGGAGAGCCCACGATTTCGCCGCATTTTCTCGAGGCCGTCAAGTATGCCAGCGGCATCGGCCTGAAGCGGCTGCACGTCGCGACGAATGGAATCCGATTTGCCGAAGATGCAGACTTCGCGCGTGCCGCACGCGCCGCCGGCCTGCACGGAGTCTTTCTTCAGATTGACGGGATGACCGAGGAGAAAAACGCCCACCGCGGTATTGCCAACTACCTGGACGTCAAACTGAAGGCGATTGAGAACATCAGCACGGCAGGCATGCGGGTCACGCTGCAGGTGACCGTGATCAACGGTATGAACAATGACGCGCTCGGTCCGATCGTCGAATTCGCTGCCAAACATAGCAGGAGCATTTTCGGTGTTCTGTTCCAGCCGATCATGTTCTCCGGCCGGGACGAGCAGGTCGATGACGAAACCAGATATCGGAAACGGTATACGCTGTCGCAGCTTGCTCACGATCTGCGGAGTCAGGCCGACGCGAACTGGGAGCCGCTCCGCGACTGGTGGCCGATGGCCAGCTACAGCGTCTTTAATACGTTCGTTGACATGCTCCAGCCCAATCGGGATCGAGGTGCGGTTTTCGTAAATTCGCACCCCGACTCAGCCGTGTTCAGTGCAATCATCGTGAACCGGATGACGGGGGAGTGGTCTCCACTCGGATCGTTTTTCAACGTTCACCGATTCCTTTGCGACCTTGAGGAGATCATCGACTTCGCACGTGGCCCGATGCTCTCGAAAGCTCAAGTCGCTCTGGCGGTATTGCGCAATGTCGACGCATCGAAGATGCCGAAGGGGCTGCGTCTGACGGATTTGTACGGGATATTCCAACAATGTCTGATCCGTGCAGCCATGGACGGAGCTGAAGACTGGTCGTCACAGGTCTACGATGAAAAATCCTGGTCGATTGTGTTCATCGGTGGAATGTGGTTCCAGGACCTGTTCAACTACGAACTGCCCAATCTTCATTTGTCGACGGCAGTCGTTGCGGATCCGGGTCTGGATCCCGCCTATTCTGCGGGCGCGGACGTCGCTTTCTCTTTCAAGAATGCAGGCGGCTGGCGGCAGATTGCCGAGGCGGTGCGCTGCGCTCCGTCGCTGTCGCAATGGCACAGGGAGCATGGACGCCACCTGATTTACGCGAATCGCCAATTCGTTCCGATAGGCGAGGTGCGAAGTGCACCGAGCGCAGGCTCTTCGCCCATTCCGCCAATCACAGCGGCAGAGGAGCTGACCGATGTACTGGGCTAATCGGAAGTCTGAGTTTTATGGGACCAGGCTGGATTCGCTTAGTCCCATTCGGCTGTGCCTCGCAACCCTCGGCCTGAGCGTGATCGATTTCGTCATGCAAAGGTTCACGGCCGGTTCAATCTTCAATCTCATGCCCGAAGAATTGGAATACCAGGATTGCCAATTGCCGCCTGGACCCGTATTGGTCCGAGCGTCGGGAAATGGTCACCGGAGGGATTAGCATGGCAGGACGAGGCAGAACACCTGACGATGAACGTGAAGATCGAGACACCTATTTCAAAGCTCTCGTGGGACTGATGGCCAACCCGGATGCCATTGATTCAGCGGTTGCCCGCGTGCAGAAGGCTGCGGTCGGCTATACGGATGACGAGCTCATGCGGTTTGCCCAGTTGATCATCATGAGTGAGCCGTTACCGGGTGAATGGCTTGAGGGACGGCTTGAGCGCCTTCGAGTGCGCGAGGATGCCTTAAAGGAAATTGCGCTTTCAATCGACACCTCCTGGATGGGCACGGAAGAGGACGAGGAGGTATTCCTGGATGAACTCCGCATTGGGATCATCCGGGCATATCCGAATCCAGATCGCGTGGGCTGCCCAGGTGAGTCAGCCCTACGCGGAGCGGTGTTCGGGGGGCTCAAAGACAATCCAGACATTGATGCCGTCACGGAGCACGCACACAAGTGCGGCCCATGCACGCAACAGATTGCTGTCTTTGTCAAGGAGAAGACTCGGATGAGGTCGGCTGCGTAGAGTAAGCGTTTGGTGCTCCGAGCTATGGCGGAGAGATTCCCATGGGGCCTGAGTTTCTCCACTGAGAAGCTGTAGTAACCGAACCTGACGCTCACGAGTCGATCCGTTATCCGGTTTTCCAGCAAGCGTGCTCGACAGCATCTGGGTGCTGGCTGCTGCCTCACGGGTGACTCATTGGCGGTGGACGCAGTCCACGCCATCGAAGAAACGGCGCGAGGCAGTAGGAATGAAAATAAATTCGCAGGTTGTCGTGTCAGTTCGCCGGCTTTGGAGTAGTCTCGCCTACTTCCAGGAGTGCTTGACGAGGAAGACAAGGAATGGTTGTTCAACCGGATGGTGGCCGGTGTACCATGCTGCCGAGACGCGCGATCGAGTCGGCTTACACCAAGACCGATCTGGACAAGTTCAGCTCAGCCGGTTTCAGCTCAGCCGGTCTGAAGCGCACGGGAACTGCTATCGCCCATCTGACGAAGATTGCTGTGTGCGCGAAGGATGAGGACACGCGAGGAATTCGCTGGCGAGCGCTCTGAGGACCCGCTGCAAAGGGCAATCCGTGTGGCTCACGCTTATGCCGAATGCTGGCGTCATAGCCCGCTTTGTCGCAATCGCAGAGCCGGGTTTTGTTCTGATCGCCGGCACGCTGGTCTAAGACGCTATCAATGGAGAAAGCTAATCGTGGCGATTTCCGAATAGGACCTCCGAAGGTGCAGTGGCCCCGAGCGAACGATTCGGCGCTATTGGATCATCGTGCGCCAATATATCGAGAATTCTCGCGCTAATACTCTTGCAGACGTCGCTCGATCTGGTCTGCCCGGCAAATCTTGTACCAGTTGCTATGAGAGAAACTGGAACGAGAGGAGCCTGGAATGGCACGAGGGAAGAAGCATTCACCGGAGCAGATCGTGAGCCTGTTGCGGCAGATTGAAGTG
>JBATVK010000019.1:0-22172 GCA_049671725.1 Acidobacteriaceae bacterium
TGCAAGGAAAGAACTGCAATCGAGACAAAACCTGAAGCGTGGGGGGTGGGGCTGGTTGTTAAGAGACAGTCGCTCCGCGACGGGAGAGCCCTGTCTCTTGACAACCCCTTTCATAAGACTTGGGAGCGGCATTTTGTTCGGAATCCTTCCCTCGCGGCAGATCTGGCGAACCGACGTGGTGACGGCGATCAAGTCAGGCTATGCGTGGTCCGAATCGTTCCGTCGCTTTGCTTTTCGCGATGTGCTGCTTCTACTTCAGATCACGGTCTGCACGCTCCTGGTCACTGCCACGGCCATGTCGATTCGGGGAATGCAGCGGGCCATGCGCGTTCCTCTTGGGTTCGACCCTCAGGGGGTAACCATTGCGCAGGGAGATCTGAATATGGCCGGCTATACTGGCGATTCTGCGCTCCCGGTGCAAAAGAGGATTCTGGCGGAAGCACATTCCATCCCCGGAGTCACTTCCGCGGCTCTCGCGGATTTCGTTCCTTTTGGACTGGGAGGGGCCGATTGGTTCGTGTACCGGTGGGGAACGACAGACTTTATTCCGGCACACATGGCCTTCGCCGCGACAACCTACCTGGTGTCGCCGGAATACCTGCACACAGCAGAGACGCCGTTGCTCCGCGGACGCAATTTTACCTGGCACGATGACAAGAGCGTACCGAATGTCGCCATTGTCAACCAGACCTTTGCGCGGTTGTTATATGGAAAGCAATCGCCGATTGGAAAACGCTTCGACTTGTGGGCGGAGGCGAAGTACCAAATTGTCGGCGAAGTGGCTGATGGCGAGTATGGATCGATTGGCGAAAAGCCGCAGCCGATGATGATGATGCCGTTTGCGCAGGGCACGGGCAGCTATCTCTCCACGGCAACCTGCCTGGTGGTGCGATCGAACCTTCCTGAGAACCAGATCGCGGCTGCGCTGCGGCGGACGCTGCGGAAAGAAGCTCCGGATGTCCCATTCTCCCTGGAGTCATGGAAGGATTATGTAGATGCCTCCATGATGTTCGATCAGGCTGTCACGATGGTGCTCGCCGCTTTGGGGCTTCTGGCGGTGATGCTGGCCGTCACCGGGATCTTCGGGATGGCGTCCTATTCCGTTTCCAGAAGGATGAAAGAGCTGGGTATACGGATCGCCGTGGGAGCGCAGCAACGTCAGGTGGTGCAGGCAATGTTGAGGCGTCCCGCGCTGCTGTTATGCGGTGGTTCCGTCGTGGGAATCGGAGCTGGATTGCTGGCCGCTCGGGTAATGGAGCGTCTCGGTGCGATGGTGACGCCGTGGGACCCCCTGGTGGTCGTCGTCGTCTCCACGTCCATGCTTCTCATTGGAATCGCAGCGACGTGGGCCCCTGCGCGGAGAATGCTTGCTGTCGATCCTGTTCGGCTGCTTCGGGAGCCATGAACCGCATGCGCGGCATTCAATCTCGCTTCATCTGGTTTCTGAAGAAGACTTCATTGCCCGCGCTTACCACCAGAGACTTCCCCATAGTCTTTCAACAGCTCAAGCTGGCCACGCCTGGACTCCAGATATTCGACTCGTAATGCCACCTGGGGAATCAGCTGAAAGCAAAATGATGTACCGTCAGTAAATCTGACCTCCAACGCGATGCATTCCGCAAAGTGCGCAACGTAGTTGATGTAAGCCACGGTCTTACCGGCAGCTTCAGTGAAATTAACGCCGATCTTCGGAGGACTGAGCTCCTGCCTAAGAGACTCCTCGCCCCTGATCGGCATTTCAACTGCATCTGGTCTGGATTTCATTTCCGTCTCGCTGTACCTGTATCGGCTTACCGCGTTCCACTCTACCGGCGTTCAGTTCATTGCGGGCGCGAGTATCTCCAGCCGGTCGGCATTCCGACCAGAAGCAGTCAAACTGATAAAAACGCGTGTTCGTTGCGTTTGAAAGAGCGCAGGGCCGCGGTTCGCTCTGGTCGGATTTCCGACCGTGATTATCTAAAAATGGAGTCACCTGTTGCCTTCCCAATGGAAATATGGCATTCTCCTGTTGGTAGCCAAAATGTAGAAAGGCGACGCTGCATTCCATGAAGTCAAAGAAGGATGTTCAACCAGGCACGCTGGCTCTGATGGTGTTGAAGACTCTTGATGTGCTTGGGCCGCTGCACGGCTACGGTATTGCCCGGCGTATCGAGCAGATCAGCGGCGATCTGCTTTTCGTGAACCAGGGAACTCTCTATCCCGTACTGCTTCGGTTAGAGCAGGAGGGCGCTGTCGAGTCGGACTGGGCACCTTCCGAGAACAACCGGCGCGCTCGTTTTTATCGCCTGACCCGTGCGGGGCGCAAACTGCTCGAAAGCGAGAAGCGCGACTGGGAACAGACCGCGGCGATCATCGCGAGGTTCTTTGAAGTGAATCCGGAGGACCTGGCATGAAAACCGTCAGCAGATGCCTGATCCGCCTGCGCAACTTTGTCACCGGACAACGCGGCGATGCCAGACTGCGCGAAGAGATCGAGGAACACGTGGCCCTTCAGACGGAAGAGAACATCCGAGCGGGGATGCCGGCGTCCGAGGCGCGGCGGCAGGCACTCATTAAGGTTGGCGCCGTGGAGGCGGTTCGGGAGAGCTACCACGCCGAGGAAGGATTACCGTCGGTTGAGGGTTTAGTGCAGGATATCCGTTATGCCTGTCGTGTACTCGCGAAAGCGCCCGGTTTTGCGATGGCCGCTGTCGCCATTCTGGCGTTGGGCATCGGTGCGAATCTGACCGTCTTCCTTGTTCTCTACGGGGTTTTGCTGCGCCCACTGCCGTTCCCGGAGCCCCGGCAGTTAGTGCGCATCGAACGCTCCTATCCCGATGGAAGCGCCTGGCCCGCGTATTCGGGAACTCAGGCGTTGTTCTTTGAGCGAGCAAACCGCTCTTTTCAGTCCATGGCGGCCTACGACTACGCTCCTGGAAATGCAACCCTGATCCGGGGCAATAGTGCGGTTCCAGTGCACCTACTCCACGTCACCTCCGGCTTCTTCCACGTATTTGGTATGGAGCCAGCTCTCGGCAGAGGATTTCGCCCTGGAGAGATGGTTCCGAACGCGCCGGGAGTTGTGGTGCTGAGCCACGCGCTCTGGGAGCATCAATTTAATGCCAACCCCAACATCCTGGGAACAGCGATTACTCTGGGCGACCGCAGCTATACAGTGATCGGAGTCGCCAACCCGCGTTTTGGGCTGGATGCACCCGTTGACCTGTGGGTGCCCCTGCCAATCGCCGAGAGTGCAAATGACCGGCCGCAACTTTACAACCTGGTGGGACGCCTGAAGCCAGGTGCTACGTCGGCGGAGGCCGCCAACGATCTCAAGCGCGTATTCGGCGAGATGAAAGACATCTATCCGGGCCTGTGGAACCGGGAAGAAGGAGTGCGCGTGCTCAATCTGCAGCAATCGCTCACCGGTGACCTGCGGCCGGAGCTGGAGATCCTGATGGGTGCGGTGGGACTGGTGCTGCTGATGGTTGCGGCGAACCTGATGAGCCTGCTGCTCACTCGTGCCGTCGGGCGGCGAAGAGACACGAGCGTGCGCGTGGCGCTGGGCGCGACAGGCTGGCGCATCCTTCGACAACTTCTTGCGGAGAATGCGCTCCTTTGTTTTGTGGGCGGTCTTGCGGGCGTGGGCCTTGCCTCAGTTGCGGAACCGCTTCTGATGCACCTGAGCCCGATCAGGATTCCGCAGTTCGCATCTCTCAAAATTGGAGGCCCGGCGATCGCATTCGCCGCAGCCCTGACGCTGGGTTGCGCGCTGATCTTCAGCGTTGTGCCGGCGCTGGAAGCGAGACGCACGAAACTGAATGAAACTCTCCAGCTAAATACGGCGCGGGTTACCGCTGGCCGCCATCTGGCACAAAGACTGCTCATTATCGGCGAAGTGGCAATGTCGCTGGTGCTTCTGATGGGCGCAACGCTGCTGCTCACGACGTTCTGGAACCTGGTAAACACGTCCCCGGGATTTCAGACGCGAAATGTATTGACCTTCAAGAACAGTTTTACGAATGCGCAGGCAGCAACCAGTGCCCAATTCGGCCTGCGGCTTAAGGAACTTACATCGAGTATTGAAGCTTTGCCGGGAGTCGAATCGGCCGCCGCCATTGGAGGGCTGCCCACCCAGCTGACGCCGAATATGCCGTTCGCTGTTATCGGTCGACCAGCCAATCAGAGTAATGCAGGCGGCAGCGCGGACTACCTGCCGGTGACGAAGGACATTTTCAGGACGCTCGGAATTCCGGTTATCACCGGCCGTCCATTCACGAGCGCGGACACGCATGGGACGATGCCGGTGGTGATCGTCAATGAGGAATTTGCCCGGACGTACTTTGGAAAACAGAGCCCGATTGGACGCCAGATTGAGATCGGGGCCGGGATGGGCCCGGTGGATGAGGACCAGATTCGACAAATTGTCGGGGTGGTCGGAAACGTAAAGCAGGACGGTCTCGATCAACCCGCACCCGCGAGTATGTATTTGCCGGCGTCGCAGTTGCCGGACGTCATGACGCAGCTGCAGAACACGCTGCTGGGTGAGTGCTGGGTGGTGCGGACTCAGTCGGCACGCCTCGATGTACTGTCGGCAATTCGAAAAACCTTTATGCAGAATGCGCATGCGCCCCTGCTGTCCGTCGAGTCGATGGAAGAAGTGATCGATGCGTCCGTCGCTCAACAGCGGTTCAGCATGATCCTGCTTTGCGGATTCGGCCTCATCTCGCTGGCACTCGGCGCGGCAGGTCTCTACGGCGTAATGTCGTACAACGTAGCGCGCCAGACAAAGGAGATTGGAGTGCGGATGGCGCTGGGAGCGAGACGCGGAGACGTGGCCGGGATGGTGCTGCGAGATGCAAGTACCCTCGTGGGAATCGGGCTGGCAATCGGAATTGCGGCTTCCTTGCTCGGTGGAAAGATCCTCGGCAGTTTACTCTTCGGCGTGAAACCTCGGGATCCGACGGCACTCGGTGCGGCCTCCGGCGTGTTGCTGCTGACGGCCCTATTTGCCGCGTGGTGGCCGGCGCGGCGAGCCGCGCGAGTTGAGCCGATGGAAGCGTTGCGGTGGGAATGATCAGAGGTGACCAGGATTCGAACCCTAGAGCGTTTTCACTTTTGGTCTGCACTTGTGAGTTCGGCGCAGTGCGGCTTTTCTCGGCGGAAAAGCCGCGTCGAGACAGGCCCCTCTGTCAGCACTTGAAGTGAAAACGCTCTAAGGCGAACATTTAGACGCAGCAGGAATTTTCTGCGGGGCCGCCGCGGCGATTCGCGACTTCACGAAGAGATCGAAGAACACATCGCACTACAGGCAGAAGAGTACATCCGGGCTGCGCTGACGCCAGCCGAAGGCCGCCGCCAGGCGCGGCTGAAGTTCGGTGGGGTCGAGCCGATTCGGGAGCAGTATCACGCGGAGGAAGGGCTGCCCCGACAGGAAAACCTGATGTTCGACATTCGCCACCGCCAGCGTGCGCTGCGCAGGTCGCCCGCGTTCACCGGAGTCGAGGTGGTTACGCTGATGCTCGGAATCGGGGTGAATATTGTTGTGTTCGGCGTCGTCAATGCCGTCCTTCTGCAACCGCTCAGTGTTTCCGATCCGCAAGTCTCTACCAGTTTGTTGGCTGGCGATGGACGAGCGGAGGACCATCGTACCCGGCTTTTGAGAGCTTGTCTGGCGTGAATGCTGCTTCCTAACCTGCGATCATCAATCGGACTTAGACTTCCCTCGCCACAGCGTCAGAAAAGCGATTCCATCATCCACCATCCCCGTTCCTTTCTCGTCGAGAACGCGCGGCTACTGAAGGCAACCACATAAGCACCATCGGGAAGGTCCAGTGGTGCACTGATTACCCTGAATTGAGAATAAGGGCGCAGGTGCGATCTGCCGTCCTGCCAGGCGAGGATCTCGCACTCTGCCTCGCGGCCCATGCCGGTGATAACGCCCTGCACAAGAACTGCGCTCACGACCGCCTCAGAATCATTGTCAACTGGGAATCACGTGTTTGGCTTGCCAACGTCGGCGTCACAAGATTGGCCCCTGGCGTCCAGGAAGGTGCATCATCACCGTTTCCGCTTCTCCGCCTTCTCCATCTCCTCCAGCATCTCCATCGATTCGCTCACCTGTTTGTGGAAATACCGCCGCATGAGGGCGAGCACATCGAGGATCAGCGGGTCACGAACCGAATATAAAACCTGGTTGCCGACCTTGCGCGTTACGACGATTTGCCGAGCCCGCAGGACGGAAAGATGCTGGGAAAGATTGGCCTGTTCGAGTCCCAGGCGTTCCACAAATCCTCCGGCCGTGATCTCCCCATCTTTCAGCTGCTCCAGGATCGCGAGGCGAGTGGGATGACCGAGAGCCTGAAAGATCTCGGCTTTGAATTGGCGAAGCGAGTCGGGCATATAATCATCATATTCGAAACTTCGCATATTGTGGTCTGGACATCCATCAGCCATCCGCTGGTGTCAGGTGGACATTATTCGGTCCCGGAAAGGGCATACATGCCTCCCCAGGCACAGTTCGCTCGCAAACTGGTACGCACGGTTGACCGCCTCATGATCGAGTCGACCTGCATGAGATGCGGTATGGCCAGCCTTGTCTCGGGGCATGATGGGACTTTGGAAAAGTGGGAAGAAGAACACTCCTGCAATGAAGGTAAGGTCGAATCGCGAGAAGAGGTTGATCGAAAGCGGGACAAGACGTCCTGAAATTCGGAAAAGACCAGGGCATTGTATGCCACGCCTCTGCCGCTGGCTGGGCGTTTGAGAGGGTTCGCTACATGGCAGCGCCACTGCTCTTGTTTCGGTCCTTTTCCTTTGCGAGTTTGGCCTGCACTTTCGGAAGTAATTCCAGATATCGTTTTGATTTCTCTTCGCGGAGCGAGTCTTCGATCGCCTTGCGATACCCTCCCGTGTAGATCGTATAAAGCACGGCAAAAGCGCACCCCACCCCGAACCCAAAGCCCATAGCGAAGCCGATGAATGGCATATAGAAGACTTCCACTTATACCTCCGAGACCCGAGAGAGGGTCTCCAGAATTCCGCTCAGGATGGCGGTCGGGGTGGGTGGACACCCGTAAATCGTGTGGTTGACCGGGATCACATTGGCGACCCCACCGCGGCTGGCGTAGCTTCTTCCGAAAATGCCCCCGCACTCCGCGCAGTCGCCAACGGCAATAACCAGTTTGGGATCAGGTACGGCGTCCCAGGTGCGTCGCAGCGCCTGTTCCATATTGATCGAAACCGGGCCGGTCACCAGAAGCAGGTCGGCGTGGCGCGGGCTGGCCACGAATTTGATCCCCATGCCTTCGAGGTTGTAATACGGATTGTTCAGAGCGTGCAGCTCGAGCTCGCAGCCGTTGCACGAGCCGGCATCAACGTGGCGGATGCACAATGCGCGTCCGAGAATCCGGTAGATGCGTCGCTGCAACTCGTCGATGCGGGAAGCTGTGGCGGGCGATTCGGTGAGAATGCCGGTGCGCACCATACGCGAGAGAACGTCGAACATAGCCGCCTCAGCCGTCCTGCCCGCTGTAGGACAGGTTGAAGGATTTGTTAATCAGAGGAAAGTCGGGCACGATATTGCCGATGATCGCGCATTCGAGAAGCGGCCAGTTCTGAACTGACGGGTCGTGGGCGTGGCACCAGCGGATCGTCTCCTCCGGACCGGTTTCAAGAGCAATCATCACGGGCCCGCGCCATCCTTCGATCACCCCAATTCCTGCGCGGTTCGCTTCCGCAGGGTGGACATTGGTCTGAACTAGGCTGTCTGAAGGGGCATCCAGAAGGGCGCGGCAGAGGCGCAAAGATTCTGCGATCTCGTCGAACCGGACCTGCACGCGTGCGGCGACATCGCCAGAGGGTTGCGTGACCAGTTTTGGCGCCAGCTTGTCATAGGGTGGCCAGGGATGGTCCGCCCGCAAGTCGGACGCGATGCCCGATGCGCGAGCGGCGAGCCCCACCGCTCCGAGCTTCTCAGCCAGATCAGGAGTCAGCCGGCCCGCCTCGCGGAATCGGTCCTGAATTCCTGCGTGCTCGTCATAAATCTCGCGCATCCTGAGGACGCCCTCTTCCAGCTCCCGATATAGGCTCAGAAGCTGACCGGCCGCATATCCGGGCAGATCTCGGCTGACTCCTCCAGGCAGGATAAAGTCCATCAGATAGCGGGCTCCTAAAAGATCGGCGTTCGCGCGCAGCAGGTCTTCTTTCATACGCGAGAATTGCGTGAGGCCGAAGGCGAATCCCGCATCGTTGCCCAGGGCGCCAAGGTCGCCCAGATGGTTGGCGAGGCGCTCGTGTTCGAGAGCCAGGGCGCGCAGATGGAGAGCGCGTTCCGGACATACCGTCCGGGTGATGGCTTCGAGCGCTGCGCACCAGGCCCAGGAGAATGCGACAGCGGAGTCGCCGGAAATTCGCGCTGCGAGCCGGCGGCCGAGCTTCAGCGACGTTCTCTGAAAGAGCTTTGCCACCCCCTTGTGGGTGTAACCGAGGCGTTCTTCGAGACGCAGGACCTTTTCACCGACGACCGAGAAGCGAAAATGTCCCGGCTCGATGATACCGGCATGAACCGGGCCGACCGCAATCTCGTGCACACCGTCGCCCTCGACGAGCACGAAGGGGTAAGACTGGGACTGCGAAGGATATTGCGTCGTTGCGTCGAAGTCGCAGCGCAAAGGAAAGACATCCTCCGGCCAGCCGCTGTGGCGGAGCCATCCGCGGGGATCGGAGCCGGTGGCGCGGACTCCAAGCAGGTCGAACACCGCACTTTGCATGCGCGCTGCCGAGGGAAAGAGTTCAGTGAGGCTGGGATAGGTGGGCTGCTCTGTGTCGGCGATTCGGCGTTCGGCGATCACCAGTCCACCCGGCGTGAGCCATGCGGTGCGTACGCGGAAGGAGCCGTTACGGTCGCGGTCATCGGCACCCCAGAGGGTCAGAAGACGGGCTCCGGAGGCGTGCAACTCCTGTGCCAGACGCAGCCAGTCATCGCCCTGGGCCTCGCAGCGGATCGCCGGCAGGTTCGAAGGCAGCGGAGTCGCGAAAACACCGAAGATCGTGGATTGCATCGGGTTCACCCAATCAGCCGCGCGGCGGCACGATACCACTCAGCTAGCGCAGGAGGCATATACAATCCCAGCGCCAGCACCATGGCCAAATGAACGAACACAGGCACCAAAGCTGGAGAGTGCGGCAGAGGCGGCGCGTCGCTTTCGCCAAAGACCATGAGCTGGACTTTGCTGAAGATTCCGGCGAAGGCCACGCCGAGGGCGATCAGCAGAAATGGCGTGGCCCACGGATGCTCTCGCATGGCCGTGGTGAGAATAAGAAATTCACTGGCAAACACGCCGAAGGGCGGCATGCCCAGGATGGCAATCGAACCCAGCATCAGCCCCCAGCCGATCGTCGGGCTCACGCCGAGCAGTCCGCGGATGCCATCCATGCGCTGCGTGCCGGCGGCCTGCGACGCATGGCCAGCCGTGAAGAAGATTGAGGATTTGGTAAGCGAGTGGACGGTCATGTGGAGCAAAGCCGCGAAATTGGCGATGGGGCCGCCGAGCCCGAACGCAAAGGTGATGATGCCCATGTGTTCGATCGAGGAGTATCCGAAGAGCCGCTTGATGTCGCTCTGCCTCCAGAGAAAAAACGCTCCGAGCACCGCGGTCAGCAATCCAAAGGTCATCAGCATCCGGTCGGGAAGCGCGGCGCCGATCGAGCCCTCGACCAACACCTTGCAGCGGATCACGGCATACAGCGCGACGTTCAGTAGAAGCCCCGACAAAACCGCAGAGACCGGCGTCGGACCTTCGGCGTGGGCGTCGGGGAGCCAGTTATGGAGCGGCGCCAGGCCCACCTTGGTTCCATACCCGACCAGAAGAAAAACAAAGGCGAGGCCCAGGACACGCGGCTCGAGGTGGGCTTTGACCGCATTCAGGTGGGTCCACAGCAGCGCCGTCATGCCTTCGCGGCCCAGCGTCTGCTCTGCCGCGAAATAGAGAAGAATCGTCCCGAACAGAGCCTGAGCGATTCCGACGCCGCACAGGATGAAATACTTCCATGCCGCTTCAAGGCTTGCCCGGGTACGGTAGAGCGACACCAGCAGCACCGTCGAGAGCGTCGCCGCTTCCATGGCCACCCACAGCAGGCCCATGTTATTGGTCAGCAACGCGAGCAGCATTGCCCCCATGAAGAGCTGATACATGCTGTGGTAGAGGCGCAGGCGCACCGGGTTCAGGCGTCCATGGTGTTCTTCGATGCGCATGTAGGGGCGGGAAAAGACTGCGGTCGTCAGGCCCACAAACGCCGTCAGCGCGACCAGGAATACATTGAACGGGTCGACGAAGAACTGCTCGTGACCGACCAGCAGGGGACCATGCCGGATCACGCGCAGCACCAGCAGCGCGGCGGCGATGAGCGTCACCAGGCTGATCGTCACATTCAGTTCCGCGGCGAAGCGGCGCGATCCCAGCAGAGCCAGCAGCAGCGTTCCGAGCAGCGGGAATCCAAGAACCAGCCATAGCTCCACGTCAGTCCTCCCTCAGCGATTCGAGATGGTGCAGATCGAGGCTGTCGAACTGCTCGCGGATCTGGAAGAAGAAGATTCCAAGGATGAACACGGCCACCAGCAGGTCGAGCGCGATGCCCAGCTCGATCACCATCGGCATGCCATAGGTAGCGCTGGTGGCTGCGAAGAACAGACCGTTCTCCATGGCGAGGAATCCAATGACTTGGGTGATGGCTTTGCGGCGGGTAATCATCATCAGGAACGAGAGCAGGATGACGGCGAGCGCGATGCCGATGGTATGGCGGGTGATGGTTGTCGCCATCATGCTGATGGGCTGCGCGAGACCGAAGGCGAAGATCACCAGCACCAGCCCCACCAGCATGGTGGTCGGAATATTCACGAGCGGCTCGTTGTCCCACTGTGCCCCCAGCCGCTGAATGAGCCGATGCAGAATCCAAGGCATAGCGACGACCTTCAGAATCAGGGTGAGGGCAGCGGAGCACCAGAGTTCGGTCAGGCCCGCATCCCAGGCCACGAGGGAGGTGGACAGAAACAGGATGGCGCCCTGCCAGGCGTACAGCGTGATCAAACGCTGGGTTCTGCGCCGTGACAGCATGGCAAAGGAGATGAGCAGCAGCCCTGCGGCCAGCAGCTTGAGCAATTGCGCGATCAAATGGGATTTAAGCAATGGTGTTCGCCCCCAGCAACAGATGAACGAGCAATCCCAGCACGGCAAGCAGGAATGCCGTCGCGAGATATTCCGGCGCACGGAACAGGCGCAGCTTGGCCGAGACGGATTCGATCAGGGCGAGCATCGCTCCGGCGACCACGAGTTTGCCGATGAGTGCGGCAACGGCGGCAAGAAGCGCGGCTGTGCCATCGGCTCCATGGATGGCGATGCCCCAGGGCAGAAACAGCGCAAAACCGATGCAGGCGTAGTTGAAGAGCTTGAGGCTTGACGCCCATTCCATAAGAGCAAGGTGCCGGGCGGAATACTCAAGGAGCATCGCCTCATGGATCATCGTCAGTTCCAGGTGCGTGGCCGGATTGTCGATCGGAATGCGCGCGTTCTCGGCGAGAAGAACCATGACGAACGCGACAGCAGCAAAGATCACGCTCGGATCGATTCCCGACCGATGGGCAGCATAACCATCCACAAGGTTGGGCAGCGCTGTGCTGCCGAATAGGAGAAAGGCATTGAACAGGACCATCAGAAGCGCCGGTTCCGCCAGGAAGCCGATCATCATCTCACGGCGGGCCCCCATCGTGCCGAAAGCTGTACCGACGTCCATCGCTGCCAGCGCCATAAAAACGCGCGCCGTGGCGAAGAGTCCAATCAGCGCGATGGCGTCAGCCGCTCGCGCAAACGGCAGGTCGGTCGCAATAGAAGGAATGATCGCCGCCGCCAGCACCATCGTCCCGAACAGCACATAAGGCGTGGTGCGAAAAAGCGGGGACGCGTCTGTGGCCAGAGCCGCATCCTTGCGGAACAGTTTGTGCAGCATGCGGTAGGACTGGATCAGCGGCGGCGCCGAGCGGTTCTGCATCCAGGCGCGGCACTGGGCAATCCATCCGCCAAACAGGGGCGCGATCCCGATGGCCAGCGCCACCTCCGCGAATTGCCTAACCAGGCTGACGGTCTTCATAAGACGAACACCAGCAGGGCCAGCAGAGTCAGGAAACTGTACAGCAGGTATACGGACAGCCGTCCGCCCTGCAGGATGCTGACCGCGTCGGCGGTCCACTGCACGCCGCGCGCAATCGGCTGATAGATCCAGCCCCAGAAGCGATCCTCGATATGAATGCGATAGCGCGGAGCCTCGTCGGAGGGCGCTGGCAGGTCGCGCTCCATGCGGAAGAACGCGCCGAACATGTGACGGATGGGCTGCCCAAAACCCTCCGCCGTATCCTGCATACGCGAGGTCTGCCATGGATAGCCGCAGTCCCAGGCGGCTGTCCGGCGCACGCGCCCATGTGCCAGCAGACGTACCAGAAGGAAAGTGATGCCCACGACGGCGACAATACCCGCCAGGAAAATCAGTCCGCTGTAGGACGCCTGCTCGGGCGCGATTGGTGCGATCCTCCAGAAAGAGGCGCCGGGAGTGACCGTTTGCCCGATGAGCTTGCCGGTGACGGTTCCGGCCGCACGCAGAGCAAACTGAGGCAGAACACCGATGAACACACATCCCGCCGCCAGCCATCCCAGTCCGATCCGTTCCAGCCAATTAGCGTCATGTGCGTCGGTCAACGATGTTTCGCGTGGCTGCCCCAGGAAAATCACGCCATAGAACTTGACCATCACATAGGCGGCCAGAGCGACGGTCAACGCAAGCACAGCCGCTCCCAGCGGGACCAGCATGTTGATGAAAGCTTGCGGAAGCCGCGGGGTAAAGAGAAACGATTGCAGAAGCAACCACTCGGAGACAAAGCCGTTGAGCGGCGGCAGACCGGCAATGGCAAGCGTTCCGATCAGCGCCAGAACGGCGACCCACGGCATGCGACGAATCAGGCCTCCCAGTTTGCCCAGGCTGCGCTGCCGGGTTGCGTGGAGTACCGAGCCGGTTGCCAAAAACAGCAGGCTCTTGAAAAGAGCGTGGTTGAGGGCGTGGATCAGCGCTGCCGCCAACGCGAGGGCCGCAAAAAGGGGCATATGACTTGCATCGAACAGCGCGGCCAGACCGATGCCGGTGAAGATCAGCCCAACATTCTCGATCGAGGAATAGGCCAGCAGCCGTTTCATGTCCGTCTGCACGGCCGCGAAGATGGCTCCGAAAAGCGCAGAGAAAAGTCCGAGGGCGAGCATCGCCGCGCCCCACTGCCAGAACTGCACATGAAGCAGATCGAAGGTGACCCGCAGCATGCCGTAGATGGCAGTGTTCAGCATCAGCCCGCTCATCATCGCCGATACTGGCGAGGGGGCCGCAGGGTGCGCTTCCGGCAGCCACACGTGTAGCGGAACCAGGCCGGCCTTGGCCCCGAAACCCAGCAGCGCCAAAGTGAAGGCCATCGTTGCCCAGAGAGGCGCGAGCGATGCTCCGCGCATGGCATCGAAGATGAACTGCCAGCTTCCCCCCTGCATCACGCCGAAGCAAAGCAGGATGCAGATGGCGCCCAGATGGGCCATCAGAAGGTAGAGGAATCCGGCGCGGCGAATCTCTGGAATGCGGTGCTGCGACGTGACGAGAAAATAGGAACTGAGGGCCATCGTCTCCCACGCCACCATGAACAGATAGGCGTCGTCAGCGAGAATGACCACCGCCATACTGGCCAGAAAAACGTGGTACTGGAGGCCCAGCAGTGCGGGAGCGGTGCCTTCCCCGCGTCTGAAATATCCGGCGGCAAAGATAGAGATTCCTGCTCCCGCCACGCCGAGGATCACGAGGAAGAAGCCCGACAAAGCATCCAGCCGCAAATGAAACGGCAGATCCGGCAGGCCGAGCGGGAGGATCATCACTTCAGTCGTGTGGCCGGTGACCAGAAAGGTTCCCGCCAGCAGTGCGACGCCCATGCAGCCCACCGCTCCAGAAGGAAACAGCAGGTGAGCAACAAAGCGCACGCTGCGAGGGCGCAACAGTCCCACAGCGCCCAGAACCACCCAGGCTGCCACCAGGAACAGCAGCGAATGAAGTGTGGGGCCGTGCAAAGCACCAGCCGCGAGAGATATCCAGCGAGGCGCGCTCAAAGTTGCACCTCTGCCGCGGCCGTGCAACATGAAGTTGCCATGCCGTGCGCAGCGCTCAATTGGGAGGGCAAAGGCAACTCCGGAAATGAATTTCGCTGAACGCTCATTCCCCGGTCTCCGCCGGGGCTTTGTCCATTGCGTCCAGCATCTCCAGAGCTTCTTTCAGGTGCTTCTGGAAATACCGGCGCATCAGAGCCAGCACCTCGAGGATGATCGGATCTCTAACCGAATAGAAAACCTGGTTGCCCGCCTTGCGGTTCACCACAATCTGCCGCGCACGGAGCACCGCCAGATGCTGCGAAACGTTGGCCTGCTCCATGCCCAGCTTTTCAATCAGTTCGCCGGCCGAACACTCCCCGTTGCCCAGCAGTTCAAGGATGGCGATGCGTGTCGGATTAGCTAGGGCCTGAAAGACGTCGGCCTTAAAGCGGCGAAGCGAATCAGGCATGAGAAATGCCTTTGTCTATAAGCATATTAGATGTTGCGAATATAGATTAGCACATCGACACCGCTTCGCATTCCTGGGAGGCGTTCCCTTTCGACGGTTCAATGTCTGCTTTTTCGCTCGGGGCAGAGCAGTGCCAATGAGCGCATTCACCCACCGCTCAATCGGTCGGAAGGCCTCAGCTCAGACCGAGAATTGACAACTGGTTGTCATCCAGGTCCATCTCGTCGGCAAAAACGATAGAAGTCTGATTGCCGCCGGCCACGTTGATCGAAACGCTGGAATCATCGAAGCCCGGAACCGCTGAACGGAGTGTCTTCAGGAGAGCGTCCCGACTCTCGAAGTCTGAATGCCGAGGGCCCCGATTGCCCCCGTAGGCTACGATCCGGAAGGAGGATGTCCGAGTCTTAACAATCTGCTGGATCACAATCCGAAGCGGATACCTGGGCGTTGACAAGTCAGGATTCTCTCTAGGCGGAGTTGCGTTCGTAGAGCGGGCACTTCCTGTCGGCAAACAGGGACGGGCGCGATGAGGCCTGACGCTGACATGGGGCTGCTTTTAGTAACCTTACGAATTCCATCGGAGGAGGGCTGTGACGGTCATCACATACTGCTGGCGCACACTGGTGTAAAGAGGCATCATCGATACCGAGACTAAACAGCATTCCGGCGCCCTGACTAATCCTGCTCCGCGAGGACTAGCGCAATCGTCAGGCCTACCGGGAATGCAGAGGCGCCATCCACAAGCGCCGCACAGAGACGCGAAGCCGTGTGAATTATCCAGTGAAAAGGCGAAAACCGCATTCGCTATCTCTGCTGCCCAGGCTGGACATCCTGTACCGGTGGCGCTGCCCGTCGGGCGGGCCGAAGATGTCGCCCGCATTCACGCGGGCATCGAAGGAGGGTGGGCACCCGGGCAGGCGCACATAGAAATGCGGAGCCTGTGGTTGGCAGGCTCCGCGAAGTTCCGCTGTTGGTTGATGGCTATGCTGCTGGCTTCTTCGCAGTCTTTGCGTCCGGCTTGCGGGCGGGCTTTGCCGGTTTTGCTTTCTCCTTGGCCATAAATTCCTGTTTGGCCTTCGCGGTGATGGCGTCCACATCCACCTTGTAGGCGTGAGCGGCATCGCGGAGGGTCTTCGCCGCGTCGCTCTGGTTGTGACCGGGCAGGAGAATCGCGGATTCCACCAGGATGCGGCCCAGTGTGCTTTCGTCGGCCTTCAGCAGGAAGCTCGCCAGCAATTTCGCCTGTGCCTCGCCGTCCTTCGGTTTGCCCATGCCGTGCTGCCGGATGAGAACGGCAAGGCGCCGCTCGTCCAGCATGGCGGTGAACCGCTGGGCGAGAAAGAGCAGGTCGCGCTTCATGAGCCGGACGGGGACGGCATCGGAGATGGCTTTGAGGACGCGCAGCCCGGTGGCCTGGGCCAGCGCCTCCTCGCGGCGGCGCTTCTCCTGCTCGGCTTTCAATGCGCCATCGGCGCGATTGCGCTGCTGCTGCCGCTTCGCGTGGTGGACCGGGCACTCGGGATTGGCGCACACTTTGTACGTCTCGCCCTTCTCGGTGCCTTCGGTGACGATGGCCTCGGTTATGTACCGGCAGGTTTTGTACTCCGGCCAGTCGCGCTGGTGCTTTTCGGGCTTGCCGTCGCGGAGCGGAACGTACCTGTTGCGGGGAATGGCCGCGCTGCCGTCTTTCGGCTGGCCGTAGGCCGTGCTGATCTGTACCAGCTTGGGTTTGGCAGCAATGGTCAGTTTGATGTGGGCCTCCACCTTCGCCCCGTAGCACTGCGGGTCGGAGCAGCGGTCCACGCGGCTGAGTTCTGCGAAGAGCACGGCGTTGTGTCCGGTGCGCTTCGGGCATTCCAGGCAGGAACCCGCCTCCGGCAGAAGCGCGGCGTCCTCTTTCGAGAAGGGCGCGGCGGCAAGGTCCAGCAGGATGTTCCGCTCGATCCATTGCCGGAGATGGCCGACAGGCAGAAGAATCGGCTTCCCCTTCCCGTTGGCGAACTGCTCCTGAAAACATGCGGCAAGGGCTTCCTGCTGCTGGGCACGGGGTAGCTCTGATCCAGCCCGCTCCCCATCCGAGAACGGCGGCGCCAAAGATGGCCCCGAAGAGCCCGATGACGCCACGTTGAATGTTGCCGCTCATGAAGTTGATGCCGGCGAATATAAGGCCGACCAGGCAGATCACCGCGCCCGCGTATTCGGCGAACGTCTGGATGGTCTGCATCAGGGTCTGAGCACCGCTGAAACTGATGGTTCCCTGGGCGTGGGCGACGGCACCGCTGGCGCCCATGAACAGGAGCGCGGTCAGCGTCGGGGCCATCACGTGCGCGGCCTCGAGAAGGTTTTGTTTGGAGAAAATTTGCGCCAATCGTTTCGCGAGGCGGGTTGTATTACCGGGAAATACAGCACTGCTGGGGATCATCGGCACCTCCGACGGCTGGTTTACTGCCGTCCTGAGCCAAAAGCTAGCGCCGCTCGCTCAGCGAGTCCAAGACTTCGTGTGCATAACGCTATGCATGAAGAGCATGGCAAACTGTGAGTGCCCTTCGCTCAACTGTGACCGAAGCATGGTTTCGTCTCGCGTGTAGGTTCCGTGAGTGCGTTGGCGATTTCTCATAAACCGAGAATGGATTCGCCGTATTATTGCGCTACAAACCGCAATATACTTGGCCGGGTCTGGTGATCGTGCTGATCGGCATCCCCGTCTTTACCGTGGTCGCGCCGTGCGGTTTCTCAAGGGCGCGAGCGAAATTCCTGGAGGAACAGCCGATCATGGCTAAACTTTTTGCGATTAAGCCGCTTTCCGCTTGTCACGAGGAGGCACGCGCCGAAGGCGAGCATACCCTAAAGCGTTCGCTCGGCCCCATCAATCTGGTCACCCTCGGCATCGGTGCCATTATCGGAGCGGGCATCTTCGTCCTCACCGGCACCGTAGCCGCGCAGTTCGCCGGTCCTGCGATCGTGCTTTCCTTTGTGGTGGCCGGCGTGGGCTGCGTCTTTGCAGGCCTCTGCTACGCCGAATTCGCCGCCATGATCCCCATCGCCGGCAGCGCCTACACCTACGGTTACACCACACTCGGCGAAATCGTCGGCTGGATTATCGGCTGGGCCTTGTGCCTCGAATACGCCTTCGGCGCGGCTACCGTCGCCGTCGGCTTGAGCGGCTACGTCTCCAGCCTGCTGGGCTCCTTCGGCGTCCGTCTGCCCTTCAACGCCAAGCCCTCCATTTCCGCAGTCCTCTTTGGCCATCCGTTCTCCGCGAAGGTGGACATCATCGCCTTCTGCGCCATCCTTATCGTTACCACCATCCTCGTCGTCGGCGTCCGCGAGTCGGCCAACTTCACCAGCGCCGCCGTCATGGTCAAAGTTTCCGTGGTTCTTGTCTTCATCGGACTCGCAACCACCTTCGCCTTCGGTCACTGGCACCTGATGATGACCAACTGGCATCCGTTCATCCCGAAGAACCGCGGTCACTTCGGCGAGTTCGGCTGGTCCGGCATCATGCGCGGCGCCAGTGTCGTCTTCTTCGCCTACATCGGATTCGACGCTGTCTCCACAGCCGCCCAGGAAGCCCGCAATCCGCAGAAGGATCTCCCCTTCGGCATCCTCGGCTCGCTCATCATCTGCACCATCCTCTACATCATCGTCAGCGGCCTGCTCACCGGAGTGAAGTCCTACACCACGCTGAATACACCGGCTCCCGTAGCCGACGGTGCGGTGGCAATTGGCGCGGGCTGGGGAGTGTCCCTGATGGATGTGGGCGTCATTGCCGGTCTGGCTTCCGTCATGCTGGTCATGATGCTCGGCCAGACCCGCGTGCTCTACACCATGGCCCACGACGGCCTGCTGCCCAAATGGGTCAGTGACATCCACCCCCGCTTCCGCACACCCTGGCTGGTCACCATCGCTGTCGGCGTGATGGTCGCGTTCCTCGCCGCCTTCTTCAACATCAATTTCCTCGGTGAGCTGGTCAGCTTGGGCACGCTGCTCGCCTTTACCATCGTTTGCTTGGGCGTGATCGTGATGCGCAAAAGGCAACCCGACGTGCCGCGTCCCTTCCGCACTCCGTGGGTGCCGTTTGTGCCCGTCGCCGGAATGGTCATCGCCCTGGCGCTAATGGTTTCCACCGACACACCGGCCAAGATCGGTTTCTTCGGCTGGCTCATCATCGGCCTGCTCATCTATTTCGGCTACTCGCGCCGGCACAGTAAAGTGCAGGCGATGGTGGCTCAGGGCCGCGTCCCGCAAACTTCGAGGGCGCCGGACACGACGCGGTAAACATCGCGGTACGGTAACGGGTCGTTCTGTCTCGTTAACAAAGACGGAGCAGAACGCCAAAGCGCATTTCCAGTAGTCGTAGGTCTGGAAGAGTGTTTTCGGCCTTCTCATGGAAGGCCAACGCGCTCATCCAGATCTCGACGAAGGAGCGAGCGACCAATCACGTCGGCAGTTCCAACTGAACCGGTCCTTCGCTCTTGCGGGGGTGCGCCTGCTTGGGAGGCTTGCGGTCGTTCTTCCGCTTCAAGTGTCGGACAAGCATTGGCAGAGCAAGGTGCTCCGCTCGGGGATCATGAACGAATGCGGTGTCAGCGCTCCACTTCACGTCGGTAATCGATCGAGTGCTCAATAGCGGCTCCAGCTTCACCTGCTGATCGATTAGCGCCAGACCAAACCCCCTCTGTACCATCCATTGCAACTCCGAAGGGGTTGATGCGACGCACGAAACCGTAGGTCTAATGCCGACTTCCGCAAGCATCTCCAGCAGCCGCTTATGCGCTGCCGGATGGCTCTCTGGAGCACGAAAAACCGTGAGCCGGTCGGCAATTTCCTCGGGACGAACCGTTGAGAGCCGTGCCAGAGGGTCATCTTCTCTCATGCAAACCACGAGTGGGGCGCTCTCAATTTGAAGGATGCACAAGTCATCTCCCGCGATTGGCATCGGAAGCAGGGCGCAGTCCAGAGCTTTTCTCCTTAGCTGATCCGTAATGTGCCTCGGATCGCCGCCCGTCAGTTGCGCCGCGCATGCGGGGAAGAGGGTTTCGTACACGCGCTGAAGCCCTTCGAGAACCGAAGTGGGCACGAAGCACGAAAAGCCCAATCGCAGCGGAGGAACTTCGCCGTGATGCACCGCCAGCGCTGCCTTTACAACCTCATTGCGCGTTCGGACCGCATCTTTGGCGAACTCGACGATGATCTGCCCGGCGGGTGTCGGCGTCACTCTGTCACGATTGCGCTCGAAAATCTCGATCCCCAGCCCTTCTTCAAGATCTTTGACCTGGTGGCTAAGCGACGGCTGTGAGGTGTACAGCTTTTCTGCGGCGCGCGTGAAATTGCCGGTCTCAGCAATGACCGCGATGTACTTCAGCAAACGGAATTCCAGCAAATCGGACATGCCCGTGACCCCCGGGAACTAAGGGCAGATCGAGAGTTGTCTTGTCGAGTTGTTGAGAATCGTGCGCGAATACGTGTCGCTCTCAGATTCCCTTGCCGCACACACTCCGTCAATAGGGCACTTTTTGGTGACCTGAGCATGTTTCGCGCAGATCTGGCCATACTTTCCATGCATACCACCATGCAGGACAAGTCTTGGACAAGCATTCCGATTCGGCGGACGCTGAGGGAAAACCGCGCGCGTGCTTTCGCCGAGGAGCGCTGCTGGCCCCCGGTGAATGTCGCCCGCGAGCCCCGAGGTGAATAATGTCCACCGCAACTGCAAGGAATGACCATTCGGCTCCGCCGCTCAACGACGGTGTCGGTTCATCTCCACTTTCCGCAGCCACCATCAATTCAGCTCATGCTCCGGTTGGGTCGATGCCGGGGCATGTAATCGATATCGGCGCCTACGGTGTCAAGGCGGCACTGGAGTCGCAAAACAACATCGCCGCGCCCTCGTGTCCGGGCGACGAATACCTCATGAACGCCAGAGAGGTAGCGGCCAGGTTAGGAGTCTCGGAGCGCTTCATCCGCGATCACACCTATCGCCGCTCTCCGCGTATTCGCGGAGTCAAAATGGGCAAGCTCCTGCGGTATCGCCGCGTCGATGTCGATTTCTTTTTGACAGAACTTTCTGCGCTTCCCCCTTCTCGTCGGCCCCGACGTGGTGTATGAAGGAATTGTTCTCCACGACCAGGACCGGAAGCAGAAATCGGAGAACACTGTGGCAATGAAATATCAGCAGGGCACCGTCTACCTTTGCGGGAAGAGGGTGAAGAAGTGGTACGGAAAGTTCCTGATCTACGGTCGGGACACTGATGGAAAGGAGGTTCGGCGTCAGCGCAATGTTGCCATCTGTCCGAAGGCAAGTACCCCGAAATGGAGGGCGGAACAATTGTTGCGCGAGATTATCGCCAGAGAATGCGGAGCAAATGGCGCAAGCCTGGCTGTTCCAGCGGATGTATCGGTGACGTTTCGCTGGTTCGTTCAGGAGCGATATATTCCGATGCGCCAGGGCAAATGGAGCCCGGCGTACCGCAAAACCAACACTTACCAGCTTCAACACTATCTGGTTTCGCGGTTTGGAGACCTGCCGGTGCGTGAGCTGGATTCATTTCAGATTCAGATCTGGCTGAATCAACTGGCGGAAAAGGGGTACTCGGATGCGGTCGTTCGGTCATGCTTCTCCAATATGCGGGCGATCACCCGCATGGCGCGGAAGCAGAAGTTCATCAACGACGATCCGGGAGAGGACGTGAACATGCCTCAGGCAAAGATGGCGCAGCGACCCGTGATGACGCGGGATCAGATTCTTGCGCTCATCGGCGCGATCGAAGACATGCACGATCTCTGCCTTCTCAGCGTCGGCATTTTTTGCGGTCCGCGGGCCAGTGAAGTCATGGGACTACAGTGGAAGTCCTGGACAGGCGAGGCTCTGCAGCCGTACGGAACGGCCTACGAGGGGAAGTTCTATCATGGCCGACTGAAAACAAGGCAAAGCAAGGCTCCGATTCCCGTGCCAGAACAAGTTCGGCCGGTCATCGAAGCGTGGCGGAGACTCTCGAAGGACTCGTCGCCGGAAGCCCTGATGTTCCCCACGTTCGGAAGGGGGAAACGGAAAGGGCAAGCGGTGCCTCGATGGGGAAAGAATTTTCTCCGGTGGCGCATCCGTCCAATCGCTCGCAAACTCGGCATCCCGGAACGCCTCGTCACTTTTCAGGTAATGCGGCGCACTCTCGGTACCGATCTACAGAAGCACGGCACGCTCAAGGATGCCCAGGGCGCGTTGCGCCATGCGAGCATCCGCACCACCGGAGACGTGTACGTCCAGACCATCGAACAGAGCGTCGTGGCCGCAGTCAATTCGCGGACCTCGGCGGTGCTGGGAGACTGGACGGCACCTCTCGGACAGCTTGGACTGAAGGGGAGAAATCTGAGGGGGCTTGAAGCGATTCGGCGAAGTTCGGCGAAGTTGGAAGAGCCGGCTGCCGTAAGCTATTGATTTATTGGCTCCTCAGGTAGGACTCGAACCTACAACCCTTCGGTTAACAGCCGAATGCTCTGCCATTGAGCTACTGAGGAGTGTGTCAGCCAGCGCTCTTGCCTTCCCGAATTATATCAAAGCAATCTCG